>JBMDXB010000112.1:0-245315 GCA_048594885.1 Vicinamibacterales bacterium
GTCTTTCTTGGGCCCGTGCCGGTCCTCATAAAATACCAAATTGTGCCCGGGGCGGTCCCCCCTGGGGCCACCCCCCTTCCACATCGCGCGTCCCGTGCCGCCATAGCCCCAGAGCACATATCGTTCGGGCGCGGCGAGAAAGCCGGCGCTGAGGTAATGCGCCTTGCACGCGGTGAAGCGCTCCTGCGCGTAGCGCTGATCGATGCGGGACAGGCTGTCCGCGCGATCGCGCCACGACAACAGTCGCCGCGGCACGACGCCGATGCGCATGCCCGCGCCGAGCGCGCGCAGGATCAGGTCGTAGTCTTCGGGCCAGCCGTGGTCCTGGTAGCCGAGCGCCGCCATGTCGCGCCGCATCGTCAGCGTCGGATGTGCGATCGGGCACTCGACGAACGCGTCGCGCCGCACATCCTGCTCCGAACACAGGTTGTTCAGCCATCGCTCGTACTCCACCAGCCGCGGCGCGAGCGACCGCCGCGGAAACAGCCGGATGTGGCATCCGACAGCAGCCAGCTCCGGCTGCGCGTCCATCATCGTGGCCTGCGCGGCGATCCGTTCGCGATGCATCACATCGTCTGCATCCATGCGCGCGATGAGTGTCGCGCGGCACTCCGCGAGGCCGGTGTTCAGCGCGGCGATCAGTCCACGATGCGCCGTCGCGATCAGTCTGAACCGCTCGTCCTGCCGGCATGCGTCCTCGGCGCACTCACGCGTGCCGTCAGTGGACCCGTCGTCGACGATGAGGCACTCCCACGAGCGCTCGGTCTGGCGGCGGATGCTCGCCAGGCATGCGCCGAGCGTCCGTGCGTCGTTCCAGGCGGGGAGGAGGATGGAGATGCGGGGTGTCAATGCTGAATGCTGAATGCCGAATGCTAAATGGTCAATGCTGAATGTGAATAGCGAACATTCCTCGAGTGGCTCGAGGTGCGCGACGCGCGCAACAGTGTACTCGTCAGAACACACTGAGCTCGGTCCGGGCCGAGTTGGCGCGATGGTAGACAGAATAGGCATATATCTGCATATAATCGCCGCGCCATGCGACGCAAGCCCGGCGCGCTCGTACCGCTCGAACAGTCGATCCTCGCGGCGGCCTTGCAACTGCGGAAGCGGCGCGCGAGGGAGTTCCACGGCTACGAGGTGGCCCGCTACGTCGCGGACGCCTCGGAGCGGCGGCTGCTCACCGCCTACGGCACGCTCTATCGCGCGCTGGGACGCCTCGAGAACATGGGCCTGCTCAGCAGCCGCTGGGAGGACCCGCAGATCGCCGCCGACGAGAACCGGCCGGGACGCCGGCTCTATGCCCTGACCGACGCCGGCGTCACGGCCGCGCGCGCTTGCCATGACGATGCGGTTGCCCGCCGGGTCGAGAGACTGCGGCGGAAGAGAGTGGCGCCCGCATGACGTCGATGCCGCTGCGGCTCGCCGTCGCCGCGGTGCGAATGTGGACGCGCCTCTACACGTGGCGCATGCCGCACGCGATCCGCGAGCGGCGCCGAGCGGAGATCGAATCGGACTTGTGGGAGTGCCAGGCGGAGCGGCCGGGCACCACCGCAGTGCCGCTGCTCGTCGTCGCGCGCCTGCTGTTCGGAATGGTGGATGACGTCCGCTGGAGGGCCGAACGTATGTCCGGACATCGCATCGCTTCGCCAGGCCGCCTGCTTGCGATCGGCGCCGCCGTGGCCGTGCTCGCAGGCGTGCTCTGGGCGGGACTCACAGCCTCGAGCCGTACGCTCCCGGCGCCGCCCGCCGCTCCGGATTTCCGCGCGCGCCGCGCGCCGTACCCTGCGCCTCCGCCGCCACCGCCGCCGCTGTGCAATCCTCCCGGCGTCGCCCGGCCGAGCCCATCGCCGTGCAGTTGATCTGCGCACTCGCAGTCGCGACGATGGCGGTATCTGCAAGCTCGCCCGCCGTCGGCCAGGCGCTCGACGTCGGGCCGCGCGATCCCATCGCCACGATCGTTGCCGCGTTCCGAACACACCCGATCGTTGCGCTCGACGAGTTGCACGGTGACGAACGGTCGCATGCCTTCCGTCTCGCGCTGATTCGCGATCCGCGATTCGCAGCCGTCGCGAACGACGTCGTCGTCGAGTTCGGCAATTCCCGTTATCAGAGTGTCATCGGTCGGTTCGCGGCCGGCGCGGACGTCACGCCCGACGAGCTCGAAAAGATCTGGCAGGACACGACCCAGGCGCACATGATCTGGGATCGTCCGATCTACGAGGACTTCTTCCGCGCCGTGCGCGCCGTCAATCTACGGCTGCCGGAGACGCGGCGGCTGCGCATCCTCCTCGGAGATCCGCCGATCGACTGGGACGCCGTCCGAACATCGGAAGATCGACAAGAGGCGTTGCGCCTCGGGCGCAGCGCCTACCCGGCCGATCTCATCATGCGTGAGGTCCTCGCCAGGCAACGCCGGGCGCTCGTCATCTACGGCGGCATGCACCTGATGCGACAGAACCTCCAGGGCCCGAATCTGATTGAACACCTCGAGAACAAAGCCGGCGTGAGAGCATTCGTCGTCGGGACTGTCGCGGACCTCGCCGTCATCGGAGCCGACGGCGCGGCATGGCCGTCACCAAGCCTTGCGCTCACAAGGGGCAGCGGCCTGGCGAATCAACTCGACGCCCTCCTCTATCTCGGACCCGCGTCCGGCAAACGGACGTCGCGTCTCAGCCCGGCACTGTGCTCGGACGCCGGCTATCGCCGGATGCGCATCCGCCGCATGACGCTTGCGGGTATGGCGAACGCCGCGGAACTCCTGGACCGCGAATGCGCCGCTCCACAAAGCAAACCGGACCTCTCCGGGACGTGGAAGCCAGTCGAAGCGCCCGATGCCCGGCCGGCGCCGCCATCGCCGAGCAGCGGCGCACCTCCGCCGCCGCAGACACTGTCGATTACCGTTTCGCAGTCGGAGAGCGAGCTGAAAGTCGAGCGGCGCGTCGAGACCGGCGGACGCGAGGCCGTCTACACGTTCACCTACAAGCTGGATCGCTCGACCAGCGTCAATCAGATGGGGCCGCTGGTCTTCAGGACGACGGCAGCGTGGGACGGCGCGTCGCTGGTGCTCTCTTCGGAGGTGTCGGCTGACGAGAAGCCGCTCGGTCGAGTGAAAGACGTCTATCGGGTCGAAAACGGAGAGCTCATCGTCGAGACAACGCGCGAGACGCCGGCCGGGATGTTCACCATGAAGATGCTCCACCGCAAACAGTGAAGCGGATCGCCTCGTGCAAAGGACGGGTGCCGTACGTATAAAAGCCAACCGAGCGCCCTGCGTGGCCCACTCATAGCGATGGAGTCCGCCATGACGCACGCAGCTCGTATGAGTATCCTCGCCGTCGCCTTCACGCTCGCGTCCACAGCCGCCCAGACCAGGCCTGACTTCTCCGGCGTATGGACATGGATCAACCCGCCCGAGCCGCGCCCGGCGCCGGCTCTACCACCCGGCGCACCACCCCTTCCGGAAATGCCGGCGCGGCCGAAGCACATCTCGCTGACCATCGCGCAATCGGCCACGGAGATGAAAGTGGAGCACCGTTCAGAACGGGACGGCCGCGAAGAGGTCCTCACGTGGGTCTACAAGCTCGATGGCTCCGAGAGCGTCAGCAAGGTCGGTAGCTCCACCTACACGACCACGGCGGCGTGGAAGGGAGACGCCCTTGTGCTCACGTCAACAGTGCCGATGGAAGGACAGCCGGACTGGCGGATCACGAACGTGTACCGGCTCGAAGACGGCGAACTCGTCGTCGAGAACACGACCGTGAATTTTCGCGGGACCTTTTCACGAAAGGCCGTCTACAGAAAACAGTGAGGGTTCAGCGGGCGAGATCACCCGCCGGAGCGAAGCTGTTGGACGACCACCGCCATGAGCCCGGCCAGCGCGAAGAACTGGCCGACCCAGAAGATGAAGGCCCACTTCAAAAGCTCGAAACGGCTGTTCGTAATCTCCTGCCGCAGCCCGTTGATCTCGCCTCGAACGGCCGCGATCTCGCCGCAAAGGACGGCGATTTCTCCACGGACCGACCCGATATCTCCGCGGAGTGCCGCCGACTCCTCTCTCTGTTCCTGACGCGTGCAGCACCCGGCTATCTGCTGGCGCAGCGACGCAAAGCCATGCGTCATCTCGACGCGGAGCTTCGACGTCTCCTCCACCAGACGGCGTTCATAACGGTCCGTCGCGGCCGAGATCACGTCCACACGCCACTCCGCCCGAGCATCGTTGAACAGATCGACAAGACCGGCAGTCGCCTCGGTCCCAAGGCGTTCGCGCAGAGAGGCCGGCACTCGGCTCGTATCCATACGTCCATCCTCGCCGGTCCGGCCCCTCTTGGACGACGATGCCATCGTCGTGCGAAATGTTCAAGTGGAGTCAGGGACGCTGCGGCTTTGACGCCGCGGCGCCGCGGTGGAACACTGGTGCCATGCAGCCGGGGCCCTACGACGCGATCGACGATCTGAGCCCCGACGAGCTGCGGCAGCGGCGGCACTCGCTGCCGGCACTGCTCGAGCGGGCGCCGGTGCCGATCGCCATAGCGCACGATCCCGAGTGCCGCTACATCTCGGGCAATCGCGCGGCCGCAGCGCTCCTGCACCTCCCCGCCGACGTCAACTTCTCGCTGACGCCGCCGCCCGGCACGACGCCGCCGTATCGCATACAGCGCAACGGCATCGACATACCCGCCGCCGAGCTGCCGATGCAGTACGCCATCGCCCACCGCACGCGCGTGAGCAACGAGATCGAAATCGTCCGCAGCGACGGCAGCGTCGTCTACGTCCAGAACGACGTCGAGCCGCTGTTCGACACGCACGGCGACGTCTACGGCTGCGTCAGCGTCATCGTCGACGTCACGGATCGCAAGCTGTCGGAGCTGACGCTGCGCGACGCCGACCGGCGGAAGGACGAGTTCCTCGCGACGCTCTCGCACGAGCTGCGCAACCCGCTGGCGCCGATCCGGACGGCGCTCGAGGTCATGCGCCTCGCGCGCGACAACCCGGAACTGGTCGAGCGCGCCCGCGCGACGATGGAGCGGCAACTGCTGCACCTGGTGCGCATCACCGACGACCTGCTCGACATCGCGCGCGTCACGCAGAACAAAGTGGAGCTGCGGCGCGAGCAACTCGACGTCCGCGCCGTGATTCAAAGCGCGATCGAATCGACGCGGGCGCTGATCGAGTCGCGGCGGCACGCGCTCGTGCTCGATCTGCCGCAGCATCCCGTCCGCGTCGAAGCGGACTTCACCCGCGTCGCCCAGATCTTCGCCAACCTGCTCAACAACGCCGCGAAGTACACCGACACCGGCGGGATGATCCGCGTCTCCGCATCGATCGAAGGCACGCGGGCCGTCGTCGCGGTCACGGACAACGGCATCGGCATCGCGCCGGAGGACCTTGCGCGCGTGTTCGACATGTTCACGCAGGTCCACTCGCATCGGGATCGCACGCTCGGCGGCATGGGTATCGGACTGACGCTGGCCAGGCGCCTTGTCGAGCTGCACGGCGGCACGATCACCGCCGCGAGCACGGGACCCGGACACGGCAGCACCTTCATCGTCCGCCTGCCGCTCGCGTCCGCCGCCGAGGGCGACGATGAGGCGAGACGAGGGGTCGAGCCGGCGGCACGTCCGTGCCGGATTCTGATCGCGGAAGACAATCCGGACGCCGCGGAGATGCTGCGGCTCATGCTGGACTTCAAGGGACACGACGTGCGCGTCGCGCCCGACGGCGCGCAGGCGGTGGCGCTCGCGGGCACCTTCGATCCGCAGATCGCCTTCCTCGACATCGGCATGCCGCACATGGACGGCTACGAGGCAGCCCGGAGCATCCGACAGATGAAAGGATCGCGCGTTGTCCTCGTCGCGCTGACCGGCTGGGGGCAGGACGAGGACAAGCGCCTGTCGCGCGACGCCGGCTTCGACCATCACCTGACGAAGCCGCCGGATCCGGAGGTGCTCGAAGCGCTGATTGCCCGCTGTGCTCGAAAGTCCGAGTAGTCCGAGTGGTCCGAGTGGTCCGAGTCGTCCGAGTCGTCAGTCGTCCGAGTCGTCTGGCGGACGAGTTCTTCCCCGAGCCGCTGCGCTGGTAGCGCGCATTATGCCGACCAGCTCCTTCACGAACTTCGCGGCGACGCGCGCCGTGAGATCGCGCAGGTCGTTGCGAGGGTTGTACTCGACGAGGTCGGCGCCAACCACCGGCGCACGGACAGCGGCCAGCACGTCCAGCACTTCGCGCACCGTAAGCCCTCCCGGCTCGGGATGCGAGAGCCCTGGCGCCAGCATCGGTTCGAGAACGTCGAGGTCGAGCGATACGTAGACAGCTCCGCTGACGTTCGCGACGGCGGCGGCTGCTTCGCGCCATCGCGGCGGCCCGAAGACCTCCGTTCCGAACCTCTTCGACTGCGCGCGCTGATGCGGCGTCAGCGTGCGGATGCCGACCTGAATGAGGCCCCCGGCAAGTCCTTCTTCCATCACGCGCGCGAACGGGCACGCGTGCGAGTAACGGTCTCCCCCGAAGTCGTCATAGAGATCGCCGTGAGCGTCGAAATGCAGGACGGTCAGTGGACGCCGTTCCCTGAACGCCCGCAGGATTGGATAGGTGATGGAGTGATCGCCGCCGAGGAGCAGGGGGATCGACCCGGCGTCGAGCACGCGGCGAACGCCCTGCTCGATCGCATCGCGGGCCCCCGCAGCGTCAATCGAGAGCGCAAGGTCGCCGGCGTCTGCCAGGACGTCCGGCGACGAGACGTCGTCGCCGCGCTCGTTGAACGCGTTGGTCGACGGCGAACACAGCGCCGCGCGAATCAACGGTGGCGCTTCCGCGGCGCCGCGCTGGTATGACGACGAGCCGTCCCAGGGGACGCCGAGCAGCGTGACGGGCATGTTCCGGCATCGAATCTATCCGAACCTGGGACACACGGCTACGTATATGACTGCGTCTCTTGCCTTTCGTCCCTCCAGGTATAGGATTCGCCATATGCGCCTCAAATCGACTGTTGTCGCTGTCCTTCTGTTCGCATTCGTCTGCATACCGCAGGGTCGCGCACTCGCTCGTCAGGGGGCCTCTCCTGCCGCGGCGCCCGCGGCCGCACCGGCCGCGAAGCCGGCCCCACTCGATCCCGCTACGCTGGCAAAGAGAATCGACGAGCTCGTCGACGCGCACATGAAAGTACACGGCTTCAGTGGCAGCGTGCTGCTCGCGCGCGAGGGAACGCCGCTCGTGTCGAAAGGATACGGCTACGCGAACGTCGAGTGGCAGATTCCCAACGCGCCAAACACGAGGTTCCGCATCGGATCGATCACGAAACAGTTCACATCGATGCTGATCATGCAGCTCCGCGAGCAAGGCAAAGTGAAGCTCGAGGATTCCGCGTGCCTGTACCTGGCGCCCTGTCCGGACACCTGGAAGCCGGTGACGATCCATCATCTGCTCACGCACACGTCCGGCATTCCCACCTACACCGGCATCAAGGAGTGGCGGGAAGTGAACATGGTGCCGAAGACCACGGACCAGATCGTCGCGTTCTTCCGCGACTTGCCGCTGCAGTGGACACCTGGCGAAAAGTACGCCTACAACAATTCCGGCTACTTCCTCCTCGGTCTCGTCATCGAGAAGATCACCGGCAGGAAGTACGAGCAGGTGTTGCAGGACATGATCCTGACGCCGCTCGGCATGAAGGACACCGGGTACGACTGGTCGAGCGCGGTCATTCCCCGCCGTGCATCCGGATACACGGGCGCCGGCGACCGCCTGCGGAACGCTGCCGCGCTCGACATGCAGCAGCCCTACGCGGCCGGCGCGATGTATTCGACGGTGGAGGACTTGCTGAAGTGGGATCAGGCGCTCTATACCGAGAAACTGCTGCCGGAGGCCGCGAAGCAGGTGATGTGGACGCCCTTCAGGGACAACTATGCGTACGGCTGGCAGATTGCGTCGCCCTCGCCGAACGCCTTCGGCGGGCAGAAGCGCATCGCGCACGGCGGCGGCATCAACGGTTTCTCAGCGAGCTTCGTGCGGCTGCCGGACGCGAAGATGACCGTCATCGTCCTGGCCAACACGGATGCCGCGAGCTCCTCGACCGTCGCCCGCGACGTCATGGCCATCTACTACGGGCATAAGTACGAGGTGCCAGCCGTACGAACGGTGGCGAAGGTCGATCCGGCGATCTTCGACAGGTACGTCGGCAAGTACGAGCTACGGCCGGGGTTCGTCGTCACGATCGCGCGCGAGGGCGACAACCTCACGGCACAGGCGACCGGACAGGCGAAGTTCGAGCTCCTGCCCGAATCGGAAACGAAGTTCTTCGCCAAGGCGCCGCCGATCGCGCTCGCCTTCGTCATGGGACAGGACGGCAAGGTAACGCACTTCGTGCTCTCGCAGGCCGGCCAGGAGCTGCAGGCGAAGAAGATCGAGTAGCGCCGGCGCAGCGTCGCGGCATCGACGGGGGCCGCGCCGGGCAAGCAGAGCCCTGCGTCTACGTGCCGAACGGCCGCCTGTACGCCAACCGCAGGCCGGCACGCTGCCGTTCGACGTTCCAGATTTCGCCGCACGACCCGCATCGCCAGTAGGTCGACGCGTCGATGACCTTCGACGTCGTCACGATGTCGCGCGAGCCGCACGACGGGCACTTGCCGGGCCTGTCGGCGCTGTCATGGCTGACCTCTGTCGTCTTGAATGCCCTCATGATGTACTCGCTTCCGGGGCGGCAACGATCGGCGGCACCCGCGACACGGCGCCCGCGGCGACTTCCATCTGCGCCGTCACGATGCGCTTGTGTGAGGTTTTGACTCGGGGCGTGCAGCCGCGCATCAACTGCGCCGCCCGCAGGCCGCTGAGGACGACGAACTCGAACGTGCCTATCCGGCCGGGATTGTGGACCATGAAACTCCTTGAACGGGCGTCTACCACCCGAGCGTATCAGCTGCGCGTAGATCTCGAGGGCGCGGTCGACGGCGGTTCTACCGCCGGCGCTCGCCCTGGTTCTCGGTGTCGTACAAGACGTGGGCAATCGACCGCGTCGGCCGCGCTCCAACGACGCTCGCCGCGGCGATGCCGACGACCAGCACGAGCAACGCGGTCAACCAGCCGAACGTGCCGATGGACATCCGCTCCGGCACGAACGTCTGCCAGACGAAGAGGCCCGCTGCGATGGATCCGACAACTAACCCTGTGAGAATAGACAGCCGCTGCATGCAACACCTCGCTGCTCGGAGGAATCGGCAACTCGGGTGAAGCGGCTCGCCCTGTGACGGGCTACAACATCAAAGTTGGAGAGACGCGGTCGTAACCGCACCTTCAGAGTACTGCATACACGGAAGCGACGCAAACGAGCGGCGGCGAATCGCCGGGTCTGCGAGTGACATGACGGAAGCCGACACGAGGCCCTCCAGATGTCAACCTGCGATAGGGCCGGGCAAGCCCGGCCCCTACGGGTAGGGGCCGACCTTGGTCGGCCCGCGGTTCCTCAGGATTCGCGACTACGCGAAGGCAACCGCAGCCGAGCGCTTCTTCCGCGCGGCGGTCTGCTTGCCGCGCTTGACGATCGCGGCGCGCGCTTCGTGTCCTGCAGCACCTTGGCGGCCTGGCCGGCCGTGGCGCGCACGGCGGGCTGCGGCCCTCGGTGTCGGACTCGTCGTCGAAAGCTGCCGGATTCCAGCTCCCGTCCTTCCAAATCGAGGTAATCGCTGTCTGCGTTCACGGCGGCCTCCTGTCTGATGCCGCACGCTTGCCCGCCGCAGGGGATATCGAAGGCGGCTGCGTTGACGCGCACGAAGATAGGCGTCCGCAGGAATAGCAGCAAGTCGCCTGTTCGAAGGAACACGAACGAGTGACTTCGTCGGGGTACTACGAGGTGCTCAGGGGTGCTGAGAGGTGCTGCACGATTGGATCGAATGCGGCGAGCGCGGCGTGCTCGGTGCGATCCGCGTCGCGAAGCATGCGCATGTTCCCTTTACGGAGTGCTGCGATCCGCTGCCGCCAGCTCTGTTCGCGCAGCGCGAGGAATTCATTGGCCGCGGCACGCATCGGCTCGTGCGAGGCAGGCACGCGCGCAAGCGCGGCCCATCGCGCGCGCATCGTCTGAATCTCCGGGAGGATCGTTCGATCGATGATGGCGACGAGCGATGCCGTCTTGACGTGGCCGGCGCGGAAACGCGCGACGGCTGCTTCGTAGGCGGCAGCCGTGCGCTGTTCCATCGCCACGAGCAGCTCGAGCTCCGGTTTGATGTCCGTCATGCCGCGCAGTGGCACGGAGGCAACCACCGCAATACCGAAGGCGGCCGCCGTCGTGCACGCGAGGCGGCGAATCGACGGCGCGGTCGCGCCGAAGCCCCTGGTGACGACGATGCCGAGCGTGAACCCGGTGAACAAGCCAGCCTTCGACGGCAGGTCGAAGCCGGCAACCGCGAGGTTGTAGAGCACGAACACGGCGGCAGGTGGAGCGAGACGGGCCATCACCTTCAAGGGAATCGACTGTGGCGACGGCCGAAGCAGGCCGCGGATGAACACCGCCAGCAGAAGGCCGTAGAGACCGAACACCGCACCCGAAGCGCCGGCGGACACTCTGTCGGGTGCCTCGGCCAGGTGCATCAGTCCGGAGAAGAATGCCGCGCACGCGTACGCGGCGCCAAACACCGCCGATCCCGCGCGCCGTTCGATCACCAGTCCAATCTGCACGATCGCCACAACGTTGATGAGCAGCGCAACGATGCTGGCGTGCACGAACGTGGCGGACACGAGCCGCCACCACTCACCATTCGCGGCGCGCGGCCCGAAGCTCGCGCCCCAGGCCACGAGCGTCCCGGGATCGTCGAGCGCACCGTTCTCGAACACGGCGCCGATGAAGATCACGACTGCCGCGGCCGCGAGCGCCAGCGCCAGCCACGGCGTGTTGGCTCGAAGCTCCGCGCGCGAGAAGCCGCGGGTGGCGGCGTACCCCAGGCTGCGGTGGATCGCGTGGCGGATGGCATCGACAGCGATCCGAGCGGCGTCACGCCGCTCCTCCGGCGTTGCGACCCACGCCACGAACGCGGCAACAATCAAAAGGAACAGCAGCATGGTCCGGTGGGGTATCAGAAAGACCCGTGCCAGCCGGAAATGCGAGTGCAGCGCGGTGTTCTTGCGATCGGCAGACGTGTACGGGTGGAACCGATTTCAGGATTGGTCAGCCGGAGGCAATATGGTCATCGAACTCGGCCCACTCCCACTCGTTCCACCATTCGAGCTCGAGGCCGCGGCAGCGCTCGCCCATCGCGGGGCAGCACACGCAGCCGTCGCCGCGCATCGCTGATGCGTCGTGGAGTGGTGGATATTCGAGGACGAGTGCTTCGCCCGCCCGTTTCGCGCGCGATTCGTCGGCCGTCGCGGGACGCGACGGCAGCTCGCGGACGCCGGCTTTGCGCAGGCGCGCTTCGGCCTCGGGAAGCAGCACGGAGTTCTCGGCGTCGATGTGGCTCCAGAGCGCGCGCGAGTACTCGATCGTCGCCGCGTCGAGCTGACGCCCGGCCTCGTCGTCGATCGAATCGAGCGCGAGCAGTGCAGCGATGCGATCGAGAAGCGCGGCGATGCGGTGGTGATCCTCGACGAGCGTCGCAATCGGTCCGTGGTGCGGCAGCGCCGCGCGTTCAACGAGCGCGGTGAACAGCGTGTCTTCCTCGCGCGCGTGGTGGAAGTGACCGGCATAGTCGCGGAGGAACTCGACGAAGCGCGCGCCGTCGGCGGGGTCTGCCTGGCCGCGGCGCCGCCGCTGCACGAACGTGCGCAGCGATCCGGCGACGGCTTCGATGAGATCGTGCTCCGCCCGGAGCGCGTCGATGAGGTCCATGTCCAGGAACTATCGTACGGCGAAGTCGTCCAGTTTCGGTATGATGCGCGTCATGTCTCGCCTATTGCCCTCCATCGTCATTGGTATGTGCGTCGCGGCTGGCAGCGCCGCTGCTCAGCCGCCGGCCAGGCCCGCCGACACGTCGCTCGCGGCACGGATCGACGCGATCTTCAAGGACTACGACAAGCCCTCGTCGCCGGGCTGCGCTGTGGGCGTCTACCAGGGCGACGGCGTCATCTACCGCCGCGCCTACGGCATGGCCAACCTCGATCACGACGTGCCGCTGAAGCCGGACTCGGTGTTCCACGTCGCCTCGGTGTCGAAGCAGTTCACCGCCGCCGCGATCCTGCTGCTCGCGCAGGACGGCAAGCTGTCGATCGACGACGATATCCGTAAGTACGTGCCGGAGCTGCCGGACTTCGGGCACAAGATCACTATCCGTCATCTCGCCAATCACACGAGCGGCATTCGCGATCAGTGGACGCTGCTCGGCCTTGCCGGCTGGCGCTACTCGCGCGATCTGATCACCGACGACGACGTGCTGGAAGTGCTGTCGCGGCAGAAGGACCTGAACTTCACGCCCGGCGAGCGCCACCTGTACTCGAACAGCGGCTACACGCTGCTGGCGATCATCGTGAAGCGGGTCAGCGGCAAGTCGTTCCGCGAGTTCACGACGGAGCGGATCTTCAAGCCGCTCGGCATGGCCAACACGCACTTCCGCGACAACTTCAACGAGATCGTCAAGAACCAGGCGTACGGCTACGCGCCCAACGGCGGCTCGTTCCGCTTGAGCGTGACCAATTTCGACACGGCGGGTGCGACCAGCCTGCTGACGACGGTCGACGACATGGCGAAGTGGTATGCCAACTTCGACAAGAAGACGGTCGGCGGCGACGCACTGATTTCCGGGTTGCTCAATCGCGGCGTGCTGAACAGCGGGAAACCGATCGACTACGCGTTCGGCATCTCGCACAGCACGTATCGCGGGCTGTCGAACGTCTCGCATGGAGGGTCCGACGCCGGCTATCGTTCGTACTTCGCGCGGTTCCCGGACCATCGGCTCGGCGTCTCCGTCCTGTGCAACCTCGCGACGACCAATCCCGGCGCGCTGTCGGGCCGTGTCGCGGAGGTGTTTCTCGGGGACAAGATGAAGCCGCAGACGGCGGACGCAGCGGAGGCGCCCGAAGTCGCACTCACGCCGGAGCAGCTCGCAAAGTACGCGGGCCTGTATTGGAACAAGGACGTGTTTCTCGTGCGGCGGATGGTCGTCGAGAACGGCAAACTGCAAGCGGCGCAGGGCAACGATCGTCTGCCGCTGAAGCCGATCGGCGACGGCCGCTTCGATGTGACGACGCCAGGCGGGCGAACGCGCGTCGCCTTCGAGGGGGAGGGACCGTCGGGAGCGCAGCGGCTGCGTATCGGTAACGACACCTTCGAGCGTGCCGAGCCGTTTGCGCCGACCGGCGCGCAGCTCGAGGAGTTCGCCGGCGTCTATCGCAGCGACGAGATGGATGCCGTGTTCCGGATGACGCTGAAAGACGGCGTCCTGCGGCTGGAGCGATCGAAGAACCGGCCGGCGGTCGCCGAGCCGCTCGTCGCCGACGCGTTCGGTGTGCCGCCAGGCATCATCAGGTTCGTACGCGATTCAGCGGGTAAAGTCACCGGCTTCACGCTGGAAGCCGGACGCGTGCAGGGCCTGAAGTTCTGGAAGGACACGCGCCCGGCGCGGCCCGGATCGTAGATTGCGGCGCAACTAAAGTTGCGCCCTACGGATAAGCGCGTACCGACGCGTACGTAGGGCGGGACTTTAGTCCCGCCGTTCGCCGCCGTTCGCCGCCGTTTGCGGCGTCACAGCTCGACGTGCCGGAGGCGCAGCGCGTTCGTGATGACGGACACCGAGCTGAACGTCATCGCGGCGCTCGCCCAGATCGGCGAGATCAGCAAGCCGACGATCGGATATAGAAGGCCTGCCGCCACCGGCACGCCGATCGCGTTGTAGACGAACGCCAGGAACAGGTTCTGGCGGATGTTCCGCACCGTCGCGCGGCTCAGGCGCCGCGCGCGGACGATGCCGCGGAGGTCGCCTTTCAGCAGCGTCACGCCCGCGCTCTCGATCGCGACGTCGGTTCCGGTGCCCATCGCGATGCCGACGGTCGCCTCCGCGAGGGCCGGCGCATCGTTGACACCGTCACCCGCCATCGCCACGGTCCGGCCCATCCGCTGGAACTCCTGCACGATCTCGCGCTTGCGATCCGGCAGCACGTCCGCCCGCACGTCGTCCAGGCCAAGCTGACGCGCGACGGCTTCGGCCGTCGTCTTCGTGTCGCCCGTGACCATCACGATGCGGAGGTCGTCCTCGTGGAGCAGACGGATTGCCTCGGTTGTTGACTCCTTGATCGGATCGGCAACGCCGATCAGCCCCGCAGCGCGTCCGTCGATCGCCGCGAACATGACGGTCTGCCCCTCGCGGCGCAGCCGCTCCGCCTCGGCTTCGAGCGGCCCCACGTCGACGCCGCGCTCGCGCATCAGCGTGGCGTTGCCGACGAGCACGCTCTTCGCGCCGACCCGGCCGGCGACGCCGCGCCCCGTGAGCGAGTCGAACTCTCGCACGTCATCCGGCTCGATGCCACGCTCGTGCGCGCCGGCGACGACGGCGGCGGCGAGCGGATGCTCGCTCGCCCGCTCCAGTGACGCGACCGCGTGCAGCAGGTCGCGGTCGCTGACGCCCGGCGCGGCGAGCACCGACGTGAGTCGCGGCTTGCCTTCGGTCAGCGTCCCGGTCTTGTCCACGATCAGCGTATCGACCGCCGCGAGCCGCTCGAGCGCCTCGGCGTTCTTGATGAGCACGCCCGCCGTCGCGCCGCGGCCCGTGCCGACCATGATGGCCATCGGCGTCGCCAGGCCGAGCGCGCACGGGCACGCGATGATCAGCACGGCCACCGCGGTCACGAGTCCGTGCGCCGCCTTCGGCTCCGGGCCGACGGCCGCCCAGATCAGCGCGGAGATGACGGCGACGCCGACGACTGCCGGAACGAAGTACTCCGCGACGCGATCGGCGAGCCGCTGGATCGGCGCGCGGCTGCGCTGCGCTTCGCTGACCATCCGCACAATCTGCGAGAGCAGCGTGTCCGCGCCCACGCGCTCCGCTCTCATCGTCAGGCTGCCGGTGCCGTTGATCGTGCCGCCGGTCACCTGCGACCCCGCCTCCTTCTCGACGGGGATCGGCTCGCCGGTCACCATCGACTCGTCGACGGAGCTGCGGCCGTCGATGACGACGCCGTCGACCGGGACTTTTTCCCCTGGGCGGATGCGCATCACGTCGCCGACGACCACGTGGGCGAGCGGCACGTCCTCTTCGCGCCCGTCGCGGATCACGCGCGCGGTGTTCGGCGCGAGACCAAGGAGCTGACGTATCGCGGCGGACGTCCGGCTGCGCGCGCGCAGCTCGAGCACCTGCCCGAGCAGCACGAGCACCGTGATGACGACGGCCGTGTCGAAATAAGTCTCGACAACGCCGTGCACGCGGAAGCCCTCGGGAAAGATCTGCGGCGCGATCGTGCCGGCGGCGCTGAACAGATACGCCGCGCCGACGCCCATCGCGATCAGCGTGAACATGTTCGGGCTGCGGTTGATGATCGACGCCCACCCGCGCTCGAAAAACGGCCACCCCGCCCACAGCACGACCGGCGTCGCGAACGCGAGGCCGACCCAGTTCGTCAGGCTCATGTCGATGCGGCCGCCGAGGCCCATGCCGAGGATCATGTCGCCCATCGCGAGGAAGAACACCGGCAGGCCGAGCGCGGCGGCGATCCAGAAGCGGCGCGTCATGTCGACGAGCTCTGGATTCGGCTGCTCCTCCATCGTCACGGTGCGCGGCTCCAGCGCCATGCCGCAGATCGGGCAACTGCCGGGCGCGTCGCGCACGATCTCCGGGTGCATCGGGCACGTGTACTCGACGCGCGTGCCGGAGACGGTCGAGAGATCGGGCTCGAGCGCCATGCCGCATTTCGGACACGATCCCGGCCTGTCCGACCTGACCTCCGGATCCATCGGACAGATGTAGCGGGTGCCTGGAGGCGCTGGTGCGACGTCCGTCGACGGCGTCAAAAACGACTCCGGATCCGCCTTGAAGCGCTCGAGACACGACGGATTGCAGAAGTAGTAGCGCTCGCCCTTGTACTCCCAGTCTCCCGCCGCGTCCTGCGGGTCGACCGTCATGCCGCAGACGGGATCGATGTGCTCTTCAGTCGTGGTCATGTGCGTGCTCGCTTGCGAGATCGTCGAGAATCGGGCATTCGGGCCGGCTGTCGCCGTGGCAGTGTCGAACGAGCTGCTCGAGTGTGCGCCGCATGGCCTGCAACTCGTCGATTTTCCGGTCCAGTTCCGCGATGTGCTGCTGCGCGATGCGCCGCACCTCGGCGCTCGTGCGGCGGCGATTGCGCCAGAGGCCGAGCAGCCGCTCGATCTCCTTGATCGAGAAGCCCAGGTCGCGCGCGCGACGCACGAAGCGGAGCGTGTGGATGTCGGCGGAATCGTAGAGGCGGTAACCGGCGTCGGTCCGCCGCACCTGCCGGAGCAGGCCCAGCGACTCGTAGTGCCGGATCATCTTGGCGGAGACGCCCGACGTCCTGGCGGCTTCTCCAATATTCACCATGGGAACAGTCTCAACCTTCCCATGGTGGGAATGTCAAGGGCTATTCGAACGCCTTCCTCAGCAGCGCGATGGACTGTGCTCCTTCGTTGGCGATGTCCTTGCTCCCCGCCTCGACGCTGATCCGCTTGTCGTAGCCGATCTTCTTCAGGTTCGCGAAGAACGCCGCGTAGTCGTATTCCTCCCATTTGAGCGGGAACGCGCGGCCCTGTGGGTTGGCCATGTGGAGATGGCGGAGATGATCCTTGGCGCGGATGACGATCTCCGGATCCTCCTTCTCGCTCGCCAGATGGTAGAAGTCGATCATGAGCTGGAAGTTCGGGTGGTCGATCGCCTTCACCAGCTCCAGCCCCTCGCCCGCGGAGTTGATCACGTTCGACTCCTGCCGTCGCAGCGGCTCGATGGCGATTGTGATGTCGTGCGCCTTTGCTTCGTCCGCCGCGCGGCGGCCGAAGTCGACCAGCTGCTTCCAGCCTTCTTCTCTCGCGAATCCGTCGGGAATGCGCCGCGCGCCGCCGCTGCCGAACACGACGATGCCGACGCCGAGACGCTTCAGGCGGCCGAACGCCTTGCGCACGTATTCCATCTGCTGCTGCGGATTGATGTCCGGACCGGTCAGCCGGATGTTCGCGGGCACGAACAGGTTCGTCACCGGTATCGGCAGCCC
Organism: Vicinamibacterales bacterium; assembly: GCA_048594885.1. GTDB lineage: Bacteria > Acidobacteriota > Vicinamibacteria > Vicinamibacterales > 2-12-FULL-66-21 > JBMDXB01. Next base: position 17,131 of record JBMDXB010000112.1, read on the forward strand.
CAGCTCCTTGATGCGGGTCACCGTCGCCTCGAAATCCGCGTCGGACAGCGCGGCAATCTCTGACGTGCCGAGCTCGAGATACTCGAAGCCCGCGGCTTTCGCCGCGTCGATGTTCTTCAGGTTCGAGCAGTAGCCGATCTGCACCTTCGATCGCTGTGCGGACGCGGACGAAGCGGCGAGCAGCGCTACAGTCAGCAGGGCGAGAACACGCTTCATGACGGCACCTATTGTACCGAGTCGAGGGATCGGCTCGATGTCAGGATTCTGTCAACTTCCAAAGGCCAAGGGCCACTGTGAGCAAGGGCAAAGACCAACGGCCACCGACCAAGACCAACGGCCACGGACCAAAGACCAACGGTCATGCCGCGTCTTGACGAGTTTATGACACGACACCGAACGGCCACACAACCAACCGCCACCGTCTAACGCATAGAGTTAGGGTCGGCCTTTGGCCTTTGGCCTTTGGCCTTTGGCCTTTGGCCCTTGGCCCTTGGCCCTTGGGAATTGAACCCCTTGGCCCTTGGCCTTTGGTTCTTTGGGAGTTGACGCGGAGGTCACATGAGACGGGATCTTCGAAGGGTCTTGCTGGTGGCGATGGCCGCCATCGCGACTGCCACATCGGCCCTGGCGCAGGAATCCAGACGCGAAGAGTGGCAGAAGGTCGACGAGATCTTCAAGGCCATGGGCGTCCGGCCCGGAGCCGTCGTCGCCGACATCGGCGCCGGTGGCGGGTTCTTCACCACGCGGCTCGCACGCGCGGTGGGCGCCGAGGGACGCGTGCTTGCCGTCGACGTCGACCGTGTCAGCCTCGGCCGGATGCGTCAGCGGCTGGAAGCGGACGGCATCTCGAACGTGGAGACCGTCGAGAGCGCGCACGACGACCCGAAGCTCGCCCCCGGCACCCTCGACGCGGCGCTGATCGTCAACGCCTATCACGAGATGAAGGAGCATCAGGCGATGCTCACGAAGATCCGCGCGGCGCTCAAACCGGAGGGCCGGCTGGTGATCGTCGAGCCCATCTCGCCGTCGCGGCGCACGGGCAAACGCGAGGAACAGGTGCAGCGCCACGAGATCGGCATCGAGTTCGTGCAGCAGGAGGCCCGCGACGCCGGATTCCGAGTCCTGCGCGCCGAAGATCCGTTCACCACGCGAGCAGGCTCGGCCGGGCAGACCGACGAGGAATGGCTGCTCGTCCTCACTCCGCTGCCGGCGCCCGCTGTGGAGAAAGCCGCTGATCGCTGATCGCTGTTCGCCGATCGCCGATCGCCGATCGCTGATCGCTGATCGCTGATCGCCGATCGTTGATCGCTGAGCGCTGAGCGCTGATTGGCGATTTGCTGATCGCGCGTCGCACGTCGCCCGTATATACTGACCCCACTTTGCAGGTCGAAACCTACACCGACAGACAGACCATGAGCCGCGCCGCGGCCGAGCACGCGGCGCGCATCCTCCGCGACGCGATCGCGGCACGCGGCGGCGCGCGCATCATCGCCGCGACCGGAGCCTCGCAGTTCGATTTCCTCGAGGCGCTCACCGCCGCCCCCGGCATCGACTGGACGCGCGTCGAGATGTTCCACCTCGACGAATACGTCGGCCTGCCCATCACCCACCCGGCAAGCTTCCGCAAATACCTGCGCGAGCGGCTAATCGACAAGGTGGGGCTGACGCGCTACCACCTGCTCGACGGCGAGCACGATCCGCACCGCGTCGCCGCCGACGCCGGCCGCCTCATCGTCCAGGCGCCGATCGACGTCGCGTTCGTCGGCATCGGTGAAAACGGCCACCTCGCGTTCAACGATCCCCCGGCCGACTTCGAGACCGAAGAACCGTATCTGATCGTGACGCTGGACGAAGCCTGCCGCCGGCAGCAGGTCGGCGAAGGCTGGTTCGCCACCGTCGATGACGTGCCGAAGCAGGCGATCTCGATGTCGATCCGTCAGATCCTGAAGTCGCGAGAGATCATTTGCGTCGTGCCCGACGCTCGAAAGGCGCAAGCCGTCAAGGCGTGTCTCGAAGCGGACGTGTCACCGATGGCGCCCGCTTCCATCCTGCAGACGCACGCAAACACGACCGTGTACCTGGATCGCGACTCGGCATCGCTGCTGTCGCTCGGAGCCATCATCGAGTGACGGCCGTGCAGTTCCCCGGGCTGTTCGACCTCCAGGTGAACGGCTTCGGCGGCATCGACTTCAACGGCGCGGATCTCGGGCCCGATCGCATCCACGAAGCGCTCGAGCGCATGCGCGAGACCGGCGTCACGCGCTGCCTGCCGACGCTCATCACGTCGTCATTCGAGGATTTCGCCCGGAACGCCCTCGCGTTCACGAAGATCTCGACGCCGGCGTTCGCCGGGATCCACATGGAGGGTCCGTACCTCTCGCCTGCCGACGGCGCGCGCGGCGCGCATCCGCTCGAGCACATCGCGCTGCCGTCCATCGGCGATTTCCAGCGGCGCCAGGAAGCGGCGCGCGGACAGATCCGGCTCGTGACGCTCGCGCCGGAGCGGCCGGGCGCGCTGCCGCTCATCGAATATCTCGTGGCCGACGGCGTGCGCGTCTCGATCGGGCACACCGCGGCCACGCCACCGCAGATCGACGACGCGATCTCCGCCGGCGCAACGATGGCGACACACCTCGGCAACGGCTGCGCGCAGATGCTGCCGCGCCATCCCAACGTCATCTGGGAGCTGCTCGCCACCGACGCCGTCCACGCGAGCTTCATCGTCGACGGTCATCACCTACCGCCGGCGACGGTGAAGGCGATGATTCGCGCGAAAGGCCCGCGGCGATCGATCCTCATCACCGACGCGGGCGCCGCGGCCGGCTGTCCGGCTGGCCGGTATCGCATCGGCGGGGTCGAGTGCGAGCTGTCGCCGAATGGCCGCGTGTCGCTGCCGGGAACGGAATACCTGGCCGGATCGGCACTCAATCTCCGCGACGCGCTCGTCAACACGGTCCGCTTCACCGGCCTGGCCTTCGACGACGTCGTGCCTATGGCGTCGACGGTCCCGGCGGAGTACATTGGCCTGCCGGCGCTCGGCCAGGTCACCGCCGATTTCGACGCCGGCGCGGGAACGCTCCACATCCGTCACGTATCGACCACATGAACATTGCCACGCTCGACTGGGCCGTTCTCATCGTCTATCTGATCGTCATCACCGCGATCGGTCTCATCGTCGGCTATCGCGTGCGGCACAGTGGTGAGTACTTCCTCGGCGGCCGGAAGTTCGGCCCCTGGCTGATGATTGGCCAGAGCTTCGGCGTCGGCACCCACGCCGAGATGCCGGTGTCGCTCGCCGGCGCGGTCTACACGCACGGCGCGTCGGCGATCTGGTTTCAGTGGAAGAACCTGTTCATCACGCCGTTCTACTGGCTGATGGCGCCGGTGTTCCGCCGCATCCGGCGCACCACGATGGCGGAGCTGACCGAGGATCGCTACGGCTCGTGGATGGGCGCGATCTATATCGTGTTCGCGTTGCTCTTCTTCGTGATCAACACCGGCAGCATGCTCAAGGGCGCCGGCAAGGTGATCAGCCAGGCGACGGGTGGCTCGGTGGGCGTCAACGAGATCGTCGTCGCGATGACGGTGATGTTCATTCTCTACAGCTTCGTCGGCGGCCTCGTCGCGGCGGCGTGGACGGATCTGTTCCAGGGGATCCTGATCATCGTGCTGTCGTTCATGCTGATTCCCCTTGGATGGAGTGTCGTGGGCGGTCTCGACGGCATGCAGGCCTCGCTCGAGCCGTTCCGGTTCTCGCTCGCGACGCCGTCCGGCATCGGCCCATGGGTGATCCTGATGCTGACGGTCAACGGCCTGGTCGGTATCATGGCGCAGCCGCATCAGCTCGCCGCCGTCGGCACGGGCAAGGACGAGCGGACGTGCCGCGTCGGGATGTTCTACGGCAACTTCGTCAAGCGCGTGTGCACGGTGGGCTGGGCGCTCGTCGGCCTGATCGTCGCGGCGATGATCGCCCAGGGACACGACGGCGTGTCGGCGCTCGCCGATCCGGAGAACGCGTTCGGCTTCGCCTGCCGGCATCTGCTGTTCCCCGGCGCGCTCGGCCTGCTCATCGCGGCCGTCCTCGCGGCGAACATGTCGACCTGCTCCGCTTTCCTCGTGGACAGCGGCGCGCTGTTCACCGAGGGACTTTATCGCCGGCGCATGATGCCGAACCGCCCCGACCACCATTACCTGTGGGTCGGACGCATCAGCGGTTTCCTGATCACGATGGTTGGCGTGCTCTACGCGCTGTTCCTCATCAAGAGCGTGCTCTACACGTTTCTGCTGACCGAGACGATGGCGACGTTCGTCGGGATCAGCATTCTGGGCGGCATCCTGTGGCGCCGCGCGAACCGGTGGGGCGCGCTGGCGAGCCTGCTCAGCGCGTTCGCGACGAACTTCTTCCTCTACTGGGTGAAGGGCGAGCGGTTGGATCACTGGGACCCGAACGTGTTCCTCGCGGCGCTGCTCGTCGGCACGGCGGCGCTCGTCGTCGTCAGCCTGATGACGGCGCCGGAACCTGCCGGCAGCATCGAGTCATTGTTCGATCGGCTGCAGACCAACTCCGACGCCGACGAGCATGTCGTCCACGGCGCGGCCGTCGCGGAGCCGGCCGTGGCGCGCGGAGCCGCGACCGCGGTGGCCGTCGCCTCGCAGCCGCTCCTGCTGGTCAACCTCCTTCGACTGCGAACAGCCGCTGCCGGCCGCGGCTGGCGCGTCTACCGCGAGGATCTCGGCGGATTCACGCTGGCGTGGGTCCTCGTATTCGTGCTCGTCATCGCGACGGCAGCATTTCTGAGGATGTGATTTCATGTTGACTCGACGATCGTTTCTGACCACCGCGGCGGCGGCCCTTGCCACCGCGTCCCCTGCTGTGCACGCCGCCGGCGCGTTCCCGCCGGCGATCGATCCCATCAAGCGGCGCGGCCCGGCACGGATGAAGCTGAGCATCGCGGCGTATTCGTTCCGCAACGCGCTGACGTCGAAGGCCGCGGGCATGACGCTCGAGGACTTCGTCAACGAGGCGACGAAGTGGGACGTCGACGCCGTGGAGCCGACGTCCTACTACTTCCCGGAGCCGGCGACGCCGGAGTACTGCCGCAAGCTGCGGCGCCACGCGTTCCTTCAGGGGCTCGACATCTCCGGCACGGCGATCCGCAACACGTTCACGTATCCGGCGGGGCCGCAGCTCGACAAGGAGATCGCGCACGTCAAGCACTGGATCGATCTCGCCGTCCACCTCGGCGCGCCGACGATCCGGATCTTTGCCGGCGATCTGCAGAAGGCAACGAGCGAGGCACAGGCGCGCGAGTCGTGCATCAAAGCGATCGAGCAGTGCTGCGAGTACGCGGCACCGCGCGGCATCATCCTCGCGCTCGAGAACCACGGCGGCATCGTCGCCGACGTCGGCCCGATGCTGGAGATCGTGAAGGCGGTGAAGTCCGACTGGTTCGGCGTGAACTGGGACAGCGGCAACTTCCGCAGCGCCGATCCGTACGGCGATCTCGCGAAGCTCGCGCCGTATGCCGTCGTCACACAAATCAAGACGGAAGTTCATCCGAACGGCAAGACACAGAAAGCGGATCTCGCGCGTCTGGTCGGCATCCTGCGCGACGCGGGGTATCGCGGCTACGTGGCGCTCGAGCACGAGGCGAAGGAGGATCCGTTCGTCGCCGTGCCGAAGTACCTCGCGGAGCTGCGGAAACTGATCTCGCGCTGATCGCGCTAGCGGGGTTTTCAATTCGGCCGTTGTTTTCAATTCGGCCGTAGCCGACGGGCTTCAGCCCGTCGGCCGGCGGATCTCGACCCCTCCGACCCGGTTCCATCTCCACGAGCCCTGCTGCGTGCGATCGTCGACGCCCTCAGGGGGACAGTTGACGAAACGAGTCAGACCTCAGACGCTCAGGCAATCATTCGCCACACCTTGTGGAAGACGGCTAGGACATTCGCACGCTCCAGGAGTTGCTGGGTGATGCCGACGTCAGTACTGCGATGATCTACACGTACGTGCTCGATCGGAAACCACTCGGCGTGCGCAGTCCGATCGACCGCTTGCTGTAGCCGTGCGCGTCGCGGCCATACCGCGACTGAATCGGCCTTCCGGAACTATTTCCGTTCATGGCGCTTGGCGGCGATGGCCTTTGGGCTCCTGCCGTTCCGCCGTTCTCGATAACCGCGGACGGCGGCTAAACGTGGCCGGTGTGACCGTCCACGTACGTGCTAACATGCCGCCACACAGATTCTTCGAGTTCCTTGGACAGGGCGTACAGCAACGAATTCTCGCGGTCTATTCCAAGACTCCTTAGCCGGAGCAACGAAGTCATGCGAGACCTTCGAGAGTACGTTGCGGACTACGTACTGGAGCTTTCGGGTCCGAATTCCGAGAATGCCTGGCACTCGCTCGTCGAGGCCGGTCCGGCTGCACTGCCACATCTGATCCAGGCTTTCGAGAGGACCGGGGACCGCGACCTAAGGGCAACCCTGATTGAAGTGGTTGCTGAATGGCGGTCGGCGGAAGGTGTGCCATTCTTGGCCGCCTTGCTGCGGGATTCCAATGCCGAGATATGGAAACGCGCATTGGACGGCCTCGTGGCAGCTGGGAGCGCTGCGGCGCTGAAGGCATTGTACTCTGCGAAGGTACAGTCAGCTCCGGGCAGCGGGAATGGATCGACGAAGCAATCGAGCAGATTGTCGATGCGCAAAGGCCTGGCTAACCGGCCGCGGCAGCCGGCGAGCGGCGACAGGTGCATGAGATGATCTCCGACCGGTCGCGCGTGCCGCTCGCGGCTGAACGGCAGGTCGTCTAGGCTGCTCGACGCCGAGGCTTCTGGGCGACGAGGCGGGCGACGTCACGCGGGCTGGCTCCAAGGCGAAACAGCGACTTGAGGAGCAGATCAGTGCTGACGGTGCGATGGGCGGCTTCCATCTTCGCGACACGGGACTGGCTGGAGCCGAAGCGCTCAGCGACCTGCGCCTGGGTCAAGCCGAGGCGCTCGCGTCGCTGCCGCAGGCCTGCCGCCAGCGCCATCTTCACATCGACGAATCGACGTTCGTCGGCAGACAAGCCGAGGAAGTCGGCCGCATCTCCCACGGCCCACCCGGCCCGTTCGAGCCTTCGTCGCTTATTGGCGCGCACGGTTCCCTCCTCGCGTTCTTCCGATTGCCCGCTGGAACTCCGCGAGCCGCCGCTGACACTCAGTGATGACTCGCTGCGGCGTCGCGCGGGTCTTCTTCTGAGACACGTCGAGAATCACGATGGCCTCGGCCGCCACGTGGTAGATGATGCGCCAGTTCACCTGGCCGTCAACGATCCGCAGCTCGTGACAGCCGGGTCCGATATCGGGCATCGGACGCGACACCGGCAGGCCAAGAGCTTCGCCAGCTTGTACGCGGCGCAGCAAGAATCCGGCCTCGATCCGGGCCGCGGAGCCAAACGGCGGTGTTTTGATCTCGCCTCGCAACCAGACCAACGGCTTGTCGCGAGGGTTCATCGGTGACAAGATATGTCAGATTCGACATATCGTCAAACGCAACCTAACACGCAGATGATGTTGCGCCGCTGACCCAAGCTCATCCTCTTTCAGGCCAACGCGTTGACCGTCGAGGCCAATGTGTTGGCCGGCGCGTTTTTCCGGTTGCGCCGCCCCGCGCGGCGCGATAGCCTCTGCGCCTCCTCACGGAGAGGCTCCCCCCTTCACACCGGAGGCGCGCCGATGCTCACCATTCCTGTTCCAAGCCTGCAGCTCAAAAAGAGTTTTCTCTCGGGCCTCGGTGACTTCCAGCTCGCCACCGACGGCGACGCCTGGAGGGCGATCGTCGATGCCAACGGCTTGTTCACGCGCGAGGTCGATGCGATCGCCGACGTCGCGATCGGTGCGGGCGGCAGCTTCGGGTTCGGCGGCGTCACCGGACTCAAAGTGCAGGTGTCGGGCAAGGCGGCGCATCAGGCGCAGATCGTGTGGCCCGATCGCGACGCGGAACTGTTGAAGCAGTACGGGCTCTCGGTGAAGGACGGCGAGCTCTACGCGCGTGTCATCATGACCGCTGAAGCTTCGGCGGGCGCAGGCGCGCCGATTCCGGCAGGACCGGTCGCCGTGACGGTCGGCGCGGCCGTCGCCGGGCACGTCGCCTACGAGCGGTGGATCCGCAGAGACGCGGCGACACCTGCGCGGCTCGTGCTCCTCGATCTCTACGGCGGTATCCAACTGCCACAGCACATCTCCGTCCTCCAGGATTTGCCGGAGGCCGGCGAGCTGCTCGTGACGAAGTATGGCGGCAGCCTCAATCTCTCGACGACGGTTGGGTGGTCGCATTCGATGGCGGGCGCGCAGCAGCTCGGAAGCGGGCGGCTGGCGCCGATCGTCAACTTCCGCGCCCGGCTGACGGCGAGCGCCTCGTTCAAGTACGCGCTCAGCGGCGAGTTCCAGATCGAGGCGCGCCGGGCCGAAGCCGACGGCTGGGTGCGGTTCGTCGTTCGCAAGAGCCGTGATTCGAAGACGATGCTCGCGGCGGACTTCGGGTTCACGGCGGACGCGAAGATCGACAACGTTCCGAAATCGACCGACGAGATCCTCGAGAAGCTGCTCGGCGCACACGCCGACCGCGTGCTCGACGTCTTCGACCGCGCGCGCACCTACTCGGACGTCGAGAAGCTGCGCGAAGCCGCCGGCGATCTGCTGTTCCAGGCGATCCACAAGTACTCGGACGAGGTCCTGAAGATCGCGCTCGACAACACGACGCTCCGGCAGGTGCTCGATGCGATGCACCGCGTCGTCGATGCCTACGAGAAGCTCGACGAGCGCGTCATCGCGCTGTATCACAACGTGCTCGACGGGATCGCGCCGGCGGCCCCGAAGATCATCAGCGGCATCGACATCGTCCTCGGCCAGGGCACGCGTGAGGATCTCGCGGCGCTGGCGAAGACGGACAACGCGCGGTTCACGCAGGCGCTCGATCTCCTCCGGCTGCTGTACAACGATCGCATCTTCGACATCCTGGCGAAGGACGAGGCGTTCCAGGAGGCGGTGACGCTGCTCCGGACGGTTCGCGACTTCCTCAACGGCGACGCCGACGCGCACGTGAAGAAGTGGATCGATACGATCAAGCGCCACATCCCCGTCAACGACCTGCTGACACAACTCGCGCAGTTCGACACGCCGGCGGAGATCCACGCCGCGGCGGATGCCCGGCTCGAGGCGCTGGTCGGGTCGCTCGTCGGCAAGGCCTTCGACAGGCTGAAGGACAGCGAGATCGACGAGGCGCTGGCGCTCGTTCACAACGAACTGGAGAAGATCAACGCCTTCAAGAAGAAACTGGACGCGCAGATCAAGAAGGCGCTGACCCAGTCGTTCGAGGCGAAGCTGCATCTGGCCTATTCGCGCGCGCGGCGCAACGAGCGGCTGCTCGACCACGAGGTCAACCTCGCGCACGCCGACGGCGAGCGCCTCGCCGATCTGGCGGCGAACGGACGCTTCGTCGAGGTGCTCGACGCCTTCGACGCGAGCGTGGTGCGGATCAACAAGGGCCTGTTCACCACGGAGCTCTCGGAAGCGGCGGAAGTGAAGCTGAACGTCCTCGGCTGGGGCCTTCAGGGGGTGACGTCGCTCGTGCAGAAGGTGGAGCACTCGATCGAGTCGCAGGCCGGCGGCCTGCTGCATCTCTACGCCTCGGAGACCGACCTCGAAAAGAAGCGGAAGTCGGGCTGGCGGCACCAGGAGGAACTCCGCGCGCGGCTGACGGTGCAGGCGCTCGGCGAGAGCTTCCAGCAGAACAAGGCTGGCTTCCGTCCTTTTGCGATAGACACGCTGAAGAAAATGAGCGCCGATTACCAGCTCCTTCGCCGCGACGCGAAGACCAGCGTCGAGGAGCTCGCGGCATACCTGCAGCTCGCGTCGGAGCTTGGCCTGCTCGACGGGTCGCCGGAGATGTTCGCGAACGCGCTGCGCGATCAATGCGGCGGCGATCTCGGCGCAGTGGACGTCAAGTACGTCGTGAAGTTCGACACGCAGAGCCTGCGCGCGGCGTTCACCCTCACGGCGGGTGAGCTCGAGGCAGCCACGAGGATCGCCACCCGCGAATTCCTGCTTCGCCGCCTCGCCCCACAGGGCGGCGCGCTGATGGAAATCGGGTTCGCCTACAACGATAAGGACTTCTTCCGGCTCCACCTCGAAGGCACGCTGCCCGAGCAGACACAGGTTGCGACGACGGTTCAGCCCTGGGCGACCGGCGGCGAGGTGCAGCATCCGCTGCTGAACAGGCCGAAGCTCGCGATCGTCAACGCGCTGTTCAATCGCGAGCGGAGTCTGGTGAAGGCGCTCCTCCAGCTCGATGCGCTCGTCGACGCCGGCGCGAAGGACTTCGAGCAACTGAACGACGCGCTGCGCGGCTTCCTGAGCGCCGGTGGCGCGCTCGACGAGGACGCGTCGGTGTTCACGGCCGTCCTCGATCGCCTGATCAAGCTTGGCAGCCGCGGGACCGCCGTGCGCGATTCCGCCGTCATCGTCGAAGCTACGCCGCAGACGGGGCCGCACGCGGGCACGAAGGTGACGCGCTATCTGGCCGCCGGGCCGAAAAATCCGGCAGAAGTGGCGGTAGATTAGAGAGACGATGAGTGACCCCGCGCCGCGGAAAGGTCATCTGACGCTCGACGAGCTGCGCGGACTCGTCGAGACCGGCGCCGTCGAGACGGTGATCGTCGCGTTCCCGGATCACTACGGCCGCCTCATGGGCAAGCGCTTCGACGCGGAGGTCTTCGTCGAAGAGGGCGCCGAGCACGGCACGCACGCCTGCAACTACCTCCTCACCACCGACATGGAAATGGAACCGGTGCCGGGCTACCGGTTCGCGAACTGGGAGAAGGGCTACGGCGATTTCCACCTCGTGCCGGATCAGAGCACCCTGGTGGCGGCGAGCTGGCTCGAGAAGACGGCGCTCGTCATCTGCGATTTGAAGGACGACGGCACTGGAGAGTTCATCTCGGTCGCGCCGCGGACGATCCTGCGACGCCAGATCGAGCGGGCGCACGCGCTCGACTACACGCCGATCGCGGCGTCGGAGCTCGAGTACTACGTCTTCGAACAACCCTATCGCCAGGCGCACGAGCAGGACTATCGCCAACTGAATCCCGCGGGCTGGTATCTCGAGGACTATCACGTGCTGCAGGGCACGCGTACCGAGCCGTTCACCGCGGCGGTCCGCCGTCACCTCAAACAATCCGGCGTCCCCGTCGAGAACTCGAAAGGCGAATGGGGCCTCGGACAGCACGAGCTGAACGTCCGCTACGCCGAAGCGCTGGAGATGGCCGACCGTCATGCGATCTACAAGCAGTGCTTCAAAGAAGTCGCGGAGCAGCACGGGCTGTCGGTCACGTTCATGGCGAAGTTCGCCGCCGATCGCGCGGGATCGAGCTGTCACCTGCATGTCAGCCTCTGGCGCGATTCGCAGAACGCGTTCCCGGGCGACCAACCGTTCGGCCCGGTGAAGTGCGACGACGCGTTTCGTTGGTTCCTCGGCGGCTGGATGGCGCACGTCGCCGACGTGATGGTCTTCTACGCGCCGACGGTCAACTCGTACAAGCGCTTCGTCGATGCGTCCTGGGCGCCGACGCGCATCGCGTGGAGCTACGACAATCGCACGGCCGGCTTCCGCGTCGTCGGCAAGGGTCCGTCGCTGCGCATCGAGTGCCGCATCCCGGGCGCCGACTGCAACCCGTACCTCGCGTTCGCCGCATCGCTCGCGTCGGGACTCGACGGCATCCGCAACCGCATCGAGCCGCCGCCGTGCTTCGAAGGCGACGTCTATGCCGCGCGCGAGCTGCCGAAGGTGCCGGCGTCGCTGCAGGACGCGACCTACTGGTTCAAGAACAGCCCGTTCGCCCGCGACGCGTTCGGCGCCGACGTCGTCGAGCACTACGCGCAGTTCTTCGACACCGAGCACCTGGCGTACGCGAAGGCGGTCACCGACTGGGAACGCCGGCGATATTTCGAGAGGATATGAACAGGCTCGACGGCAAGGTGGCGCTGATTACCGGCGCAGGCAGCGGGATCGGCCGCGAGGCCGCGCTCCTCTTCGCGCAGCATGGCGCTGCCGTCGTCGTCGTCGACGTCGATGGCGCTGCCGCCGAGGACACGGTGAACGCGATTCGGCAGAACGGCAGACGCGCTATCGCCGTGCGGGCCGACGTCTCGAAGAACGACGACTGCGCCGCTATGGTCGCTGCGGCCGAGCGGGAATTCGACGCGCTCCACGTCCTCTTCAACAACGCCGGCATCATGCACCCGGACGACGACGATGCGGTGAAGACGGACGAAGCGGTGTGGGATGTGACGATGAACGTGAATGCGCGAGGCGTGTTCCTCGGGTGCAAGCACGGCATCCCGGCGTTGCGGCGGGCCGGCGGCGGATCGATCATCAACACCGCGTCGTTCGTCGCGATCATGGGAGCGGCGACGCCACAGATCGCCTACACCGCGAGCAAGGGCGCCGTGCTCGCCCTGACGCGGGAGCTGGCGATCGTGCACGCGCGCGAGAACATCCGGGTGAACGCGCTCTGTCCGGGACCGCTGAAGACACCGTTGCTGATGAACTTCCTGAACACCGAGGACAAGCGGCAGCGCCGGCTCGTGCACATACCCGTGGGCCGCTTCGGCGAGGCGAACGAGATCGCGCAGGCGGCGCTCTTCCTCGCCTCCGACGAATCCTCGTTCGTCACCGGCACGGACTTCCTCGTCGACGGCGGCATCGCCGCCGCCTACGTCACGCCCGAGTAACGCGAGCGTCTTGTCAATGCCGAATGCTGAATGCCAAATGCTGAATGGAGACCACGGAGGCAACGGAGAGCCTCCGTTCAGTCCATTCCGCCATTTTCAGCATTCGGCATTCGGCATTCAGCATTGACGATGCTGCAGAAAACCATCTCGCCCGTCGATGGCTCCGTCTTCGCTGAAGTGATGCTCGCCACCGGCGAGGAGATCGAGGCGACGCTCGCTGCTGCCGTGCGCGCGCAGCACGAGTGGCGGCACGTGCCGCTGGGCGATCGCATGCAGATCTGCCGGCGTACGGTGGACTGGATGCTCGAGCGCGCCGACGCGATCGCAACCGAGCTCACGTGGCAGATGGGCCGGCCGGTCGCGCAGACGCCGTTCGAGATCCGGTGCGGCTTTCAGGAGCGCGCGCGCTACATGACGGACATCGCCGCCGACGCGCTCGCCGACATCGATGCAGGCAAGACGCCCGGGTTCCGCCGATTCATCCGCCGCGAGCCGCTCGGCGTCGTCCTCGTCCTCGCGCCCTGGAACTACCCGTACCTCACGTCGGTGAACGCGATCGTGCCCGCGCTGCTTGCGGGCAACAGCGTCATTCTCAAGGTCTCGCAGCAAACGCCGCTCGTCGCGCCTCGCTACGCGCAGGCGTTTGCCGAAGCCGGCCTGCCACCGGGCGTCTTCCAGCACGTACACGCGACGCATGACGACGTCCTGCGGATGATCCGCGACCCGCGCGTCGCGTTCGTCGCCTTCACCGGATCGGTTGACGGCGGTCGTGCCGTGCAGCACGCGGCCGCGGCGCGGTTAGTCGGCACGAACCTCGAGCTCGGAGGCAAGGATCCCGCGTACGTCCGCGCCGACGCGCCGATCGGGCCGACGATCGAGAACCTCGTCGACGGCACGTACTTCAACTCGGGGCAATCGTGCTGCGGCGTCGAGCGCATCTACGTGCATCGTGACGTGTTCGACGAGTTCCTCGACGGATTCGTCGCGCTGACGAAGCGGTATCAGCTCGGCAACCCGCTCGCGCCCGATACGACGCTCGGCCCGATGGTCCGGACCGACGCGGCGGACTTCGTGCGCGTGCAGATCGCGGAGGCTATCCAGCAGGGCGCGCGCGCCCTCATCGATCCGGGCGACTTCCCCGCCGCGCGGGAGGGAACGCCATACCTCGCCCCGCAGGTCCTCGCCGACGTGACGCACGACATGCGCGTCATGACCGAGGAGACCTTCGGTCCCGTCGTCGGCCTCATGCCGGTCACGGATGACGAAGAGGCGATCGCGCTGATGAACGACAGCCGCTACGGGCTGACGGCGTCGATCTGGACGACGGACGTGGACGCCGCGATCCGCATCGGCGATCGCGTCGAGACGGGGACGTGGTTCCAGAACCGCTGCGACTATCTCGACCCGGCGCTGGCGTGGACGGGCGTCCGCGATTCAGGACGCGGCTGCTCGCTGTCGCGACTGGGGTATGATGCGCTCACGCGTCCGAAATCGTTTCACCTCCGCACGGAACTGTGAACGCGGACGGCGGCTCTCGCGTAAGTACACGCGACACTCCCACATCAGCGGCGTCCGAGGCTTTGTGTCTTCTGGAGGGATCGGACGATGAATGAGCTTCGCCACGCGTTTCGCAGCCTGTGGAAGCAGCGGGGCTTCGCCGCGGTTGCCGTACTGACGCTCGCGCTCGGTATCGGCGTCAACGTGATGCTGTTCGGGATGCTGAGCGCATTCTTCCTGCAGCCGCTGCCCGTGAAGGACGCCGATCGGCTCGTCCTGGTCATGCAGCGCAGCGACGTGCTGAACATGCCCTACGGGCACTCATATCCGGATTACCTCGATTACCGCACCTCGGTCGCGTCCTTCTCCCATCTGGCGGCTTACATGCCGACGCCCGTGCATCTCAGCGCAGCCGGACAGGCGCCGGAACGCACGTGGGTGGAGATCGTGTCGCCGAACTACTTCGACCTGGCAGGCGTGTTCCCGGCCCATGGCCGCTTCCCCGGACCGGAGGCGGAATCAGCCGGGACGCCGCCGTCCGTCGTCCTCAGCTACCGCTACTGGCAGCGCCGCTTCGGTGGCGATCCCTCGCTCGTCGGCAAGCCGATCGCGCTGAACGGAAAGACGTTCACCGTGATCGGCATCGCGCCGGAACGCTTCACCGGCCTCGCATGGGCGATGGCGGTGAGCGGCTTCGTGCCCTCGGGATCGACCGGAGCGTTGATGCCGGACGGCGAGACGACGCGGCAGAACCGCGGGGCTCCCATGTTTCGGCTGATGGGACGGCTGGCCCCTGGACGGACGGTTGACAACGCGCGCGCGGAGATCGAGGTTGTCGCCGCGCGGATCGCCGCTGCGTATCCCGCCGAGCACAAAGGCAGCCGTGTCCTCGTCGTTCCCGAGAACCGTGCACGGCCGGATCCGGCCATTGCCGGATTCCTTCCGGTGTTTGCCGCCGTCTTCGTGGCGATGGTCGCGCTCGTGCTGCTGATCGCCTGCGCGAACGTGGCGAATCTGATGTTTGCGAGAGCGCTCTCACGTCAGCGTGATCTCGTGATCCGCTCGGCGCTTGGCGCCAGCCGCTTCCGCCTGATCCGCCTGCAGATCGTCGAGAGCCTCGTGCTGGCGGCAATCGCGGGCGTGCTCGGCGTGCTCCTGGCGCAATGGGCCGGGCAGATCCTCGCGGGCATGGTGCCGGCCGGCGATATCCCCGTCAACGAGCAGCATGGGGCGGACTGGCGCGTCTACGTTTTCACGTTCGTAGTGTCGGCCATTGCCGGCATCGCCACCGGTCTCTGGCCGGCGCGCACGGCCACGCGCTTTGACCTCGTGGGCTCGTTGAAGGAAGGCAGCAGCGGGGCGACGACAGGAAGGCACTGGCTGCGGAACCTCCTCGTGGTTGGCCAGGTGACGATGTCGATGGTGGTGCTGGCCAGCGCCGGACTGTTCGTGCACAGTCTGCGGCAGATGCAGGGACTCGCGCTTGGCTTCAAGCCAGCCGGACTGCTCATGATGTCGGTCGATCTCGGCATGCAGCAGTACAACGACATCCGCGGGCGGCGCTTTCTCGACGATCTGCTGAAGCGGACGGAGGCGCTGCCGGGTTTCGAGAGCGCGACCCTCACGACGCACGTGCCGTTCGATTACATGATGCGATTCCGTGACGTCACGGTCGACGGCGGCGTTCCGGGCTCGAAGGAGGGATATGTATCGGTCTCCTTCGCCGAGGTCGGCACCACGTACTTCGAGACGACGGGCGCGACCCTTGTGCGCGGCCGCGGCTTCACCGATCACGATGACGAGGGCTCGCAGCGCGTGGCCGTCGTCAACGAGACGATGGCGAAACGGCTGTGGCCGAAGCAGGATGCCGTCGGCCGCCGTTTCCGCGACGGCCGCAACGGCAACTGGATTGAAGTCGTCGGCGTTGCCGGCGACGGCAGGTACGTGATGCTCGGCGAAGGGGGCCGCAACTACTTCTACATGCCGTTCGCGCAGCACTACCGGGCGCCGGTCACGATCATCGCGCGGACGACGATGGATCCGTCGGCCGCCGGAGCGGAGCTGCGCCGTCTCGTGAGCGAGATGGATCCCGATCTTCCGGTGTACAACGTGCAGACCATGACGAGGCACATGGAGACGAGCGTGTTCGGCCTGATGCCGCTGCGCGTCGGCGCGCGTATGGCCGGCGTGCAGGGGCTGATTGGCCTGGTGCTCTCCGTGATGGGCCTCTTTGCCATCGTCTCGCACGCAGTCACCAGGCGCCGGCGCGAGATTGCGATCCGCATGGCGCTCGGCGCCGAACGGATGGACGTCCTGCGGCTGGTCGTCAGGCAGGCGATGGGGCTGTCGCTCGCCGGCGTCGCGATCGGCCTGGTGATCGCGCTCGGCCTCGGCTTCGGCTTGTCGTTCTTCCTCTACGGGCTGAGCCGCGTGAACGTCGGCGTGCTGGCGGGCGTGGCGGCGCTGCTGCTAGGCGTCTCGGCGCTGGCCTGCTACATCCCGGCGCGGCGGGCCACCCGGGTGGAGCCGCTGATCGCTCTCCGCTACGAGTGAGGTGCAATATCGGCTAGTCTGATGCGGCATGTCTACGCCGCTGCCACGCCGCTTCGGCCTCGTGCAGGCCACCGCGCTCAACATGATCAACATGATCGGGATCGGCCCGTTCATCACGATCCCGCTCCTGTTGACGGCGCTCGGCGGCCCGCAGGCGATGCTCGGATGGCTCGTCGCCCTCGTCATCGTCATCTGCGACGGGATGATCTGGAGCGAGCTCGGCGCGGCGATGCCGGGCTCCGGCGGATCGTTCGGCTATCTCCGCGACGCGTTCGGCCGTGAGAGCTTCGGGCGGCTGATGGCGTTCCTGTTCGTCTGGCAGTTCATCCTCAGCGGCCCGCTCGAGATCGCGTCCGGCTACATCGGCTTCTCGCAGTACTTCGGCTACATGTGGCCGGGGCTCTCGCGGCAATCGCAGTTCCTGATCGCCGCCGGCGTCGGCGTCCTCAACATCGCGCTGCTCTACCGCCGCATCCACTCGATCGGGAAGATCACCGTCAGCCTCTGGGTGGGGACGCTGGCCACAACCGCGGCAGTCATCGTCACCGGTGCGTTCAACTTCAATCCCGGGCTTGCCTTCGACTTTCCACCCGGCGCGTTCGACTTCTCGCTCGGATTCCTCGTCGGCCTTGGCGCGGCGTCGCGCGTCGCCGTGTACGACTACCTCGGCTACTACGACGTCTGCTACATCGGCGAGGAGGTGAAGGATCCGGGACGCGTCATCCCGCGGTCGATCCTCATCAGCACGATCGCCGTCGCGCTGATCTACATGGGCATCAACCTATCGATCATTGGCGTCGTGCCCTGGCGGGAGTTCGTCCCGGCCGACGCGCATCCGGAATCGAACTTCATCGTGTCGATCTTCATGGAGAAGATCTACGGCTCTGGCATCGCCACCGTCTTCACGCTGATGATTCTCTGGACGGCGTTCGGATCCGTGTTCGCGCTGCTGCTCGGCTACTCGCGCATCCCGTACGCGGCGGCACGCGACGGCTACTTCTTCCGTCCGTTCGCGCGCCTGCATCCGACCGGTGCGTTCCCGTACGTGTCCCTGATCGTGCTCGGTGGGATCTCCATCCTCGCCTGTCTGCTGTCGCTCGGCATCGTCATCGACGCGCTCATCGCCACGCGCATCGTGATCCAGTTCATGGGGCAGGTCGCGGGCGTCGTCCGCTTGCGCAAGACGCGGCCCGACATGGCGCGGCCGTACCGCATCTGGCTCTACCCGCTGCCAACGGTCATCGCGTTCCTCGGCTGGCTCTTCATCTTCACGACGACCGACGTGCGGGTGATAGGCTTCGGCGTCGGCATCCTGCTGCTGGGCCTCATGTCGTTCCTGATCTGGTCGTGGCGGCTGCGCCAGTGGCCGTTCTCAACTCGCCACACCGCGCGTTCAAAGGAGAAGGGGAGAACGGGAGACATTCGTTAAAGAGATTCTCTCCTTCTCCCGTTCTCCTGTGAGGGCGAGCAGCCGCGATAGAGTAAACAGCAGAACGCTGCACTATGGAGACACCGTTCCACACCATCATCGAACCGTTCCGCATCAAGTCCGTCGAAGCCATCCGCTCCACCACCCGTGCCGAGCGCGAAACGGCCCTCCGTAACGCCGGCTACAACGTCTTCTCGCTGCACGCCGACGACGTGCTGGTCGATCTGCTGACGGACTCGGGGACCGGTGCGATGTCGGCGGCGCAGTGGAGCGCGCTGATGCAGGGCGACGAGTCGTATGCCGGCAGCCGCTCGTTCTACCGGTTCGAGAGCGTCGTGCGGAACCTCACCGGGATGAAGCACATCATCCCGACGCACCAGGGGCGCGCGGCGGAGCGGATCCTGTTCCACACCGTGCTCCACCCCGGGTTCATCGTCCCGAACAACAACCATTTCGACACGACGCGGGCGAACATCGAGGTCGAAGAGGCGGAGGCGCGGGATCTCGTGATCGAGGAAGGGCGGCATCCCGAGACGCTGCATCCGTTCAAAGGAAACGTCGATCTGGGCCGGCTGGAACAACTCCTGACAGAGCACGGCGACCGCGTGCCGCTGGTGATGGTGACGGTGACGAACAACTCCGGCGGCGGCCAGCCGGTCTCGCTCGAGAACCTGCGCGGCGTGCGCGCGTTGTGCGACCGCTACCGCAAACCGCTGTTCCTCGACGCCTGCCGCTTCGCGGAGAACGCGTGGTTCATCCGGCAGCGCGAACCCGGGCAGTCGAACCGGCCGCCGTTCGACATCGCGCGGGAGATGTTCTCGCTTGCCGACGGCTGCACGATGTCGGCCAAGAAGGACGGCCTCGCCAACATCGGCGGCTTCCTCGCGCTGAACGACGACGGCTGGGCGGAAGCGGCGCGGAACCTGCTGATCCTGACCGAGGGATTTCCCACCTACGGCGGCCTCGCCGGCTACGACCTCGAAGCGATCGCGCGCGGCCTCGAGGAAGTTGTCGACGAGAGCTACCTGCGATACCGGATCCGTTCGACCGAGTACCTCGGCGAGAAGCTGATGGCGGCCGGCGTGCCGATCGTGCGGCCTCCCGGCGGCCACGCGATCTATCTCGACGCGCGTTCGCTACTGCCGCAGGTGCCGCCGCTGCAATATCCCGGCGTCGCCATCGTCAACGCGCTCTACCTCGAGGCGGGAATCCGTGGCGTCGAGATCGGCACGCTGATGTTCGGCGGACGCGGCGGCGGAGCGGAAGCGCCGGCGGCGATGGATCTCGTGCGGCTGGCAATCCCTCGGCGCGTCTACACGCAGTCGCATATCGACTACGTGGCGGAGGCCGTGATCGCCGTCGCGGGCAAAGCCAGTCAACTCGGGGGCTACCGTATCGAGCAGTCGACATCGACGCCGGCCCTGCGCCACTTCACCGCGCGGCTCGCGCCGATCGCAAGCGGCTGAACGAGCGTCACTTCCCCGGCAGACTCGCACCAATCGCATGAGTGCATCCGGGGGACCCTGTCACTTTTGACAGTGCCTCCGGCGATGACCCTTCTGCTACCATCAGGGTGAATCCGCTGCTGGGGTTCACCTCCCCCACCCAGTCACTGCAAGTTGTCTGTGTACGAACCCAAAGGGGGGAGTCATGTCCCAGGGAAGATTCGCGTCAGTGCTCAAGCCCCGCATCGCTGCGGCCGCAGCCGCCGTTCTGGTCATCGTCGCTTTCGGCGTGCCGTTCAGCGCGCCCACGGTCGAGGCGCAGGGACGGCCAACGTTCGAGTCGCTGCACAACCGGCTGCTGCCGCTGTTCGAGTTGGCGGGCGTCGTCTTCACGGATGCCGACGAGACAACCGGCCGTTTCGTCGTCGGAGTCCAGGACGAGGAGATTCGCGGGTTGATCCGCGCCCGCCTGTCCGCGATCGGCGTCCCGTTTCAGTCCGTCGACATCGTCGAAACGGACGCGATTCTGCCAGTCACCACGCTTCGTGACAACGTGCGCCCGGTGGTCGGCGGCCTGCAGATCCGCTATTCCGGTTATCTCTGCAGCCTGAGCTTCAACGCCGTGCTGAACGGCGTCGCCGGGTACGTGACGGCGGCTCACTGCAGCGACAAGCAGGGGGCTGCGGATGGCACGCTCTATTACCAGCCGCTCAATCAGGTAATCGGCGAGTTCATCGGGCAGGAACTGTTCGATCCGGCGTTCTTCCGCAGCACGAACGGCTGCTCCAGGGGCAAGCGGTGCCGCTATTCGGACGCGAACTTCAGCGACAGCTACACGGGCGCGACCTTTGACCTCGGCATGATCGCGATGACCACCGGCTCGAACACCGGATCCCTGACGATGAGTGGCTCGTTCAGCATCACCGGCGAAGGCACCGCCGCTGTCGGCAGCGCGGCGCACAAGGTCGGGAGGACGACCGGTTGGACGCAGGGAAAAGTCACGCGGACGTGCGTGAACACTGCGGTGTCCGGCAGCAACATCCTGCTGCTGTGCCAGACGTTCGTCGAACAGAAGAACGTGCAGATTGTCGCCGGCGGCGACAGTGGTTCGCCGGTCTTCGTGCCGCAGGGCGGCACGAGCGTCACGCTGCTGGGCACGCTGTGGGGTGGCAATTCGACCGGCACACAATTCGTCTATAGCCCGATAGCCAACATCGAGAGCGAGCTCGGAGCGCTGACGACCAGCAGGTGAGGCGTTCCCGGCGGTTATTCGTAGCGCAGCGCCTTCATCGGATCGAGCCGCGCGGCGCGGCGGGCGGGCAGATACGCAGCAACGAAGGTGGCGGCGAGCACCAGCGGCGCGACGACGGCAAGGGACGTCGGATCGAGCCGCGCATCAGTGCCGCTCGGGAATGCCGCCTCGAGCAGTCGCTGCACGCCCAGGCCCGCCGCGAGGCCGATCACGAGCCCGCTCCCCGCGAGCACGAGCCCCTGTCGAAGCACCATACGCAGGACCGCCGGACGGCTGGCGCCGATCGCCATCCGAATACCGATTTCGCGCGTTCGGCGGCTCGTGGCGTACGCGACGAGGCCGTAGAGCCCGACGATGGCCAGCGCCAGTCCCATCAGGCCCATCCCCGCGATGGTTCCGATGATCACGTTGAAAATCGTCACCGTCCGCATCCGGTAGAGCTCCGCCATCGTGCGCACGTTGAAGATCGGCTGCGTGGCGTCGAGCGCGTGCACCAGGGAGCGAAGCGGCGCAGCGAGGACCGCGGGATCGCCCTCCGACTCTGTCATCAGGACCATCTGCGACTGGAAACTCTGGCGATACGGCAAGTAGACGAAATCGGTCGGCGGCTCGGCCGCCCACAGGTACTTCGTCGTCGGGACGACGCCGACAATGGTGACCCAGACCTTCCGCTCTCCTTCCTGGAGCTGGAAACGCTTGCCGATCGGATCCTGCGTCGCGGAGTAGTGCTGCACGTACTGCTCGTTGACGACCGCCACTCGCGGGGAGCCGTTGGAATCCTGTTCGACGAATCCACGGCCGCGAACGACCGGGATGTGCATCGTGGCGAAGTAGTTCTCGTCGACCCGAGCCGAGAACAGCGTGAGCGCCTCTTTGTCCACTGGAAGCTGGTAGCCTTCCGGAATCACGGTCGAGGCGTTGATCCCGTCAGTGGCCATCGGCACCGACGACGTGAGCGCGACGGATTTCACGCCCGGCAGCGCGCGCGCCCGCTCCGCCAGATCGTGAAAGAGCCGGCGCGTCTGGTCTTCGCTGTACCGCACGAGCCCGGGATCGAGGGTCATCAGGAGCAGGTGATCGGTTCGATATCCGGGGCCGCTCGCCAACTGCTCGCGGAATCCTCGGTACATGAATGTGGCAAGCACCAGCAGGATCACCGAGACGGTGACCTGACCCACAACCAGCAGGTTCCGCCCCCAACGGCGCCGGCGGCCGGCCATCAGCTCGCCGCCCTTGAGCACCGCCGTCAGGTCCGCTCTCGATGTCTGGATCGCCGGAGCGAGGCCGAACAGCAGCGCGCTGAGCGTTGCGACGATGAGGCTGAACGCGAGCACGCGGCGATCGAGCTGGAACGTGAGGGCGATCGGCAGGTCGGTCGGGATCTGAATGTGGCGAAACGCCGAGATGCCGATCCACGCGACGCCTAGTCCGAGCACGCCTCCCGCGAGGGCGATCAGGAGACTCTCGGTCATCAGTTGCCGGATCAGCCGCGAGCGGCCCGCGCCGAGCGCCAGCCGCATCGCCATCTCGCGCGCCCGCGCCGGCGCCCTGCTCGTCAGCAGGCCTGCGACGTTCGCGCACGCCACGAACAACACGGCGAGCGCCAGCGTGCCGAGCATCGCAATCAGCATCGTGTCCGGCGGCGACTGCGCCAGCCGCATCTGCAGTTCCGTTCGCGCCACGACGGTCCGGTTGCGGTTCGTGTCCGGATACGCGCGCTCGAGGTCCTTGCCGATGAGCAACAGTTCCGCCTGCGCTCGCGCAAGGCTCACGCCGGGCACGAGACGCCCTTTAAGCGTCAGGCTGCGGTTGTCACGGTCTTCGAGGGGACTGTTCTTCGGATTGCCCGAGAGCCGAGGCCACATCATCAGCGGGACGTAGAAATCCGAGCGAACCACCGGGTTCATCCCGGTAAAGCGCGCGGGCGCCACCCCGACGATCGTGAACTCGATGCCGCTCAATTGCACGTGCCGTCCAAGCACGTTCGGATCGGACGCGAACTGCTGCTTCCAGAGGTTGTGACTGATGATGACGACGGCATCTCTCCCCGGCACCGCGTTCTCATCGGGCCGGAACGCGCGTCCGAGCTCCGGCTCGACGCCCATCGCGCTGAAGAAGTTGCCGCTGACCAGCGACCCGAGTTTCAGCGCCGGCAGCGCATCCCGCGTGGCTGCCAGTCCGGCGGTCGTGAACGTGTATGCGACCAGGCCGCTGAAGGTGGTGCTTCGATCGCGAATGTCGACGTAATCGGGATACGAGGCGCCGATTCGGCTGAAGCCCTCGACCGACATCGTCGACCCAACGGTGATGACCTCGCCGGGGCGCGCGACGGGTAGCGGACGGAGCAGCAGCACGTCGGCCCAGCTGAATGCGGCGCCGTTCGCGCCGACACCGAGCGCCAGCGAGCAGACCGCGACGAGAGTGAACCCTGGGCTCGATGCCAGCGTGCGGCAGCCGTATCGCACGTCCTGCCACAATCGTTCGAGCCAACCGAGTCCGCGGATCGCGGCGCCGGAGTCCTGTGTAGCCATGCCCTCATTTGACGTGCCGCGCGCGGGGAGGTTCGGCGATCCTCATTGTTCCCGGCGGCTACGATGCCTACCGCAGCGGTCGTCGCGCAGGCCTTCAGGCCTGCCTCGCCACACCACAGAGCGCCCGCACGGCGTCGACGGCGCTCGGAGCATCCGGCGCGTAGGCATCGGCGCCGATCTCGCGCGCGAACTCCGCCGACACCGGGGCACCGCCGATGATAGTGCGGATCCGCCCCGTGAGCCCTCTGTCTTCGATCGCTTGAACCACGTCGCGCATCGCGATCATCGTTGTCGTCAGCAGCGCCGACATACCGATGACCGAGGCGCCTTCGTTCACCGCCGCGTCGACGAACTGCCCGGCGTCGACGTCGGTGCCGAGGTCGATCACCTCGAAGCCGCCGCCCTGCAGCAGGAAGGCGACCAGGTTCTTGCCGATGTCGTGGATGTCGCCGCTGACGGTGCCGAGCACGATCTTGCCGGCAGGCGCCGCGTGCGCGCCGGCCAGGAGCGGCTGGAGCAGCGTCATCGCGCTCTTCATCGCCCGCGCGGCCAGCAGCACGTCCGGCAGGTAGATCTGCCGGTCGCGGAAGCGTACGCCGACGGCGGCCATCCCTGGCAGCAGCGCGCGATCGAGGATCTCCGACGGCGCGACGCCGCGCTCGAGCGCGTCGCGCGTCAGCGCGGTGACGGCCTTGTCGTCGCCGTTCTGCAGATGAGCAGAGAGGGTCGTCAGCAGGTCCATGAGGTCCTCAGAGAATCGATGTCCGGAAGGCGATCCATGCCGGCCGCGCGCGACGCCGCGTGCATGCGGTCGATCAGCGCGCGCTCGACGTCCGGGCTATGGCCGACGGGCTCGTGACGCCGCTCGAGCTCCGCGGCGCGCGCCGCTGCGCGTTCGACGAGCGATCGGCCGCCCTCTTCGGTCCAGCGCTCGTGCGTCGCGCGATCGATGATCGCGGACGGCCGCGAGATCTCGCGCGCGGCATGAAGCCGCGTGTGATCGGCGATCAGGAGATGTCCCTCCGCCACGAGCTCCTGCATCAGCGGCACGACGACATCGCCTTCGACCTCGCGGATGCCGTACCGCAGCCGCTGCGCCATGCCGCAGATCTCGTCGTCCAGAACGAGCTTCTCGATGCTGAACGCGTTCTCGAATTCGAGCATGCCGGGGCCGGACACGTGGTTGATGCCCGCCAGCGCAGCGAGCGCCGCGCCGATGCCGGTCTCGGCTCCCGCCTGCGCGTCGAGCTGCTTCGCGTCGCTGAGCGCGATGTATCCCTGCGTCGGCACGCCGAGGAAACGTCCCACCTGCGCGCAGCCGCACGCCAGCATCATCGTCTCCACCGCGCCCATCGGCGTCGTTTCGTGGCGGACGTCGAAGATCGCGGTCGACCCGCCGTAGAGCAGCCGCGCCCCGGGCACGGCGAGTTGGTGCAGGACGATGCCGCTGAGCGCTTCGGCGGCATGCTGCGTGACGACGCCGGCGAGCGTTGCCGGCGCGGTGAAGCCCGCGAGCGGCATCGGCACGATCTCGACCGGAACGCCCGCGCGGGCGCACGCGAGCAGGACCTCTGTCGCGTCGGCGCTCCACTTCAAGGGGGACGTCGGGCAGCACGAGAAGATGGCCAGCGGCTTGTCGCGCAGGGATGCCGCCGTGCCGCGGAGGGCGGTCAGGAGGTCGAGCATCACGCCGAGCCCCGCGGCCGAGAACGTTCCGGTGATGACCGGCTTGGCGCACAGCAGCAGGCTGAGAAAGAGCCGATAACTGTCGGAGATGCGCGGATGAACGTCGGCCGGCACGAACGCGGTGCTCTGCGCGGGCAGGCGGGTCAGGCCGCTGACGACCTTCGCATAGCGGACGTAATCGGGCGTCAGCGGCGGGCGCATGACACCATCGAACAGCCGCAGCGCGGAGGAACCGGGCGCGAAGTACACGCGGTCGCCGCCGATGTCGTGCGTCGCGCCACCGCGCGCGTCGAACAGCTTCACACAGGCGGGGACCGTCGCGAGCGCGCGATCGACGAGCGAACCGGGCAGGCACGCGCGACGCCGCGACGCGTCGATGCGCGCGCCATGGTCGCCGAGGAGCGCAAGCGCCTCACGGCTGCGGACCTCGACGCCGACCTGCGCGAGCACCTCCCGCGCTTGCGCCACGATGCGCGCCGGCGCATCAGGATCGAGCATGCGAACGGTTCTCATGCCATGTCCTCGGCCGCCCGAACCAGCGCGGCAACGTTCTCCGGCGGCGCGTGCGGCGGAACGGAACACGCGGTACTCAGCACGTAGCCGGACGGACCCGCGATCTCGATCCGCGCGCACGCGTCGCGATAACACGCGTCCGGCGTCCCGCGCAACACCGTGTTCACGGGATCGACGTTCCCCTTGATGAATGTCTTCGGCCCGAGGCGTTGTCGTGCATCGGCGAGATCGACGTCGCCGAGCGGCGGCGGATCGAGCGTGTCGATGCCGCGAGTCCCCGTCGCCAGCATCAGCTCGAGGCGGTCGCCGATGGCGCCGCACGTGTGCGTGTAGACCGGTGTGTCGGGATGCTGCCGCTTCGTCGCGGCGATGAG
Organism: Vicinamibacterales bacterium; assembly: GCA_048594885.1. Taxonomy (GTDB): domain Bacteria; phylum Acidobacteriota; class Vicinamibacteria; order Vicinamibacterales; family 2-12-FULL-66-21; genus JBMDXB01. Next base: position 43,178 of record JBMDXB010000112.1, read on the forward strand.
ATCGCGTTCGTACGGCAGCACGAACGTCTCGTAGTCGCGCCGCGAGATCAGGCCGGCGCCCGCGTACGCGGACGAGATCAGCACGGCGTCAGCGCCGGCAGCCAGATAGCCTGACGCGAGCGCGATCGCTCCCGCCGTGAGCCGCTCGAGGCAGGCCCGCACTTTGCCGGGGTCCTCGACGATCGCCATCATGCCCTCGCTCACGCCCGCGAGCTCGATGAACTGCGAAAAGGGTGAAAACACTTCTGCATGCAGGGACACGTCCGGCGCCTGCTCGCGCACCGACTTGACGGTGTCCCACTGATACGCGGGAAAGGACGACGGCGTCGGATACGTGAGCCCGATGAGGTCGTGTGGCTCGACGTAGAACAGCTGCTCGGGATCGATCTGATCGAACCGCGGCGCGAAGGAACGGCCGGTGCTGTCGAGTACGACGCGCGGGTTGTCGTCAGGCGGCACGATCGTGCTGCGTCCGTTGCGCCAGTGGATCACGCGGCGGCCCTTGTACGTGTCGATGCTCCGCACCATCCGCCGCCAGGCGGGATCGCGGCCGGGCAGGTTGACCAGAATGCCGTCGAAGCCGTAGCGGCGCTGCAGCGTCACCAGGGAGGTTGCGAACGCCGCGCCGTCGTGCCAGATGTCGACAGGATCCGCTTCCGCGTGCAGAAAGTAGTGGCCCAGCGCGAGCTGGCACATCACCGGGACCCGGTCCGGCGGGCGCGAATCGGCCGGACGCATGGCCGCGTCCATCCTTGTGCGGCTACTCACCGTTTGAGCGGCGCACCGGTGCCAAAGGCGTGCCCGGCCGATTCGGCGCGTCGCGATGGAGATGCGTGGCGAGCGCGTACGTGACCGCCGGATTTCCGGCAGTCACCAGAACTTCCTGCGGCGGTCTGCGGACCGCCTGCCGAAGAGCACGCCTCGCGGCGCCGCGATCTCCACGTCCCGGGTACGCCGACGGATCACGTCGCGACCGAGCGGCGTCAGGCTGAGCGTGTGGTACTGGTCGGGCGAGACGAGAACGAGACCGGCGACGATCGCTGCCCTGATCCACCGATCGATCGTGTGCGGCTGCTCGTGCCGCAGCAGGCCGGTGGCGGGCAGCGACGCGAGCGCAGGAGACAAGCCGGCCGTGTCGCCGGTGAGCATCGCTGCGATCCGGCGGCGGCCGTATCGCTCGCCCGCCTGGGCGATGCCACACAGGATGTTGCGGACAAGCTCGCGCTCGTAGGCGTCGGCGCTGCTCTGCGGTCTGCAGTTGCCGCACGATTCACACCGGCTTCTCGCCACGGTGTCGCCGAAGTAGCGCAGGATCGTCGCCCGCAGGCAGTCGCCCGTTTCCGCATAGGCAATCATGCGCTGCAGCTTCCTGTGCTCAATCTCCTTCCGCCGCGCGATCTCCGCAGGATCGATCGGCAGCGCGGCGCGTCCCGGCTTCGCCTGCCGCGGACTGTCGATGAGGAACTGACGCGTGGCGACGTCGGCGTAGTCCCACAACAGCGTCGCCGTCGCGTCGCGGCCGTCCCGTCCCGCGCGCCCGATTTCCTGGTAGTACGCCTCGACCGATCCGGGAATCGCGAAATGGACGACCGCCTCGACGTCCGGGCGATCGATGCCCATCCCGAACGCGTTCGTCGCGCAGACGACGCGCAGCGAGCCGCCGGCGAACGCGTCCTGCACGCGCGTCCGCTGCTCTTCCTTCAGCCCCGCGTGGTACGCGGCAGCGTCGATGCCCGCGGCCTGCAGCGTTCGCGCGGCCTCCTCCGCCGTGCGGCGAGTGGCCGCGTACACGAGCGCTCGCCGCCCGCTGACGAGTTCCGGCAACAGCTCGTGCTTGTCGCCTTCTCCCGAGACGCGCTCGATGCGCAGATAGATGTTCGGCCGGTCGAATCCAGCGACGATGATCCGCGGTGACTCGAGACCGGCGAGCGCCACGATGTCGTCGCGCACTTCGGGAGTGGCCGTCGCGGTGAGCGCGGCGATCGGCGGCCGCCCGCGCTGCCCGGTCGCCGGGCGGCAGGCGGCTGCGGCCGCGCGCAGCCGGCGGTAATCCGGACGGAAGTCGTGCCCCCACTCGGACACGCAATGCGCCTCGTCGATGACGAACCGCGCGATGGGGATCTCGGCGAGCAGCCGCACGAAATGCTCCGTCGCGAACCGTTCCGGCGCGACGTACAGCAGCCGGAGCCGTCCGTCGCGAGCCGAGCCGACCACCTCGCGGCGTGCCTCCGACGGCACCATCGAGTGCAGCGCGCCGGCCGGAATGCCGCGCCGATTCAGCTCGTCCACCTGGTCTTTCATCAGCGAAATGAGCGGCGAGACCACCAGCGTCGTCCCGGGCAGCATCACGGCGGGAAGTTGATAGCCGAGCGACTTGCCGGATCCCGTGGGCATCACCGCCAGCACGTCGGATCCGCTCAACACGGCAGAGACGAGCGGCTCCTGCCCGGGCCGGAACGAGCGGTGGCCGAAGTGGCGCTCGAGCGTCTCGAGCACACCAGCCGTCGAGTCACAATGAGTCGGCACTCTCCCCACGACGGACGACGATGCCATCGTCGGAACAGAGGTTCAAGAGGGCAGAATCTGCGACGTGGCACCGTCCGTGCTTGTGCACCTTGCGGCTTCCATCTTGCGGACGCGTGCCCGAGCCCGATCCATCTGCTGCTGACCGACGTGATCATGCCGTCGATGAGCGGCAAGGAGCTGGCTGCCGAGCTCGCCGAACGGAGGCCGGACATCAAGCTGCTGTTCTCGTCCGGGTACACGGAGAACGCCATCGTGCACCACGGCGTGCTCGACCCGCGCATCGAGTTCCTGCAGAAGCCGTACACGCCGGAGGCGCTGGCGCGCAGGGTGCGGCAGGTGCTCGATGCGCCGCCGGACCGCGCGTAGCTACTTTCCTCTCAGCTTCGCCGGCGGACCGTCGACGCCGTTCGGCAGGAATTGATCGGCGAGCTGATCCCGATCGTTCACCGCCTGCTTCACTTTCTGGAGCTCGGCCTGCAGGGTCTCGGTGAGCGGCTCCATCCCGGGCTGGCCGTAGAGATTGTGCAATTCCGCGGGATCGTTCACGAGATCGAACAGCTCCCACTGATCCTTCTTCCAGAAGTAAATCAGCTTGTGTGTCTGCGTTCTCACGCCGTAGTGTGCGCGGGTGTTGTGGTCGCCGGGCTCGTGGTAGTAACGGTAGTACATCGACGAGCGCCAGTCGCGGGGCGTCCGGCCGCGAAGGACAGGCAGCAGGCTGCGGCCCTGCATCTCCGCAGGCACCTTGACGCCGGCGGCGTCGAGAAACGTCGGCGCGAAATCGACGTTCAGCGTCATCGCGTCGGTCCGCGATCCTCCCTTGACGGCCGCCGGCCAGCGCACGAGCAGCGGCATCCTCAGCGCCTCCTCGTACATGAACCGCTTGTCGTACAGCCCGTGGTCGCCGAGGAAGAACCCCTGGTCGCTCGTATAGACGACGATCGTGTTCTTCCCGAGGCCGTTCCGATCGATGAAGTCGACGATGCGCCCGACGCTGTCGTCCACCGACTGCACGCTGGCGAGATAGTCCTGCATGTAGCGCTGGTACTTCCACCGCGTGAGCGGCTCGCCGGTGAGCGTGACCGTACGGCCATTCACCGTCGCCGTGACCGTGTCCGGCTTGACGGCGAGCCACTTGTTGCGCGCCGGCCCCGTGAGATCCGCCGGTGGCTCGAGCTTGAGGTCGCGGTTGGTCATATCGTCAGCCACCCGCTGCCGCTGCTCCCGGAGCGCGTCCGATCGCGTGTCGTAATGATCCCAGAACGTCGGCGGCTCCGGGATGCGCCGCGCGGCGAACTGCTCGCGGTATTTCGGCTCCGGCTCCCACGGGCGATGCGGCGCCTTGTGATTGAGCATGAGGAAGAACGGCTTGTTGCGCGGCCGGTTCTTCAGGAATTCGAGCCCGAGCTCGGTGATGACGTCGGTGACGTAGCGGCCCTTGTGGATGGTCTCGCCGGTGGCGGTGTAGAAGACCGGGTTGTAGTACGCGCCCTGTCCCGGGAGGATGTTCCAGACGTCGAACCCGGCGGGATCGCTGCCCAGATGCCACTTGCCGATCATCGCGGTGTGGTAGCCGCTCGCCTGCAGCAGCTTGGCGACCGTCGTGCGCGCGCTGTCGAACCGGTTGAACATCGTCACGCCGTTCAGGTGCGAGTACTGGCCGGTGAGCATCACGGCGCGGCTGGGCGTGCAGATCGAATTCGTGACGAACGCGTTCCGGAACAGCACGCCCTGCCGCGCGAGGCGATCCAGGTTCGGCGTTTCGTTCACGCGGGAGCCGTACGCGCTGATGGCATGTGCCGCGTGGTCGTCGGACATCATGAAGACGATGTTCGGCCGCTCCGCATTGGTGGCAGGCACGATGGCGACGAGCGACGCGGCCAGGACGAGCAATGAGGTGCGCATGACGGCCGCCATCCTAACCCAGAGCCCGCCCGGATCGTGTAGGATTGTCACGCCTCCCTGCTGCCTCAGAGACACGTATGACACCGGAGCATTCGGCCGCCGACGATCCGTATCGGCGCACGCTCGACAGCCTCATCGAAGGCTTTCAGATCATCGGCTTCGACTGGACGTACGTGTACGTGAACCCCGCAGCCGCCAGCCACGGGCAGCGGCGGCCGGAAGAGCTGTGCGGCCGCCGGATGTGGGACATCTACCCCGAAATCCGGCAGACCTCCGTGTTCGAAGTGCTCGACCGCTGCATGACGGAGCGCACGAGCGCGACGCTCGAGAACCGATTCACGTTCCCTGACGGCACCGCCCGCTGGTTCGAAATCCGGATCAACCCAGTGCCGGAGGGCATCTGCGTCCACTCGCTCGACATCGAAGACCGCAAGCGCGCGGAGCGCGCGCGCGAGCAGATGGAGAAGCGGCTGCACGAGCAGGCCGGCCTCGCCGCCATCGGCGAGATGGCGGCGGCGCTCGTCCACGAAGTGAAGAACCCGCTCGCCGCCGTCCGCGGCGCGATCCAGGTGATCGGCGGACGCGTGGCTCCGGCTGACGCACGCATCCTCAACGAGGTCCTCGCCCGCATCGACGGGCTCAACGATCTGATGAAGGACCTGCTGCTGTTCGCGCGGCCTCCGCAACTGCGGCAGGACGCGGTCGAGATCCCGACGATGCTGCGGGACGTCGTCGCGCTGCTGCAGCACGATCCGGCGATGAAGGACGTCACGATCGATCTCGACGGCGGCGCGCCGCCGATCTTCGCCGACGTCTCTCTGCTCAGCGGAACGTTCCTCAACCTGCTCCTGAATGCGGCGCAGGCGACGGCCGGCAAAGGGTCTATCGACGTCCGGATCGGCCACGAGAACGGCTTCTGCGTCATCGAGATTGCCGACGATGGACCGGGCATTCCGGAGGATGTGCGCGACAAGCTGTTCCGGCCGTTCTTCAGCACGAAGCCAGGCGGCACCGGTCTCGGCCTCGCCAACGCCCGGCGCATCGTCGAGGAACACGGGGGCACGATTGACATCGACTGCCCCGATGACGGCGGCACGCGCGTCACCGTGCGGCTGCCCGCCGTACCCGGCCTCGCGGCGACGTAATACGGTGCCTCCCATGTCCCTACACGACTTCGGCGTCTCGCGCCGGCGGTTCCTCCGCAGCGCCGGCGGGTTCAGCCTCGCGCCGCTCGGCTCGCGCCTCGATCTGCTGGCGTGGCTCCAGCCGCAGCGGCGCTTTACCGGAGACGACGTCGACGAGGCGCACCGCCTCATGTTCGATCCGGACGCCGTGCTGGCGTCGGCGCCGCGCGACGTCGAGCCCGCGCGACGCGACGTCATCGTCGTCGGCGCGGGCGTCTCCGGCCTGACGGCCGGGTACCTGCTGCGCGATTTGGACACCGTGATCCTGGAGCGGCACTCGGAGGCTGGCGGCGTCTCACGCATGGAATCGTGGCAGGGCCTCGACTACGCGATCGGCGCTGCCTACATCATCGACCCCGACCCCGACTCGGATGACGCGCGCGAGAAGCGGATCTTCGAGCTCCTGAGCGAGCTGAGCCTGCGCGCCGCGGACGAGGACCTCACCCGCGATCGCACGAAGTTGCGCCGGATCGGCGGCGATGCGAACCACTGCGTCTTCAGCAGGCGGCGTGTCGTGCCGGAGGCGGAGATCTACAGCGCGCAGAACGTCCGCTTCTTCGAGACCGTCCTCGACTCGGACAACTACCCGGCCGTACCGCCGGCGGACCCGGCGCTCGCGGAGGCACTGGATCGCGTCGGCTTCAGGGCGTTTCTGAGGACACCCGCGCTGCAGCGCAAATGGTACGGCCGCACTGTCGGTCCCATCTCGGCGCTCGGATGGGAAGCAATCGAGTACTACTTCTGGGGGGCGTTCGGCGCCACGGCCGCGGAGACGTCCGCGTATCACGGGCTGAACTTCTTCGCCGCGGAGTTCGGCGACATCCTGATTTACCCGGGCGGCAACGGCTTCATCACGCGGCGGCTCGCGGATCGGATCACGAAGGAGCGGCCGCAGATGCTCCGCACCGGATCCTTCGTGCTGCGGATCGAACGCGAGCCGGACGGCGGGTTCCGCGTGCTGACGCACGAGGCGGGGCGCGTGAAAGTGCTCGCGTCGCGCGCCCTCGTCCACGCGTCGCCGCTGTTTCTCGCGCCGAAGATGATGCCGTGGCTTCCGGAGGCGCAGCGCACCGCCATCTCGACGCTCGCCTATCGTGCCTACGTCGTCGCCAACGTGCTGCTCCGCCGTCCGATCGACCGCATCTTCAAACAGCCGTCGTTCCAGCGCGGCTACGAGCTGACGCCGGTACACGGCCGCGCGATCGAGGGCGCCGACACGCGCGCGTTGTCGTCCCGCAGCGTGTTCTCCGACGCCGTCGTCGCCGACTTTCCCGTGTGGCGGCACGCCGAGCGCGCCGTGCTGACCGTGTATCGCCCGTATCCGTACGACGGTGGGCGCGCGGAGATGCTGGGGCTCGAATACGGCGACATGGACCGCGAGATCCGGCGCGCGGTCATGGACATGTTCGGGCCGCACGGACTCGCCGCGCCGGACATCGAGGACATCCGCCTGTCCCGCTGGGGTCATCCGATGATCGTGGCGCGTCCCGGCCAGCTCGCCGACGGCACGCTGCGCCGCGCTGCGCCGGCGGACGGCGGACTGCACTTCGCGCACACGGACGTTCAGGGCGCGCCCGCGTTCGAGAACGCGGTCGCCGCGGCGACCGACGCGGCGGACGGCGTCCGCCGCGCGCTTTCGAGGCTGGGCTGAGCGACTTCTCCTCGGATCAGCGCGTTTCGTCGGTCCCGGCGCGCAGGCCGATCCGGTTCGTCTTCGTCTTCCAGAGGCCCGCACTGACTTTGAGCTCGAAGCGCGGCGAATCGTAGGGGCGGAACGAGAGCCCGCCTTCCACCATCACGTTCGAGCGCCGCCCGATCGGCGCCTCGACGAACGGGCCGAACGTGATCCACGCGTCGCCGAACGGAGGCGAGTAGAACTGCGCGGCGCTGAAGATGCCGAACAGGTTCGACAGGAACTGCTCGTAGCGCAGCCGCCAGCCGGCGCCGTCCTTCTCGTCGCAGTCGCGCAGGCAGGATTCGCGGTCGAACTCGTCCATCCTCTGGCGCCAGTAGAAGGCGTCCACGCCCAGCCGTCCGGGCAGCGGCAGCGCGCTACTCAGGCCGGGGATCTGCTGGAGGTCCAAGGCGTAGCCTAGGCCGTAGTGGTGCAGGCCCCGCCGCGGACCGAGCCCGTACGTCGCGCGGAGGAAGGACGAGGGGAACGACCACTCCTTGAGGATGGTCCGCAGGTCCAGGAAGTCCGGGTGCGCGGTGACGTGCTTTCGCGCGCAGTCGCTCGTCAGGTCGTGACATGGCGGCAGCAGGATCCAGTCGGAGAGGCGGAAGAGCGAGCGCTTGACGTTCGGATCCGGCGCGATCGGCTCGAGCCGGCAGGCGGCGCGGCTGGCGACGTCGGGCTCGTGCGGGAAACGCGTTCTCGCGGACGCCGGCGCGAGAAACTCCGCCGGACGCCGGACGCCCGCCATGGTCGTGTCGTAGGCGAGCACCTGGTTGTTGATCGTGCCGATGACGTCGCGCACGCCCCACACCTTCGCGCGCTCGTTGTACTCGTTCTCGTCGATGCCGGGCGTGAAGAGGCCGTCGCGGTCGATGTCGGGCGCCGATGCATGCTTGCCGAGCTCGACGATCGCGAAGAGCGGAAGGCCAGCCGCCTGCGCTCCCCCACGGCCGCCGGTGAAGACGTTGTTGCCCGCCATGTAGCCGTGGCCGGCGCCGATCACCTTGCGCGGCGTCCCGCCGAGCTTGTCGACTTCGACGAAGATGTGCTCCGGGTCGTGCGCGTGCGAGACGAGGCCGCCCACGTCGAACGGGTAGTACAGCCAGTATTCGACGATCCACGAGCCGCGCGTCGAGTGCGTGCGGAAGTGCATCGTGCATCGCCGCCGCCGCTCCTGGAGGTCGATCCGCAGGTAGCGGTCGTAGAGCGTGTCCGACTGCCGCTGCCCGCGGTACGGGTTCAGGCCATCCGCGAACTCCTCGAGCGCCTCGAAGCGATCGGGAAAGACGGTCTCGAGCCGCGCAAACTCGAGCACCGGTGCATACAGCTCTTCGTCAACCGCAACGCGGAAGAAGCGCCAGTCCCAAATGGGCTGCCCCACCGCGGCCACCGTCTCTGCGCTTTCGCGGATGAGCGCGTCGGTGAACGACCTCACGACGCCGTCCCGCACCGACATGCGGTGCAGCAAGAGGCACGCTCGAAGCGCCGCCTCGACCGGATTCGCGTGAGCGGTGGACGAGCGGACGTTCTCCGGATCGTTCACGAGGACGGCGCCAGCGTCGCTGGTCATCACCATGAATCGCGGCGCCTGCCCGGTCGTCGTCCCGAACGAGCGTGCGGCAATCGCGCTGCGCTCCACATCAACCTTGCCGGCCAGCTCACGGCATCTGCTTCGGCTGGCTTTCTCCTCGCCGCACACGACGGCCGTGCCGTCCGTCCGGAGGAACATCGCGATGCCGTCGGAGGTGATCGCGCCGTGGACCGCGTCCACGACCGGGTATTCGCGCTGAACGCGTCCGCTGTCGTCGAGGACGTAGGCGGCTCCGTCCTGGACGCTGACGAAGCGCTGTCCGGGCAGGCGGTGGGACTGTCGCCGTGCGTGGCCGTCCACCTCGAGGTCCTCGACGGCCACGTATTGCAGCGGCGCGTTGTACCGGAACTGGCGCGTGAGGTCGAGGACGCCGCCCGGTCCGGCCGCCGGCTGCACGAACAGTTTCGTCCCACTCGACGCGAGGACGACGTTCCGCATCGGCTGCGGCAGGTCTCGGGTGTCGAAGGATCGGAAACGCCACAGCCGTCCACGCGACGGGAGTCCTGGCGTCGCAAGGACGATGGCTTCGCCGTGGTTGACCATGCCGACCGCGACGATCTGACGCAGATCGTCGCTCTCTCCCGATTGTGCGGAGGCGGAGGGTAAGGGACCAGCGAGAAGCAACCCGGTGACCGAACAGCCGCACGTCAGCACGCGCGTCTTCTTCCAGCGGTCGCTCATGAGCGCCTCCCTGGCGTCTGCTGCCCGGAAGGCGTCATTCTACGCCCGTCGAGGTCATCGCAAGGGGCCAATCGCGCAGCATCCGCGATAACGATCGACGACGTGGAGCCACCACTCGGCGCGTCAGGAGTCGACGGGGCGCAAAGTGAAGTCGCTGCCCGGGGCGCGTCGATGCCCGAGGAACCGGCGCACGCGCTCCAGCTCGGCGTCGAGGGCGTCCTTGAACGCGCGGTCGCGCCGCGCCGCGCGAGCCACGTATCCGAATTCCGGCTGCAGCCCGCCCTCTACGACCGACAGGTTCGCCCAACCCATGACACGATCGCGCCAGAGCATCGGCAGCGCGTAGTAGCCGAACCTTCGTTTGGCGGCAGGCGTGTAGGCCTCGAAACGATACGGCCAGCCCCAGAGCAGCTCGAAGCGGCGGCGGTCCCACACGATCGGGTCGAACGGCGCCAGCAGCCGCACCGTGTCGTTCTGAGTCGCGGTCCGCGGACTCTCGCCGGCGGGCCAGTACCAGTCGATCGCGCCGGTCCGTTCGTGGGCGAGCCGCGTGCGCGCGCGGGCGAGCGCCCTTTTCACCAGCCCCCGCCATTGCGGCACCGCGTAGCGCAGCCGGCCAACGACGTACGACAGCGACGCCGCCGGCAGCGGCGCGTACAAGTTGACGACGACGTCCACGAGGGCGTCGAGGCGCTCGCGCGGGGAGAGCACGTCGGCGATGGGGATGGCGTCGCGGAGCCCGTAGACGCGGATGCCGCGCTCGCGGCGCGTCACGCGCAGCCAGCCGCGGTAGTGCAGGTGCTCGAGCAGGTGGGTCGTGGCCGCCGACGATCCGCCCCAGTAGTTGGTGACCGTGCCGTGCGCGAAGTGCGCGTCAACCTCGCGCGGGTGGACCTCGCCGCGCTCGCGGACGAACGCGATGACCTTGTCGCGGGGCGTCCGCGGAGGGTCGGCGCGCCGCAGCTTCGCGCGCGGGTGCATGAGCGCGTGCACGCGCGCCGAGACGAAGCCGTAGTTGATGAGGACGTCTTCCTCGACGCCGAGCCTGGCGTATCGGCGTTCGAGGTCCCCGGCGCGATAGCCGCGGACGCGGTGCCGCAGCGTCAGGTCCTGCGCCCGCGCCGGCGCGCGGATCGGATCCGCCTGCACGAATCCGAGCCTCTCGATGGCGCGTTCGAGTGGCAGCGGGGTGAAGAGGCTGCGGCACACGGCGAATGTCCTGAGATCGTCGAGCCTCACGCGTCCATCGTCGGTCTTTCGCGTGCGTTCGCGCCAGTGTTTCTTGGCATCGAACAGCAGCGCCGGCGACGGGAACAGATCGGCGAGCGCGGCAGGCGACGCAAGGTCACTGGCCGGCGAGCCGCGCGGGCGTGACGTCCGGTGCGGCCGTCCGACGCCGGAATCCCGCCGCCGCGCCGGCTTCTCCGGCACACCGCCGCCGCCGGCGCGTGCGAGGCGGCCCGCCAGCCGCCTGAATCGCGCCCCTGATGCCCGTCTCCTGGCGCTCGGCCGTGGGCGCGTTGTTGCATCGCCGACATTCCGGGCGCATTCCTGCCGTCTTCATCCCGTGCTGTCCGTGGAGGTCGTCACCATGTTTGCTCGGCTCGGCATCCTGCTGGTTTCGCTGCTGTCCGTGTCCGTGCTCGGGGTTTCCGCGCAACGTTCGGAGCCCATTCAACCCATCACGCCCGTCAAGATCGCCAACCCGGCGATGGCGGAGCTCGGAAAGAAGCTGTATTTCGACCCGAGGCTTTCGCGCTCCGGTTTCCTCTCGTGCAACTCGTGCCACAACCTGAGCATGGGCGGTTCCGACAACCTGACTTCCTCAATCGGGCACAAGTGGCAGAAAGGCCCGATCAACTCGCCGACGGTGCTCAACTCCGGCATGAACGTGGCGCAGTTCTGGGACGGCCGCGCGAAGGATCTGAAGGAGCAGGCGGGAGGCCCGATCGCCAATCCGGGCGAGATGGCCTTCTCGCACGAGCTCGCCATCAAGGTGCTCGCGTCGATTCCGGGCTACGTCGAGGAGTTTCGCCAGGTGTTCGGCACGCCGGCGATCGACATCGAGAAGGTCACGACAGCGATTGCCGCCTTCGAGGAGACGCTCGTGACGCCGAACGCGCGGTTCGACAAGTGGCTCACCGGCGACGTCAAGGCGCTGTCCGACGGCGAGGCCGAGGGATATCGGCTCTTCAAGGCGAGCGGCTGCACGACGTGCCACAACGGTCCAGCGGCCGGCGGCCGATCGTTTCAGAAGATGGGTCTCATCGAGCCGTATCGCACCGAGAATCCGGCGGAAGGACGGTTCGCGGTCACCAAGAAGGACGCGGATAGGTTCAACTTCAAGGTGCCGACGCTGCGGAACGTCGAGCTCACGTATCCGTACTTCCACGACGGCGCCGCCGCGACGCTGACGGAGGCCGTCGATGTCATGGGACGCGTGCAGCTTGGGAAGCGATTCTCGCCGGGCGAGAACGAGAAGATCGTCGCGTTCCTGAAGACGTTGACCGGCGACCAGCCGTCGTTCCGGCTTCCGCAGCTGCCGCCGTCCTCTGACGCGACGCCGCGGCCGATCCCGTTCCAGTGAGGCGCGCTACCAGGGCGCGACGGATCCTTCGAAGTACCGTTGCGCCCTGGCCCACACCAGCTCGCCGACCCGGCGGCCGAGCGCACGGGCGGCGAGATCGCCGCTCTGGAAGTGGATCCCGCCGAGCCGGCGCGACAGCGCCGCTTCGTCGGCGGCATCAGAGAATGTCTTCCATGAAAGCGTGATGGGCGCAGCCGGCGTCAGGCCCGGCTCGATCGTCGAGCTCCCCGCCGCGAACGTGACCGAGAGGCCGAGCGCATCGCTGCCGGTGAACGACGCGAGGATCTCGGCGCTGGCCGCGCTGAACGTGCTGTGGCCGGAGAGATACTCGGCAAACGGCGGCGTCGGAATGTAACTGCGGAACTGGCTGCCGTCGATCAGCGTCGTGCCGAGGCCAGGGCCGGCCCACGCGCGCACCGGCTTCCCGGTGTAGAGGAAGCGGATGGCCGTAACCGGCCGCGCGAAGTCGAAGAACACCTTGCAGTCCCACACGGCCACGCTCGAGTCGAGGAGGGCGTTGCCCAGCGCGAAGAACATCTTCACATCCTCGTCGATGCCGTGCGCGTCGCGGCGCGACACGTCATGCGCGAACAGGTTCCAGTGCCCGGGCGGTGTCACCGACGCCGGGCCGTCGGCCCAGTACTCCGCGATCATCTTGGACCGATCGTCGAGCCTGGCGCTGAAGTGCAGGATCTGGTTCGCCTCCTGGATGTAGGTGCCGTGGGGGTAAAGCGGCGGCGGCTCGGGACGGATCTCGTCCCCAGACGCGAGCGCGAACGGCCGCACGAGCCCCCAGTGCGGCTGCGCGAACTGCTGCGCGCCGGCTGGCGTCGCGAGCGGCTGCCAGCGGTTCGGATCGTAGATGGCGGCGACGGTGTTCACCGGCGCGTAGCCGGTGTAGTCGGAGTACGCGCCGGCGTACAGATCGCCGAGCTGGTTGGAGCCGTCGTGATGGCGGCTGTCGAGCACCGCCTGGCATGCGCGCAGTCCGACGACCCCTGCCGGACCTGGCGAGGCATAACCGAGCGACGACAGCAGCGAATCGAACAGCGGCGTCTGAGACGGGAACAGATCGACGAGCGCGGCATGCGCAGCGAAGCTGATCGCCTCGGCCTTGTTCGCGTCCGTGTGCTGGCCGGCCGGCTGTCGCAGCGACTCGGGCCAGTCGACGCCGTCGGCAACGGAATCGTACGCCGCCCACGCGTCGTACAGGCACGTGTGCGTGATCGCGAGCGCGCGCGCCGTGAGCGTCGGCGCGAACCGCACGTTGCGCACCGCCTGCAGCAGCGCGTCGTTCCACTGTACGACGACAGTGTCGCCCGAAGCGCGCAGAGACGGTGGCTGGCCGAGCGGAACGCCGAACGCGAGGACACTGATGGTGAGGCAGACGTGAAGTAGGCGCATACTCGTGACACCGGGCCGGACATCGCAGGGAGCGACCGTGTCCGACGGCCGCACATGGTAACCCAGGGCGGCAACCTGTCCCGTCGAGCTTGGGAGCGAGGCGCAGGGAATGCTGACGGAGGCTCGGAACGTCTTCTTCGTTCTGATTGGCGTAACGGCGCTTGTCCTCAAGGGATACTACACGGGCCCCTGGCAGGACGCCGTTCACAGCTATGGCGGTAACGTCGCGGCCTCCTTCGCCGTCTACTTCCTCGCGTCGCGCCTGCGTTTTCACTCCAGGGCCAAGCGGTTGGTGACCGCGGCAATCGCGCTGGGCGGGGTGGAGCTGTTCGAGGCGACGAATGGCTTCGGAGTGATGACAAACGTGTACGATCCAGTTGACTTCGCGGCAAATGCGGTCGGTATTGGGCTCGCCTTGGCGATCGACACGCTCACGCCGGCGGATCGGCGGGCGTCAGCGCAGGATTCGACGGCCGCCTGACAAGCGGCTGCGGCCGACGGTGCGCCGGGGCATGCAGAGTGCGCCGTGAACGGCCGCGGAGGCGCCGCAGCCGACGGCGGCTGGTGGAATCCTGCCGCCACGGCCGAAACGCCGGCGTCAGGACGGCGGCGGCATGCGGAACGTCTGCCGCACGTACTCGATGTTGGCGCGCGTGTCGGCGACGATGTCCTTCGACGGCGATCCGGTCTCGAGCACGTACCAGCCGCGATAGCCGATGTCGTAGAGTTCCTTCGACATCCGCGGCCAGTCGATGCGACCGCCGGGCCCGGACATCAGCATGTTCGCGTTCTTCACGTGCACCTGGTGGATGCGTCCGCCGAGCATCTTCGGCTCGGCGTAGCTGTCCTTCACCCGCGGCTGCGTGTTGTGCGGGTCGTAGTAGACGGCGACGTACTCCGATCCGATCGCGTCGAGCAGCCGGATGTTGTCCTCCGCCGAGAGCCAGTCCTCCAGCGAGACGACGACGCCGTACTTCTCGGCGTAGCGGGCGATCTCCTTCATCATCGTGACGAACGTGTCGACCTGCGACTGGTTCGCCATGTCGATGTGGCTGTCGCCGAGAATCGGCAGCAGGATGTTGTTCGTCCCGAGGTTGTGCGCGATCTCGACCGCCTCGGCGAGCAGGACCGCGAACGCCGGGCTCGAGTGCATCGGCAGGCGCGCCTTCCCCGGATTGCCGATCGCCAGCGAGCAGATCTGCACGCCGTTGTCGAGCGCCGCGCGCTTGAACGCCTCCTGCGTCTTCACGTCGCGCAGCGTCGGCGTCTTGCCGTCGGTCGGATAGGTGACGCTGACCTGGATGCCGTCGAGGCCGATCTCGCGCGCGAGCGCGATCTTGGCGATATCGCCGCGCTGACCGAGATTCCAGTCCGTCATGCCGATGCGCAGCGGCACAGGGTCGACCGTCTCTTTCGTCTGCGCCGGCGCGCCGCTCTGCGCGCGGAGAGTGATTCCGGGAATCGCCGCCGACGCGGCGAGGGTCCTCTGCAGAAAGTCGCGTCGATTCATTGGTATCTCCATCGTTATTCTTCCGCGCCGGGCTCGAGTGCATCGATGTCGGCGAGGTCCTTTGGACGCCCTGCCGCACGCTTGTTGCGCAGGAACGATCCACGACCAAGGAAATGCACCCGGTGGCTTCCCAGGGGACCCTCGACGCGATCCGACCACGCCTCATTCCACTCGACTCCGGAAATGGCGGTCATCACGTGGATCTGCACGGGCGGCACGCCCATCTGCAGCATTCGGCGAGGGTCCACGATCGTCTCGGGTTTCAACTCGCTGACAGGAAAGCCGAACTCGTCGAGCGCGGCAAGGAGAAGCGCGGCGTTGCCGGCCGTCGGACGAATCAGGATATCGAGATCGCCCGTGAAGCGTGGAGCACCGTGGAACGCAAGGGCGTAGGCGCCGACGACGACGAATTCAACGCCATGGGCAATCAAGGACGCGATGAACTCGTCGAAGTCGGGCGCCAGATCCATCCACTTGCCTCCGCAGGTGTTCGACAGCAGCGAGCCGTTCTTCCGGAGAGCGCGATAGCCAATAGCGCAGCGCCGGCCGCGTCCGCTCTTCGTCGGCAAACGAGATCAGGCGCACGGTTCGCTGCAGTTCTGGTGGCATCTCGTGCCTCGATTACGTCGTTTTCAGGATGCCGTCCCACCCCTTGCGATACTCGCGCCGGATCAACGCTGCCGCCGCCGGCGCGTTGCGCACGCGCATGCCCTTGTAGTCCCACTCGATCTTCTTCCCGAGGCGATACGCGACGTTGCCGAGATGGTTCGCCTCCGTCGTCCAGCCGGAGTACTGGAAGTTCGAGCCGGGCACCGGACCGCTGCCCTTCGCGTAGTTGACCCACTCGACCCAGTGGCCCGGCGATCGCGGCAGCGTCTCGGGCGGCATCTGGAAGTCCTTGAACTTCTCCTCCGGCAGCAGCTTGCCGTTGCCGAGCAGCATGCCCTTGTCGCCGATGAAGACCTGCGAGCGGCCGCCCCACTCCTTCGTCCAGCCCGGAGGCTTGACGTCGCCCTGATACCAGAACAGCTTCACGGGCGGCGCTCCCGAGGGAGACGCCGGGAACTCATAGACGACGCGCATCGTCGCCGGCGCGAGCTCCTTGTGCGCGACGGGGACGTTTGGCGACATCGCCTCGATCGTCAGCGGCTGACGGATGTCGAGCACCGTGTACGGCACGTCGTTGTCGTGGCTGCCGAGATCGCTCATCGTGCCGCTGCCGAAGTCCCACCAGCGGTACCAGCGCGGCCCGGGGAAGTAGGTCTCGTGATACGGGCGCGCCGGCGCGGGGCCGAGCCACAGATCGAAAGCCAGCGTCTCTGGCACCGGCATCTCCTCTTTGAAGCGATCGACGATCTGGATGCCCTTGTAGAAGCCGTGCGGCTTGTCGAACTTCTCCGCTGAGGCCGCGTCCTGCAGTCCCCACGCGCGCTCCGCCCAGACGTGGACTTCGCGCACCGGGCCAATCACGCCGGTATTGAGGATCTCCTTGATGCGGCGCCGCATCGGCGACGCATGCCCCTGGTTGCCCATCTGCGTCGAGAGCTTCGGATGCTTCGCCGCGAGCTCGCGAATCAGTCGCGCCTCCCAGATGTTGTGGGTGAGCGGCTTCTCGCAGTAGACGTGCTTGCCGTTCCTGATCGCGAGATACGTGGCGATCGCATGCGTCGCCTCGGCGGTCGAGACCACGACGGCGTCGAAGTCCTTGGGATTGTCGAAGACCCGCCGGAGATCCCGCGTCGTCCTCGCCTTCGGGAACCGCTGCAGCGCCGCGTCGATCGCGAGCTGGTTTACGTCGCACAGGACGGTGACGTTCTCGTCCGGGTGCGGACCGGCGTTCGGATCGGCGTCCGGCTTCGGCGGCCGCGCGGGATTGATCGTCAACTGGTTGATGTTGGCGAGACCGCGCCCGCCGCAGCCGAGAAACGCGATGTTCAGCTTGTCATTGAGATTGCGGCCGCGCAGGAATGCCGGCGCACCCGCAACGATGCCGGCGGCCGTGACGCCCCCAACGAACTGGCGGCGTGTCAGCCCGCGTCCGTTCTTCGTCGCGTGCTTCATGGGAGTGCTCCTTGATGAGCGTATCTTACAGGGTGGCGGACGGTACGTCACCGCTGGCAGCCGTCAGCCGCTCGGCAATCCGGGCGAGGTCGGCCACTGACTGGGCGCCCAGCTTCTCCATCACACGGGCGCGATGCGCCTTGATGGTCCGTTCCGTCGTTCCCAGCTCGAAGGCGGCCTGCTTGTTGAGCAAGCCTCGGGCGATGAGCTCGAAGACCTGGCGCTCGCGCGGCGTCAGACGCTCGTACCGGCTGCGCAAGTCGCGCAGAACGCGCCGCTCCGCTCGCGCGCTGGCGTCGAGCGCAATGGCGCGCTTCACCGCTTCCACCAACTCCTCGCCCGAGACAGGTTTGGTCAGGAAATCGACCGCCCCCCGTTTCATCGCCCGGACGGAACTGTGCACATCGCCGTGACCGGTGAGAAAGACCACGGGCAGCGGCTCGGCTGTCCGGGCCACCGCGTCCTGCAGATCGAGGCCGCTCTGACCTTCGAGCCGGAGGTCGACGACGGCGCACCCCGGGAAGTCCGACGTGCGTGCCAGGAATTCCTCGGCGGAACTGAACGCCTCGACGTCGAAGCCTTCCGCCTCGAGCCGCCGCGAGACGGCCCTCAAGAAGGACGCGTCATCGTCGACCACGTGAACGACCGGCCCGCGGGGGTGCGCGAGTCGATGGCTCGCCGACGGTTCATGCGTGACCCGCTTCATGATTCGTCCCCGTCGCGTCCGCCGCCCGACGGAAGCGTGAAGTGGACCGCCGCGCCACCCGCGGGGTTGTTCTCGACCTGGATCCGCCCGCCATGGGCCTCGACGATGCTCCGGCAGATGGCGAGTCCCATGCCCATGCCGGCCGGCCGTGTGGTGAAGAACGGGTCGAAGACGTGCGGCAGTGCCTCGGCTGGAATCCCCTTTCCTGTGTCGCTCACGGTTATGCGCACGTCCGATCCGCAATGGACGCCACGGACGATGACGTGTCGCCGTCCCCTGGGCTGGTCGGCGACCGCGTCCATGGCATTGAGGATCAGGTTCAAGAGCACCTGCTGGATCTGCACGGCGTCCCCGTACGAAGGCAGCGCGGGCTGGAGCTCGGTGGCGAGCTCGATCTGACGCGACTGTGCGAGCGGACGTGCCAGGCCGACGACCGCCACGACCAGGCCGGCCGCATCGATCGGCTTCACTTCGGATGCCTGCTTCTGCAGCAGCGCCCGGACACGATGGACGATGGCGCCGGCGCGCTGGGCATCCCGCTCGATGTCCTCGACGATGCCGCGAAGCCGCGTCGCGTCCGGCTTCTTGCGGTCGAGAGACATCCGGGCGGCTTCCGCGTTGCTGACGAGCGCACCGAGCGGCTGATTGAGCTCGTGCGCGAGCGTCGCCGCGAGCTCGCCGAGGCTCGTGACGCGCCCGGCGTGCGTCAGTTGATGCCGCAACTGCTCGGCCTCGAACTCCGCGCGCTTCCGCTTCGTGATGTCGACCGTGACACCGATGAGCGAAACCGGCTCTCCGTCGGCGACGATCACCTTGACGATGTTCCGCAGCCAGACGGTTCGCCCGTCGGCGACGATCATCCGGTACTCGAAATCATGGTTGCGACGCTCCTGCACGGCCGCGCCGCTGAACGCCTCCACCCAGGCGCGATCGTCCGGGTGAACGTGGTCGCGCCAGAACCCCGGCACCCTCACCCACGACTCGATCGGGTACCCCAGGATCGCCTCCGCTTCCCGGCTCACGAACGTCGTCTGGAACGTGCGCGGTTCGGCTCGCCACAGGATGGCGCCCACCGATTCCAGAACGTCGGCGTGGCGGGACTCCACCTGCCGCGTTTCCTCGACGCGCTGCCGCTCGAGCGCGTTGACGAGCACCTGCGCCAGCACAGGCAGCCGCGCGACGTACGGCTCGGGCCACCGGCCTCCGTCGCGCAGCGATTGGATCAGGAGGCAGTGCGGGGCAGCGCCATCGCCGCGGATGGCCAGCGCCAGCATCGATCGAATGCCCATTCGCTCGGCAGACCGCCGGTCCTGCTCGGCCTCGGCGGGCAAATCCGCCAGACGAACGAACGCGAGCGGCTCGGCTGCGGCGCATAGACGCGCGAAGTGCCACGGAAACGCGGCGGCGAAATCAACGCCGCCGAGCGTCGCGTCGGCGGCGTCGCCGGACGCCGCACACGTGACCCAGGACAAATGCTCGTCCGGTGAGCCGCCGAGGAGGGCGCAACGATCCGCGTGAAAGAACCCGAGCAGCTCGCGGAGAGCCTGCTCGATGTAGTCGTCGAGATCGGCAGGAAGCCGCGCGCCGGTCAGCCGGGCCGCACAGTCGGTGATGTAGGATTCGAACCGGATCCGGCCTTCCAACTCGGCGATCACGTCAGCGCTTGCGGGCATCATCGATCGGCGATCCGCCGCCGCCTACTGCACCAAGGGACAATATCTGCCGGCCTGCGTCTGTGCGACTCTGGACGGGCATCAGGTTGCCGTTCATGAAGCAGTTTACGCCCGCTACGCCTGCCCGATCGAGACCGGCGCCTGGCGACGTCGTCATCAGCCGGATCGACCCCGCGTTCCGCGGTTACGTCCTGAGCCGCGCGTCCGGTCCGTCTCAGGTCGTGTTCGACCGGTACGTGACCGCAGTAGCCGCCGCCTGCCGGTTCGCGGAGCGGACATGCGTCGACGTCTGGCTGACGAGCGACAGCTTCAACACAACGCTCGTTGCGTGCCACCGCGATGCCGGACAGCGGGTGGCCGCCATCGAGGCATACGGGGCTTGAGGAGACAACAAACGATGAATGAGAAGTGGCTGGCGGAACGCGAATCCCACGTGATGCTGCGAATCTGCCGTGAGTATCTGGAGATGCCCGGCCTGCGGCTGACCGATGCGCAGGCGCGGCGGCTGTTCGGCCTCGGTGAGGAGGCATGCCGCCGGCTGCTGGACAAGTTGGTGGCACGCGGGTTCCTGACCCGCCAACGCAGCGGCATGTATATCCGCCTGTCGGAGGGACCGGCGAACCTCGGCTCCCTCTTCCATCCGCACGTCGAAGAGAATCCGCGACAGATCGCCTGAGCCGCTCCGAGCAGCGCGCAGCGGCCGTTACTTCTCGCGCGGGCCGAGCGCGCCGCGCAGTTTGTCCGCGAGCGATCCAAACCCCTTCGAAGCCGACGAGCCCTCCCGTTCGGTGTACTCCCGCACATCGTCGGCTTCGTTGGGATTGAGCACGAGCTTCACGCCGATGCGCTTCTTCTCGACATCGATGCTGAGGATCTCGAACGCGCCACCCATGCCGGGGTTCAGGCCGGCGGACCATCCCTTCGGGCCGCCGCGCGTCTGGTCGAACGTGGACGCGTGCGCCAGCGCCTCGACGCCTGGCTCGAGATCGACGAAGGCGCCGAACTCGGTGAGACGAGTGATACGGCCGGTGCGCATCTGCCCGACCTCGTAGTTCTCCGCGACGCGCGACCAGGGGTCCTCGGTGAGCTGCTTCAGTCCGAGAGAGATTTTCTGCTTGGCCTCGTCGACTTGCAGGACCTTGACGGTGATCGGGTCGCCCGGCTTGAACGCATCGGCGGCGTTCGGCACGCGCGACCAGCCCATCTCGGAGACGTGCAGCAGGCCCTGCACGCCGCCTCCAAGATCGACGAAGGCGCCGAAGTCGCGCACCGAGGCGACGCGTCCGGTGAGGACGGCGCCGGGTACGATCGATTGACGCACTTCGTCGGCGGCGGCCCGCTGTTCCTCCTCGAGAATCGCGCGGCGCGAGACGACGAACTTCCGTCCGCCTTCGCCGTACTCGAGAATGCGGAACGCGTACACGCGCCCCTCGTGCTCCGCCGGCTGCGCCCGCGGCAGGTCCATCTGCGAGAGCGGACAGAAGGCGCGCTGACGGCCGATGCGGATCTCGTATCCACCCTTCACCGATTTCTCGACCTTGCCTTCGACGGGCAGGCCGCTCTGAAATGCACTCGCGAGCTGACGATCCGTCGCGGCGCTGCGCGCGAGCTTTCTCGACAGCGTGAGCCCGCCGGCCGTGGAGACCACGACCGCCTGAATGCGATCGCCGACGGCGACTTCGAGATCGCCTTCCGGGTCCTTCAATTCGTCGAGGTCGATCGTGGCTTCCCCTTTGCCGCCGACGTCGACGAACGCCACCTCTGGCCCGATGGCGACGATCGTGCCTTCGATCGTCTCGCCGCGCTCGATGCGCTTCGCGCTGAGGGACGCCTCGAACAGGGATGCGAAGTCTTCCGAAGAGTCAGTCATCGTCGAACACAGAGGTCCCTGGTCCCTGGTCCCTGGTCCCTGGTCCCTGGTCCTTGGTCCTTGGTCCTTGGTCCTTTGGTCCCAAGTCCCTCGTCTTGGCCCTTGGCCTTTGGTCCTTTGGCCTTTACTTATCGTTCCCAGCCGTACGCCGCCAGCATGATGCGGAAGAGATCAGTGTTCTGGACGAACCCACGCACGCGCTCCGAGCCGGGCCCCTTCGCGGCCACGAGCACCTGCTCGCCGGTGTGGCCGTTCTCGACGCGCACGTTCGGCTTCGCGGTCGATGCGGGCGCCGCTTGCGCCCCGGCCGGAACAGGTGCGGGCGCATCATCCTCTCCGCCTTCGCCAATCGCATCGGGCGGCACGAGCTGCTCGTTCTTCATGCCGCCGCGCACCCGCAGGTCGAACGAATGGTCGGCGGTGAACATGATCAACGTGTCGTCCTTCACCTGATCGGCGGTCTTGCGGATCACCGAGTCCAGCGTCAGCACGTGGTTCAGCCCGCGCTCGAGGCGGTTAGTGTGCATGTCCCATTCCACCATCAGGAAATAGCCTCGGCGGTTCTTCGACAGGATATTGATCGCGCGCTCGACGACGGACGCGAGATCGAAGTCGGGATCGTCGGTGAGCGCGACGACACGTGTCGCGTCCGCCGTGATAGCGGAAGGGGCGTCGAGCCACGTGTAGCCGCGATCGCGCAGCGCCTTTTCGATATCGGTGCCGAGCGCCCGCGTTCCGTTGAGCACGGCCGTGCGGCCGCCGCCGACGATGACCTCCGGGCCGTCGCCGAAGCGCGGCGTAGCGAGCTGCGCGAAGATCTCGCCGATCTTCTTGCGGTCGTTCGCGTGCGCATAGGTCGCCCCGGGCGTGGCGTCAGCGATCGACGTGTTGGTGATGACGCCGGTGGAGAGCCCTCGCTCTTCGGCGTACTCGAGAATCGTCTTCAGGGGCGTGCCGTCCGTCTTGCCCCGCACCGCATCGGCCGACTGAGAGATCACGCCGTTCTTCGTTTTCTCCCCGGTCACGATGGCGGTCATGCCGGCCGCAGAATCGGTAACCCAGCGGTCGACGGCCGAGGTGTCGCTCAGCCCGATGTGCGGCATCTGCTGGATGTAGAGCGCCTGCGGGTTGCGGTGGCCGTGAATGCTCGCCGCGTGCAGCGTGGGGATGCCACCTGCGTCGCCGATGAACAGAATGACATTCCGGGCGCGGTCGTTGCCGCCGCACCCGGTGACGAACAAGAGAACGATGATGGCGACGAGGTTCCTCATGTGGCTCAGCGCTCCTGGATCCAGACGATCGATGCTGGAGGTGGTGGCGTGGGCCGCGGCGCGCCCGGCTCAGGCGCCGCCGGCGGCGGCGGCGGTGGATTGCGGTTGTAGCGTGCGTAGTTCGGGATGGCGACGAGCGGCGAGCCGTCGGCAAACGCGCCCGTGAGCGCGACGACACCGCCGAGCAGATCGCCACGCCACTCCGCTTTCAGCGGCGCAGAGGGGTCGAGGCGGCCGCCGAGAGGCTGATCGACCTGCTCGACGTTGTAGACGAGCGGGCCGTAGCGCAGCGCAACGCGGCCGGCGTTGGCGGCGATCTTCTCGCTCGCGTGCACGCGCTGGATCACCATCGGCAGCTCCAGCTCGATGGTGTCGCCCGCCTTCCAGGTGCGCGCGATCGTCGCGTAGCCGTTCGCAATCGACGGCTTCACACGCATGCCGTTCACGGTCAGCGACACGAAACCGTCGGCGTCCGGCGACGCGGTGTAGAGGCTGCTGACGTCGCGCGCCGGCACGCGGACGCGTACCGCGAACGACTTGGTTGCGGCAGGATGCAGTGCGATCGCGACCTTGCCCTTCCACGGGTACTCGGTCGCCTGCACGACCCGGACGCTCGTCCCCGCCACGTCGTCGATCGTCGTGTCGCTGCCGATGAACAGGTTGACGAACAGACCGTCGGCGTCCCGTGCGTACGTCCACGTCGGGAGCATCAGCAGCGTGCGCGCGATGTTGCCGACGCAGCAGGGGCAGTTGTGCCACGGCGCGCGGTGCGCGTTCGCGTCGAGCGGGTTGGTGTAGTAGAAGGCCCTGCCGGGAAGGTCGAGCGAGCCAAGCAGCGCGTTGTAGAGGGTCTGTTCGTAGAGATCCGCGTAGCGCGCATCGCGCCACGCGAGGTTCATCTTCCACTGGAAGAAGATCTCGCCGCAGCTCGAGCAGGCCTCGCAGTACGAGTTGTTGCGAAGCGAGTAGTTCGGGCCGAAACCCTCGGAGGTCTCGCCGCTGCCGACGCCGCCGGTCACGTAGTACTTGCGATGAACGAGGTTGTCCCACACCGACTTCACCGCGCTCTGGTAGTCGACGTCGCGCGTCTCCACCGCGACATCCGCCATGGCGGAATAGTTGTAGACCGCGCGGACGGCGTGCCCGACCGCCTCGTACTGCTGCTGCACCGGCAGATGGCTCTGGTCGTACTCCGAGCCGCCGCGGCGTGCATCGAGCAGGAACTTCGCGAGGGCGATGTAGCGATCGCCGGCGCGCGATTTCTCGACCTCGTTGACGAACCGGCCGAACCGGACGAGCGCCTGCTCCATCTCCTGGTGGCCGTCGAACCAGTCCTTTTTCGGCGCCGGCCCGATGTTGTCGCACCAGCAGTCGGCCAGCTTCTTCGCCGCGGTGTAGAGGCGCGCGTCCTTGTGGCCGGTCATCGTGTAGTGGTTGATCGCGGACTCGATGAAGTAGCCGGCGACGTAGCCCTCGTGGTTGCCGCGGAACTGCGGCGTCCAGCGCTCGGTCCACGGCGCGCGCGGAGCGCCGGAGCCGGGCAAGGGCGTGTCGCTGCGCCGCGCGTTGCGCAGCGTCCACGCGGTGTGAAGATACCCGTCGGACTCCTGCGCCGCGAGAATCTTCGGGATCCAGTCCTCGAGCGTCGCCTTCATCTTCTGCTGCGCCGCGAGGATCTCCGCGTCGCCGCGCGCATCGACCATGAGCGCGAGGCTCATCGCCTCGACGGTCTGGTGCACCCACGCGTTCGAGAACACGTAGCCCTTGTGCGGCGCGTGCGGCTCGCCGCCGAGCGCCTTGGCCGCCTCGAGGAAGTTGTCGATGCCGCCGGAGCCCTGCGTCAGATCGCTGCGGTTGCTCTGATCGATGCAGTGCGGGATCCACGACGTGATGAGCGCCTTCGCGCGGGCCGACCAGAATGGGCTCGTGATCGCGTAGTGCTTCGTCGTAGCGGGCGTCAGCGGCGTGGCGGGCGGCGGCAACTCGACCTTGACCGTGACCGTGGACGACGCCGTAGACTCGCCGTCCTCGGCCGTCACCTTCAGCACGTACTCGCCGGGCGCCGAAAACGTCGCGGTCGTGACGGGAGCCTTCGGGTCCGCAAACGTCACGGTGCCCGGTCCCGACACCTTGCTCCACGACGCGGCCGGCGCCGGACGCGGATCGGGCGGCGGCGGTGGCGCTCCGCGGCTGCGGCCGCGACGCGGCGGCGCGCCGTAGCCCGCCCACGCGTTCAGATACGTCCTGCCGTGCCGCATCACCACGCGGTCCGGGCCGGCAATGGCGGCCAGCGGCAGCGCCTGCGCCGACAGCCCCAGCCCGTCGAGCGTCGGCGACGCCGCCACCGTCACGGCCATCGCGCCCATCGATTCAAGGAGCTCACGCCTCGTCATGTTCGACATGAAAGAAACCTCGGGGGGAATCGGATGCATCGTAGCACGTTGATCGCCGATCGCCGATCGCCGATCGCCGATCGCCGATCGCTGTTCGCTGTCCGCTGCCTACTGCCTACTGCTCAAAACATCCACGCGCATACGGCAACCGCGGCCAGCGCGGCGACGATGTCGGCGATGAGCGCGGCGGGGACGGCATGCCGTGTGCGGCGCACGCCGACCGCGCCGAAATACACCGCCAGAACATAAAAGGTCGTCTCCGACGATCCGTACATGGTCGCCGCGGTGCGCGCCGTCAGGGAGTCGGGACCGTACGTCTTGATCAGATCGGTCGTGAACGCGAGCGAGCCGCTGCCGGTGAGCGACCGCAGCACGGCGAGCGGCACGAGCTCCGGCGGAAAGTTGATCGGCGCCACCAGCGGCCGCACCGCCCACATCAGCAGGTCCATCGCGCCCGAGCCGCGGAACATGCCGATGGCGACGAGGATGCCGACCAGGAACGGGATGATCTTGACGGCGACGTCGAATCCCTCTTTCGCCCCCTCGATGAAGACGTCGTAGACCTTCACCTTGCGCAGGATGCCCGCGAGCGGAATGCCGACGAGCAGCACGGGGATCGCCCACAGGGAGATCGCGTCGAGCGCCGCGCGGATCACGGCCGTGGCTCCGGCAGCGCGGCCGGCTGCGGGTAGAACCGCTGCAGCAGCCTCGCGGCGATGACGGCGGCGACGGTGCCGACGAACGTTGCCAGCAGCGTCGACGCGATGATGACCGTTGGATTCGTCGATCCGGCCGCGGCGAGGATGCCGATCATCGTCGCCGGCACGAGCTGCACGCCGGCAGTGGTGATCGCCATCAGCGTCACCATCGAATTCGTCGCCGTGTCCTTGTCAGGATTCAGCGTCTGCAGCTCCTCCATCGCCTTGATGCCGAGCGGCGTGGCGGCGTTGTTCAGGCCGAGCATGTTCGCGGCGAGGGCGAGGACGATCGCGCCGGCCGCGGGATGATCGGCCGGCACCTCGGGGAAGAGCCACCGCAGCAGCGGACGCAGCGCCCGGCCGACGAGCGTCACGAGGCCCGCCGCTTCGGCCACCCGCATCATGCCGAGCCACAGCGTCATGATGCCGACGAGGCCGATCGCGACGGTCACCGCCGTCGCCGCCGACTCGACGGCGCCTTTGGTCACGGCCTCCGCCGTGCCCTTGAATGCGGCGACGACCAGCGCCGCGGCCATCAGGCCGAACCAGATGTAGTTGAGCATGCGGAAACAATATATCCTTCGCAGCGATGGCCTACCCCCTCGACGTCGCCTCGTCGGCGATCGCGGTGCCCGACGCGCGCCGCCGCGTCGCCGACCGGATCTTCAAGGGCGCGCTGCTCTTCAACGCGGCGCTGACCGTCTTCTGGCTCGTCGTCTACCTCACCGGCACGGACGCCGTCTTCTTCGGATCGTCGGCCGTTGACGCGCAGGCCGTCATGCGCGTGCTGTCGGTCGTCGGCATCTTCTACGTCGCGTGGGGATTCGTCTGGTACGGCATCAAGACGCTGCTGCTGAAGTACGTCGTGGGGTTCTCGAAGGCGGAGCGGCGCGAGGCGTTCTCGTCGCGGATGTCCGCGCCGTACGACGTCGCGGCGCTCGTCGCCCGTTACTCCGAGCGCCGCATCCGGATCGTCGACATGATCGGCCGCCGCGGTCGTTTCATCACGCTGTTTGCGGTCGGCTTCTACTACCTGTACGCCCGCATCGCGACCGAGCGGCCGGATACGTTCGCGACGGCGTTCCTGCAGGACAACCTGTTCGACGCGGTCGCGACGAACTGGATCTTCCTCGCGTTCTACTATCGCAACGGCTTCCTGGCGGCGGCGTTCTACGGGCCGCAGTCGCGCGTGATGGACGGCACGCTCGCGCGCGCCAACTGCCTGTTGATCACGACGCTGTGGACGGTCTTCAAATTCGTCATGGTTCCCATCGGGCGGCAGCTCGCAGCCGTCTACCCGCCGGAACAGTTCGTCGTGATCTTCGCGGTGATCTGGGGGTCGTATTTCGTCACCGATGCGCTGTCCGAGATCGGCGGCGCGCTGTTCGGCCGCCAGAGCATCCGCGTGCGCGGCATCGGCGACGTGAACCGCAAGTCGATCGGCGGCACGGTGACGGGATTCGCCGGCGGGCTGATCTTCTGCACCGCGATCGTGCTCGCCAACGCGCTGCCCGTGTCGTGGCTGCTGCTCGCGCTGGTGATCGCCGTCTCGAACACGGTGCTCGAGCTCTACTCCCCGCGCGGCACGGATGATTTCACGATGGCGACGGCGAACGCCCTCATCTGCTTGGCCTTCGGCGCAGTCGTATTTTCGTGATTATCGGACGCGGCTTGGGCGGAACTAAAGTTCCGCCCTACGGCAATCAGGCGTAGACGCCAGTCAGGCGTAGGGCGCAACTTCAGTTGCGCCATTCGGTCGCGACTCCGCTCACGTCAGATCACGATCGAGCGCGCCTTCAGGAGCGGCGCGGCGAGAGCGGGATCGCCCTCGATGCGAATCGCATCGGCCGGGGCGTGCTCGCCGAGCGCATTGAACAGGAGCTGCCACGCCGTGTCGTCCGACAGCCGCACCGTCGCCGCGGGATCGTCCGCGGCTCCGTCGTGCAGCGTCCATCGATCGGCGTCACGACGCAGGAACCACGTTCCCCCGGCCGGACCGCTCACGTCGAGCGCGACCGTCTGCCCCGAGCGCGCGGGCAGGTCGCGGTAGGCGTGCGGCAGCGCCCGCAACGCGATCTCGATCACCGCGCGCAGGAAGCGCGCATCGCTCAGCGGCGGCGCGCCGACGGCCATGCGGATCTGCTGCTGGTGGTGCCACAGCTCGGTGAACTCGCGGCCGACGTCGAACCAGCCCTCTGACGTCTGTTCGCCCGCCCACGACACGCCGAACAGCCCGGGCGCGTCGGAGGGCAGCGACTCGAACCAGTCCGCCAGGTCCGCGCTGGCCGCGGAGAGCAGATCGGTGAGGACGCGCGGGCTCAGTCGCTTCGCCGCGTCCACCCACTGCGCGTTGATCGTGTTGATGAAGCGAACGAAGTCGCGCTCAGAGGCAATCGCGAACGGCGGCGGGGGCGGTGCCATGCGGTCGCGATGAAATGACAGCCGCCGCAGCGTCAGGTCGAGGAGGTGCGCGACGATGTCGCGGACGATCCACGTGCCGGCGACGGTCGGCCGATGCCAGTCGTCGTCGCCGAGCGTGCGCAGCAGCGCGATCAGTTCCAGCGAGACGGGACGGAACAGCGCGCGCGTGTCCGTCACTGGAGCTTCTTCCGCGCTTCGGCGACCCAGTCGCGTTGCAGATCTCCCTCGCCCCACAACTCGACGAAGCGCGCGTACTGTTGGCGCGCGCGAGCCGCGTCACCGAGCCGCTCGTAGGCGCGGCCGAGCAGGAAGTAGCTGCGCACCCACGCTTCGGCGGCGAAGACGCGCTCGTGGCCGGCCTGGAGACGCTCGAGCAGTCGAACGGCATCGGCGTTGCGGCCGGCGGCGAGGCAAGCCGATGCGGCGTCGTACCACAGATCGCCGTGCAACGGCGGCGGACCAATGGGTGGACCGTTGAGGGGCAGCGCCGCGGCCGCGGCCACGAGCTCGGTCGCCGCCGCTGCCGCGTCTCCCCGCTGCAGCGCGATGGCGCCTCTCGCCCACCGGACGCGCAGGAGCTCGCGATCGCTCGGCAGCCGCTTCGCCAACGTCTCCAGCGCCTCGAGGTGTTGCGCCGATTCTGCGGGACGGCCGAGGGCGGCCTGCTCGATCGCGAGCAGCCTCAGCGTTTCGAACTCCTGGTCGCGGTTGCGCGCGTCGGCGAGCGCCAGCGTCGTCACGGCAAGCGCCGCCTCAGTCTTGCCTTGCCGCAGCAGCTGGCGCACCATGCGATTGCGGACGCCGGCGCGCTGTTCGGGAGACAAGCCGGGAATTGCGGCCGCCCGCTCCTGGAACGCCAAGGCCATCTGGCCTCTGCCGCGCGTCGCCTCGCGCCACCCCTGGATGTTGTAGGCGAGGAAGCGCGGGAACGCAGCCGACGCGCGCGACAGCTTCTCCGCGCTGCTGTCCAGGTCGCTCCATCGGCCCTGGAGACCCGCGACGAGGGCACCGCCGAACTCCGCGTTGTAATTGAGCGGATTGAGGGCAACGGCCCGCGCGAACGCCGCCCGAGCCTCGTCGAAGTTCTTCTCGGCAGTCAACACGGTGCCCAGCATGCGCTGTCCCACGGCGTTGTCCGGGTAACGGGCAACGAACTCGTCGGCCACCTGCCGCGCACGGCGTATCTCGCCCGTTTCGATCAGCGCCGACGCGAGGTTCTCGTACGACGTCGGGTTGGACACGCCACGGCGGCGCAGCTCCTCGTAGTGCTCGATGCTCTCCGCGGACCGCCCGAGCTGCAGCAGGCGCAGCGCAAGATTGTGCCGGGTCGCCTGGTGCTCCGGGTGCAGCTTCAGCCCCTGTTCGTACGCCTCGATGCTCCGCTGCACCGTTTCGGGACGCAGGCCGTAGTAGAACCCCTCGATGTAATACCGCTCCCGAGTGGTCAGGCGGTCGGTCAGCTCCAGCGCCCGCTTCGCATATTCGTCGCGCTTCACGTTCGACAGCAGGTTGTTGTGAACGACGGCGAGCTTCGCGTACGCCATCGCGAAGGTCGGATCGATCGCGATCGCTTTCTCCAGCAGCGGCGCCGCCTGATCGGACAGGCCGCGCTCGTGAAAGTGCAGGCCGTCCGCATAGTAGCGATACGCTTCGATCGACGAGGTCGTGATGGCCGTGAGACCGCGATCCAGACCGGCCTCCTCCGAAGGATCTTCGGGGCGCTCGAACAGCCCTCGCCGCGCGGTGGCCGCCGCGCCGGCCAGCCGGGCCTTGAAGCGCCGCGTCAGCTCGTCGACGATCGCGAAGAGATTCCCCTCGCCCGAGGCGTCGACGCGCTCGGCCGTGACGACCCGGCCGGTGCGGGCATCCTGGAGGCGCGCGTTGATGCGGATGGTGCCGCCGGCGCGCACGTAGCTGCCAAGCAGCACGTTGTCCACGCCGGCGCGAGTCGCCACCTCCTGCACGAGGTCTGCCGAGATGACGCGCGTGTCCTCGCGCTTCAAATCCTGGAGGATCTGCACCAGCCGGTCGGTACCGACCACTTCGAACTCGGTGGATTGCGAGAGATCGGTGACGAGCATGTCCGTCAGTCCCGTGCGCATCCAGTCGAGCGACGCGTCGCCGGTATTGTTCTCGAAATAGAGGACGGCGACGGCCGGTTTGCCGGACGGCGCGACTGCGGGCGGCGGCGTCCGCGCGCGCCATGCGAGAAACGCCCCAGTCGCCAGCGCGAGCGCGACGACTGTGTAGAGGATCGCGCGCGATCGTCCAAGGCGGCCGAATCGGCTCGGCGATGCGGATGCGGGGAGAGCGGCGGCCGGCGTCTCCGTCGATTCGAGCATGCGCCGCACGGCGCGCAGATCGACGATCAGGTCCCTCACGCCCTGGTAGCGGTCGTCGGCGTCCTTCGCGGTAGCCTTCGCGATGATGCGCTGCAATTCGGCGGAGGCGTCGGCGCGCAGGACGGTCGTTGCCGGCAGCGGCGGCACGGGCTGCGTGAGCACGGCCTGCAGCGTGTCGAGGTTCGACGGCCCCTGAAATGCTGGACGGCCCGCGAGCATTTCGTACAGCGTGACGCCGAACGCGAAGATATCGGCGCGGTGATCAATCCGCAGACCGCGCGCCTGTTCAGGCGCCATGTAGGCGGCGGTACCGACGGCCAACCCCGGTTCCGTGTGCGGCCCCTGCGCCGTGGCGGTGAGGGACGTTTCCGCGACGTCTTCGACCTGCTTCGCCAGGCCGAAGTCGATGATCTTGGCGTGCCCGTCGCCGGTGATCATCACGTTGGCCGGCTTGAGATCGCGATGCACGATCCCGACGTCGTGCGCCCGCGCGAGGCCTTCGGCGATTTCCGTCGCGAGCAGGAGCGCGCGGCCGGGCGGCAGCGGCCCAGCGCTGAGCGCGTCGCTCATCTTGGAGCCGCGAATCAGCTCCATCGCGATGAACGTCACGCCACCGGCTTCGCCGACCTCGTGGATGACGGCGATGTGGGGATGCTCGAGCGCTGACGCGGCGCGCGCTTCGTGCAGCAGGCGCTCGCGGCGGCCGGCGTCGTGGACGAAATCCTCCGGCAGGACCTTGAGCGCGACCTCGCGGCCGAGGTTCACGTCCACGGCCCGGTAGACGATGCCCATGCCGCCGCGGCTGATCTCGTCGACGATCTGGTAGTGCGACAGTGTCTTGCCGATCATGGGGTTGCCAGCGATCCGCGGCCGGGGGAGCCGTGCGCCCGCACATCATACGCGGAAACCGGCCCGTCCCACCGCGAGGCCCCACGATCGCCAGGATTCGCGTGCTACCAGAACAACGTGAATCCGCCGGTCACGATCAGCGCCGCCGCCCACACGAGATCGAGGTTCACCCACGCCGTGCGCAGCAGGCCGACGCCGAGCTTCTCGAACACGACCACCGCGATCGCCGCCGTGACGAGCACGTAGCCGAGGCCGTGCACGCCCGTCGCCAGCAGCGCGCCGCCGAGCGTCGCCGCGTCCGCGTGCGCGTGACACGACGGCTCGCCGCCGGCGGCCACCATCCCGGCGAACACCGGCACGACCATTAGGCCAGCGCCATGCGCGCTGGCCATCAGGAACGACCACAGGGTGAGACGGCCCATGCGGACGCGCATCGCGGCCCATCGCGGATGCCGGTGCCGAATCAGCCGCGACGCGCCGAGGGCGATCAACAGGATCCCGACCGGCCATCGCACCTGCTCGATCGTCAGCACGAGACCGAGCGCGACGGCGACGGCAACGGCGGCGGCGACGGCCAGCGAGTGCCCGAGCGCGAGCGGCAGCAGCGCGCGCCAGACCGCCTCGCGGCGGCGCTCCTGGAGCCCGAGCGCCACCGCGAACAGCCATCCCATGCCCGGATTGATGCCGTGAAACGCGCCGAGCGCCAGGAGCGCCAGCGACGAGGTCATGCCGTCCATTACCGGTCTCCCGAGTAGCAGTACGAATCGGAGGAGGCATCGCCGCCTTCGAGCCGTACCTGGTGCGGACGCATGCCGTCCATCCGCACGAAGCACCGCTCGTCGAGCGTCATCGCGCCCTTGTTGTCGATGTCGATCTTCGCGAGCCACCCGCGAATGCCTTCGGGATAGAACTGCTCGTCCCACGTGCGGTAGAGCGAGTTGGTGACGTAGACGCGCCGCCCGTCGCGGCTGATCTCCACCATCTGTGGCCCGCCGACGAGCGGCTGCCCGTCAGGCCCCGGATTCGTCGTCGCGCGCCCCATGCCACCGAGCTTGATCGTTCCGCTGTGCACCGGGTTGAACGGATCCTTGACGTCGTAGCGCCGCAGCTCGCCCGTGCCCCAGCACGACACGTACAGCGACCTGTCGTCGAGCGACAGGTTGATGTCGGTGACGAACGGCGGCACCACGCCGAATCCCTTCAGCGTCGGCGGCAGCGTCTCCGGATCCGCGGGCTGGGCGGGAATCTCGATCACCTTGCGGATCTTCCAGGAGCCGTTGCCGTTGCCCCCCTCGCGGTACCAGATCCACACGGAGGCGGACAGGTCCTTGAGCGACGTGACGACGCCGGCGAAGCCGTAGGTCTCTGAAGGGTCGTGCGCGGGCCGCAGCTCGAGCACCATCTGCTGCTCGGCGCCGAGATCGAGCGTCTGCAGGTGCTTGCGCGTGTCGAGGTTCCACACGTGCAGCGCGTGGCCGTACTTGCCGGCGAGCAGCAGCTCGGGGTTCGCGCCGTCCTCGACCATCTCCGGCGTGCCCCACTCGCTCGTGATCATCGTGTCGTGGCCCAGGTGCCACCAGAAGTCGTACGAGAGGTACTGCGGACCGCGATCCGATTCCCAGCGGCCCTTGATCTCGAACGTCTCGGCATCCATCACGAAGATGCCGCCGGGGCCATCGCCCGCCGGCGCGCCGAGCGCGTTCAGGTAGATGCCGTCGGGCCCGCAGTGCGACGTATGCGGACGGCTGTAGCCGGTCCGCGCCATCACCTCGTCGGGCTCGATGACCCTCGCGATCCGCGGCGCCTTCGGATCCGGCTTCGTGTCGAGCACGTGAATGCGCGACGACCGCATCCCCGGCACGATGAGGTACCGGCGCTCCATGTGCGGGTGCGGCGCGTACGGACAGAGGCAGGAGCTGCACGCGTTCCAGCCGAAGTGGTGCAGCTCGTCGCCCGCCGACGGCATGTCCACGCGCGAGATCATCCGGCCGTAGGTCGCCGACGACGGATCCAGGTCGAGGACGCCGAGTGCGTCCGGCGACGCCGGATCCGGATTCATCAGCGCGACGTACGCGAGCGTTTCGGCCGGCGCCTTGCCGGCGGTCTTCGGGGATGGGTAGAACGACTGGTCGGGACGCCATTTCGCCATGGGGGTTCCTCCTCACTTTGCCGTTGCGCGCAACCGACGATTCGGTTCACACTCACCGGTCACGCGGCCCCTATTACGCGTCACGCTCCCCCGCGAAGTCCTGTGGCCGCGCCGTGGTTTTCCTTGGATCGTTGTTAGGTACTTCCATGACCCCCGAAAATCCCTGTTACCGATTCAGCCGGTTCGAGTTACAGCCGCGCGAACGGCGGCTGCTGCGCGGCGGGACGCCCGTGCCGCTGCCGGGAAAGGCGTTCGACCTGCTCGTCTGCCTCGTCGAGCAGGCGCCGCGGCTGATGAAGAAGGAGGAGCTGTTCGCGCGGGTGTGGCCGGACGCGGTGGTCGAGGAAAGCAACCTGAATTACACGGTGTCGATCGTGCGCCGCGCGCTTGCCGACGGCAGCGACGATCGGTGGATCGAGACGGTACCGCGACAGGGCTACCGCTTCGTCGCCGATGTGGCGCGCACCGGCGCCATTGACGCGGTCGCGCCGCCGCCGGCCGACCGCGAACGGCCGCGGGGCCCGCTCGTGCAGCGCGACCCCGAGATCGGCACGCTCGTGGCCGCGCTCGCCGGCGCGCGTGGCGGCCGGCGTGAGGTCGTCTTCATCACGGGCGAAGCCGGCATCGGCAAGACGTCGCTCGTCGAACGCTTCCTCGGCGACGTTCGCCGCAACGGCGATGCGCTCGTCGCGCGCGGACAGTGCATCGAGCACCACGGCGAGGCAGAGGCCTACATGCCGGTGCTCGAGGCGCTCGGCCGGCTCGGACGCGAGCCGTCAGGCGACGCGCTCGTGCGCACGCTCGATCGCTTCGCGCCGACGTGGCTGGTGCAGATGCCCGGCCTCGTCAGCCGCGAGCAGCTCGCGGCGCTGCAGGAACGCCTCCATGGCCAGACGCGCGAGCGCATGCTGCGCGAGATCGAGGACGCGCTCGTGTTCGCGACCGCCGCGACCCCGCTCGTCCTCGTGCTCGAGGATCTCCACTGGAGCGATCTCTCGACGATCGATCTCCTGGCCCGCATCGCGC
Organism: Vicinamibacterales bacterium; assembly: GCA_048594885.1. Classification (GTDB taxonomy): domain Bacteria; phylum Acidobacteriota; class Vicinamibacteria; order Vicinamibacterales; family 2-12-FULL-66-21; genus JBMDXB01. Next base: position 77,703 of record JBMDXB010000112.1, read on the forward strand.
GCGGCCTGGACCCGGCGCGACTGCTCGTCATCGGCACGTATCGATCCGCCGACGCGCTGGCGGCCGCTCATCCGCTGCACGCGATGGTCCAGGAGCTGCAGCTGCGCGGCGCGTGCCGGCACCTGCCGCTCACGCCGCTCTCGCGGTCGAGCGTTTCGGCCTACCTGAGCGAACGATTCGGCAACGCCGTGCCCGCCGCGGTTGCCGATCTGATCCACAAGCGGACCGAAGGCAGCCCGCTGTTCATCGCAGCGGTCGTCGAGAGCTGGTGCGCGCGCGGCATTCTCGTCGAACAGGACGGCGCGTGGTCGTGGCAAGCCGAGGCTGAGGAGCAGGCGCTCGAGCCGCCGGAATCGCTGCGCGCATTCCTCGAGGAACAGATTCGGCATCTTCCGCGCGAACATCGCGACGTCCTCGAAGCCGCCGCCGTCGTCGGGCCCGGCTTCTCCCCTGCCGTCGTCGCCGCGGTGCTCGAGTGCGGCGTGGACGATGTGGAGGCGGCGTGCGCATATCTGACGCGTATCGGCCGCTTCCTGCGCTACGCCGGAGCGGTCGAGTACCCCGACGGCACGGTCAGCGATCGCTACGAGTTCGTGCATGCGTTCTACGTCGAGGTGCTCGACTCGCTGCTGGCGGCGGGCCGCCGCGTGCGTCTGCACCAGCAGACCGCGGCCGCGCTCGAGGCGCTGCACGGCGAGCGGTCCGGCGGCATCGCCGCGCGTCTCGCGACGCACTTCGTCGAGGCGCGCGACGCGCGCAAGGCGGTGCACTACCTGCAACTGGCCGCCGCGCAATGCCTCGCGCGCAGCGCGCCGCGCGAAGCGATTGCCCATCTCGAGGAGGCGGTGCGGATGCTGCCGCGCATTCCCGACCTCGGCGAGCGGCGCGAGTACGAGCTGCTGGTCCAGTCGATGCTCGCGACGGCGCTGACCGCCACGCGCGGCTTCAGCGACGCCGCGGCCGAAGCGGCCTATCGCCGCGCCTACGAGCTGGCGCGCGGCATGGACACGCCGCGCCTGTTCCCGATCGCGTTCGGGCTGGCGACGATGCTGGAACTGCGCGGCGAGTATCGCGAGTCACAGACGATCATGGAGGAGCATCTGCCGGCGCAGCAGGCGTCCGGCGGCTACGCGACCGAAGCGCACGATCTGCTCGCCTGCTCGACCTACCACCAGGGCGTGTTCCATCGCGCGCTGCAGCACGCGCTGAAGGGACTCGCGGATCATCGCGAGGAGCGCCACTCGCTGCTCACCGGCTGCTTCGGCGAGGATCCGGGCGTGGGCTGCTGCACGTGGGCGGCGCTCTCGCTCTGGTTCCTCGGCCACGCCGACCAGGCGCTCGACTACGCGCGGCGGGCCGTGGCACTGTCCGAGGCTCCGGGGCATCTCTACAGCCTCGCCAACGCGCGCGCCCAGCTCGCCTGCCTGCATCACCTCCGGCGCGAGCCGCCGGAAGTCGAGCGATGGGCGGCGCTGACGATCGCGCTCGGTCAGGAGCAGGGATTCGCGCACCGCGTGGCGATCGGCCAGGTGCTGCGCGGCTGGGCGCGAGGCGCGCAGGGTGACGTCGCGGGCGGCCTCGTGGAGCTGGAATGCGGACTGGAGGGCGTCACGCGCATCGGCATGGAGCTGGACCGGCCGTATTACCTCGCGATGCAGGCGGAGATCCTGGCCGCCGCCGGCGACGCCGAGCGCGCGTTGCTCGCGATAGACGAAGCGCAGCGGCAGGCGGCCGCGAGCCGGTCGTTCTTCTACGAGGCGGAGCTGTGGAGGCTGCGCGGCGTGCTGATCGCCAGCGACGCGTCGCGCGTCCAGGAAGCCGACGACTGCTTCGCGCGTGCGGCCGAGATCGCGGCGCGGCAGCAGGCGTGCATCCTGCTGCTTCGCGCCGAACTCGCGCGCGCGCGGCACGCCACGACTCCGGAACGCGCCGCCGAGCGCGCGAACGTGGTGGCGTCGCTCTACGCAAGCTTCGCGGAAGGCCTCGACACGCCGGACCTGACCGAGGCGGCGCAATTCACCGCCGCCACCACCTCGTCGGCGTAGTCACGCGATGCACACGTCTCACCCGTCCACGTTCCTGCTGCTGTGTGTCCTGCTCGTCTGGGCGTGCGGGTCGACACCGTCGTCGCCATCGCAACCGCGGCCGGCGAGCATCGGCGCCGCGATCGCGGCGGTCGAACGCGCCGCGTCGTACCGCATGGAGGTCGCCGTAACCGAGGGACGCACGATGTTCCGGCACGAGCACGTCGTCGTTCGTCGCCCTGAGCCGAGTTGGAGCCTGCGTGTGGAGAGCGCGAGCGGCGTGACGCAGGTGGTCGTCATCGGCGATCGTGCGTGGATCGCCGAAGAGGGCCGCGGCTTTCAGCCGGCGACGCGCGTGGAGGCCGACAGCCGCGCGGCCGCCTACGATCTGCCCGGCATTTTGAGGCCCTTCAGCGATCCGGCGCTGTCAGGGATCCTGGGATTCGCCGGCCGCGAACGGAAGCACGGCTTCGAGACGCTGCGCTACCGGGCCGACGCGTCGGCGATCCGTCAGGCGCGCCCCGCGGCACGGGCCAACGCTTCCCTCGACGTCTGGATCGCGGTATCCGGCCGCCTCGCCGCGCTCGAGGCGCTCGGCGTCGTGAACTCCGACACGGATGTGCGCGTCGACGTTCCGGCAGTCGACGATCCCAACATCCGCATCCAGCCGCCCGGCTGAGCGGCGCCGGCCGGGGGCGCTCCCCGGCCGGTCGTCAGGCAGCCGAGCCTACTTCGGTCCCCTTCCTGCGCCTCCCTGCACCACGTTGTTGACCGTATCGGTGTTGTTCGAGGCGTCCGGATCAGGCGTCGTGCTCGTCACGGTCGCAACGTTGACGATGTTGCCGACCGAGCCCTTGATTTGCACCTGGATCTCGAAGGTCACCGCCGTGCCGGCCGCCAGGCTCGCTGTCGTGCATGTCACGGTGTGGGCGACTGAATCGTACGTGCAACCCGGGGAAAGGAACTGCACGACCATCTTCTTCTTGTCCAGCGGCAGCGTGTCGACGACGACGACGTTCTGAGCGGCGTTCGGGCCGCCGGTGCCGGACGTCGGCGTCGAATCCGGTGCCGAGCCCGCCTCGTTGTGCACCGTGATGCTGTAGATCAGAGCGCCAGCCGGGTTGGCCGCCGAGACGGTCCCGGTCTTCGAGATCCACAGGTCCGTGCCGACCACCACGGTCGTCGTCGTCGCCAGGTTGTTGGCGCTGTTCGGATCGGTCGTGGCGCTCGACACCGATGCGTTGTTGACGAGCGACGCCGGCGTCGACGGAAGCACGTGGACGGTGATCTCGAGCGTGCGCGCCGGGTCGGCAACCGCGACCGTGCCGACGTTCCACGTCACGATCCCGCCTGCGGCCGAGAAAGTCCCGACGCTCGCCACCGCCGAAACGAATTCCACCCCCGCGGGCAGCGTGTCCGTCACGACGACGCCAACCGCGGTCGACGGACCGGCATTGTCGACGCTGATCGTGTACACGAACGTGCCGCTCATCATCACTGATGCCGGTGCCGACTTCGAGATCATCAGATCCGCCGCCGCGTCGAACGCAACGCCGGCTGTCGCCTCGTTGTTGGCGGCGTTCGGATCCGGCGTGGCGCTCGACACACGCGCCACGTCGTTGACGTCTACGCCTTCGGCGCTCGTGACCGGAACATCGACACGCGCCGTGGCGCCCGGCAGGATCGTGCCGAGGCTGCACGTGACGACGGATGCGGCGACCGCGCAGGCGCCCTGGCTCGCCACCGGCGTCCCCAGCGTGAACGGACCCTCGCTGACGTGGGTGTCGGTCAGCGTCACGGTCCGAGCCGCCGACGGCCCGCTGTTGGTGACGAGGATCGTGCAGGTGCCCATCGTGCCCGCCGGCGCGGGGCCGCTGTCGGGTTTGCACAGCTTGGTCACGCTCACGTCGGCCAGCTCGTTCACCAGGTGCGTGAGGCTGACGCTGTTGTCGGACGGATCGGACTCGCCGGGCTCGCCGCTGACGCTTGCGGTGTTGGTGATTGCCGTCGCGCCCCCGAGGTCGCTGTTGATCCGCGCTTTGATCTGGAACGAGACCGACGTGCCGGCCGGGATGCTGCCCAGCGTGCAGGTCAGCGTGCCGGTGCCGCCGACCGGCACGCCCGTGCACGCGTCGGTATTCGCGAGATAGGCGACCTGCGCCGGCAGCACGTCGGTGACAACGACGTTCTGGGCGTTGATGGGGCCGTCGTTGTGGACCGTGATCGTATAGACGATCTCCTCGCCGGCATTCGGATGCGACGGCGACACCGTCTTGGCGATGCTCAGGTCGGTGGCGCAGCTGGCGAACCTGAAACTGGCAATCACGCTCTGCCGGATGTTGGTCGCGTAATCGCCCGTGTACCAGAAGGTGCAGTCGTCGATCGGATCGACCACCATCGTGTAGTAATCGCCCCAGCGAGTGTCGGCGCCGGCGGCGCCGAGCGCACCGGTCCCTGGCTGGATCGTGATCTCTGGCTGCGGCAGCAGTCCGAGTGGATCGCCGGCGAGGCGTCCCGTGTAGCGCGCCGATGCGAACACCTGCTGGGCGCTCGAGGCCGTGTAGCCGAGCGCCAGATTGCCGAATCGGTCCATCGCCAGGCTGCCCATGAACCGGTGCACGAACGCCGGGGCGTCCGCCGGCTGCGGTGCGTAGGTGCCCTGGTTCTCCACCGTCCACGCGCCGCCGCCCGTGCGCCGGAGGACGAACCAGCGGATGCCCGCCGAGTCGTTGCCGTCCACGTCGACGGTGAAGTTACCCGCGAGCGCTTCGTGCGTCCCGTAGTTCCGGTACGGGAACCGGAACATCCCGGTCTCGTTGACCGGATCGAGGTTGCCGCCGCCCGGCTGCGGAATGCAGCCGAAGCTCAGGAACCCGCAGAGCGTCATGTCGAAGGCGGCCAGCGGGACGGCGATCGGAGCGCTCAGCGTCGACATGGCGGGCGCACCCCAGTTGATGTTCGCCTCGAACAGCTCGATGCGGTCGGCGCCGCCGCCCATCGCATCGCCGTCCACCGGCCGGTAGAAGACATTCCGTGTACCCGGCGGCGGAGGCGTGGCGCCGTCGAGATCGCCCGGCATCAGCACGTTGAACGAGTTGTTCGGCAGATCGGCGATACCACCGAACTGGATGGCGCCCGCCGGATTTCCGTTCAGCATGTTCGCGCGATCGAACACGGCAGCCATCGCAACGCCGTCGCCGTTGGCGCTGAAGTAATAGCCGTCGGGCCAGGCGCCGAGCTTCAGGTAGTCGGGGAACGCCCCCATGTCGAACGTGTACCTGTAGTAGCCCTGGCTCAGGCGAGGATCCGCCGTGACCGAGACTGCCAGGCACATGAAGTTGCGGAAGGGCGCGAAGCGGCTGAACTGCGAGATCATCCACCGGTCGGCCAGGTTGTCGTAAAGGACGATCGGATCGCCGGCATCCTGCTCGCAGGCGTCGACGGTGGCGTCGCCGTTGTCCCAGAGATCGCCGAGCGGCGTCGGCCCCTCGAGGCTGGTGCCCTGCTTGTCGTAGACGCGGAAGCTCGAATTGATCGCCTGCACGAAGTGGTTCGGCCCGACGTCGCCTGTGGTGTCGTTCGGGTTCGAGCCGCCCATGCCGTCGAACTCCTCGATGGGATCGGACAGCTCGCCAAGCGATCGCTCGGCGGCCTGGAGCTGCGTCACGGCGTCTTTTCTTGCTCCCACCGGCGCGGCGATCGACACGGGTGGGCCCTGCCGCCGCTCGCCGTCCACCGGGACGGCGCGTCGTGGCACGACGCGGCCATAGGTGACGGAGGGTACGACCGCCGGCAGCACTTTCACTTCGGCGACACTGGATGCACGCGGCGGCTCGGCGGGACGGCCCGACTGCGAGCTGCCCGTCTGCGAGGAGGCGCCGAGCACGAGCGCGAGCGCCGTCAGCATTCTGAGACGGGGAGAGAACGGACCCATGAAGGCACCTCCGGGGAAACGCGGGGGAGGCGCGCATGCTACTGCCCGTCAATGGCAGAGACAATTAGCCGATCGGCGTACGACGTTTGGCGGATGGGCCCGGGCGGCGCTACAGCGCCGCGAGCACCTCCTTGTAGAGATACTTCGACCCCTCGACGCCGTCCCACGGGCCGTCCTCGTACTCGAGGGCGAAGGTCCCCTTGAATCCCGCGTCGAGCATGATCTTCACGGAGCGGCGGACGTCGTTCTCCTTCCAGCGGTCCCAGTACTTGGCGTGCACGTTGGTGTGCGCGTACGGCGCCAGCGCCTTGAGGCCGTGGTAGAGCAGGTACTCGTGCTCCCAGTTGCAGAAGTCGGGCGACGCCTCGCAGAAGGGGCTGCCGACCTCGTCGATGATCGCGCGGATGTTCATCGGGTTGGCGGTGAGCCCCCAGTGGTTTTCGAGCGTGATCTTCACGCCCACCTTGCTGCCGTAGTCGGCGAGCTCCTTCATCGACTCGATGCACGCGGCGATGTACTTCGCGAGCTCGTCGGCCTTGGGATAGTCGCCCGGCTGCGCGACGGCTGCGGGCGCGATCCGCGGACCGCCGCTGTTCACACGCATCGACTTCGCGCCGATGATTTTGCCGGCGTCGAGCCACTGCTTGCCGACCGCGATGCCGGCTTTGCGCCGCTCGGGATCGAGCTCGGCCAGATCGCGAGGCGCGTTGTTGGAGATGTGCTGGCAGCTCGTGCCGCTCTTCGCCATCGTCGCGGCCATCGTGTCCAGCCACTTGCGGCCCGACGGGCTGGACGGATCGAACTCGCGGCCGCGGCCCCCTGGCGCCGTCACGTACATGCTGTCGTCGGCCATGTCGCCGAACAGGCCGCTGAACAGATCCATGCGCGTCACGCCGGGGAACGTGTCCTTCGTGAACTGCGGCATGTCGAGCATCGTGATCTCGCCGTACTTCTTCTTCATCTCCTCGGTGCGCGGGTTCGGCTTCGCGGTCGGCCGTCCTCTGAAGAGCATCCGCAGCGGCCACGTGTTCGAGGCGATCTGCGCGAGCTTCTCTTTTTCCGTCCGCGGGCGTGGCGCGGTCTGGCGGCCCTGAGCGGCCGACGCGTCGGCGCTGCCGCCCGCGATCGCGAGGCTCGCGCCGCCGAGCGCCGTGCCCGCCGTCTTCATGAATCCGCGTCGATTGATATGTGTCTGTGTGTCCACGTCACATCTCCCGTCCAGAGTCTGAGTGCCGATCGTGCGACCGGATTGTACATGGTGGACCGCCGCAAGTCCGCTGGCGGAAATCCGCCAGCGCCTACGGAAAACAGCCCGTTGTCACCAGGCAGCGTGGCAGGCCCATTGCTCCGACCAGCCTCCCGAGAGGTGAACAGGCATGACTGCCATTCTGTTGTCATCAATCGCCGCGGCGGCGCTGGGAGCCGGCCTCGCGGCAGCCGCCGCGCAGCACGACACGCATGGCGAGAAGGGCCGGCCGGCGGCGAGCTTCGCGATCCCCGCCGCGCTGCAGGCCGAGCACGAAGAACTGCACCGCGACCTCGCCGCCATCACCAAGCTTCCGGGCAAGACCGGTACAGCTGCCCAGCGCGTCGCGAAGCTCCTGCACGCGCATTTCACGAGCGAAGAGGAGTTCGCGCTGCCGCCGCTCGGGCTGCTGGTTCCGCTCGCGCGCGGTCCGGTGAGCCCGAACATGGCGAAGATCACGGCGGTGACCGATCGTCTGAAGGCCGAAATGCCGCGCATGCTCGAGGAGCACAAGGCGATCGTCGGCGCGCTCGGCGAGCTGGAGCAGGCGGGGAAGGCGGAAGGCCACGGCGAGGCCACGGCGTTCGCCCACAAGCTGAAGCTCCATGCCGCCAACGAGGAGCAGGTGCTCTACCCCGCGGCGATTCTGGTGGGCGAGTACGTGAAGCTGAAGTCCGCGAAGTAACGCGGCGCTGCGGCATGGTGGAGGGCGGCGCGCTGGTGTTAGAGTGAGCGCCATGTCAGACGCTCACCGCTCCCGTCGCCGCTTTCTTTCGGACGCAGGCGCCGCGCTGGCGTTCACGATCGTCAGCCCAGAGCTGGTACGCGGCAGCCGTGCGAACAGCACGGTCAATCTCGGGATCATCGGCTGCGGCGGCCGCGGCAGCTGGATCGCCAATCTCTTTCAGAAGCACGGCGGCTACACCGTCGTCGCGCTCGCCGACTACTTCGCCGACCGCGTGCAGGCGCTCGGCGGCAAGATCGGCGTCCCGGAGGACAGGCGGTTCACCGGACTTTCGGGCTACCGGCGGCTGCTCGAGCAGAAGCTGGACGCCGTCGCCATCGAATCGCCGCCGTACTTTCACCCGATGCAGGCGGCCGACGCGGTCGCCGCCGGCAAGCACGTGTATCTCGCCAAGCCGGTTGCCGTCGACGTGCCGGGCAGCATGAGCGTTCAGCAGTCGGGCGAGAAGGCGACCGCGAGCCGCAAGGTCCTTCTCGTCGACTTCCAGACACGAGCGAACGATCTCTTCATCGAGGCGCTACGCCGCGTCCATGATGGCGCGATCGGACGGTTCGCGTTCGGCGAGGCGACCTACCACGCTGACGACCCGTTCAAGGAGCAGGCGCAGTTCGCACGCGCAGGCGACCCCGAAGGACGGCTCCGGGCATGGGGGCTCTCGCGCGAGCTGTCCGGCGACATCATCACCGAGCAGAACATCCACACGCTCGACGTGATGAGCTGGATCATGAAGCGGCCGCCCGTCTCGGCGTACGGCACCGGCGGGCGCAAGTTCCGTGACGTCGGCACCTGCTGGGACACGTTCAGCGTGCAGTTCCACTATCCGGACAACGTCGCGATCAACTTCAGCTCGCGGCAGTTCAACGGGCACGGCACGCGGCCCGACGGCATCAGGAACCGCATGTTCGGCACCGACGGCGTGCTCGAGACGGAGTACGGCGGACAGGTGCTGATTCGCGGGAAACAGTTCTATCGCGGCGGCGAGACGCCGTCGATCTATCAGGAAGGCGCGGTCAACAACATCGCGCGGTTCTTCGACAGCATCGAGAAGGCGGATTTCGGCAACACCACCGTGCCCGAGAGCGTACGCAGCAACCTGGTCACCATCCTCGGACGCACCGCCGCGTACACCAGCCGCGTCGTGACCTGGGACGAGACCGTGCGCAGCGCCGAGCGGCTGGTTCCGGATCTCAAGGGATTGAAAGAATGAGGCTGCTGCTTGCCGCCACTCTCCTGATCACGCTCGGCTACACCGCCTACGCGCGGCGCGACGTGCCGTTGTCGATCGCCATCGTCGACGCAGCCACGGGCCGCAGGACGCCGGTGCGGGTCGGTCTGCAGGATGCGACCGGGACGAAGCCGCGCGTGACGGGCGCGCTGACGGTGTCGGAGACCGCGATTCCGGTGCCGAAGCAGGCGATCGCCGTCATGTGGGGGCAGCAGGATTGGCCACAGGGTTACGCGCTGCAGCCAGATGGAGCGTTCTACGTCGACGGCGCCTTCGACGTGCAGGTGCCGCCTGGCGCCTACACACTGACACTGTCGAAGGGCTTCGAGTACGTGCAGCAGTCGATTCCGCTGAAGGTCGCAGCGGCTGCTGGACTCACGCGCGAAGTCCGGCTGAATCGTTGGGTCGATATGCCGTCGCGCGGCTGGTACTCCGCCGACGATCACATCCACCTGCGGCGATCGCCGGCAGACGACGGGACGATTGCGAAGTGGATTGCGGCGGAGGACGTACACGTCGGCAATTTGCTGCAGATGGGCGATTTCTGGGCCGTCTACTTCATGCAGTACGCCTTCGGGCCGAAGGGCCGCTATCAGCAGGACGGACGCTGGATCTCGCCGGGGCAGGAGGAACCGCGCACGCCCGAGATCGGACACACGATCTCGCTGGGCGCCAGTGAGTTCGTACGGTTCCGGTCCGACTACTACTCGTACGACCGCCTGTTCGACCGCGTCCGCGAGCTTGGCGGCGTGACCGGCTTCGCGCACCAAGGCGTGCTCTTTCACGGCTACCGCGGAATGGTCATGAACACGCTGCGCGGCAAGAACGACTTCCTCGAGCTGGCGCAGTTCTGCACGCCGGGAGGGCCGCTCCTCCTCGACCACTACTACATGTTTCTGGATCTCGGCATCAGGCTTACGGCGCTCGCCGGGTCCGATTTCCCGTGGTGCGGCCGCGGCAAATCGTTCGGCCTGCCGGGCCCGGACATCTCGCAGATCGGCAACGCGCGGTTCTACACCTACGTCGGCGGGCCGCTGACATTCGACAACTGGTTCGCCGCCGTCAAGGCGGGCCGCACGTTCGTGACGACCGGCCCGATGGTGCTGCTGACGGTCAACGGCCGCCGGCCCGGCGACACAGTGGACGTCGCGCCCGGGACGCGCGTGCGCATCACGGCCGAGGCGCTCGGCCACCCGTCGCAGGTGCCGCTGAAAGCGCTCGAGATCGTCGGCCATGGACGCGTGCTGGCGCGCGCCGACGGTTCCAACGCGGCGCGCCTCGCGACCGAGATCGATCTACCGATCGAGCGCGGGATGTGGATCGCCGCCAAGGCGGAGGCCGGCATCGCGCAGGTGGCGCACACGACGCCCGTGTACGTCACGGTGAACGGCGGCGGATTCGAGAACCCCGAGACGCTGCCCGCGCGTCTGGACGCCGCGGAACGTTATCTGCGCGAGCTCGAAGCGGAGCCCGCGTCGCCCGGACCGAACCTCGATCGACAGGCATCACGGCACCGCGCCCAGCTCGAACGCCAGATCGCCGAAGCACGAAAGGTGATTGACGGGCGCCGCAGCGCACGTTGAGGGACAGCCCGCGACTACACGTGCTGCGTTGCGGTTGAGGGAAGTGCCTCTATCGTCCGGTAGGTCATCGCCTCGGCGCCGACGCGGATCTCCGCCCCATCGTGAATCGCGATCGGTCGGCTGACGCGTTCCCCATTCACGTACGTCCCGTTCTTGCTCGCCAGATCCTCGATGGTCGCTTCTCCGCCGGTCACGACGATTCGGGCATGATGCCGCGAGACGGTCGTCGAATCGATTCGGACGGCGCAATCGCGATCGCGGCCGATGAGGTTTGCACCCTCCGACAAACGCCACTCCTCACGGGTCGAGAAGAGATGGGCGCCGGGGAGTCGCGGCGAGCCGGCGCGGCCAGGAGCCGCGGGCCGCACGTCGCCGTGAAAGGCGTAGCCGTACCGCGCGACCGTGCGAATGTACAGCGCAGCGCGCGGCGCGTCGCCGATGGCGGCCCGGACCTCGGCCACGACATTGTGCAGGCTTGCGTCCGAGACGAACGTATCTGGCCAGAGTTGCTCCATCAACTCCCCCTTCGACACGGCGTCCGGGCGCCGGTCCAGGAGAAATTGCAGCAGCTGGAAGGCCTTGGGGGAAAGCGTGGCGGGGCACCCGTGGCGAAGGAGCAGATGGCGCCCGGCGTCGAATTCGCAGTCTCCAAAAACGACACGCACGGCAGGTTCAAAAGAAGAAATTAGAGTTTCGTGAGAACTCGACGAGGACGCCACTGTCGCCGACGGCTATATTCTGCCACAGAGGTTACGCATGATCCGATGGAAGGCTTGTGTCTTGCTGCTGTGCGCGGCGACTGCACGCGCACCGTCCCAGCCGGCATCGTCTGGCGGCGTGCCAAACGGTGCCAAGACCTGGATCGGCCGCGCTGCGGACGTGGAGGACCATCTCAAGACCGGTGAGTGCGTGCGGATCGATGACCTGCCCGACGTCGCGGCGGTCAAGCGCTGCGTGTTGCGACCGGGCGGCCCGGTCGCGCGTTTCAGCTGGAAGCCGCTGCTTCCCGGGGTGTATCGCGGCTTCAGGGAGAGCTACAAGGCGGATGTTGCGGCCTACGAGCTCGACAAACTGCTGCGGCTGGACATGGTGCCGCCGACAGTCGAACGGGAGCTGCAGGGCCACAAGGGCGCGGCGATGTTGTGGGTAGAGAACGTCGTTCCATCGGCACAAGGAAGGGCGATCGATGAGTCCAGACGTGCGCACTGGGAAATGCAGCTGACGCGCATGGGGATGTTCGACTATCTGATCGGGAACAAGGACCGCAACCTCGCAAACATGCTCCACGATGCCGAGCGGAACCTGATCTTGATCGACCATTCACGCGCGTTCGGCTCCGCGACCGAGTTCCCGCAGGCGCTGAGCAGGCTCGACAACGACCTGTGGGCGAAGATCGAGCGCTTGACTCGCGGTCAGCTACAGACCGCGCTGCGTCCCTGGCTGGAGGACGACGCGATCGACGCCATCCTGCAGCGCCGTGAGCGGCTCAAAGTCCTGGCCAAATCGCTGGCGAGATAGTTGTGGCAGGCCAGGGACACAGAGCTTACGCTGTGGTGCCGTCGCCGCAAATGGCCGCGAACACGATCTCTCACTACGAGGTGCTCGACCTTCTTGCCGAAGGGGGAATGGGAGCGGTTTACCGCGCCGTCGACGTGCGTCTTGGCCGCCCGGTTGCGCTCAAGCTGCTGCATGCCGAAAGCGCGGCGAACGGTGACAGCCGCAAGCGGTTCATGCAGGAGGCCAGGGCCGCGTCGGCACTCAATCATCCGAACATCATCACGATCTACGACATCGGACGGGAGCGCGTGAAGGTCGCCGGGGAGCCCGAAGCGGAAGTCGACTTCATTGCCATGGAGTACGTGGCGGGCTCGCCCCTGACGCGCATCATCGAGCGGAAGAAAGTCGACGTCGTCGAGGCGCTGGACTATGCGATTCAAATCGCCGACGCACTCGCCACGGCCCATGCCGCGGGGATCGTCCACCGCGATCTCAAGCCCGCGAACATCATGGTCGGCGACAAAGGGTCGATCAAGGTCGTCGACTTCGGGGTCGCGAAGCTGATCGAGCACACGGGGTTCGCGTCTGTTGGCGATACCTTGTCCACGCAGAGCGTCCGGAGCGGCGACCTCCAGACTGCGCAAGGCACCATCCTCGGCACGGCGGCGTACATGTCGCCCGAACAGGCAGAGGGAAAGCCCGCTGACGCGAGGTCGGATGTCTTCTCGTTCGGCGCGGTGCTCTACGAAATGATCACCGGCCGACGCGCCTTTCGAGGGGATACGAAGATCTCGACGCTGGCCGCGATCCTCACCAGAGACCCGGAGCCGCCAAGCCGCGCGGTCCCCGAGCTCCCGCGCGATCTCGAAAAGCTGATCGCTCGCTGCCTTCGGAAGGATCCCGATCGCCGCTGGCAGTCGATGGCAGACCTGAAGGTGGCCCTCGAAGAAGTGCTCGAGGAATATACGGCACGCGACGTCACATCGCCGCCGATCGTCGCGTCGCGGCGATGGAGATGGGCCGTCGCCGCCAGCGCCGCCCTCGTGCTCGTCGCGGTGCTGATCGTCTTCAATTGGCGCGCGCGTGAAGCGCCCGCACAACCGCCGCCACGTCCGTCGCTCACGAAGCTGACGTCTGACGTCGGTTGGACCGACCATCCGGCCATCTCACCGGATGGGAGATTCCTCGCGTATGCCTCCGATCGCAGTGGCGAAGGCCACCTCGACATCTGGGTGCAGCAGATCCCCGGCGGATCGCCACACAGGCTGACTTTCGATGCCGCCGACGATCGAGACCCGTCGTTTTCCGCGGACGGAACCAGGATCGCGTTCGAGTCCACCCGGCAGGAGGCAGGCATCTACGTCCTCCCGACGCTCGGGGGCGAAGAGCGGCTGGTCGCAGCACGGGGGTTTTCGCCGCGATTCTCGCCGGACGGAAAGTGGCTGGCCTACGGACGTTCCGAACATGGCACCGCGCGGATCGACGTAGTCCCGGCGTCAGGCGGTCCCGCCTTGCGGATCGCCGGTGACTTCGCGCTCGCCCGCGCACCTGTGTGGTCGCCCGATGGGCGATACCTCCTCTTCTGGGGTCAGCGGCGGCGCGCCGCGCCTCCCGACAACAACGTCGACTGGTACCTCGCATCACTGTCCGGCGAACCGCCACGCTCGATGGGCGCGCGGGCCAGGCTGCTCGAGTCAGGGTTTGAAACCTCTCATGGACTTCCATTACCCGAAGCGTGGGTGCGTGACGGAAGCCGCGTGCTGTTTCACGGGCACGTCGGCGATTCCTGGAACATGTGGCAGATACCGATCTCCGTCGACAGCGGTCAGGTCGGTGGCGCACCGCAGCAGGCAACGTTCGGAACGACCGACGAGGCGGCGGCGTCTACGACACCCGATGGACGCATGGTCTTCATCAGCCGGACCATGGGCGCGGACATCTGGAATCTGCCGATTGATGCCGACCGCGCCAGGGTCCACGGACCGTTGACGCGTGTGACGGAAGACGCGGCCGATGACTACGACCCGACGCTGTCGGCGGACGGCTCGACGATGGTGTTCCGATCGAGAAAGGCAGGCCGCTTCGACATCGTCTTGAAGAAGCTCGCGACAGGCACGGAGACGCTCCTCATGCAGACCGAGGAGGACGACTACCCTGCCGTCAGCCCTGACGGTACGCGGATCGCGTATTCAGTGCGCACGAACGGCAAGAGCCCGATCTTCGTCGTCGCGGCCGGCGGAGGAACACCGGAGCAGGTCTGCGATGATTGCGGCGAATTGGAACAGTGGTCGCCTGATGGTGAGCGGCTTCTGTATGTCACCTCGCACGACCCATCGGGGGTCGGCCTGCTGAAGCTGCCGGCGGCGCGCAACGATGAATGGCTGAGACATCCGGGATACGGAATCTACAACGCTCGCCTGTCTCGAGACGGCAGATGGGTCGTCTTCAACGCTCGCAACAACCGGCTGGCTCCGGCGCGCGTGTTCGTCGCGCCGGTCGACGAAGCGGGAGTTGCGCCGGAAAGAGCATGGATCGACGTGGGGGTCATTGGTGACGCGCCAGCCTGGTCTCCCGGTGCAAGCCTGCTGTACTTCTGGTCGGATCGCGACGGCTCTCCCTGCCTCTGGGCGCAGGCTCTCGATCCGTCGACGAAGCGTCCCTCGGCCGCGCCGGTGAGCATTCAGCACTTCCATCGCAGGGGCTTGTCCTGGAAGAACTTGTACCTCGGCGCGCCCGATATCGCCGTCGCGCGCGATCGGATCGTCTTCAATCTGGGCGAGCACTCCGGCAACATCTGGATGACGGAGCTTCCACCTCTCCGCTGAATCCGGCGGCCCCGCCGAGGCGCTTACGCTGTACAATCCGCCTCGTCATCCCTCGAACTGGAGGCACAAATAATGTACAGACGAGACGTTCTCAGGGGCGCCGTCGCAGCGTTGACGACTTCGTTGTTCACCGGCCGCGTCAAGGGCGCCAACGATCGCATCTCCGTCGCGCACATCGGCGTCGGTGCGATGGGCTCCAGCAACCTGAATTACGCATTGAAGATGCCGGAGACCGTCGAAGTCGCCTCCGTCTGCGACGTCTACGAGCCGGCGCTGACGAAGGCGCTTGCGGCCGGTGAGAAGGCCGGCAGGAAGCTGAAGCCGGTGAAGGACTTCCGCGAAATCCTCGCCGACAAATCGATCGACGCCGTCTGCATCTCGACGCCGGACCACTGGCACGCCTACATGACGATCGAGGCCTGCAAGCAGGGCAAGGACGTCTTCGTCGAAAAGCCCGCCTCAGTCTACGTCGAGGAAGGCCAGAAGATGGTCCAGGCCGCGCGCAAGTACAAGCGCGTCGTCCAGGCGGGGACGATGCAGCGGTCGGGCGGGTATTTCAAGAAGGCGGCGGAGATCGTGCAGAGCGGCATGCTCGGCGAGGTGACGTTCTGTCACACGTGGCAGACCGGCGCGGTACCGAAGACGCGTTACGGCCGGCCGGCCGATGAACCGCCGCCCGCAGGGCTGGATTGGGACATGTGGCTGGGACCCGCGCCGAAAGTGCCGTTCAACAAGAATCGTTGGGGCGTCGGCGTCGCGAACTTCCCGACCTTCCGTTACTTCTGGGACTACGCCGGCGGCGCGATGACCGACTGGGGCGTGCATCTCATCGATCCCGTCCACCAGTGCTTCGGCGATCCGATGCCACTGTCGATCTCGGCGATGGGCGACAAGCTGTACGTGGACGACAACCTCGAGACGCCCGACACGATGATGGCGACGTTCCGCTATCCGAAGTTCCTGCTCACCTACGAGAGCCGCACCGCGAACCCGATGCCGCTGCTCGGGCAGTTCGGGGGCAACGCGACCTCGATTCACGGAACGGAGGCCACGCTGATCGTCAGGCGTGGCGGCTGTTACGTCATCCCGAACGCGAAGTCGCAGGTCACGGCGCTCACCTTCGAGAAGGACTCGGCGATGAACGCGATGAACGTGCCGCACTGGGCGAACTTCATCGAATCGATCAAGACGCGCGAGAAACCGATGAGCGACATCGAGACGTGCGTGCGGTCGTCGACGGCGTGCATCCTCGCCAATCTCGCCATGCGCCATCGGACGTGGCTCGATTGGGACGAGACGAACTGGACGGTGAAGCAGGCGAACGTCAAGCCGTTCCTCAGGGCGAAGTACCGTGCGCCCTGGAAGCTGGAGGTGTAGCTCAGGCGTGACGCGTGGTCAGCCGATCGAGGTATTGACAGGCACAAGGCACACTCCTATCCTTCGGCGTCCATCGCGATCTCCCCCCGCCGCGATGCAGCTCGGTCGCACCGACCGGTGGAGGGAGCTATGCATTTCAGAAGAATCGCGACAGGAACGCTCGTTGCCTTGTGCCTGGTTTCGGCCATTCACCTCGCGAGTCCTCCGCCGGCGGAGGCGCTCATACACGAAATCATCGCCGCCTTGTGCAGGGCCGGCGGCGAAGAAGTCGTACCGCCGGGCCAGGTCCATGACGAGGGTAACTCGTTCGTTGCCGCGCTCCTGGCGACAGGGTTCATCCAGTCGATAGATGTCTCGGACCCTGAGCAGGTCGTCGTCCACTTCGATCCGACGATTCCCGCGTCGAAATTCGTGTCCGCAGGATTCGATCTGACGATACCGGATGGGTTCGCGCCGGGTGTGGATCTGGTGCTCAGCCCGCTGGTCGTTCCCGATCCGAATTTCGCGGCACACATGAATTGCCACAACCTTCGATAGCGCGCAACGCCGAGCGGGCTTCGGTTCGGGCGCACCGAACTGAAGCACCGCCGGCGCCGTGAGAGGCGGGCATCGGGGGCATCCTCCTCGCTGGACGGTTCAGTGATCGAGAAACCCGCGTCCCGGTCGTGACGGGGTCTCGAGGTGACACGTCGTGCAGTCGCGTACGTCGCCAGGGAACCTGCGCGAACGGTCGTGCACCATGTGGACGCGGATATCGAGCGCGGCATCCGGCTCGATCTCGAGCGCGGCATGACACCCGTAACAGGCGCGACGGTCAGCGAGACCGTGAAGTACCCTGCCGAGCGCCGACGGCCCCGCGTGACACGTCGTGCACGCAATCGTCGACAGCGTGTGATCGGTCGGCGTGGCCGTGCCGACTTGAATGCTCGTCGTCGCAGCACGGTTCAGGGCCTCCCCCGCATACTCCCGTCGCGCCTTCGTGCCGGCCACGTACGTGCCCGGCTGGGCGTCGATCGGGATCGTGAACGTGACAACGTCCGAGACGGGCGTGTCCCAGACGCCGGGATCGAAGAGGCCACCAAATGTCACCGCAAACGGTGGAAGACCGACGCCCAGAGCGGTGAACCCATCGGTCGAGACGCGTGCGACGGTCGTGTTCGGCGAGAAGAAATCGAACAGTGGAATCACGGTCTCCGGGGTCCGGAGACGATCCGTCGGTCCACTCAGCGCAACGAGCATGTTCGACTCGCGATGCTTCAGCGCGTAGTAGGTCGTCGGCGAGATTCGGAAATTGTCGAAGTACCTCAGGCCGCTGGCGATTTCGCCGCGCAAGAACTGGCCGTAGGTCGGCAGCGAGCCCAGGGGGTGCAGCCGGTTGCCGGCGCCGTCCAGGAACGTCACGCGGAAGGAGACACTCTCGCCAGGGACGTAGTAGCTTCCGTTGGCCGGAACACCGGTCTGCTCCAGACGGACGTCAAAGCCGTAGGCGAACGCCGCGTCAGCCGGCGAGACCGTTGCGACGGCGGCCTCTCGGTGGCCTTCGGGGTCCGACGACCACGTCAGGACGATCCGGCGCGCGGCCGCCGGAACCGCGGCAGCGCGCCGGTCCCCATTCAGCGCATCCCGCAACTGGACGAGACCCTGAGCCGTGAAGCGCGCGCCGCTGCAGTCGCCGATCGCGGGGCATCCTGTCGCGATCTGCCGCGCGACGAACCGCCGTACGAACGTGTCGTCGGATTCGCGGAGCCGATCGTCGCGGCCCGCGTGAGCGAGCAACGACCCCTCGAGCGTGGCGCTGTCATCGTCCAGGAATGTGACCTCGAAGACCGACGCCTGGTCCATCCAGCGAGCGCCGCGATAGAACCGCTGGCGCGTGAAGGTGCCGTCGCCGGCCGACCGCCAGTCCTCTTCGACCTGGGCGATGCCGGTCCAGTCCAGACGCTGGAGGTCGCCTTCTCGCGTCACCGGGGCGATCCCTTCATCCACCTCAGTGGTCACGCTGGCGACGATATCGATCTCCTGAAGGAAGCGCGGCGCGTCCCCGACCAGCGTCAGCGGCGCCATCGCGCCGTCGTTGAAGAAGAGGCTGAGTCCCACGGGCTCAGTTGCGCCGGATCCACGTTCGCCTGAGCTCGTGAGGGCGAACAGCAGCGCGGCGCAGAATGCCTGCACTCCTCGTCGGGCGTTCCGGATTCGGTATGTGAGGTTCTTTGGCATGGGCTGCTCCAATCGTCCAGGTTCTTGCCCAACGCCGATCGAGGCCGGCGCGAGAGCACGCCGTTCCGGAGAAGTCCACAGCTCCGCCGGCGCCGAGGGGCCACACTGGTAAGAACCCAGCGCCACAAGGTTATACAACGGCGGAGGAGATCAGCTGCTTCGGATTTGCCGCCCCCATCAGGTCCGGGGGGCACGTCTCTTGCCATAGGAGGAACAGGCCGCGCCGGATTGAAGGCGCGCGTGGAACTCTATGGCCATAGATGAGAAACAACTGCTCACCGGCGATGACGCGGTCGCCAAACTTCGGGAGCTGCTGAAGGACTTCCCGATTGCCTTCATGGTGACGGTCGTCGACGATGCAGTGAGCGCCCGGCCGGTTGGCGTGGTCGGCGATCACAGCGCCTTCGACGGCACGTTGTGGTTCATTACCGACAAACGCAGCCAGAAGGTCGCGGCCATCGAGGCCGGCGCGACGACGGCGTTGCTGTTTCAGGACGATGGCCGCGGCGCGTATCTCCACCTGTCGGGCACCGCGGCCGTCGTCGAGGACCGCGAAAAACTGGAGCGGTACTACACGACGCTGCAGCGGACGTGGTTCCCCAAAGGGCTCGACGATCCCGACATCACCCTCGTGCGATTCGACGCAGCCGAAGGCCATTACTGGGACTCGCACGACAGCGTGATGCGATTGGCCGCGGCGTTCGTCAAGTCCGTCGCCACGGGAGAGCCGGGCTCCAGCGGGAACGCTGGCGTCGCCCGGCTCGACTGATTCAGGCATCAGCGCGGCACCGTGACGGTGACGGCCGACGTCGATCGATTGCCGCCGTCGTCGCTGCACTCGACAACGATGGTATAGACGCGGCCGTCGCCTTTGCCCAGACGCTCCGCTCGCAGGTTCACTGTCAGATCGCCGGTGATCTCCCAGTCCGGGAACGAGTCGCCGGCGCCCGCCCCCTGTTCGGGCTCGTTGCTCGTGACGGCGACGATGCGGCAGTCGACCGATGGATCGCACAGGTCGGTGACCGAAACGCTGACGGTGACCGGCACCATCTCGTGATTGACGCGCGTGAGTACGGCCGGAGACGCCGTGACGGATGCAATTACGGGCGGCGCGGCGTCGACGACCGTCACGACGACAGTGTCGGTCGCGAATCCGCCCTGGCCGTCGTCGACCGTGAGCGTCATCAAGTTAGCGCCCAACGGCAGCTTCGCGTTCAGCGTCGCGCCGGACACCGTGCCGAACGGGCCGGTCCACGTGAACGACAGGGCATCCCCATCCGCATCCGAGCCGCTGCCGACGAGCGTGATGGACGCACGGCAGTCGGGTCCGCAGGCCACTCTCTGATCCGGCCCGGCATCTGCGACGGGCGCACGGTTGCGGTATTCGAGCGCACCGATGTCCACGCGCGCATCGCCGTCACCGTCTCCGTCCACGACCCGCTGTCCTCCCGCGACATCGACCGCCGGAAGGTACGGAGCCGAGCCATTGCCCGTGTCGATTGCCGGCGACGTCATCGTGACGCGGAAGTCGCCGCCTGCCGCATCAAGGAACTTCGGATCGGCGGAGATGTTGCCGTCGATCCCGGTCTGGTCGCCGCAGGTGCCGCCATAGGCCGCCCCATCACCGCTGAAGACATCGTTCGAGCTCAGGACGGGTAACGACACGCCGGTGGTGTTGTCGCAGTAGAACGCCGGCCCGGCGCTGGCCGCGAAGATGTTGTTGTGCAGCGCGTGTCGGGCGTCGTACCCGCTGACGTGCACGGCCGGCCACGACACCGACGCGCTGTTCGCGGCAACGGTGTTGTTCACCCACACGTTGACGCCGCTCGATGCGACCCAGTCGATGCCGGCGCCGACGCAGGCGCTGTTGCCGACGATCAGGTTGTTGATGAGCCGCACCTGCGAGAAGTTCGCGGTCCTGATGCCGCCGCCATATCCGCATCCGGCCGGACCGCTCGTGGAATTGTTCTTGATCACGTTCCCGCTGACCGTCGCATTGCCCGCGGCAAAGAGCGCGAGTCCGCCGCCGCTCGCCGCCTCGCCGCGATTCTCGGAGATTTCGTTGTCGACGATCTCCGCCGACGAGTTGCCGCCGACGTAGACGCCCATCCCCCATCCACCCGTGCAGCCGGTGGATGCATTCCGCGTGATGCGGTTGTTCGCGACCAGCGGCGAGCCGAACTGGCTGTAGATGCCGGCGCCCGAGCACGCGCGGTTGTCGGCGATCACGTTGCCCTCTACGGTCGGCGACGCATTCCAGATGTAGATGCCGCCACCCGAGTGCGCGATGTAGCCACCGCGCACGGTGAAGCCCCGCAGCACGGACGCGCGGGTCTCGCCAGACTGGAACGTGACGACCGGTCCTGCCCCGCCGCCGTCGATGATCGTGCCGTCCGGGCCCTGCTCGCTCCGGACGGTGATCGCCTTGCCCATGAAGTTGATCCGCTCGACGTACGTGCCCGGCGCAACGACAACCGTGTCGCCGGAAACCGCGGAGAAGATCGCCGCCTGAATCGTCGGCTGTTCGGCCGGCACGTTGATGACCGTGTCGCGCACCAGGACCACGTGGAAGGTGACGCTCGTCTCCGTGCTGTTACCGGCCACGTCCACCGCCGTGACGGTCAGCGTGTGCGGGCCCAGCGAGAGCGTCGACAGGTCGATTGTGCTGCCGGAGAACGGACTGCCGTCGAGCATGTACGCCGCCGGGCCCGCCAGCCCTGAAGTTCCGTCGCCCACCGCCGCCGAAATGGCGATCGTGTCCGTGTAGACGTACTCTCTCGACTCGGGCGACGCGATGTAGACGCTCGGCGGCTCCGTATCGATCATGATCGGCGTCGCCGGCGCCGCGTCCTCGACGTTGCCCGCAAGGTCCGTCGAGAATGCGCTGATTCCCGTCAGACCCTCGGCACTGACGATGAACGGGCCCGCGTACGTTTGCAGCGGTCCGTTGTCGATGCGGTATTGGGTCAGCGCGACTCCGCTTCCGGCCTCGTCGGTGGCCGACAACGTCACCTCGACCGGCGAGCGATACCAGCCCGCCTCGCCAGGCGCCCCCGACAGGAGAACGCTCGTAACCGGTGGCACCGTGTCGGTCGGATCCGGCGGCGCGCCCATATCGAGCCGCGCCACGAACCCATCGTCGGTCCCTGCATTCACCGGCTGCAGCGGATTCCGCACCGGGAAATTCGCCGAGCTGGTGTACCCCGCGATGATGACGGACTCCTGTGCGACGATCGCAACCGCGCGTCCCAGGTCGTTGCCGGCGCCGCCGAGGAAAGTGGAGTAGCGCAGGCCGCCTTGGGCATCGAATTTCGTGACGAAGGCGTCAACCTGCCCCCCGTGCATCCCCTGCGCCGCATCAGGCGTCGTCGGGAAGTCCGCTGACATCGTCGAGCCGGTGACGAACGTCTCACCCGATGCAGTGACGGCCACGTCCGGGCCAGGGGTCTGCGTCGTGTCCGACTCCAGCGCGCTGCCGCCGAGAAATGTCGAGTACACGAAGCTGGAGCCCTCGGGGTAGAGAACCGAGACGAACGCATCGGCGTACCCGCCGCCTGGTTGTGGCTGCGCCGCGTTGACGACCGGGAACGTGTAGGACCACGTCAACCCGGCGACGTGAGCGCGACCGTTCGCGTCGACGGCGACCTTCGGCGCCGATTCGAAGCCGGGTCCACCCAGATACGTCGAGTACACCGCCGATCCGCCGCTGGCGATCTTCGCAATGAAGACGTCCTGCACGCCGCCGTAGAATTCCTGCAGCGCGTTGAGCACCGGCAGGTCGGCCGACGATGTCGTGCCGACGAAGATCTTCGACTCGTTTCCGTCGAGCGCGATGTCGGTGATCGCCTCGTGCGACGTCCCGCCGAAATACGTCGAATACTCGAGCGTCGAGCCATCGGCGCTCACTGTCGCCACGAAGCCGTCACGGTTCATCAACACGCCGAGGTATGCCGTTCCAGCGTTCTGCGGATGCACGGCGATTGCTGCGGCCGGCACGCTGTCCGAGTGCGTCGGCTGCCACCAGACACCGCCGTCGTAGGTGACCGCCGATCCCCACCAGTACGTCGAGACGTACATCGTCAGCGAATCGGACGGCGCCACCGCGATCGCGGCGATTGGGACACCGATGAATACCGGGTCCGGCTCCCAGGACGCGCCGCCCGTTGTCGTCTTGAACAGGCCGTCGTAGCCGCCCGCGTAGGCGATGGACGGATTCGCGGGATCGACACTCACCAGGTTGACGCTCGTGCCCGGGAGTCCGGCATTCGCCGGCACCCACGAGGCGCCATTCGCGCTCGTGAACATGCCCTCGGCCGTCGCCGCGTACAGTGTCGTTCCACCGAGTGCGAGCGCGTGCACCGGCGCGTTCAGCCCCGTCGGACTCCACGAGTCGCCGCCGTCCGTGCTCACGATCACGCCCGTCACGTCGCCGGAGTTGAGCCCGGCGTACACGACTCCCGGTCTCGCCGGATCGACGGCGATCGCGGCGACGGACGATCCAAAGGGGAGGAACTGCCAGGTCGCGCCGCCATCGACGCTTCGAAACATGCCACCCTGCGTGCCGGCATACACGGCCGGCGCCGGTCCCGCATTCCCGACGGCGAGGCTCGTCACCTGCCATCCGGTGAGTTCGCTGCCGGCCGGCGCCCACGTGAGTCCGCCGTCAATCGACTTGAACACTCCCTCCATCTGCGTGCCCGCGTACACCGTATCCGGGCTGAAGGGGTCGATCGCGATTGCCGTCACTCCTGACGCGCGGAGACCAGCGTTCTCACCGGTCCACAGGCCGCCGCCATCGACGGTGCGGAAGAGCGGGTGGCCGCCGAGGAGCGGCTGCAACGGGTTGACCGTCGGGAAGTCGGCCGACAGCGTGGAGCCCCCGATATGGGCGCGGCCGTCGGCGCCCACGACAATGCCGTTGCCGTAGTCCTCTGAGCGGCCGCCGAGCAACGTCGAGTACGCGGGCGAACCGTCGGCCGTGAACTTGAAGACGAAAGCGTCGAACGTTCCTCGATTCTCGAGCTGAAAGCCGTTGAACACCGGGAAATCGACCGACATCGTCGCGCCGGTGACGTAGACGGCGCCCTCGGCGTCAAGGGCCACGGCCTTCGCCGAGTCCTCGTGAGTGCCGCCGAAATACGTCGCGTAGACGAGTGCACTGCCAGCGGCGTTCAGCTTGGCGACGAATGCCTCGCCGAGGCCGCTCGGCCGGGGCTGCAGCGGATTGACGAGGGGCAAATCGGCTGACCAGGTGTCGCCGACGATGACGATGTTGCCCTCGGCGTCGGCGGCCACGCCGTTGATGCGCTCCTCGTTCGAGCCACCGAGGTAGGTCGCGTAGCTGAGGACAGGATCGATGACCAGCGAGAGCTGCTCGTCGTACGCGCCGACGGCAAAGCCGATGGTCCCGTCGCGACGCACGTCGTACCGCCCGTCGATCGGCAGCCGCACGCCGTGCTGTTCCTGATAGACCAGCGGTGCGCGATGCGTCAGCGAGCCAGCTTGCGTGGTGATGACGACATTGCCCCCGTCGTCAACGCGCACAGTCTCGGCGCCCTCGATCGCGAACGCGATGTCCGCCGGCGAGGCGCCAGGCGCGACGATGAAGTCGTATTCGAGTTGACGCTGGTTGCCGTAGTAGACGAGATCGACGCCCGGATACACGCCCGCGTAAGTGACGCTGGCGTGCGCGGTCACGCCTCTCCTCCACGCGCGGGAGTCCCTGCCGATGACGTGGTTCGAGCGGCCGGGCAGCTCCGCGCCCGCCGTTGCGGCTACTCCGTCGCGGCCACCAACCAACCGCATCGCGATCATCTCTGGCTGCGCCGAGCCGGGCGCCTTCAGAACGATCGTGGCGTCGCCGCCCGACAGGTACACGCCGTAGCCTGCGCCGCGCGCCGTGAAGTCAGCCGCCGCGCGCGAGGACTCAGGGCTGCGCTCGAAGCGAAGCGGCAGTTGCAGGAAGGCGGCCGTGCGCGCAGCCGCCATCGGGGCGGCTGTGTGCATGACCGGTGAACTGGCGGCGAGGATGAAGAAGAGCGCGATGAAGACGGTACGGTTGCGGCGTCGAATCACGAGGGAGCACCTCCGGCATATGAGTACGGGAGGCGCCCATGTCAATAACCGCGCCACAGCGATTTTCGCGCTGGGCAACACGCGGCTCAGCCAGCCGGATCACGCGGGCATACGAAACGGTGCTCGAATTTCAGATTCGTGCGATGCGATCTGCGCGCTGCCGCGGCGTGTGCGGCCGTGTGCGCGAAGGCAGGTCACAGGAGCTGCTGACGCAGCGCGTCGAGGCTTGGCGGCAGATCTTCTTCCTGGACGGGCAGCCGCAGCAGGCGTTCGAGGTTGGGCGGGATCGGCACCGGCCGCCCGATCAACGGCTCCACGATCTCGTCGAACTTCGCAGGATGCGCGGTAGCGACGAGCACCCAATGCTCGTCATCGTCACCGCGGGCGACCTGCCGATAGACGTGCGCCGCAGTCGCCGTGTGTGGGCACCACACGTGACGGACTGAGCCGGCATCTCGCACGATCGTCGTCTTGATCTCTTCATCCGACACGACGAACGCGTCGAGCTGACGCCGGATCTCCTCAACGTCCGGCCACAGCCAGCGCACGCGCTCCATG
This sequence comes from Vicinamibacterales bacterium, assembly GCA_048594885.1. Classification (GTDB taxonomy): domain Bacteria; phylum Acidobacteriota; class Vicinamibacteria; order Vicinamibacterales; family 2-12-FULL-66-21; genus JBMDXB01. The sequence continues at coordinate 103,009 of JBMDXB010000112.1, forward strand.
TTCGACGGGCTGCCGACGTCCATCGCCGAGGCGAGCGTCGCGACGGACGCGCGCGGCTGCCACACGCCGGTTGCGAGATAGTCGGGAATGGGGCGGTTGGCGTTCGTCGCCAGCACGATACGTCCCACGGGCAGGCCCATCTCGCGCGCGAGGATGCACGCCATCGCATTCCCCAGATTGCCCGTCGGCACGATGCAATTCGGCCGGCGCTGCTCGTCGTGCCAGACGCGCAGGCTCGCCTGCGCGTAGTAGACGATCTGCGGCAGCAACCGGCCGATGTTGATGCTGTTGGCCGACGACAACGTCAGTGACGCAGTGAGCGCCGGGTCCTGAAACGCGTCCTTGACGAGCCGCTGGCAGTCGTCGAACGTGCCGTGGACGGCGAACGTCCGCACGTTGCCGCCCCAGCATGCCAGTTGATGCGCCTGGCGGCGCGAGACCAGTCCCTTCGGATACAGCACGACGACGTCCGCGAAAGTCGCCTGATGAAAGGCGCTCGCGACCGCGGCGCCCGTGTCGCCGGAGGTGGCAACCAGGATCGTGATCTTTCGCGGACCCTGATGGATCCGCTCGAGGCAGGCCGCGAGGAAGCGCGCGCCGAAATCCTTGAACGCGCAGGTCGGGCCGTGAAAGAGCTCGAGGACGCTGGCGGCGGTCGGCGTGCCGCTCAATCGGACGAGCGGCGCCGGGAAGGTGAAGGCGCGTCCGGCGATCGCATCGAGGTGTGATTCGAGCGGATCGCCGGCGAAGAACGGCCGCAGCACGGCGCGCGCGACGTCGGCGAGGCCACCATCGGGCGGGAACTCCTCGACGGCGAGTGCCGGGATTCCTTCCGGCACGTACAGCCCGCCGTCCGTCGCCAGCCCTCGCGCGATTGCCTCGCTCAGGCTTGCCACTCCACCGTCGCCGCGCGTGCTGACGAACCTCATGATCGACGGATCACCCTCGCGCCATCCGGCGAGATCGGGGAGATCCAACTGTCGGCGCCGATCCCGGCGGACTCGAACGCCGCGACGATCGCCCGGCGCACGCCGTCCGCCTTCGGCTCCTCGCACCACGCGAACACCGTCGGCCCGGCGCCGGAAATCGAACAGCCCAGCGCGCCTTCGGCCAGCGCGGCGCGCTTGACCTCGTCGAACTGCGGGATCAGCGCCTTTCGCTGCGGCTCGATCACGACGTCCTCGAGCGCCGCGCGAATCATCGCGAGATCGCCGGTGTAGCAGCCGGAAAGAAAGCCGCCGAGATTCGCCTGCTGCCAGACGACGTCTCCGAGCGGCACCGTCGATTTGAGCATCGCGCGCGCCGTGCGCGTCGTCACCTCGATGTGCGGATGCACCAGCACGCAGCGGATGACGTCCGGCACCGGAATCTGCCGGACGATCGGGTCGTCGATCCCGACCGTGAGCACCAGCCCGCCATAGAGCGACGGCGCAACGTTGTCGGCGTGCGGGGAACCGCTTGCCGTCGATTCGCCTCGTATCGCGCAGCGCAGCAATTGCAGGTTCTCGAGCGGCGTGTCGAGCAGCGCGTTGGCGGCGACGACGGCCGCAACGGCGGACGCCGCGGATCCACCGAGGCCCGATCCGAGCGGAATGCCCTTTTCGATCGTCAGCTCGAAGCCGAAGTCGATCCCGGCGGCGTCGCGCAAAGCGACGACGGCGACGCCAGCCGTGTTCTGCGCCGCATCCAGTGGGAGATCGCGGACGACGCCTCGTATCGCGGCGATGCGGACGCCAGGCTCGTCGATGCGACGAGCCGTGACGGTGTCGCCGAGTACCGGCACGCTGTGCCCGAGCACGTCGAAGCCGACGCCGACGTTCCCGACGCTCGCCGGCGCGAACGCCACTGCTTCGGTCATGACAGGAACAACTCGTAGGCGGCGTTGCGATCTTCGCGCTGGTAGCGGTAGCCGAGCTCGCCGAGAAACGTTTCGAAGGCGGCGAGCTCGCCCGCCGGCACTTCGAACCCCGCCAGCACGCGTCCGAAGTCGGCGCCGTGATTGCGGTAGTGAAACAGGCTGATGTTCCAGCGGCCGCCGAGCACGTCGAGAAACGCCATCAACGCGCCCGGCCGCTCGGGGAACTCGAACCGGCACAACTGCTCGTTCGACACCTCCGCGCTGCGGCCGCCGACCATGTGCCGGACGTGCAGCTTCGCGAGCTCGTTGCCGGTGAGATCGACGGTCTCGTAGCCGCGGCCGTTGAGCGTGGCGGCGAGCTCCGCCGCGTCCTCGCGCGAGCTCGTGGCGATGCCGACGAAGATGTGCGCCGTGGTGCGCCCGCTCAGGCGGTAGTTGAATTCCGTGACGACGCGCGGGCCGATCGTCGCGCAGAACTCGCGGAACGCGCCGCGGCGCTCGGGAATCGTCACGCCGAACAGCGCCTCGCGTGCCTCGCCGACCTCCGCACGCTCGGCGACGAAGCGCAGGCGATCGAAGTTCATGTTCGCGCCGCTCAGAACGGCCGCCAGCCGTGCGCCGCTCGTCCGCGTGCGCACGATCCAGACGCGCATGCCGGCAACCGACAGCGCCCCGGCCGGCTCCATGATCGATCGCGTGTCGTCGAAGATGTCCTTGATCGCCGCGCAGATCTCGTCGTTGGACACACGCACGATCTCGTCGACCGTCGCCTGCACGATCGGAAACGTGAGCCGGCCCACCGTGCGCACCGCGACCCCGTCCGCGAAGATGCCGACGCGATCGAGCGACACGCGCCGGCCCGCCGCCATCGACTGATACATCGCGTCCGCTTCGAACGGCTCCACGCCGATCACGCGCACGTCCGGCCGCACGGCCTTGACGTAGCTCGCAATCCCCGCGATCAGCCCGCCGCCGCCCACCGGCACGAAGACGGCGGAAATGCTCCCGAGCCGGTGACGCAGGATCTCGTCGCCAACCGTCCCCTGCCCCGCAATCACCAGCGCGTCGTCGAACGGATGGACGAACGTGCGCTCGCTCGACGCGCGGATCTCGTCGCAGCGCGCTTCGGCGTCCGCGTAGCTGTCGCCCGTCAATTCGACGTCGGCGCCGAGGTCGCGCACCGCCTGCACCTTGATCTCAGGCGTCGTGCGCGGCATGACGATGAGCGCGGGAAGGCCGAGATGCCGCGCGGCAAAGGCGACGCCCTGCGCGTGATTGCCCGCACTGGCAGCGATGACGCCGTGGTGCCGCGCCTCGGGAGGGATGTGCGCGACGCGGTTGTAGGCGCCGCGCAGCTTGTAGCTGAAAACCGGTTGCAGATCCTCGCGCTTGAGCAGGACCTCGTTGCCAAGCCGCCGCGACAGCCGCGCCGCCGGCTCGAGCGGCGTCTCGTGGGCGACGTCGTAGACGCGGCTGGTCAGAATCAGCCGCAGCATGGCATCCGGCGAGATGCGTACCTCGTCCATCTGCCGGCGATCATATCGCGCAGGCCGCTTGACAGCGGCCTGCGCGAAGGACCAACGACCAAGGGCCAAGGGCCAAGGGACCCAAGGACAAAGGACCAGGGACCAAGGACCAGGGACCAAGGACCAAGGACCAGGGCCCAGGGACCAGGGCCCAGAGACGGCGATCTACCGATAGCTCATCGTCAAGCTCACCTGATCGAGTGACAGCGTGAAGAAGTTCGTCTGCGCTTGCTGCTCGAAGCTGATGATGACGGTCTGCCCTTTGAGCGCCTGCAGTGCGGACGTCAAATCGGCCGATCGTGCGTTCGGACCGAGCTGAATCGCGGCGTCGCCCGCATTTGTCGAGAACACCTCGACGAGGGGCGTGAGATCGAGCGCACGAATCATCACGCGGTATTCCTGGCCGGGATCGAACAGCGCCGAGAACGACTGGACCCGGTCGCTCCACGACAGTGTCGCGCCGTGCACTTCGAGAGGCACGGCCAACGTCTGCATGGCCCGATTCAGGTTGACGACGGCCTGATCGGATACCAAGTCGTACGTGCCGGCGATCGGCGCCCGCGGCACCGCCGGCCCGCGCGGATCGAACGTGCCGTCGTTCACCGTCCACGCGCCAGCGCCCGTCAGCATCCATCCGGCCGCATCGCCAGTCTCGAAGTCGCCGTTGGCGATGAACTCGCCCGTACGAACGGGACCGGTGTAGTAGCTGGCCCTGCCGGCACAGCTCTGGATGGCCCCCTTCTGCCGGCCGTTGATCGCACGAGCCCTCACGGCCTCGTTGCCCAGCGCGGCGACGCACGCGGTGAACGCGCCGTGCGTCGTGGCGTCGATCGCGCACGCCTGGACCGCCTGCGAGAACAGCGATCCGTCCGGCAGCCTGTAGTCCGTCACACCGGAGTCGCAGCCGGCGATCGCGATGCCGCCGCACTGCTCGGTGAACGTCCAGGAGAGCACGTCGTGGTTGTTGAACGCCGCGCCGGTCCCGGCGCTGAAGCCGACGGTTCCAATCGATGAACCGATCGTCGCCGGAATATCGATCGCGTGCGACATCGTCGGCGCCACCGGACGCACGCCGGTGTTGCTGACACGCACCTCGAGGACGCCGCCCGCGTAGTCGATCCACACCGACCAGATGGTCCCGTCGTTGAACTGTCCGGCAACAGGCTGCGCCACGACGCTGTCAATGCTGCCGTTGACATCGACGCCGAGGTGATTCGAATCGGGATCGGTGGCGAGGCCGTTGAACCAGGTGTCGAACTCCACGGCGATGCTGAGAGGCACGCCGTCGTAGCCGAACCCTCCGCCGAGACCGCCGAGCGCATTTGGCCCGCCGGCGAGAATCATCATCGTCATCCCGTCCGCGCCGAACTGGCCGAGGAGATCGGGAGACGCGGGGCCCGAGTTGGTGAGGCGGAAGCGGAAGGACGACGAGAAGCTGCTGAGGCAGACCTGGCGGTTCGTCAACGCGGTGCCGGCGGCGCCGAAGACCGCGGGCGTCAGGCGAAGCACGGGATCGGGATCGATGCCGTTGTTCACGGCGGCGGCGGTTCCGTTGAGCGTCAACGCGGAAGGATCGCTGAAGTCCGGGTAGTTCACCTGTCCGAAGGCGGGAGCGGCGACGAGACACACGAGCGTGGCAATGGAAATGGACGGTCTGAACGACATCTCTCCTCCTGGAGCTGTCGGCAGAGGCCTGCGCCGGGGAAGGCGCGCGGAGTCTAGCACTTCCATTTCGTCTGCGACTGTACGACGATCGGCGTACGACCATCGGCGTACGGTCAGTGCTGGAAGCACTCGGCGGCGTGCTGCTCGCCTCATTGACCCGCGTGGCGTACTATTCGCCGCGTGGGCTGACGGCTGTTCCTCGGCCGCGGCGGGCATCGAAAGGAGGTCGAATGGCTACCGATTCAGAGCGCCTGGAGGCTGAGTCGTCGGGTCTCGCGGTCGGATCCCTCTCCGCGCCAGAGTCGAAAGCCGGCCGTGCACCAATCGAGAGGTTCGCCGCGCGGCTGGCGGGCGAGATCGTCCCGCGTTTCGAAATCGAGCTGCCCGACGGACGGATTCACACGCTCGGCGGATCCCACGAACCGACCATGGGCGACCGCGCGGAACCCGTGCGCTTCAGGCTCCGCGCTCGCAACCGCCGCGGCCTCGATGCACTCCTCTCCTTCGATGAAGCGCGTACGGCCGAGGCCTTCATCAACGGGGATCTGGACGTCATCGGCGACTTCCTGGCGGCGCTCGATCTGCGACGGTTCTTTTCGGATCGACACCCGTTCTGGTCGGCGTGGCGTTTCGTGCTTCCGTTGCTGTACGGGCAGGTCAAGATCGATCGTGAATCGATTCCCCGGCACTACGATAACGGCAACGACTTCTATTTCGCATTCCTCGACAAGAGCGTCCGCTTGTACTCGCAGGCCCTCTATCGCTCGGAGACGGAAACGCTGGAGCAGGCGGCCGGCAACAAGCTCGATTACATCGTCAAGGCCTGCCGGCTGAGACCGGATTCACACGTGCTCGACGTCGGCGCGGGCTGGGGTTCTTTTGCGTCGTACGCCGCCGCCCGGGGAATCAACGTGACGATGTTGACCCTGGCCGAGCGTCAGGCCGAGTACTTGCGGGAGCTGTCGCAGGCGGGAACCCGTCCTGGGCGCCTGGACGTCATCCGGGAAAACATCTACACGTATCAGACCTCCGACCGGTACGACACGATTGTCCTGCTCGGGGTGATGGAGCACCTGCCGGATTACAGGCGACTGATGGCCCGGTTCGATGAACTGGTGAAACCGAATGGTTTCGTGTACATGGACTTCTCCGCGATTCGGAAAAAATTCAACATCAGCTCGTTCGCCTACCGGCATGTCTTTCCGGGGAATCACTCGCCCGTCGTCTTGCCCGATCTGCTGGACGCGGTCAACCGCAGTTCTTTCGAGCCGATTGGTGTGCACAACGACCGGCACAGCTACTGCTTGACGCTGCAGGCATGGGCGCGGAATCTCGAGGCCGCGCGCGATGAGCTCGTCCAGCAGTTCGGTCAGCGGACCTTCCGGATCTTCCAGATGTATTTGTGGGGCACGGCGCACGATCTCTGGACCGGGGCGCTCGAGAGCTATCGCGTGGTGCTGCAGAAATCCAGCGCCTCAGAATCGGCGCGTGTGGGACTCACGGAGGAGTGCTGAACTGAACCGATGAAGCTGGCTTCGGATCAGCCCCCGAGCTGTCGCGCCGCGGTCAGCTCTTCGTGGTCGATCGAGGGTATGTCACGATCCGTCAGGTCGGAAAACGCCGCGAGTTGGTCGCGTCCTTCCTGATGACGTCCCTGGCGTGCGAACAGGTGCGAGAGCCCGATCGCGCAGCGGAGCTCGAGCAGCCGCGCGCCAGTGGTGCGCGCTGATGCAGCCGCCGCGCCAAACGCGGCCTCCGCGGCGGAGGGATTCGTGGGTTGCAGGAGTTCCGCGCGAAGGCGAGTCACTTCCGCTTCGTAGAGAAATGCGTCGTGCTCGCGCGCCAGCGCCATGGCTTCGGCGAGCGTATCCATGGCACGGTCGACGTCCCCCGTGAGAGACAGGCATTCGGCGAGCAGGGCGAGATAGTGCGGCACATGCAGACCGGCCCCCGTTCTGCGATAGAGGGCCAGGTTCTCTTCCAGCGTGCGCACATGCTCCGCCCGGGGGCTTTGCCGCGCGAGCGCCCATGCCTGATACATTCTGCCGACGACCAACATCTGTGAGAACGCCCGCTGCTGGGCGATCGCAATCGTGGCCTCGGCGAACTGGTGTGTGCCGCTGATGTCGCGTTGCAGATGCCGCTGCCGCGCCAGCATCTGGTAGGCATAGGCGATGCTGTAGGGATGGGCCAGTTCGCGCATCCATGCCAGCGCCTGACGTTCGGCGTCGGCTGCCTTCGACTGCTCGCCAAGGAACGTCAGGGCCAGCGACAGCCATAACCTGGCGCTCGACACGATGTCCTGCCCAATCTCGAGGGCGCGGCTCGAAGGGAGGTCCGCCGGGAGAAGGCTGAGCGCGCGTTCGAGATGATCGCGGCCCGACGCCAGCTCGCCGCGGCACACGAGCGTAATGCCACATGCGACGTGGGCGTTGACGGCCGGAAGCGGATCGCTCAGCTTGCGGCTGGCAACGAGCAGGCTTTCGGCGAGCTCCCGTGCTTTGCCGAGCGCGCCGCGGGAGATGTGCATCTGCCAGAGGACGAGGAGGACCGGGACCAGCAGCGTCGCTTCTCCGACGGCTTGACAGAGCTGCCAGGCCCGGCCGGACACCTCCTCCACCTCGGCGCTCGCATAGCCTCGGGCAGCAATCAGAGGTCTCGCCAGCGCCAGCAGCGTCATCAGCTCGCGGCGGTCGCGTTGGGTATCCGCAGGCAACCGCTCCAACATCAGCAGGGCGCGGCGCGCGAGCGCTACCGCCTCGGCGGATCCGAACATGCTGGCAGCGTGCTGCGCCGCAGCGAGGAAATACTCCGCCGCCCGCGAGTAGTCCCTGGCCGATTCGAACAGCAGCGCCAACTGCGACGCGATGTCCTGGCGTGCCGTGCACGACGATTCGATCGCCCGCGCGACGGCTCCGCTGAGCGTCATCCGGCGCGTCGCGCGAAGCGAGTTGTACAACGCGTGCTGATAGAGAATGTGCACGAACCGGTAACGCAGGTTCGGCGTGTGATCGGGCAAATCGTGCTCGCTGACGCAGCGGAGGACGGCCAGCACGCGCTCGAGATGGTCGAGCCGCTCCTCGACGAGCGCCGCGTCCATGTCGATGGCCTTCGCCACGATGGCCGAGTCGAATTCGTAGCCCTGGACGCTGCCGGCCAGCAGCAGGCGCCGATCTGTGTCGGTCAGCGCATCGATCTTCCGCTGGATCATCCCGCGGATCGTCTCCGGCAGGTCGTGTTCGAAATCCGGGATGGCCTGGGCCAGCACCCACGTCGTTCCCTCTTCTGCCACCACGCCACGATCGCGCAGATATCGCACCAGCTCCACCATGAAGAGGGGATTGCCTTCCGTCTTCGCGTGAATCAGCGCCCCGAGCTCGGACGGAAAGCGATGTTCCGGGAACTCGATGGCGAGATACCGATCGACGTCGGACGGCGCGAGAAAGTCGACGAGGATCTCGCGACAGGCTCCGCGTGCTTGCAGATCCAGCTTGATCGTGGTGAAAGGATGCTTCGCCACCAGTGCCTCCGACGGCCGCGAAGTCGCCACGACGAGCACGCGCAACGAGTCGAACATGCCCGCGATGTATGCGAGCACGTCGAGGGTGGACAGGTCGGTCCAGTGAATATCCTCGATGAACAGGACAACCGGTGCGCGGCTCGCGAGCTCGCGCAGAAAGGCGCCCAGCTCACGTTTCAAGCGTTCCTGGGATCCGGTCTGGACCTCGATCCGCAATCGTTCCGCCGACTGGTCGTCGGCCGAGACCCGCACGAGCTGCACGTACCAGGTAGGCGCCAGCACCTTCATCACCGCCGCGGCATCACCGGCAGCGTCGTGGAGCAGCGTGTCGAGCGCCTCGAGCAGCGGGAGGTAGGCTCCCGTTCCGGCCAGTCGCTCCGAGCAGCGCCCGCGCCCGATCTGGCACGGGTGGCTGGCGGCGATGAGGTCGCTCAAGAAGTCCTCGACCAGCGTCGTCTTGCCGATGCCCGGCTCGCCGGCGACGGACACGAGCAAACCCGATCCGCGGGCGACCTGCTGGAATGCCGATTCGAGCTCGGCCCGTTCGGCGGATCGTCCGACCATCTGCCGGCTTGGTCGAGGCGGACGAACGCTCACCTGCGGAGCGGGACGTCCGCTGGCGAGCAGGTCCAGTTCGGCGGCGCACTCCGTCGCCGTTGGCCGGAGCCGCGGGTCCTTCTCGAGCATGCGCTCAATCAACGCGGCAAGCCCGGCAGGCCCTTCCGGGGTGATCCGCGATGCCGTGACCTGCCGCGTCAGAATGGCGCTGATCATTCCGACCGGTGACTCTGCGTCGAAGGGATGACGCCCGGTCGCCAGCTCGAACAGCACGATGCCCAACGAGAACACGTCGGTGGCGGGCGTGACGGGTTCCGCACGTGCCTGCTCCGGGGACATGTAGCGGACGGTGCCAAGCAGAACGGCTCCGCCCGTCTCCTCGGTCAGGGCCACCTCCTCCGCCTGGCCGGCCTTGGGGAGCAGTCGCGCAATCCCGAAGTCCAGAATCTTCACGTATCGGTCATCTCGAACCAGGATGTTGTCCGGCTTGACGTCGCGATGCACGATGCCCGCGGCGTGGGCGACGGCGAGCGCTTCGGCGATCTGACGACCGATGTGAAACAGCGCGGCCCGCTCCATGGGCCCGGCCGCCGCGACTTGGCGGAGCGTCCGGCCACGGACGAGCTCCATGACGATGAAGCGCCCCTCGGCGGTCTCGCCGACCTCATGAATCGTGACGATGTTCGGGTGATTCAGGGCCGAGGCGGCGCGTGCTTCACGGGTGAACCGGTCAACCGCACCCGGATCGGAGACGCGCTGCTCGCGCAGGAACTTCAGCGCCGCCTCCCGCCCGAGCCGCGCATCGCGGACGCGATACACCTCGCCCATCCCTCCCGCGCCCAGACAGTCGAGAATCTCGTAAGGACCGATGCGAGTGCCGGTAGGAAGCAGCATGAAGCCGGGAGCAGACCGTCAAAGTCCGCTGTTGCGCGATGTTATACTAGCGGGCCGCTGCGACGCACGGTTCCCCAGTCCTCGAAGCCCACGAACCTCCAGGGATAGCTCGAATGCTGACTGTACGCACGTGGCTGTGGCTGGTCGCCGTCGTGGCGACGTTCGTGGCCGGCCGTCCGGTCGACGCACAGACACGCGCCACCGGCGGCGACATCACCGGCGTCGTCCGCGATGCGCTCGCCGCGGTGCTGCCGGGAGCGACGGTCACGGCGACGGGTGTCGAAACCGGGCTCATTCGCACGGCGGTGGCCGACGCGAACGGACGCTTTCTCCTTCCCGCGCTGCCTCCGGGCATCTATCGGCTGCGCGTCGAGCTCGGCGAGTTCGCGCCGCGCGTCATGGACGACGTGCGGGTTGCGCTGGGCGCTCTGCTCGATCTGGACATCACGCTTCAGATCGCCGCTGCGACCGAGCAGATCACCGTTCTCGGGGATGCGGGTTTCGGCGGCGTCTCGAACACAACCGTCTCCTCCCTGCTCTCGCAAGGGCAGATCGAGACGCTTCCGGTCGACCGCCGGAGCTTCATTGGCTTCACGCTGCTCACGCCCGCTGTCACGACTGACAGGATTCCGCTGCAGACGCAGGGGGCAACGCCCACGAGCGGCCTGTCCTTTGCCGGCCAGCGGCCGCGCTCGAACAACGTCACGGTCGACGGACTCGATAACAACGACATAACGATCGGCGCAGTGCGCGCGACGTTCAGCCAGGACGCCGTGCACGAATACCAGGTGCTCGCGAGCTCCTATTCCGCCGAATTCGGGAAGGCCTCCGGCGGGCTCGTCAACATCGTCACGCGGAGCGGCACCAACACGTTCCGCAACGAACCCTTCGTCTTCTTCCGTGACGATGCGTTGAGCGCAAAGCACTATTTCGAGCGCATCGACCCGGACGGAACCCGGATCGATCGGCCCAAGGCGCCGTTTTCCCAGGTTCAGGCCGGAGCCACGGCCGGCGGACCGCTCGAGAAGGATCGGACGTTCTATTTCGGATCCTTCGAGCGTCTACGTGTGCGGGCGAGCCGTTTCGTCACTATCGACGATCGGGCAATGGTGGCACATCCCTTCACGGGACAGCCGCTCGGGACGGCGGCCGATCTGCTCCGCCGGAATGGTTTTCCGCTCGAGACGGGGGACGTGCCCTACGTGGTGGAATTCGACACGCTCGTCGGCAAGATCGATCACGAGCTGAGCTCGGCACACCGTTTCTCCGGCAGATTCAACTGGGCCAACGCGCTCGACGAGAACGTGGAGGCGTTCGGTGGCATCACTGCCCGAAGCCGCGCGGGAGCGATGGAGAGCCGCGATTACAGCGTCGCGGCGAGCCTGACGTCGATCGTGTCGTCGAATGCGTTGAACGAGCTGCGCACGCAGATCTCGAATCGCGATCAAGTGCTGAAGGCGCTCGATCCGACGTGCAGCGGCGAGTGCGACGCCGAAGACGAGGGAGGGCCCACCGTGGAAATCATCGGCGTGGCCAGCGTCGGCCGCCAGCGAGTGGCGCCGCAGGCGCGCGAGAGCACACGCGTCCAACTGCTCGACACGTTCAGCTACGCGCGAGGCAGGCATCAGCTCAAGGCGGGCGTCGATTTCAATTACATCGAGACACCGACCCAGCGGCTGCCGCTTCATTTCGGCGGACGGTTCATTTTCGTCCCGCTCCCCGCTGTCCCCGGCCTGCTGCCGTCACCCGTTTCGGCCGTGCAAGCGTTCGCGCTCGGGCTTCCAGCAGCGTACGTGCAGGGGTATGGCGACCCATCAGGTCCGCAAACCTACAAAGACCTTTCAGTGTTCGCACTGGACGACTGGCGGATTCGTGAAGGCCTGACGTTGAAAGCAGGTCTGCGTTACCAGCGCCAGTTCTGGTCCCCGGTGCGCTACGAAGTCACCGGCTACCCCGAACCGTACTCGGTGCCAGCCGACACCAACGATCTGGCGCCGCGACTGGCCGTGGCGTGGGCTCCACGCGGGTCCGCGGCGACGTCGCTCCATGCGGCGTGGGGCATGTTCCACGACATGCAGATCACGAGCGTCGCGGCAATCGCCGGAATCGTGAACGGGCGTCAGGGGGTCCGCACTCTGGTATTGCAGCTTCCAGGGTCTCGAGAGGCCTGGAATGCTCCGAACAGGCGGCTGCCGGAGGCGCCGCCCGGCAACTTCCCGAGCCTGCAATTCGCCGTCGATCCCGGCATGAAGAGTCCCTACAGCCACCAGACGTCCGTGGGAGTCGATCGCGTCCTTCGGCCGGGCATCACGGCGTCCGCAAACTTCCTCTACGTGAGAGGCTTCAATCAGCTCGGCACGATTGACTACAACCCGCTGGTGGCGGAGCTTGGTCCGGGACGACGGCCGGAGGATGTCGGCGGTGTGCCGGGCACCTCCGCGTCCGTGCTGCAGTACACCTCGTTTGGGGAAACGTGGTATCGGGGCCTGACGCTGTCGGTGACCGGCCGGTTCGGTGCCCGCGGCCGGTTCCTGGCGAGCTACACCGTCTCAAAGGCCGAGGATAACTCGACGGACTTTCAGAGCGCGTTCATCCCCGAGAACAATGGGCGTGGACGCAACCCGGACGATCCGCGCGGCTTGCCTCTTGGCTTCAATGCCGACAGCGAGCGCGGAGCCTCGGCGCAGGATCAGCGGCACCGACTGGTCCTGAGCGGATTCGTGAGACTCCCGGCACAAGTCCTGCTGTCCGGAATCGTGACTGTCGCGTCAGGGCGCCGCTACACAATCCTCGCGGGATCCGATCTGAACCGGGACGGCGACGGCGGCACGTTTCCGCCCGATCGGGCCCGGCGCGTTCCGAACGATCCAGCGACGAGTCTCCCCCGGAACACCGGCATCCTGCCAGCCCAGGCCGTCGTCGATCTTCGCCTCGCGCGGGCATTCGCGCTGGGGAAGCGTGTCAACGTCGAGCCGCTGCTGGAGGTGTTCAACCTCTTCAACCGCACCAATTTCACCGAAGTCAACTCCGTCTTCGGTGCCGGTGCGTATCCGGCGCAGCCCTTGCCAACGTTTGGACGATTCGAACAGGCCGGACCGCCACGACAAGTGCAGCTCGGGATTCGATTCCGATTCTGATCGGCGCCCTCCCTCGGCGGCGCGGGAGATTCAAGTGATGAAACCACCGAGACTGCGCATCGTGCTCATCAAGCCGAGCAAGTACAGGCGCGACGGCTACGTCGAGCGGTTCCGGTGGGGATACATGCCGAACGGCACGCTGCCCCATATCCGCAGTCTGACGCCTCCCCAACTGGACGGCGCGATGCTGGACGTCCACTGCATCGACGAATGCGTGGAGCCGGACATCGAGTACCTGCGGCTGCTGGACTCCAGGGACACGCCTACCCTGCTGGCGCTGGTCGGAGTCCAGAGCCACCAGATGCATCGTGCCCTCGACCTCGGTCTCATGGCGCGTCGCGGCGGCGCGCTGGTCGTCCTGGGTGGACCACATGCGCTCACCTGCGGCACGGAGGACGTCATGCGCGCCGGCATCAGCATCGCCGCCGCCGAGGCGGAGGACGTGTGGCTCGACATCCTTCGCGATGCGCTTCACGGGTCGCTCCAGCCCCGCTATGCCCGAGGGTCGAACGGTCGGCTGGCCCCACAGCCGCTCGTTCCCCCCTCGCTGTCGCAGCTTCGCAGATATGTGGTCCCGATGCTGGGGCTCTATCCCGCGCGCGGCTGCCCGTATCGCTGCACGTTCTGCTCGGTGCCACAGATCGCGGGGACTCGCGTCACCTCGGAGCCCGTCGATGTCACGCTGGAGAGCATCAGGCGGGCGAAGGCGGCGGGTGTGCAGGTGGTGCTGCTCACATCGGACAACTTCAACAAGTATCAGGACGCGCCGAAGCTGCTCCAGCGGATGATCGACGAGGACCTGACGATTCCGTTCATGGCCCAGTGCGATGCACAGATTGCCAGGCAGGAAGACCTGATCGCTCTCCTTGGCCGGGCCGGGTGCTTCCAGATGTTCATCGGGATCGAGTCCTCGAATCAGAAGACGCTGAAAGCCATCCACAAATTCCACAACGATCCAGGCAACTACAAGACGATCGCGGAGTTGTGCGCCCGGCACGGAATCGCGAGCCATTTCTCCAATATCATCGGCTTTCCCTGGGAGACGGAGGCTGACATCACGGCGCGGATACGCGAGATCGATGTGGAGCTTCGCCCCGACTGGGCGTCCTTCTTCATCCTGTGCCCGATGCCGGGGACGATACAGTACGACGAGTTTCGTCGCGACGGCGCGATCGTGGAAAAGAATCTCGATCGCTTCGATGCCACGTGTCTGACATGGCGCCATCGCGAGCTCAGCGCCACGCAACTGGACGAAGCGATGTACGGGGCGTACCGTCGCTTCTACGCAGTGCCGAGAGTGACGCGCCGGCTGATGAATCTTCCGGGCTTCGCCAACAAAGCGCAGCGGCTCGGCTCGCAGCTGTTCCACCTGTTGTGCGGATATACACGGAACCACCCGCTCTCCGGCGGCGTGTCGCGGGTCAAGCGGGATCACGAACGTGACTACCTCCCGGCCCGCTGCGCTGCGATCGGGGATCGTTACCTTCCGCTGCCGTTGAGCACCAGCGTCGCGCTCTCAGCACGACGGGAGGCCGGCGCGTAATCTCGCCCTGAAACGTCACGAATCCCGGCGGCAATCTGCGACACTCAGAGCTGGACGTGTTCGGCGGCGTGCTCCGTCCACCACTCACGCGCTCGGCGCTGGTCCCATTCGACGTCGAGCGGGATCTCGCCGAGGCGATCGGCGAGCGCCTCGGCGCTCGGCGGGCGACGCAGAGGATCGATCGAGAGGCAGTCGAGGACGAGCCGGTCCATCGCATGCGGCACTGGCTGCGCGGCAGCGCCCGACGGAGCAGGCGGCGGCATCTCCCACTGCTGCATCAGCACGGCTGTCGCCTCGCCCGCCTCGTACGGCCGGCGGCCGGTCAGCAGCCAGTAGGCGACGCAGCCGAGTGAGTAGATGTCCGCGCGCTGGTCGAACGCGCCGTCGAGCGCCAGCAGCTCCGGCGCGAGGAACCCGGGCGTGCCGAGCACCGTGCCGGCACCGGTGATCGGCGCCGCGGCCGCGCGTCCCTGGCGCGAGACCACGCCGAAGTCCAGCACCTTCAGGAAATCGAACTGCGCGCCCAGGCGGCACGCGAACAGGTTCGCCGGCTTGATGTCGCGGTGCACGAGACCGAGCGCGTGCGCTTCGGCGAGCGACAGGCAGGCCTGCTTCAGGAGGAAGACGACGCGCTCGGGCGGCCCCGGCCCGAAGCGTTCGACCAGCCGCTGAAGGTCGAGGCCCTGGAGCCGCTCCATGACGTAGTAGAAGCTCCCGGTATCGGTCATGCCGAAATCGAACAGCCGCACCGTGTGCGGCGACTGCAGATCGGCGGTCGCCTGCGCTTCGCGCGCGAACCGCTGGCGGAGCGCCTGCCGATCCTCGCCGGCCAACGCCAGCGACTCGCGGACGATCTTCACCGCCGCCGGACGCGCGAGCATCTGATGCCGCGCGAGCCAGACTTCGCCCATCCCGCCCGCCCCCAGTTGCTCGACGAGACTGTAGCTGCCGATCCGCACGCCGCTGTCGAGCAGGTGCTCGCCGATCTCCAGCACCGGTCCTTCGCTGACGGCCAGCGCCGAGCCGAGCACGTTGCGCAGCTCGCGAATGTTGCCGGGCCATCGGTAGGCCTGCAGCCGCTCGATCGCCGCGGCGGACAGCACCGGCACCGTACGGCCGGACTGTTCGGCCTGACGCCGGAGGATGAACGGCGCAAGCGCTGCGACGTCCTCGATTCGTGCGCGCAGCGGCGCGATGTCGAGAATCCGCGGCAGCACCCGCAGCATCTCCGGCGCGAGCCGGCCCGCCGCCGTCTCCTCATCGACATCTCTCGTCGTCGAGACGACGAGGCGGACGTCCGGTTCGGGCGGACTGCCGGATCGCCGATGCTGATCGAGCGCGCGAATCCGCTCGGCCAGCGCGAGCTGCGCGTCGCGCGGCAGGTGCTGGATGCCTTCGAGATAGAGCGTGCCGCGATCCGCGAGCGGCCATTTGTCGAACAGATCGGCGATGTCGCCGGTGTCCGACCAGCGCGTCGCATCGGCCACCGACAGGCAATTGAGGCAGATGATCGCGCGGCCGGCGCGCACCGACTGGTGATGCACGGCTCGCGCGATGGCTTCGTGATCGCTGCCTGGCGGTCCGCTGACGAGCAGTGTCTCGTCGGTCACCGCCGCGTCCTCGATGTCCTGCCGCAGGCGCGCGGCCACGGCGCTCTCGCCGAGCAGCACGCCGTCGCTGCGGTCTCTCGCCTCGCGCAGCAGCTCCTGCGCGACACGCAGCTCGTGCTCGAGCTCCTCGTTGCGGGTGCGCAGCTCCTGCTGGAGATCGCGGATCGTCAGGTGCGTCCTGACGCGTGCGATCACTTCTTCGGCCTGGAACGGCTTGTTGATGAAGTCGACGGCGCCGAGGTCGAGGCCACGCACCTTGTCGCTCGCATCGGTGCGCGCGGAGAGGAAGACGACGGCGGCGTTGCGCGTGCGCGGATCGCGCTTGAGCCGGGCGCACGTCTCGAAGCCGTCGAGCTCCGGCATCATGACGTCGAGCAGGATCAGATCGGGAGCGACGCGCTCGGCGACGGTGATCGCGTCTTTGCCGCTGCGCGCCGCCAGCAGCCGGTAGCCGCGGCCGTCCAGCGTCTGGAACAGCACCTGGAGATTGGTGGGGTTGTCGTCCACCAGCAGGATCTGCGGCGTGCGGGGCTCCCTCATCTTCATGGTCACGACCCGAGGGTGTCGGCCAGCCGGCCGAGCGCGTCGAAATCGAAGTTCGACGCGAGACGGTTGATCCGCGCGCCGACGGCGGCGTCGCCGTTGCCCATCAGGTGCTGCGCCAGCGCGTGGATCTCCGTCACGTCGCCGACCGCGATGGCGTCACGGAGCCGCGCCGAGATGTCGAGACGCGCGGCCGCGGTCAGCCGCGCGCCTGCCGCGGCCGGTTCGTCCGTCGCGCTCGCGAAGCGCACGCCGAGATGCCGCTGCAGCATGCCGAGCAGCCGCCGCATGCGAATCGGCTTCGACAGGTAGTCCACGCAGCCCGCGGCGCGGACGGTCTGCCGAATCTCGCCGACGGCGCTCGCCGTCACCGCGATGACGGGAATCGACGCCGTCCGCGGATCCTGCGCGAGGCGCCGCGTCGCCTCGAGGCCGTCGAGGTCGTCCATCTTCAGATCCATGAAGATGACGTCCGGCGTGTGGGACTGCGCGAGGGCGATGCACTCGAGGCCGCCCTGCGCGGTGATCACATGGACGCCGGCGCTCTCGAGCAGGCCGGCCAGGATGTGGCGGTTGGCGGTGCTGTCGTCCACGACCAGCGCCGTCACCTGCTCGCCGGGCGCGAGCCGCGCGTCGAGCGGCGGCAACGCCGCCTCGCGGTCGGCGCGTGCGGAGCGCGCATCCTCGCGCGCCGCGACGAGCGGCAGCGAGAAGGAGAAGCGGCTGCCTTCCCCTCGCGTGCTCTCGACGCGGAGTTCGCCGCCCATCTTGCGGATGAGATGATCGCTGATCGTCAGCCCGAGGCCGGTGCCCCCTGCGGCCGCCCCTTCGCGCGTCTGGGCGAAGGCGGCGAAGATCTCCTTCAGCGCGGATGGCTCGATCCCGGGGCCCGTGTCCACGACGTCGAACGCCACGCGGCCTGGCTCGCCCGTCCCGACGTCGATCCTGACTTCGCCGACAGCCGTGAACTTGATCGCGTTGCCAAGCAGGTTGAGCAGCACCTGGCGGAGATGGCGATCGTCCAGCACCAGCCAGCGCGGCACGTCGTCACCGATCGACGCCGTCAGCCGCAGCCCCTTGCGGTCGGCGGCTTCGGCGACGACATAACGGACGTCGGTGACGAGCTGCGCGAGATCGACCGGGCGCTCCTCGATGTCGAGCCGGCCCGCCTCGATCTTCGAGAGATCGAGCACGTCGATGATCAGATCGAGGAGCTGCGAGCCGCATTTCGCGATCGCGTCGAGCGCCTCCCGATGCGTCTGGGAGAGGCTCCTGTCCCGCTGCAGCAGCTGCGCGTAGCCGAGCACGCCGTTGAGAGGCGTACGCAGCTCGTGACTCATGTTGGCGAGGAACTCGCTCTTGGCGCGCGTCGCCGCCTCGGCCGACTCCTTCGCGCGGCGCAGTTCCGCGTCCCGCTCGCGGCGATCCGAGATGTCGCGGAGGAACGCGCCGAAGAAGTAGCCGCTGCTGACTTTCATCGGCGAGGTGATCGTGAGCTCCACCGGGAACTCACGGCCCGTGCGATCGAGCGCGGTCAGTTCGAGACGCTGGTTCACGACGGGCGCCTCGCCGGTCGCCAGGAAGCGACGGAGGCCGTTGTTGTGCGCGTCACGGTAGGCGGGCGGCACGATCGTCTCGGCGAGGTTTCTGCCGACGGCCTCCTCGCGCGGCCACCCGAAGATCCGCTCCGCCTGCGCGTTCCATGCGGTGATGCGGCCGGCCGTATCGATGCCGATGAACGCGTCGTGCGCGGTGTCGACGATCAGCCTGGCGCGCGCCTCGCTCTCGGCAAGGCTGGCCAGCGCGCCGCGCCGCTCGTCTTCCGCGATGGCGACGACGATCAGGTTGGCGACCGAGATCGCGAAGTTCTGCTCGTCGACGGTCCACGGGCGCACGCCGCCGACGTGCTCGGCGCAGAGCACGCCGACGGTCTCGTTCTCGTGCCGCAACGGCACGTCCAGCATCGCCCCGATGCCGTTGGGCACGAGATACGCGTCGCGGAACTCGCGCGTGCGCGGGTCCCCCTGCGCATCGCCGGCGGCGATCACCCGCTCGTGTTCGAGCGCATCGAAATAGGCGGGCGCCGCGCCGCGCGGGAGCAGCGCGCCACAGTCGTAGGCGTCCGCCGATCGGCGATAGAGCCCGCGGCAGCCGATGTGCGAACGCCCGGCGTCGAACGTCCACATGCTCAGTCGCTCGACCTCGAGGGCGCGCGCGGAAATCTGCAGGATGCTCCGCAGCCTGTCATCGAACCGCTCGTCGGGATTCGTGTAGCGCGCGGTCAAATCCGTGAGCGCGTTGCTCTGGACAGCGAGCCGCTGCCACAGCGGACCTTCGGCGTCGGGCGCGGATCCGCCGGATTCCGGACGAAGCGGGTGACGATGGTCGTTGGACACAGCTGTCGTGGCGTGCTGGTGTACCGCAGGGGGAATCGACCTGGACCAGCGAGGGCGATAGGGTAACACACCCACGCGGGAAGCTTCAGCGCCTCGAAAGACGCGCGTCCGCGACGATGCGGCGACATGCGAAGCGAGTCACCGCATTCCCAGCCATCAAGGACCCGACGCTCGGACAGTCGACCCCGAGCTCGACGTCGTCACCATGGCCGTCAAGGTGCCGGAGACCATCGCCCACCTGCATTACTGGAATGTGCAGATGCCCCGCCGCGCCACGAAAGAGGAGGTGCTCGACGCGTTCGCGACCTCTTCTCGAATCGCGCCGATCCGCATCAGCGACGGACTCGTGTCACTCAACACCGTCAAAGAGCTGATGGCGGATCGCGGCAGACCGTACGACAACCTGTACGAGGTGGCGCTGTGGTCCGACATGCTCCGCGTGGAAGGCGACGAACTCTTCTATGCGTACATGGTCGACAACCAGGCGATCGTCATTCCCGAGACCATTGACGCCATCCGTGCCCTGGTCGGTACCGTGCGCGATGGCAGCGAATCCATCGCCATGACGAATACGGCGCTCGGCATCGACGCGCAACTGATCGGAGCGGCAATCCGCAATCGAGTCTGAGGCTCCCGGCTGTTGGGCATCGAATGCCGGCGTCACCTGCTCGTGGACCAGGTCGGCCCGAATCGATCCGGCACGTGCAGGGGCGTGAAGACGCCGAGGGGCTCGATGGCCTCGATGAGGCGGTCGCGTTGCGCTTCGAGCGAAGCGACCACGTCGGACCGGTACGTCCGGTGCTGCTCGGACGTGAGCATCTCGCTCCAGTACTCGATCAGGATGTAGCGCGTGGCCCGATTCTGATCGCGCATGAACGAGCCGCCGAGGAACGACTTCGTCTGGCGATTGAGCACCGCCCAGTCGCCGTCAGTACCGTACAACTGCTCGAATTCGCGCTCGCAGCCAGGCTTGACTTCGAATTGCCACACGATTGCGATCATCGACGTCTCCGGTCTATCCCGCCTGGCCGGCATGAAGCGCGAACGCCGCGCCCTGTGGATCGAGCGCGCTCACGATCCAGTCGCCGCCCGGAACCTGCATCGGCCCGTTGAGAATCTGGCCACCGCTGGCGGTGATCCGCCTGGCGGCGGACTCGATCTCCGCCACACGGAAGTAGATTTGCCAGTTCGGCGGAACGTGCGCCAGCTCTGGCGGCCGGTTCATCATGCCGCCGATCATCCCGTGCGGGCGATTGAACACGTGGTACTTGCCCATCGGACCCATGTCCATCGCTTCGCCGGGCTGCCAGCCGAACACCTCGCTGTAGAACGCCATCGCCGCCTCGGCGTCGGTGGTCATCAACTCGTGCCACGAGCCCTCGCCCACCTCCGGCGGGCCCTCCGGCCGCTGTTCGGGGCCTGCCGGTTCATACGTGTAGAACGCGGCGCCCTGCGGGTCCTTCATCATCTGCATGCGCCCGACGCTCGCCACCTCGATGACCGGGGACAGCTCGCTGCCGCCGCGCCGCCGGATGTGGGCCGTGGCGTCTTCAAGCTTCGGCACTCCGACGTACATCGCCCAGAACGGCGGCGCGTTCATGCCGTCCGGACGCGTCATCACACCCGCCACGGGCACGTCGCCGGCCCGATGGAAGATCGTGTAGGGATGCGCTGCCCCTTCGAACGGCTTGGCGGTCCAGCCGATGACGTTCGTGTAAAACGCCTCCGCGGCGTTCCTGTCCGTCGTCATCAATTCGTACCACAGGGGACGTCCGAGCAGAGGCGAGCTGGTCACGGTCATGCGAGTACTCCCGATGGACAAAGTCGATCAAGCGAGCATTATCGCAACAGCACGCAGGACGCGTCGATGGTTCGCGTGTGAACGCGTCGAGATCACCCGACTCATCGGGGGACCGTTCACCGTGCCGCGGCGAAGAATTCGATGGTCCGCCCCGGCTCCACGGCGTGATAATCGGGATTGCTGCGAGAATCTCTGTAGTTCACGGCCCGGAGCCGGGCCAACCGATGTCGGGAGATCAGCCTCGGACTGCCGGAGAAGCGACCGGCGCGTCAGTCGAACCGCCTTCCAGCGCGATTCGGGCGGATAGCGTTACCCGCACGATCGTCTCACCTGCCGATCGTACCGTTTTCCGGGAAGCCACGATTTCAGCCGCTGCCGAATGGCGCGGCTTCGATTCCCTGACCGCGCCCAACACGGGCTCTGCGCGCGAAGCGCGTCTGCCTGCCGCCGCAGGACCGTTGCAGCCCGGCGAGGCGTTCGGCTCGCGTTACCACATCATCTCCATCGTCCGCACCGGCGGCATGGGCGCGGTCTACAAGGCCTGGGACGAGGAGCTCGCCGTGGTCGTGGCGCTCAAGGTGATCCGGCCGGAGATGATGACTGCCCCCGAAGCCGCACGCGCATTCGAGAAACGCTTCAAGCAGGAGCTGCTGCTCGCCCGCCAGGTCACCCACCGCAACGTCGTTCGCATCCACGATCTCGGCGACGTCGGCGGCGTCAAGTACATGACGATGCCGTTCGTCGAGGGCGAGGACGTGGCGGCGATTCTCGAACGCGAGGGGCGGCTGCCGGTCTCACGCGTGATGCGGATGGCGCGTTCGATCGTATCCGGCCTCGAGGCGGCCCATCACGCGGGCATCGTGCACCGCGACCTCAAGCCCGCGAACATCATGATCGACACCGAGGGCGAAGCGGTGATCATGGACTTCGGCATCGCGGCGACGGCGGCGCACGCGCCGGCCGCAGCCGTCGCGCCCGGCCTGTCAGCGGCGGGCACGACCATGGCCGGTTCCGTGATGGGCACCATCGAGTACATGGCGCCCGAGCAGGCGCTCGCACAGCCGGTTGACCACCGCGGGGACATCTACGCATTCGGCCTCATCCTGTACGACATGCTCCTCGGCAAGGTGCGTGTCGAACGCGCCGGAGGCGCGCTCGCCGAGTTGAGCAGCCGAATGCATGTCCCGCCGCCGATGCTGTCCGAGTTCGACCGAGCGGTGCCGCAAGCGCTCGAGAGCGTCGTCGCCCGCTGCGTCGAGGTCGATCCCGCCGCGCGCTTTCAGACGACGGCGGAGCTCGCCGCAGCGCTCGACCGGCTGGACGACAACGGGCGGCCGCGTCCGTTCGAGCGGAAGCTGACGCGCACGACCATCGCGGCGGCCGCGGTGCTGTTTGCCGCCTTCGTCACGCTGGCGTGGTGGGCCAGCCCAGGACGCGCGCCTGCCCGTCAGCCGGATCCGGTCTCGGTGTTGATTGCCGACTTCGACAACGCCGCAGGAGACGCCGCGTTTCGCGACTCGCTCGAGCCAGCCCTGGCGATGGCACTCGAGGGCGCTCCGTTCATCACCGCCTACGATCGGCGCGACGCGCGGCGTGTGGCGGCTCGGATCGCGCCAGGGTCCGCTCTCGATTCGTCCACCGCTCGCCTGATCGCCATTCGTGAGGGCATCAAAGTGGTCGTCGGCGGGCGCATCGAGGCGGGCCGCGACGGATACCGCATCACCATCGCCGGCGAGAGCGCGGACGGCACGCCGCTGTGGAGGCACCAGGCGGCCGCACGAGACAGCGCGGACGTCTTGCGGGCGATCACGACGCTCGCTGCCGATGTCCGTCGCGCGCTCGGCGACACCGCCAGCCGGTCGCAGCAGCTCGCCGACACCGAGAGCCTGACCGCCGGTTCGCTCGAGGCGGTGCAGAACTACTCGCTCGGACAAGATCTGCATTCGAGTGGCAGGTTCGAGGAGGCGATCGCGCGGTACCGGAAAGCCGTCGCGATCGATCCGAACTTCGGCCGCGCCTATGCCGGCTGGGCGACGAGCGCCGACCACCTCGGACGAAAGAACGAGACCGTCGAGGTGTGGAAGAAGGCTCTCGCGCTGGTCGACAGGATGACCGAGCGCGAGAAGTACCGGACGCTGGGCACGTATTACCTCGCGGTCGCGAAGAACTACGACAAGGCCATCGAGAACTACGCCACCCTGGTCCGCCTCTACCCGACCGATCAGTCGGGGCACAACAATCTCGGCTACGCGTACTTCATGGTGCTGAACTTCGGACAGGCGCTCGAAGAGGGCCGGCGCGCGGTGGAGATCTACCCGAAGAACGTGCTGTTCCGGAACAATTACGCGCTCTACGCGATGTACGCGGGAGATTTCGCGACGGCGGAGAAGGAGGCGCGGACGCTCGTCGAGCAGGCGCCGGACTTCTACAAGAACCACATTCCTCTCGCCGTGGCCGCGCTCGCGAGAAACGATTTCGAGGCCGCCGATCGAGCCTACGAGCTGATGGCGCGGACCGGGGCGCCGGGCGCGTCGCTCGCGGCAATGGGCCGCGCCGACATGGCGATGTACCGCGGACGCCAGGCCGACGCCGAACGCATCCTCCGCGCGGGAATCGCCGCCGACGAGCAGGCCGGCAATCTCGCCGCGCTCAGCGCGAAATGGGTGGCGCTCGCCGAAACGTACATGGCGACCGGCCGCGTTCCGCTCGCGTTGACGGCCATCAGCGAGGCCGTGAAGTCTGGCACGGGCGAGGCGGTGTTCGTCCCGGCGGCACGTCTGTACCTTCAGGCGGGCAAGGTCACCGACGCCATGGCGATGGCGGCGAAGCTCGACAACCTCCTTCAGCCACAGCCGAGAGCGTACTCGCGCATCATCGACGGCAACATCGCGCTGGCGAACCATCGCCGCGGCACCGCACTCGACGCGTTCAAGGATGCGCTCAAGCTCGCGGATCTTTGGCTCGCCCGGTACGACGTGGCTGTCGCCTACGTGCACGCGGAGCACTATGCCGAGGCACTGGCGGAACTGGAGGCGTGCGTGAAGCGCCGCGGCGAGGCGACGGCGGTCTTCCTCGATGACACGCCGTCGTTCCGCTACATGGCAGCGTTGCGGTACTGGCTCGCGCGCGCACAGGAGGGACTGGGACAGCGCTCCGCGGCGCAAGCCAACTACCGGGAATACGTGGCGCTGCGGACCGAATCGACCGACGACCCGTTGCTGGCCGACGCTCGCCGCCGCGGAGGTCTGTAGCCGCTGCGCTATTTCAGCTTCAGCAGGAACGCACGCACGAGATCGGCAGCATCCGGCACCGCCTTGTTCTGATTGTTGTCGTTGATGTCCAGTATCAC
Source organism: Vicinamibacterales bacterium (assembly GCA_048594885.1). GTDB lineage: Bacteria > Acidobacteriota > Vicinamibacteria > Vicinamibacterales > 2-12-FULL-66-21 > JBMDXB01. Next base: position 127,409 of record JBMDXB010000112.1, read on the forward strand.
CCGCACTCTCCAGCAGCCGGCGCTGACGGGCGGCCCGGTCTGCCAGTTGAACTGCCACGTGCCGGCACCGTACACCGGGTGCGGATTCTCGGCCGGGAAGTACTGGAAGCTGCTGTTGCCCGGATAGTCCCAACTGACCTGCACCAGGCTCGTTTCGGTTCCTCCTTCACAGTTGGGTGGCGGCGTCGCGGCCCCCCAGGTCAACTGCGTAAACGTCACGGTGACGAGCGACGCGGCATACGCGTACGCCGAGTTCACCGGCTGCATCGAGGAATCCGCGTACTGCCAGACGATCGGCACGGAGCTCCCGGCGTTCGAGGCCCTCGGCGGCGGCGCATACGGGCTCAACAGGCCGTTGAAGTGGAACTGCGTGCCGTAAGTAATCGCCACCCTGACGGTCGAGGACGCGGTGAATCCGCCGTCGGTGATCGTGACCGTGAAGCGGTCGTCGCCGACGAAGGGGGCCGTCGAGGTGTACTCGACGAACGTGCCCGCGCCGCCGATCGCGACGGTGCCGTGCTGGGGCGCCACCGAAACGCTCGAGATGATCGGCGAGCTGTCGATATCCGTCGCGATCGCGGAGACAGACCAGCGCTCGGTCGCACCTGATTCGATCGTGCCGCCGTCGAACTCCGCGGGTATCACCGGCGCATCGTTGACCCCGCTCACGGCAATCGAGACGACCGCCTCGTTCGAATCGTGAAGATACGGAGCGTCGGTCGCCTTGAACCGGAAGCTGTCCGGGCCGTTGTAGTCCGCGCTGGGCACGTACGTCAGGGTCGCACCCGAGAGGAGCGCGGGGACGCTCGACATCGGCGCCCCCCCCTGCGTCAACACGCCGTGCTGCGGCAGACTCACCAGCGTGAACGTCAGGGGATCGGATTCGACGTCTCCTGCCACCAGCGTGATGTTCACCGGCGTGTCTTCCAGCGCATTGACGGTCTGGCTGTGTGCCGTAGGCGCCGCGTTCGTGACGGTCACGGTGAACGTGCCCGTGGCCGTATTGCCGTGCGTGTCAGTCGCCATGCACGTCACCGTCGTGGCGCCAACCGGGAACACCGCCCCGGATGCCGGCGTGCAGTTCGGCGTCACAGGTCCGTCGAGCGCGTCCGTGGCGGACACCGTGAACGTCACCGCAGCGCCGGATCCGCTCGTCGCCGGCGCGGTCACCGGCGCTGGCAGCGTCAGCAGTGGCGCCGCGCTGTCGATCACCACCGTCTCGGGCACGATCGAGCATTCGGCATCGTCGCAATTGGGTGCCTGCGCCCGGACGATGATCGTGAGGTTCTGCAGCGGATCGAAGCAGGTGCCGCTCGCGCATGCCACCCGCAGCGTGACGATCGCGAACTCTCCCGGGGCGAGGCTGAAGCTCGCCAGGCCGAGAGCGCTCGCGGCGGTCACGTTCGCCAGCGGCTGCAGGCCGACCTGGCGGCCCAGCCCGCACGTCTGCTGAAGCGCCTGCGGTTCACAGTCCTCTCCGGCGCAGATCGACTCCGGGCTCGGCTCCGCATACAGCCGGTTGACCTGGAGCTGGAACACCGCGTTTGCCGCCAACGACTGGATCATCGCCGTCAGGTCGTACCCGGACGTCACGTTCCCGGTGTTGGTGACCACGTAGTTCGTGTCCGTCACCAGCGGCAGCGTGATGTACGACGGCGTGATGTAGGACGGCGTGATGTACGACGGCGTGATGTACGACGGCGTGACGTACGACGGCGTGATGTAGGACGGCGTGACGTACGAGGGCGTGATGTAGGACGGCGTCACGTACGACGGCGTGATGTACGAGGGCGTGATGTAGGACGGCGTAATGTACGATGGCGTGATGTAGGACGGATTGAGGATGTTCGTGAGGAACATCGAATCCGAGTAGTTTTGCTGCACCAGGAACGCGGGGTTCGCGTAGGTGTAGCTGATGCCGTACGGCGTCGAGACGGGATCCAGCAACAGATCGTGCCGTTCGCCCGACGCGGTCGCGGGGTCTTCAGGCGCGGTAGGGTCGGGCGCGATAATGACGCTTCCCTTCAGGCCGTCCTCGAGGGGACCGGACGCTCCGAGCTCGACGGCCTTCACCTCGAATGCCGCGGTCGAGTTCCTCGGGACGAACACCGTGCGCGCCGCACCCGAGAACGCGGGCACCGTCACCTCGATCGTCATGACGGGATCGTTGCGCCAGTCGAACGATTCGCCGCCCGTGCCGCCAATCGTCAGCCGGAACCGCTTTTCTACGACGTCGTCGTCCGTGCCGATAACGCCGTCGCTGCCGGGGTCCGGCGGCGCGAGGTTCTGCAGGCGAACCACGTAGCCGCGCCTCAACGCGTCCGGGCTGCGCCTGGCGTTTCCTTCCGCCTGCATTGCCAGGCCGGACGAGAGCATCGCCGTGTACAGGTTCTGGTTGCGTGTCCACGTCGGCGTACCCGGCGTGCAGGCACTGGTGTCAGGCGCGCCGTAGGCGGTGAACGTCCCGCCCGTGATCACCGTGTTGCCGGCGAGCGGATCGCGCAGCACGTCGCGGTTGTCGGTCCAGACGGCATGCAGGACGGGCGATTCGTCGGCAAAGTCATTGAAGCGCCAGCCGAGTGCACCCACCGGCGGCTTGAACGGATTGCGCACGACGATCTCCGGGTAGTCGCCGTGGAATGGCACCAGGCCTGACGCAAAGAGCGGCAGGTTCATCGGGTTGAACTGCTGCTGCACGAACGTCCCGGCGCCGGTGTCGTAGCGCACCTGATAGCGCGACACCTGGAGGCTGGGCGCGAAGATCGGGTTGCCGGCGGCGTCCAGACCGGCTTCGTGCGCCGCGCGCGAGTCAACGGTGTGCGTCGGCGGAGCATTCGTCACGTCAATGATGAACGGACCGATCACGTGTGGGAGGTCCGGAAAGGCGGTGAGCAGCCAGAACGCGTTGTCGTTCCGCTGGTCGAGCCAGAAGGCCACGGATCTCGGTCCGGCGCAGGCGATCGACGGCTGGAACTGGTGACCCGCAGCGCTGTGGTTGTCCACGGCTGCCGGCGGCGACCACGTGACTCCGTCAGCCGACGTCGTGACGACGATCCTCGAGCGCTGGTCCTGGATGCGTTTGGAGAACAGGACCCGCATGAGACCGTCGGTGCCGATGCATGCCGCCGGGTAGTCATTGGACCGCGCCATCCTGAGGCCCGGCTCCGCTGCCGACGGCAGCGTGGCCTGGTCGTAAGCGGTCGAGAGCGGTGCCGGCACGCCGAGGCGATGGATTTCGACCGGTTTGGAGAACGACTTCGCGAAGTTCGTGGACTTCGCCGTCAGGATTCGGTCTTCTCCGCCTCCGACGCCGAACTCCCGCCACACCACATGGAGGTTGCCGTTCGTCGGGTTGATCACGAGCATCGGCGACTGGCTGAGCGGAACGCTCGCCGTGACCTTGGCCGCGCTGCCCCACGTCCGGCCGCAGTCGGTGGACTTCTTCACCCAGATTTCGCTGTGCGGGTTGTTGCCCTCTCCCAGGAACACGGCATAGGCGACGTAGGCCGTCCCCGCCTGAATCGTCTGCGCGGCGGGAACACCACCGGGTCCGGCGGGGATGGTGCACACCGGCGGGGCGCCGCCGCGAGGAATGTCCACGGCAATCCACGGCTTGTCCAGGAACTTGCCGCTCGTGCCGGCCTCCGGGGCCACGGTCCACAGGTAGCGCGGCTGCGCATCCGGATCGGACGTGTTGTTGTCGTCGATGAAGACCGCGACGAACTGCATCCCTTTCTTTCCGTCGATGCCCGACAGCGGCGCCGAGGCGTTTTCGCCGGCACGGTTGAAGGCGACGCCGCTCACGTAGAACAGGCCGTGTGTGCCGGCGCGCACCGTAGGATCGGCGGTCGCGTCGAACGCGCGCACCGGCGAGGCGAGCGCCTCTTGCGATGTGTCGGAAAACTGCGGATCGGCCGTCTTCCATCCGGCAAGCATCGTGCTGCGCCAGGTGGCGCCGCCGTTGCGGGTCCAGTAGATCCCGAGCCACGAGTCTGCCGTCACCTTGCCGTCGTCGATGCCTGGAAGGTTGACGAGGCGATAGTCGTTGCCTGCGGCGAGACAGGTGGCAGGGTTGCGCGAGCTGCAGGCCATCGACCCTTCGTTCTGCCGCTGCAGGGACACGTCACCGTAGATCGGCCTGGGACAATTGGCGTCGGTCGCCTGGGTGCACGCCGGACCGCCGCCCATGTTGACGTTGGCGCCGGCGACGAGCTGCTGGCCTGCGTTCGTCTCGCTCGCCGCAAGGACGATCGCGAGGCCGGCGGACGCCAATCGCATCAGAGTGAAGCCGCGTGTGTGCGGGCGTTTACATCGGGATGGGTCTCCAGCGGTGTGGATACACATAGACTCCTCCGGACGTGCGCGATCGTGAACGCGCGCCGGTCGCGCAGCATGCGCGCGGCTTCACGAACAGGAGCACAGGTCTGTGTGAGGGAAGGGGGGCGGCGACGAACATCTTTCAGCGTCGCGTCCGAACGGCGAGCGGCGTGAGAGACGCGTCAGACGAAACAGCGAGAATCACACACGCGAGTGCCGGCGCGCAGCACGCCGGCAATCCGGAACGGAAACACCGCCAGACGAGATTGACGGATCGTCACGCTGAACCGGTCGTGAGTCAAGTGACAGATTGGCACTCAACGCGCCCTGCAGAATCAGCCGGACATCCGGCAACGCAACGTCGAGAATCCGGCGAATCGTGTCGATGCCGATCGCGGTGATCGCCGGCCAACGCTGAATTCGGGGGCGGGCACACCGCTTGCTCGGATGTCGCGCTGCGCGTGCGTGCAGTGACGCACGATTGGACGAGACTCCCACAACCGCCCAGAGGTGAATGTTGGCGCGGCGGTCCCTCGCAACGAATTTCCCCTCACCTTCGCCGGATCGCCTGCGCCTCGAGGACGGCGGCCGCGTCGCCGTCGTCGGCAGCGGCCCTGCCGGGTCCCTGTTCGCGTACTTCCTCCTCGAGATGGCTGCGCGGATCGATCTCCGCGTAGACGTTGATATCTACGAGCCGAAAGCGTTCGCGAAACCGGGGCCCCAGGGCTGCAACATGTGCGGAGGGATCGTCTCCGAATCGCTCGTCCAGAATCTCGCCGCCGAAGGCATCGCGCTGCCAGACGACGTCGTGCAGCGCGGCATCGACTCGTACGTGCTGCACATGGATGTCGGCAGCGTTCGAATCGAGACGCCGCTGCACGAAATGCGGATCGGTGCCGTCCACCGTGGCGGTGGTCCGCGCGATGTCGCCGAACAGAAGTGGCTCAGTTTCGACGATCACTTGCTGCGCCGAGCCACGGCGAAGGGCGCGCGCCTGCTGCCGGTGCGGGTGGATGCCGTCACGCTCGAGGAGGGCAGGCCCTGCGTGCGGTCGCGGGACGGACGTGTCAGTTCCTACGACCTGCTCGTCGCAGCCGTGGGCGTGAATTCGTCGGCGCTCACCACCTTCGAAGGCCTGGGCATCGGCTACGTGCGGCCGGGTGCGACGAAGACGTTCATCCGCGAGTACCGTCTGGGTCAGGACACGATCACCCGCACCATCGGCACCGCGATGCACGTGTTCCTGCTCAACATCCCACGGCTGGAATTCGCCGCGATCATTCCGAAGGGCGACTACGTGACGATGTGCCTGCTGGGCGACCGAATCGACCACGCGCTGGTCGACGCGTTCGTCGCGTCGCCGGAGGTGAAGGCGTGCATGCCGCCAGGATGGAACGGAGCCGAGGGTTCCTGCCAGTGCATGCCGCACATCAACGTCCGCGGAGCCGTCAAGCCGTATGCCGATCGCTTCCTCTTCATCGGCGACTGCGGCGTCACGCGGTTGTACAAGGACGGCATCGGCGCGGCCTATCGCACCGCCAAGACCGCTGCACGCACAGTGGTCTTCGAGGGCATTTCGGAGGGGACCTTCGCCCGGCACTACGGGCCGGTGTGCCGGAATATCGCGGCCGACAACCGGGCCGGGCGGGCGGCGTTTCTGTTCACGGAGATCGCGCAGCACGCCTCGCTGCTGCGGAAGGCGCTGTTGCACATGGCCGTGGCGGAACAGAAGCTGCCGGGTGTCGAGCGGCACCTGAGCGGTGTCCTGTGGGACATGTTCTCGGGGAGCGCTCCATACAGCGACATCTTTCGACGGATGCTCCATCCGGCGTTCGTAGGTCATTTCACATGGTCGATCGCGACCTCGATGCTGACCCGCGCGCCGGCGCGGCGACCGGAGGCGCCGCCATCATGAGCATGGGTGATTTGGGCAGGGTCTACCACGACGGCGAGATCGTCTGCCGGCAAGGCGATGTCGGCGACTGCCTGTACGTCGTCCAGGACGGCGAAGTCGAGGTGCTCGCCGAGGACGGCGGGCAGGAAACACTCCTGCGCGTGGCTGGCCGCAACGAGCTGTTCGGCGAGATGGCGGTGTTCCAGCGCGAACGCCGCTCGGCGACGATTCGGGCCCGCGGCCAGGCCCGCGTGCTCACGATCGACAAGAAGAACTTCCTGCGGCGCCTCAACGAGGACCCGTCGCTCGCGTTCAACATCGTGGAGACGATGTCGCGGCGGGTGCGCGACTTGAGCGCCGAGGTGGTGAAGCTGCGGCATCGGCTCGCCGCGTTGCAGCCTGGCACCTGATGGACGGCGTGTCCGCGGCGCGGTTTCGGTATTGCTCCCCCCCGCCCGATGCCGGCCGGGACCCGATGTTCCTGGTGGCGGCGCACGGGACGCGGGAAGAGCGGTGGTATCCCTTCTACGATCGACTGGAGATCGGACGCGAGGAAGGCAACGGCGGTGAGCACCCGGGCACCATGTTCGTCTCGGACCCTACGGTCTCACGCGCGCATTGCGTCTTGACGGGTACACGGGACGGCCGCTGCTTCGTCCGCGATACCAGCCGCAATGGCACGCGGGTCGACGGCCGCCGTCTCATCCCGAACGTCGAGGTCGAGGTGCATCCCGGCCAGCGGCTCAGCGTCGGCGACCACGGTGATTTCGTCGTCGTCTTCACGCCACCCGCCGCGCGTCTGGCAGAGGATCAGCCCGGCACGCTCGCGGTGCCGCTGCGCTCGGTGGTCACGGTGCTGGTCGGCGATATCCGCGACTACACCCGCATCGTCCGCGAAGCATCGGCCGCGGAGGTCCAGCAGTCGGTCAGCCGGATCTTCCGCATCCTCGGCGACGCCGTCGCCGCGCACGGCGGCACGATCAAGGAGTTCCAGGGGGACGCGCTGATGGCCTTCTGGGAAGGCTCCATGGCCGGCGAGCAGGCGGCCGCCGCATGTCGTGCGGCGCTGTGCGTGGACGCCCTGGCACAGCAGCTCGGTCGCGATCCGGCGGCGTGGGCTGTCGCGTCGCATCTGCTGCGCATGGATTGGGCGCTCGCGTCGGGTCCGGTGGTGATCGACAGCTTCGGCGCCAGCCAGCCGGCCGGATTGTCGATGATCGGAGAAGCGCCGATCCTCGCGTTCCGCCTGGAGAAGCTCGCGACCGACGAGACCGGACGGATCCTGACCTGCCCGGCGACGAAGGCGATGGCGTGCGGCTCGTTCCTGTTCCGCGACCTCGGCCTGATGACGGCGAAAGGGTTCGACCGGCCGGAGCATGTGTTCGCGCTCGTCGATGCACGCACGCCGGCGCCGGCAACCATCACCCGCGGTGCCGCATGAGAGTGCGCATTCTGCCCTCGGCGACCGACGGATCGGATCAGCAGTTCCTGACCACGTTTCTGCTCGACGACCGTGTCGCGCTCGACGCGGGCGCTCTCGGACTTCACGGAACACCATGCGAGCAGGCGAAGATCGCCAACGTCGTCCTGACGCACAGCCACGCCGATCATGTCTGCTCGCTGCCGACGTTTGCCATGAACGTCATGGACGCCTGCGGCCGCCGGACCGTTGTCTGGTCGCACGAGCCGGTGCTCGACAGCCTGCGGAGCGACATGTTCAACGGTCGCGCATGGCCGGATTTCCTGACGCTGATGCCGCTCGGCGAGCCGGTCGTGCAGCTCCGCACCGTTCAGCCGCGAGTGCCCTTCGAGATCGAAGGGCTCCGGCTGACCGCGATACCGGTCAATCATCCCGTTCCCACGATGGGTTACATCATCGAGGACGCCGACGCGGCGATCGTCATCTGCACCGACAGCGGCCCGACGGATGAAATCTGGGACCGGGCGCGAATGCTCGAGAAGCTGACGACCGTCTTCGTCGGCGTGGCGTTCCCGGACGGCTGCGAGCTGCTGGCCGAGGCGGCCGGGCATCTCACGCCGGGGCTGCTCCGCGAGCGAATCGCCGGCCTGCCTCGCGGCGTGGCGGTGATCGCCGTCCACATCAAGCCGGCGCGGTCGCGGGAGACGGTGGCGCAGCTCCTCGCGCCCGGCCAGTCCGCGGTGAGCATCGGCACGACACGGACGTCGTACGACTGCTCGACGCCATTGCGCCTCCTCCAGCAGGGTTACGCGCCGGCCTGAACGCTCGCGAAGTCCGCTTCGCACTCGGACTTGAATCTGTTCAGGACGTTGCCGGTCACCCGGTTGTGGATGCGCTCCCAGATCCATCGGATCGGTCCCGACCGCGACCAGTGTGGGCGGCCGTAAAAATCGAAGGCGACGACGAAGAAGAGCTGTGCGCGCTCGCGCTCTTCCTCGGAGGGGATCGACGAGCGCACGTACATGCAGAACAGGCCGATGGGGTACCCGCCAACGCAGCGATAGAGAAGGAAGCGCCCGTTGTCGGGATCCAGCGCTCCCGGCCGCTCCTGGCGGCGTTCGAGCTCCATCGTGATCAGCGGGACGATGTCGAATCCGAGCAGGTGACGCGGCAGGCCGAAGAGCGATCGCCGTCCGAAGAGAAACACTTCCATGACGTCATCGCGCCCGTCCCGGGGTTGGAGCTTCGCGATCCGGCCCGGCCAGCACGTCGATTCTGGTCCCCACCGCCGGACCTCGTCCCAGACGATCAAGGCAGGAGCGTCGATGCTGATGCGGTGGATGTTGAGGACCGCAAACGCGTCTACCGATGAGCCGATGCGCTGGCGGATGCGCCAGCGGTACTTGTGGCGATCCAGCGCAGTCGAGAATCGGACAAGCGTCGGCACACGCGGGCGGCGGAGAACGAACGCTGCGAGTTCGCGGATGATCTCGATCACGACCAGCGTCTGAACGAGATTATCAAGTCCGTGTTGTCGCGGGCAATGTTCCAGCGACGATGGACCTTCGCCGTCTGGTGCGGATCGCGCCGTCGCCGAACCGCAGATAATAGGCGGGGAGGTGACTCGAATGGCTGACACTCAGCGGCCCTACCTCCCCGCGGCCGGACACGACTGGGCGCTTCCGCTGTACGACCCGATCGTTGCGCTGATGGGCGCGAACCGCGCGCGGCGACGCCTCATCGAGCAGAGCGGGATCGGTCCCGGACACCACATTCTCGACATCGGCTGCGGCACGGGCACGCTGGTGCTCGCCGTCAAGCGGCAATATCCCGCCGCGCACGTCGTCGGGCTGGATCCCGATCCGAACGTCCTGTCGCGCGCTCGCGCGAAGGCAGCCCGCACCGGGCTCGAGGTTCGATTCGATGCCGGATACGCCGACGCCTTGCCGTACCCCGGCCGGTCGTTCGATCGCGTGCTCTCCTCGTTCATGTTCCATCACCTGTCCGCCGCGCAGCAGCAGGCCATGCTCGCCGGCGCGCGCCGCGTGCTGAAGCCTGCCGGGACTTTTCACCTGATGGACTTCGCGATGGGCGATCGCGGTCGGTTCGTCGCGCGCCTCGTTCATTCGCATCAGCATCTCCGCGAGAACTCGTCGGATCGCCTCGTGGACCTGCTGCGTCGAGCGGGGTTTGCCGATGCGCGGCGCACGGCAGAGGCGACGATGGTGTTCGGCATCGTGCACGTCGGCTACTTCGGCGCGACCGCGCCAGCAGCGAGCGGCGACTGCACGATCCGGCGGGCGACCGACGCGGACGCCGCCAGCGTCGCGCGGATCTGGCACACGGGATGGGAGGACGGGCACCTCGGGCACGTGCCGCGCGAGCTGCTGCCGTTCCGCACGCCCGAGCACTTCGTCGCGCGCACACCCGAGCGCATCCATCACACGTGGGTCGCGGAAGGTGGCAGCGGTGTCGTCGGCTTCGTCGTCGTCCGGCACGACGAGGTGGAGCAATTGTTCGTGGACCGGCCGGCGCGCGGGAGCGGTGTCGCCACCATGCTGCTCCGCAAGGGCGAGGACGAAATCCGCCGGGCCGGCCACAGGCGTGCCTGGCTCGCCGTTGTCGGCGGCAACCGGCGCGCGCGCAGATTCTACGAACGCTGCGGCTGGCGCGACACCGGCGCGTTCACCTACATGGCGGAAACCGCGGCCGGGCCGCTCGCGGTGCCGTCGTGCCGCTACGAGATCGACCTTTGAGCCGGGAGGCGGCGGGCGGTTACGCCGGCAGCTCCCAGCCTTTGCGATAGGTGCCTTCGATCCAGGGCTGCGTCGCCGGCACGTTCGTGGCCTTCATTGCGGCGGCGTCCCACTTGATGACCTTGCCGGCGCGCAGCGCCAGTGTGCCGAGCAGGATGAACTCGGTGAGCCGCGCGCCGTACTCGAAGTTGCTGCACGGCGGCGTGCCGCCCTTGCAGCCCTGGATCCAGTCCGCGTGGTGACCTTTCACGCGAGGGAGCGTCTTCTCCGGCCGCTTGTAGGCGAAGTGCAGGTCGAGCGGCAGGAGACGAGGCATGCCCGACCACCCCGGGGCGGTGAGCGCGCCCTTGTCGCCGACCACCAGCAGCCCGTTCTCCCCTTCGCCGAGCCGCTGCCGCGCATCGTCTGGATCGACGCCGAGCGGTACCGGCGGCCGGATGCCTCCGTCGTACCAGAAGACCGTAATCGGTCCGCGGTTGCCCTGCGCGCCGTAGCGATACGTGGTCAGGTGCGCTCCCACGCTGCGCTCGCGATCGATCTGCGACGCCGTCGTCTCGATCGTGAGCGGCGCGTCGAGATTGAGCGCGTTGAACGCGGGATCGAAGTGGTGCAGCCCCATGTCGGGCATCGTGCCGTTGCCGAAATCCCAGAACGATCGCCAGGTGAACGGCGTGTACTGCGAGCTGTACGGCCGCTCGGCCCGCGGACCGAGCCACAGGTCCCAGTTGAAGCCCGCCGGCTTGACGGTGGACGGCTCGCGCTGCGGGCGTGCGAATCGCTGCGGACTGCCGCTCCACGCATGGACTTCGCGAACCGTGCCGATGGCGCCGTCGTTGAGCCATTCAACCGTGAGGCGGTGCCCTTCGCTCGAGCGGCCGAAGTTGCCCATCTGCGTCGCCACGCCGGTCTCCTTCGCGACGCGCGCGATGAGGCGCGCCTCGCGGATGTTGTGCGTGAGCGGCTTCTCGCAGTAGACGTGCTTGCCCGCCTTCATCGCGTGGAGCGTGATGAAGGCGTGCTGGTGATCCGGCGTGGCGATGAGGACGGCGTCGAGCGCCTTCTCCTTCTCCAGCATCTCGCGGAAGTCCTCGTACACCGCGCAGCGGTGATTCGGCGTCTTCGCCGAGTAGTGCTTCTCGACTTCCGCCTTGACCGGCCCGCGACCCGCCTTGCCGCCGTAATAGAACGGCGAGAGGTCCCACTCCTCCGCCGGGTCGGCGAGCGCGATCACCTGGCAGTCCTCCTCCTGGAAGAGCGCCCGCGCGTTGGTGCGGCCCTGGCCGCCCGCGCCGATGATCGCGACGTTGACCTTGTCGCTTGGTGGAACGAACCGCTGGCCGCCGAGAACGTGCCGCGGCACGATCGTGAACGCGGCGGCGGCGGCGGTGGTTTTTGCCAGAAATTCCCGTCGGCTGGTCGTCGGCTTGGACATGATTCAATCCTGCTCTTTCGAAAGGCCCAATCCTAACACTCTCGGGCGAACGCGTACGCCTACATTCGCCGGAGTGCCGACGGCCGCCCCAGGCCGAGCGATTTCAGCCTGGAGACCAGCGTCGTCGGCTTGATGCCGAGCAGCCGAGCGGCGCCGTCCTCGCCGTAGATGCGGCCGCCGGTGCGCTCGAGCGCGGCGCGGATGTTCTCGCGCTCGCGGCGGCGCCTTTCCGCTTCGGTGATGATCTCCGCCGGCTGCGATTCCGCCGGATGCGGGCTGGGAGGCGGCTGCGCGCGTTCCGGCGGACGCAGGTCGTCGAACCGCAGCATCGATCCCTTCGCCAGGATCACCGCGCGCTCGACGACGTTCTGCAGTTCGCGCAGGTTGCCGGGCCAGTCGTACTGCTGCAGGCGGCTGATGGCGGCGAGCGAGAGCCGCGGCCGCGGCGTGCCGAATCGTCGGGTCGCGTGCTCGGCGAAGTGCGCCGCGAGATCGGGGATGTCGTCGAGCCGGTCGCGGAGTGGCGGCAGCGTGATCGGGAAGACGTTCAACCGATAGAAGAGATCCTGTCGAAAGCGGCCGCTCGCGACCTCCTTCGCCAGATCGCGGTTGGTTGCGGCGATCACGCGGACGTCCACGGTGAGCGTCCGCTCGTCGCCGACGCGTTCGAATTGCCCCTCCTGCAGGACCCGCAGCAGCTTCGCCTGCAACTCGAGCGAGATCTCGCCGATCTCGTCGAGGAACAGCGTGCCGCCGTCGGCGGCCTGGAACCGGCCGGCGCGATCGCGCAGGGCGCCCGTGAACGACCCCTTCACGTGACCGAAGAACTCGCTCTCGAACAGCTCACGCGGAATGGACGCGCAATTCACCTTGATCAGCGGCCGATGCTGCCGTGGGCTCTGCTCGTGGACGGCGCGCGCGACGAGCTCTTTGCCCGTCCCCGACTCGCCAAGCACCAGAACCGGCGCCGACGTCGGCGCAACGAGCGCAATCTGCTCGAGCACGCGCGCGAGCGCGGCGCTCGATCCGATCATGCCGGCGGGCGCGGCGCTGCGGACCTCCTCGCGCAAGTACACGTTTTCGAGCTCGAGCTGCTCCTTGAGCCGTTGGATCTCCGCCAGCGCGCGCGCATGGGCGAGCGCAATGGCGGCGTGATCGGCAAACGTGCGGAGCCATGGGAACGTGTCGCGCCCGATCGGCTCGCGGCTGAACACGCCAAGCACGCCGAGCGGCTCGTGACCGAAGACGAGCGGCTGTCCCCCGAAGCTGCGGATCTGTTCCGCGCGCATCCACTCCGGACGGGCGATCCACTCCTGGTCCAGCGCCACGTCTTCGATCAGGAGTCCTTCACCGGTGGCGCCGATGTGCCCCACCTTGCGGACGCCCAGCGGAAAGCGTCGAAAGTGACCGTCGAGGCGCGACCAGTCATGGTGTGACGACAGCGGCGTCCCCGCGCTGGCCGCGAGATGCAGACACCGGACCTGGGTGGGACATTCGTCGCGAAACCGGCACGTCGTGCAGATGTCGCCCGGCGCGATCAGCCAGACGCGCGCCAGCGCCACCCCGGGCTGCGCTGCCAGCCCTTCGACGATCTGCGCGAGCGTGCGATCGAGTGATCGCTCCGCCGCCACCGCCAGCGCGACGCTCTGCAGGGCTTCGAGGTTCATTGGGAGACCGCCAACGAACGTTCATTGTCGCGCAACGACCTCTCCGTGTCGGAACGAAAGTTCGTGGCCTCGCGGAAAGAGCTCGATCGCCGTAACGCGTTGATCTTCCTGACGTTGCGAGTCCAACACGGGCTGGCAGGATGTTCGCACTGCAGGTTTGCGCACCGTGATTGGGCGCGGTTGTTGTCGTCCTCTGGAGTAAATGAGATGAGCCGAATCAGCGCAATCGATCGAAACCACGCGCCGGCGAGCGTCGTCCGGACGTTCGACGCCATTCAGAACAAGCTCGGCGTCGTGCCGAACATGATGCGGACGATGGCGCAGGCGCCGGTCGTCCTCGAGGGATACCTGTCGCTCAGCGGCGCGTTGAGCCGCGGCGCGCTCCCCGCGGCGCTGCAGGAGCAGATCGCGCTCGCCGTCGCCGAGGCCAACGCCTGCAGCTACTGCCTCTCGGCGCACACCGCGCTCGGTCGCAGGGCCGGGTTGTCGGACGAGCAGCTCTCGGCGAGCAGGGAGGGCCTCGCCGCGGACCCGAGGGCGCACGCGGCGCTGCAATTCGCGCTCGCCGTCCTCGAGCGCCAAGGCGGCGTCACCGATCAGGAACTGGCACGCGTGCGCGCGGCCGGCTTCTCGGATGCGGAGATCGCCGAGATCATCGCGCACGTCGCGCTGAACGTTCTCACGAACTACTTCAATCGCGCCGCCGAGACCGAGATCGATTTCCCGATGGTCACTGCGGCGCAGGCGGTCTAGGAGGCCGCTGAAATACGACGGCGACGCCAATGACCAACGGCCAAAGACCAAGAAGTCGTCTTGGTACTTGGCTTTTGGTAGGTGGCCTTTGGCACTTCAGCTGGTGTGACGGAGGATCGCATGAAGGTTGCCGCGATTTGGCGATATCCGGTCAAGTCGATGGCGGGAGAGCGTTTGACCACCGCCGATCTGACCGGCACGGGATTCGCTGGCGATCGGGTCGTCCAGGTGTACGACCGGCGTGGCCGCGTCGTGACAGCGCGGACGTTTCCACGGCTGCTGCGGCTTCGCGCGACGTTGGGTCCGGACGGTGAACCGCTGGTGGACGGACTGCCGTGGAATTCCCGCGAAGTGGCCGCGCGCGTGGAGGCGGCGGTCGGGCCAGGCGCCAGGCTCGCGCGATTCGACGGGCCCGAGCGGTTCGACATCCTGCCGCTGCTCGTGTGCACCGATGGCGCCGTGTCGGTGTTCGGCCGCGATGTCCGCCGGCTGCGCCCGAACATCCTCATCGACGGCGTCGCCGCCCTCGGCGAGCGGCACTGGCCGGGTGCGACCCTGAAGCTGCCCGACGCGGAGATCGCGATCGCCGATCTCCGCGGCCGCTGCGTCATGACGACCTACGACCCCGTGACGGGCGAACAGGATCCCGGCGTGCTCCGCGACATCGTGCGGCGCTTCGGCGGCCGGCTGTGTCTCAACGCCGGCGTGCATCATCCTGGCTGCGTGCGGGAGGGCGATCCCGTTGAATTGCTCTCGCATGCGGCGTGAGGCTGCGATCGAGGAACGCCTTGAACAGCATGCGCCGCGCGACGGTTCCGTACGTCGAGAAGGAGGTGCGGCTCGTCGTCGAAGATGTAGAACAGGACCCGATCGTCGATCAGCCGCGGCCACGAGGTGATCCGCTGGGTGAATTTCGCGACGACCTCGCGATGCGACGCGACGCCGTTCTTCGTCAGGGTACGTCGCAGATGCGGCGCAGTCCCGTGCCTCTGGGTCACGCACGCAGTCCGCCCAGAGCGCTCTCGTCTTCTCCCACCGCTCGTCGTCTGGCCGGGTGCGCCAGTTGAAGGCGCCGACCACAGTGCCATACGGCGCGCTGGCGATCAGCGCGTCCGGCACGACGATGGCTGGGTCTTGCTTCGCAGCGCGGCCGAGCAGCGACGCGAGGAGCGCGGCCTTCTCGGCGCCGCGCGACGCCCCGAGGAGGGCGACGTTGCGTCCGTTGACGTGCGGCGATCGCTTCAACTAGACAAGCGCGTCGTACGTCCGCCGCAGGTCGACGTCGGCGAGCGCCTCGGGGATCCGGTCGTCTCCGCAGTCGAAGTAGCAGAATGCGAGCGTCGCGTAGCCCCACGACGCGTAGTGCCGCGCAACGCACATCCAGCCCGGAGTGTAGCGTCCTCCGCCGCTGCCGTGCAGCATGACGATGCCCGGATGCGGTCCGGGCGCCGACGGCACGAACAGGTGCGAGCCGGGAAAGCGCGCGCGTGCCTCTTCGATTTCCGCGACCGAAGCCATCGCACGGTATTGATCGTCCGTGTATTCCGGGCTCCGGCACGATTCGATGCCGGGCGGCGCGATCGGCCGCTGCCGCGGGTAGTCGGCCGCGGGCGCTTGCAGAAGTCCGGCGAGCAACGGCAGGAGCATGGGCGCTTACCTCCGTGACGGCGTGAACGGGCGGAGCATCATAGCGGAAGTTCAGCGCACGTCAGTCGGCGTCCTGTGCCGTGAGCCAGACCGGCATCTGCAGATGGTGGTGGATAGCCAACGCGCGACCGGTGAAGATCAGGGCCATCGCCACCAGGTCGGCCCGCGCGAAGCCCGGGACGGCATAACGCAGCAGCACGAACGCAGCGCAGCCCAACAGGATCGGCGTGGCGTAGATGTCCCGTCCCATGAGCAGCGTCTGACGTCCGGCGAGCACGTCGCGGATCAGGCCGCCGCCAATACCGGTCAGCACGCCCATCACGACGGCGACGGGCGGCGATCCGGTCAAGACGAGGACCTTGTTCGCCGCCGCGATCGCGAAGAGCGCGGCGCCGAGCGCGTCGAGGTACAGGACGCCCTTCAACGCGCTGCGGAAGAGCCATCCGATCCAGAACGCGGCGAGCGCTCCGACACACGCGGCCCAGGCGTAGTTGAAATCCGCGATCCAGAACGGCGGAATGCCGACGACGAGATCGCGGATGGTGCCGCCGCCGATCGCCGTCACCAGTCCGAGCATCACCGCGCCGACCACGTCCAGCCCGCGGCGCGTGACCGCGAGGACGCCGCTGATCGCGAACACCGCGGTGCCGGCCATCTCGATGAAGTAGTACGACGTCATGGCCGCGTATCGTACACGGCATGTCAGCGATCCCCGCACGCGCGATCACGGCTCGCGGCGCACTTCGAGGATCAGGTTGAACGGCGTCTCGATTGCCCGGCGGAAATGGCCGAATCCGGCCTTTCGGAAGACGTCCGTCACGCGGGCCGGTCCAGCCTGCGCGCCGAGGACCAGCCGGCCGCCGTCCGCGATCGCGTGCGGGCAGCACAGCGCGGCCGATCCGGCGTAATACATCCGCGCGATCGGCGACACGTTGTCTTCGAGACGATCGTTCGCAAACGGCTCCACCAGCATCACGGTCCCACTCGAGCCGAGCGCGCTCGCCGCGTGCCGGGCGGCGCCCACGGGATCGCCCATGTCGTGCAGCGCGTCGAAGAAGCAGATCAGGCCGTAATCGGCGCCCGGATAGTCGTCCGCGCGGGCAACCTCGAAGCTGACGCGCCCCTCGACGCCGGCGTCGACCGCGTTCCGCTTCGCTGCCTCGATCGACGCCGCGTGCACGTCGAACCCGTGGAAGCGGGACTGCGGAAACGCCTGCGCCATCAGGATCGTGGAGTGGCCGTGCCCGCACCCGACGTCCGCGCACGCTATCCCCGACTCCAACTGCTCGACGACGCCGTCGAGCGCCGGCAGCCACGTCGAAACGAGATTGCCTTTGTAGGCGTTGCGATAGAACGCGGCGACGCCGCAGTACAGCCGGCTGTCGTGCTCTCCCCATGCGACGCCGGACCCGGTCCGGAATGCCTGGAGGGTCTTCTCCTCGTCGAACCACATCGACGCCGGCACCTGCCATGCCGAGGGAAGGAAGACCGGGCTGTGTTCGTCGGCGAGCACGATCGCCTGCTCGGGAAAGAGCTCGTAGGTATCGCTCGCCGTGTGATAGCCGACGTACCCGCCGGCGACCTGCGCGTTCAGCCACTCCCTCACGTATCGCTCTGCGCATCCGGCGCGTGCCGCGAGCTCGTGCGACGTGAGCGGGCCGGCGCCAGCCATCGCCTTGTACAGACCGAGCTTGCTGCCAACGCTCACCATCACGCCGCCGTACCCGGCCGACAGGTCACCGACGGCGCGCGTGAGAAACGACTCGAGCTTCGCGTGATCGACGATTGCGGCTTCCGTGCTCATACGTTGTCCTCCCTCGAATTGCAGTCGCAGTGACGCGCGCTCATAATCGCAAGCGAACCAGGGTTGCGGGAGAGCCGGATTCGCCCGGAACCGGTCCATTCGTGCCATCGGCTCAGAGAAATGCCAGACGTTCCAGCCACACGACCGGCGCAACGAGGCGCGGCGGCACGCCACGTCAGTCTCGTGGCGGTGCCCGACGCGGTGGTCTCCACGCTGTTCGGCATCTTCGACGTGATGAACGGGTTGAGGCTGATGGGCGCGCCGAACGCTCGCACTGGAGCGGAGATGCCGTTTCAGATCGAGATCGTCGGCGAGGCAGCCGGCTCGATCGGCCTTGCGAGCGGGGTTCCGATCGCGGTGCAGCGATCGGTTGACACCATCGACACCACCGACATCGTCATCGTGCCGTCAATCCTGTTGCCGCCTCACGGGTGGGTGAAGGGCCGCTATCCGCGACTGGTCGACTGGACGCGTGCGATGCACCGCCGCGGAGCCACCATCTGCTCGGCGTGTTCGGGGATCTTTCTGCTGGCGGAGACGGGACTGTTCGACGGTAAGGACGCGACCGTCCATTTCAATTACGCGCCGGCGTTCGCCGCGCTGTATCCAGCCGTGTCGATTCATCCCGAGCGCGTGCTCGTGATCTCGGGTGTCCGCGAGGAACTCGTGAGCTCCGGCGCGTCGACGACCTGGCACGATCTGGTCCTGTATCTGATCGCGCGCTATGCGGGCGCCGCCGCGGCGCAGCACGTCGCGCGCCTCTTCGCCCTGCAGTGGCACCAGGACGGACTCACGCCGTACATGGTGTTCGAGGGCAGGCGCGATCATGGCGATGCCGAGATCCGGAGCGCGCAGGACTGGGTGAGCACCCATTTCGCGGTCGCGAACCCGGTCGAGGCGATGCTGAAGCGATCGCAGCTCGCCGAGCGCACGTTCAAAAGGCGCTTCGCCGCCGCGACCGGACTGACGCCCCTCGAGTACGTCCAGCGGCTGCGGATCGAGGACGCGAAGCGCCGGCTCGAACGCACCGGCGCGTCCGTCGATGACATCAGCTGGCGGGTCGGCTACGAAGATCCCGCATTCTTCCGGCGCCTGTTCAAGCGCATCGCCGGCCTCTCGCCCGGCGCGTATCGCCGGCGTTTCTGCATCCCCGGGTTTGCACGTCCGTCACCGCCGAAGGAACGGCTCGCCTCCCAGCCACGCCGATAGGCCGATGTGGACGGCGCAGCCTGACACGGCGTAGAGTGTTCGCGTTCCCCAGGCGGCGATCACCGCGCCAGGCGCGGCCGACGGAGTTATGCCCACACCGCCTACACCCGACATCACGCGGCTGCTCGTCGACTGGAGCGAAGGGCGGCGCGACGCGCTCGATCAGCTCATGCCGGCCATCTATCAGGAGCTGCACAGGATCGCGGGCAGCTACCTGAGGCGCGAGCGCCTGGAACACACCCTCCAGCCCACGGCGCTCATTCACGAGGCGTATCTGCGGCTGGTCGGACCCAACGTGCCGTCGTTCCGGAGCCGTACGCATTTCTACGGCGTCGCGGCGCACGTCATGCGGCAGATCCTCGTCGAGCACGCGCGCGCTCGCGGCGCGGCCAAACGCGGCGGCGGCGGACGCAGGCTCTCGCTCGACGACGTCACCCTCTTTTCCGAGGAACGCACCGCGGATCTCGTCGCCCTCGACGACGCGCTCACGGTGCTGGGAGCGTTCGACGAGCGAAAGAGCAAGGTCATCGAGATGCGCTTCTTCGGCGGCCTCAGTCTCGACGAGGTTGCGAATGCCCTCGGCGTGTCGGTGGCGACCATCACCCGCGAGCTGCGCCTCGCCCAGGCATGGTTGCAGCGCGAGCTCAGACGCGCGGAGTCATGACGCCCGAACGCTGGCGCCGGATCGAAGAGATCTTTCACGGCGCGCTCGACCGCACCCCGGCGGAACGCAGCGAGTTCCTCGATCGGCACTGCGGCGGCGACCGAGCGCTGCGCGCCGAGGTCGAATCGCTCCTGTCCCAGCAGGTCGCCGACGCGTTTCTCGCCGTGCCGATCGAGCGCGCGGCGCTCGCCGTCGCGCGCAACGCGGCGGACGCCAGGGTCGGCCAGCGTCTCGGCGCCTACCGCCTGACCGCGCTCATCGGCGAGGGCGGCATGGGCACGGTGTACCGCGGCGTCCGCGACGACGATCAGTACAGCAAGCAGGTCGCGATCAAGCTGGTCAAGCGCGGCATGGACACCGGGAGCCTGCTGCGCCGATTCCGCCACGAGCGCCAGATCCTCGCCTCGCTCGATCATCCCCACATCGCGCGCCTGCTCGACGGCGGCACCACCGGCGATGGCCTGCCCTACCTGGTGATGGAGTACATCGAGGGCGAGCCGATCACCTCGTACTGCGAGGCCCGGACGCTGACGATCGCCGAGCGACTGAAGCTGTTCCTGAAAGTGTGCGCGGCGGTTGCCTACGCCCATGCCAATCTCGTGGTGCATCGCGATCTGAAGCCAGGCAACGTGCTCGTGACCGACGAGGGCGTGCCGAAGCTGCTCGACTTCGGCATCGCCAAGTTGCTCACCGACGAGGACGCCGAAGAGGCGCCGAAGACCATCACCGCCTTGCACCTCATGACCCCGGATTACGCGAGCCCGGAGCAGGTGCGCGGGCTGCCGATCACGACCGCGAGCGACGTCTACAGCCTCGGCGCGGTGCTCTACGAGCTGCTGAGCGGCGAGCGGGCGCACCGGTTCAGCAGTTATTCGCCGCGCGATATCGAACGCACCGTCTGCGACGCGGCGGTCGAGAAGCCGAGCACGGCGGCCGGCCGCGCGACGGGATCGGCACGGCTGCGGCGCCACCTCGCCGGCGACATCGACAACATCGTCCTCATGGCGATGCGGAAAGAGCCCGAGCGCCGGTACAGCTCCGTCGAGCAGCTTGCCGACGACATCCGGCGCTACCTCGAAAGACGGCCGATCCTCGCGCGGCAGGACACGTTTGGCTACCGCGCCGGCAAGTTCGTGCGTCGCAATCGGCTCGCCGTCGCATCCGTCGCGGTCATCGTGCTCACGCTCGCCGGAGGCATGGCCATGACCACCTACGAGGCGCGGCGCGCCGAGCGCCGGTTTCAGCAGGTGCGCCGCCTCGCGAACACGGTGCTGTTCGATCTCTCGGATCGGATTGCGGCGCTGCCCGGTTCCACGCAGGCGCGCGAGCTGGTGGCGACGACCGGTCTCGAATACCTCGATAGCCTGGCGGCGGAGGCGACCGGCGATCCGGCGCTGCAGCTCGAGCTCGCCGAGGGCTATTACCGCCTGGGACTCGTTCAGGGCGGCTTCAGAGTGCCGGGCCTCGAGCAGTTCGATGCCGCACTGGCGAGCTATCGCAAGGCGCTGGGCCTCGGCCAGCAGCTTCTGGCGCGCAATCCCGCCGATGCTCGTGTGCTCAGCCTGATGCTGAAGAACCGATCGAACATCGGCGACATCCTGCAGGAACGCGGCGACCTGGCCGCCGCGGCGGCGGAACTGCGCGAGGCCGCCCGGCTGGTCGAGGCCCTCTCACGACAGCCGAACCTCACGATGGAGCAACTGTTCGATGTCATCGTCCTGCTGCACTTCGACGGCGACGTGCAATTGGAGCGTGGCGAGAGGCGGCTTGCGGAGCAACGGTATCGTCAGGCGCTCGAGTGGGATGAACGGGTCATGGCGCGCTTCCCCGGCCCGCGCGCGCAGCACAGCCTGTCGCTGGATTTGGCGACGCTCGGTGACGCGATTGCCGCCGGCGGAGACCTCGAGCGCGCGATGGAGCATTACCATCGCGCCCTCGCGGTGCGGCTCGAGAACGTCAAGGAGAATCCGGACAACGTCCGCTACAGGCGGGAGCTGTCGCTGCTGTATTCGTGGATGGGGCATTTCACGGGCAGCCCGCTGCGTATGAGCCTGGGCGATCGCGCGAAGGCCGAAGAGTACTACCGCAAGGCCCTCGCGATCGCCGTGGCGCTTGCGGCTGAAGATCCAATGAACGCGCAAGGCGTGATGGATCTCGCGTTCAGTTACGAGCACGTGGCAAACACCGTGGCGAATCCGCGTCACGCCGTGGAGCTGTATCGACAGGCGCTCGCCGTGCTCGCGCCACTGCTCGAGAAATCCCCCGGCGAGCTCAGATACCAGCGCCGCGCGGCAATCGAGCGGCGTCTCCTTGCCGTAGCGCTTCATCGGAGCGGCGAGCGCACGGCGGGTCGCGATCGCATGCGTGAGGCGCTGGCGAACGTTCGCGCACTCGTGTCGTCGCAACCGGCCAACGACCAGCTCAAGGAAGACCTGCACGCGTCGCTGCTCTCGAGCGCATTGTTGAGCCTTGACACTCGCGCCGACCAGCAGGCGCTCGGCGAGCTGCAGGAGGCGCTGGCGATCGGCGAGTCGATGCGCAAGGCGCGGCCGCACGATCTCGATTGGGAGTGGCGGCTGGCCGACACCTACTCGGCACTCGCCCGCCATTACGCGGCGGCTGCTGGCGATCCCACCTCGCCTGCCGAGCGTCGCGCATCCGCCGGTCGCCAGTCGTGCGACTGGCGCCGCAAGGCCCTGGCCGTGTGGGAAGCCTGGCCGGGCCACGCGGTGTCGAGCGCCTTCGACGCCTCCCGCCGCGACCAGGCCGCCCGCGCGGTGGCCGAGTGCGAATCCGAATGACCCGATAGCCCGGTGACGAATTCGGGCCTCCGTTTGCGCATGTGGGGGTGGGCAACATCCTGAAGCCCCTCACTGACGAAGATGGAGGTTCCAATGCCGGTCCGTTCGTCGCGCTCGTGTGCTCGTGTCCTCAAGAAGCCGTTCTTGACATCGCTGCTGGCTGTCAGCGCCACCCTGCTGCTCGTCGCGGCTCCGGGCGACGTCGATCAGACGTTCGGCACTCTGGGACAGGTCAGGACTCACTTCTACTCCGGGTTCGATGCGGCGAGCGCGGTGGCCGTCCAGAGCGACGGCAAGATCGTCGCGGCCGGATTCGCCGACGACGCCAACTTCGTGTCGAGGATGGCGGTGTCCCGCTACCACGCCAACGGCGATCTGGATTTGGCGTTTGGAACGGGCGGCAAAGTCACGCTCGATTTCGGCATCGCGACGAACGTGCGCCTCGATCTCGCCATTGACGCCGCCGGCCGGATCGTGGTCGCCGGCACCGTGATGCGCGATTACTTCCAGCCAAGCGACGTCGGCGTCGCGCGGCTGACACCGGACGGCGCGCTGGACCCGGCGTTCGGCGTCGGCGGAACAGTCGTGACGGACATAGCCGGGTTCGCGGACGAGGCCAATTCCGTCGCGATTCAGGGCGACGGGAAGATCGTCGTCGCCGGCACGGCAAGGACCAGCGCGGCGTTCGGCGCCGCCGACTTCGCCGTGCTTCGCTACAACCCCGACGGTTCGCTCGATGCCTCGTTCGACGGCGACGGCAAGGTGACCACCGACTTTGCCGGCTGGGACGATCAGGGCAACGGCGTGGCGATTCAGACCGACGGACGCATCGTCGTCGCCGGCACCGGGAAGCCCGCCAACGAGACGTCCGATTTCGGCGTCGTGCGCTACGACGCGAACGGCACGCTCGACGTGACGTTCGACGGCGATGGCAAGGCGCTCACCGACATCGCCGGCGACTGGGACGAAGGCAATGCCATGGCCATTCAGCCGGGCGACGGACGGATCGTCGTCGTTGGCGGCGCGGTCGTGCCGAATGCGTACGGCTGGTTCCACGATTTTGCGCTGGTTCGCTACGACACGAATGGCAGTCTCGACGCCGCGTTCGGCGCCGGCGGCAAGGTGATCACGGACTTCTCGAACGGCAACGACATGGGAACCGACGTGGTGATCGCGGCCGACGGACGGATCGTGACGGCCGGGTGGGTCGCCGATCCCGCGGACGTCGAGCTGCTCATCGACTTCGGCGTGGCGCGCTACGAGCCGACGGGCGCGCTCGATGGGACGTTCGGCGCCGGCGGAAAGGTCATCACCGATCTCGGTTACATCGAGTACGGGCAAGGCGTCGCACTGCAGGGCGACTGCAAGATCGTCGTCGCCGGCTGGTCGTGGCCGATCGACACCGGAGATTCCGCGTTCGCCCTCGTGCGCTACGACGGCGGCACCTGCGCGGCCCAGACGCCGGAGTGTCCGAAAACGCAAGGCTATTGGCAGGCGAATCCTGAAGCGTGGCCGGTCAGCTCGCTGACGTTAGGGGCCGAGACGTACGCGAAGAACGAGCTGCTCGGACTGCTCGCGAGTCCCGCTCGCGGCGACGCGAGCGTCGTGCTGGCGCAGCAGATGATCGCGGCGCGCCTCAACATCGCCAACGGCGTCGATCCCACACCGGTTGGCGCCATTCTCGAACACGCCGACGCGCTGTTCGCCAGCTTCAACGGCAAGCTGCCGTACGGCGTGAAGTCATCGACCGTCGTCGGTCAGGCGATGGTCGCCGATGCCGTTCTGCTCGATCAGTTCAACAACGGCGCCGCGACCGGCTGCGTGGTCGCGCTCGCGTCCAATTGACCCTGTTCAGACTGTCAGATTGGAGGAGTCATGTTCGCTCGAACCACACGTCTGTTCCGCGGCCGCTCTCTGAGGGCGGCCGCCCTCTCCGCGGCTCTTATCACGAGTGTTGTCGCGCAGCCGCCTGCCGCCACGGCTGCGCCGGTTGCAGCCTGCAGCGCCGCCTCGGGCCAGGCGTTCATCGACGATGGCCGCTACCTGAAGGCGATTGCCGAGTTCACGTGCGTCATCGAGGCGCAGCCGACCGGCGTCGAGGGGTACCGAGGCCGCATCGAGGCCCAACTGCTGCTCGGCCTGTACTCGAACGCGCTGCGCGACTACACACGCGTGACGGCCTACGTGCTGCCGGTGCATCCGGACGCGGCGAATGTCATCTTCGCGGGCTACGCGGCACGGCTGGCGGCCGATCCGCTGAACGTGCCGGCGCTCACCGGCGCGAGCTTCGGGCGCTGGTACTTCTTCCAGTATGCGCAAGCGACGCAACTGCTGAACACGCTGCTCGACGTCAGCCCCAACAACCTCTACGGGAATCTGTTCCGTGGCTCGAGCCGTGTCCTCGGCGGAGTCGCGGTGCTCGGCGTGCTCGATCTCGAGCGCGCGATCGAGCTCGCGCCCGAGAGTCCCGATGTCCGGTTCATCGTTGCCGACGCGTATACCTACGGCCTGAGCGATCCCAATCGCGCGCTGGCCGAAGCGACGCTCGCGCTTGCCGGCGGCCGCGACACGCCACGGGTGCACGCGATCATCGGCAGCGCGTGGCACGCGCTCGGCGATGAGGCGCTCTCGGCGTGGCACATCGCGCGGCACATCGAACTGGTCACCACCGAGCTCGTATCGGCCCCGGCGCTCCCTGCGGGCACGTCGGTCGCGCTTCCACTGGTCCCAGGCCGCGTGTACGAGATCCCGGTGCCGGCCGTCGCAGGCGAGACGGTGTCGATTTCGACATTCAGCCGCGACTACGGGGACACGATTCTCGTCCTGCTCGGCCCCGACGGCACGCCCGTCGTCGCCAGCGACGACGCGAGGGTGTATGCCGCGGTGCTGAACTGGATGGCTCCGGCGACGGGCACCTACATGTTGCGCACGACGTTCTTCGAATCGGTCAATACCGGCGTGATGTCGGTGACGAGGAAGTAGACATCGGTCGCGCCTTCCCATGGAGCGGCGCGCGTCCGCGCGCCGACGGGCTAGAGACGTCCCATCGCGCTGCGCATGAGCGTCAGCGCGGCGCGTTGGAGCGTCTCGGAGCCCGCGGTTGACAGCCTCGCTCGAAAAAGAGGAAACTTCCTCTTCCCTAGATCGTCTATGCAAAGAGAAACTTGATGAAGCACGCCAGGACCAGGAACAAGAACGAACTGCTTCCGGGCACGCTCGAGATGTTGATCCTGAAGACGCTGTCGATCGAGTCGATGCACGGCTACGGCATCGCCCAGCACATCCAGATGCTGTCGGCGGACGTGCTGACGATCGAAGAGGGATCGCTGTATCCGGCGCTGCAGCGGATGCTCGTCAAGGGATGGGTGGTCGCCGAGTGGAAGACGTCGGCGAACAACCGCCGAGCGCGCTTCTACAGGCTCACGGCCGCCGGCAAGAAGCAGCTTGGCATCGAGGAATCGCGGTTCTCGCAGATGTTCGGCGCGATCATGCGCGTGATGAAGACGACGTAGTGCGCTGACCCAGGAGAGGATGCGCATGGGTTCTCTGCTCCGGCGTCTGCTGTTCTTCTTCCAGCGGAATCGATTCGATCGGGATCTGGAGGACGAGCTGCGCTTTCACGAGGAGATGAAGGCGCGCGCCCTCGCCGACGCGAATGGCATGAGCGGCGACGAGGCACGGGCGGCCGCGCGGCGGCGGCTCGGCAATCCCCTGCGGCTGCGCGAACGGTCGCGCGAACCGTGGACGTTCCCGCCGGTCGAAACGTTCGCGCAGGACGTGCGTCACGCGCTGCGATTGATGCGGCGCGATCCGGCGTTCACCGTCACCGCCCTCGCCACGCTCGCGCTCGGCATCGGCCTCAACACCGCGATCTTCTCTGTCGCCTACGGTGTGCTCTGGCGTCCGTTGCCGTATCCCAATCCGGATCGGCTCGTCATGATTTCGTCAGCGCAGCAGACCGAGACGGGCGTCAGGACGTTCTCGACCTGGACGCCCGTGTCGTACGACGAGTTGCGCCTGCGCCTCACGACGCTCGATCATCTCGCGGCCTACGCCTCGATCGACGCCCAGCTCACTGGACGCGGCGAGCCGCTCCAGGTCCGCGCGCTCGACGTGAGTCCGAACTTCTTCACCACGCTGGGCGTCAATCCGGTTCGCGGCCGCGCCTTCCTCACCGGCGCCGCGGCGCCAGGCGACGATGGCACCGCGATCGTCAGCGATCGGCTGTGGCGCACGTCGCTCGCGGCCAGCCCGGCGATCGTCGGACAATCCCTCACCATCGACGGCGTCGCCCGTACCGTCGTCGGCGTCCTGCCGCCCGACTTCAGCTTCAGGCCGGTAATCCCGCGGCTCGGCGCGCTGCCGGAGGCGGACATCTTTCTGCTCAATCGCTGGCCTGACGACACGGGCCGGAGGGCGTTTCTCTTTCTGCTGGGCCGCATGAAGTCAGGCGTGATCGAGGAGCGGGTGGAAGCGGAATTGACGCCGCTGGTGAACGATTCGGCGATCATGCCGGCTGGCGCACTCAGTACGGCGGGCGTACTCGCGCCGAACGTCCACACACGCGCGCGAGCGGTCGGCTTGCAGGAGTACGGCACGGAGTCGGTGCGCACGCTGCTGCTGATCCTGCTCGGGGCGGTGTCGTTCGTGCTGCTCATCGCCTCCGTCAACGTCGCGAACCTGCAGATGGCGCGCCTCACCGCCCGCCGCGGCGAACTGTCGGTCCGCATGGCCCTCGGCGCGGGACGCCGGCGGATTGTGCGTCAGCTGCTGACGGAAGCAGTCGTGTTGTCGCTGCTGGGCGCGTCGCTCGGCGTGATGCTCGCGCAGCTCGCGATCGACGTCACCCTGCCGCTCGTGCCGCCTTCCGTGCTTCCACGCCTGGGCGGCATCGTGATCGACGCGCGCGTGATGGCGTTCTGCCTCGGCTTGTCGCTCGTCGCGACGCTGCTGGTCGGCCTCGTGCCGGCGCTGCGCGTCAGCGGAGGCGCGTTTGGCGAAGGCCTCGCGCTGCACGCCGGTGAAACGCGCACGACGGCAGACCGTCAGGGCGAGCGGCTGCGGACGCTGCTGGTCGCCGCCCAGATCGCGATGACGCTCGTCCTCCTGATCGGTGCGGGCCTGCTGTTTCACAGCTTCGTGCGTCTCACGTCCGTGGCGCCCGGCTTCGACTCGAGCGGGCGCGACGGCGTCGTGCAGATCGTCAAGGTGACGCTGCCCCCACGCCTCTACGGCGATCCCGAGCGCATCCACGCCTTCGCGCGCGGCGTGCTCGATCGCATCCAGTACCTGCCGGGCGTGAAGTCGGCGAGCCTGATCAACTCGGTGCCGTTCGGGATGATGTTCATCCAGGGCGACTTCGAGATCGCGGGTCAGCCAAAGCCGACGCTCGACGTCGGGATGCCGAAGATCCACGCGGACTATTTCAAGACCATGGGGATTCCGCTGCTGGCGGGACGCGACTTCACCGCCAGCGACACGGCCGCAGCGCCGAGCGTGGCGATCGTCAGCGAGCGCGTCGTGCGCGAGTTCCGCCATCGCCAAGGCTCCGGCGGACAGGACTTTCCGGGTGGTCCGCGCGAGGCGCTCGGCCGCCGCGTGCGCCTGTGGAATAGCGCCGAGTGGCTGACGGTGGTGGGGGTGGTCGCGGATATCCGTCAGCGGCGGCTCGATCAGGCGGTGCAGCCGATGATCTACGCGCCGTTCCAGCAGGAGCGCGGCGGGTTCGTGCGGTTCGTGTCGTTCGTCGCGCGCACGGCGACACCCGCCACCGTGGCCGAAGGCATTCGCGCGGAGATTCGCCGCGCCGCGCCCGATCTGCCGATCGAGAGCACAGTCACGATGGATGAAGCGCTGGCGGCGTCGGTCGCGCAGCCGCGATTCCGGACGCTGCTGCTGGTGCTGTTCGCGATGACCGCGACGCTGATCGCGACGTGCGGCATCTACGGCTTGATGGCCTACGCGGTGACGCAGCGCCGACGCGAGATCGGCGTGCGCATGGCGCTCGGCGCCGACCGCCGCGACGTGCTCCGCCTCGTGCTCGCGCGCGCCCTCCGCATCGTCGTCTCCGGCGTCATCGTCGGCCTCGCCGGGGCCGCGGTCGTGACGCGCGTGTTGCGGACTTTTCTGTTCGGGGTGACGCCGACCGATCCGGTCGCGTTCACGGGCGTCACGCTGCTGCTGGTGGCGGTGGGACTGACAGCGGCGTGGCTGCCGGCGCGCCGCGCGACACGGATCGACCCGTGCGCCGCGCTGCGCGCGGAATAGGCGGCAGCCGCGCGCTTCGGCGCATTTGCGGCGCGTGCGGTGACGTTCGTCGCGCTCGGGCCAAAGAGGCCGCTCCACACCTCGTTCAGGGCAGCTCTTTGAACGGATTGAAGACCGTGAGGCGGGCCCTTTGAAGTCCCGCGACTACAACGATTGGCCCACGGATGCCCGTTGGGCAGCTCGCCGTTCGACACGTCCAGGAGGCGTGGCCGTGAACGTTCGGAAATCGCGGCGCCTTTTACCGCCTGGCGGGCATGACGCGCCAGGTATGCAGGTTGCCATCCCGCTCCGCACCATGCATCTGCGTACGCTTCGACTGTGGTCGGCGGGCCTCGCGCTCCTGGTCGTCGCCGTCCTTGGGAGCGTGGCCATCCTCGCCAGCGATCGAGAGCCGCTCGCCCTGAACGATCGGGAACGCAGCCGCCTGCCGGGAAAGTTCGTCGCGCTTTCTCACGGCGTGACGAACTACGAGATCATGGGGCCGGCGGGCGGACGCGTGATCGTGCTGGTTCCGGGGATCTCCATTCCGAGGACCGTGTTCGCCCGAACGCTCGCACCGCTCGCCGAAGCGGGCTATCGCGTCATCGCCTACGACCTCTATGGACGCGGATTCTCCGATCGGCCACGAGTCCGCTACGACGCCGCCCTGTTCAATCGGCAGATCGACGACCTGCTGTCGGCGCTGCGGATCGATGGACCGATCACCCTCATGGGCCTGGCCTCGGGCGGCTTGCAGGCGCTGCTCTACGGCGAGCGTCGCCCGGCGCGGGTCGAGGGTCTGGTCCTCATCTGCCCCGACGGCGTGGACGCTCCGGTCGGCGGCTTCGTTCGTCTGCTGCGACAGCCGGTCGCGGGAGAGCTCGCCGGTCGGATGATCATGAATGCCGTGGGCCAGCGTCAGTGGGAAGAGCGGCTGCGGCACTACTCGACAGACCCTCGCCTGGTCGCCGACATCATCGGACAGTTTCGCGGGCAGCTCGCGTACAAAGGTTTCTGGCGGGCGCTGACGTCCTCGATCGCGAGCCTTCCCATCAGCAGCGCGAGCGACCTCTTTCGACGAATCGAGTGGCAGGGTACGCCCACCATGGTGCTCTGGGGAGCGGAGGATGTGATCATTCCGGCGCGCCTGGGCCACGAGGTTCGCAAGCTCATGCCGTCGGCGCAATATGTCGAGATTCCCGCAGGTCACCTGCCTCAATACGAGCGACCCGACCTCACGAACGAGGCGATTCGCCTCTTTCTCGCGCGGAAGGACCAGATGCCCTCCAGGACGGTCAAGCCGTCGAGTCATGTCACATTCCGAAGCGCTCTCCCGTCTCACCGTTAACGACATGCGTTCCGCGACCGGGCCGAAGACACGGGTTGCGCCGCAGCTCCTGTCGGTCGTCGCGCGCCTCGTGCTGCCTTAATTTGACGCCCATGGACATTCCCAGCCACGGCCCCGACGACGCGGCAACTTTGGATTCAGACCTCGGAACTTTTCGAGCGCAGCTCGAGTGTGCGTCCGACGCTGTCGTGCGGCTGCACGAACGGTTGACGCATGCACGCGTGACGCCCGCAAAGGTTCGGGCAGAGATCGCCTCGTTGTTCGAGGAGCCGCTGCCGGCGGCTCCTCAACCGATGGACGCGATCCTACGGGAGGTCGAACAGCACATTTTTTCGAACTCCACCCTGTACTCGAGCCCTCGTTTTTTCGGCTACATCAACGGAAGCGGAAACCAGGCGGCTGTGATCGCCGAACTGCTCGCGTCGGCGATCAACCAGATCTGCGCGCGGTGGCATTTCTCGCCCGCGGCTTCGGAAGTCGAACGGCGGGTGATCGAGTGGACAGCGGACTTCATCGGCTACAGACCGGATGCCGGAGGATGTCTGCTCAGCGGCGGATCATCCGGCAATCTCGTCGGTCTGGCCTTGGCTCGGACGCAGAACGCGCCGTTCGACGCCGCGTCGTACGGCATGCGAGGGAGTTCTCCGCTGACCGTCTACGTGTCCGAGGAGCGGCACGCATCGCTCGACAAGGCCATGGTGCTGCTCGGCATGGGCCGCGCGCATTTGCGCAAGATCCCGGTCGTCGATGACTTCACCATCGATCTCGAGGCGCTTGCGCGGCAGGTCGCGACGGATCGTGTTGACGGGTGTTGCCCGATCTGCGTGGTCGGGAACGCGGGCACGACAAACACCGGCGCAGTGGATCCACTCGATGCGATGGCGGACTTCTGCCAGCAGGAGGGATTGTGGTTTCACGTTGATGCCGCCTATGGAGGTCCTGCGGCGCAAACCCGCCTCGCCGCTCCACTCTTCAGGGGACTGAATCGAGCGGATTCGGTGGTCGTCAATCCGCACAAGTGGCTCTTCGTGCCGGTTGAAGCCGCGTGCATTCTGGTGCGGCAGCCGAGCGTTCTGAGAGACACGTTTCGCATTCGAGCGGCCTACCTGCGCGAAGACAGCGAGGGGGCGGCCGACGACGCCATCGACTTCAAAGACTACGGCCCGCAACTCTCGAGGAGTTTCCGCGCGCTCAAGCTGTGGATGACGTTCAAGGCGTACGGGTCGGAGCGATTGCGCGCGGCGATCGAAAGCAACATTGCGCTCATGCGGCACTTTGGCAACCGGATCGATGAGTCGCCGGATTTCATCCGACTTGCGCCGGTTCCATTGTCCACCGTCTGTTTTCAATACCGCACGACAGACGCGTCCGTCCATGCGGATGCGCAACGCCTCGACTCGCTCAACAACCGCCTGCTGGAGGCGCTCGAACGAGACGGCAGGGTCTTCCTGTCGGGCACGACCATCCGCGGAAGGACGGCGCTCCGAGCGTGCAGCGTCAACCACCGGCTGCGCCGGAGCGACGTCGAGGGGCTGCTCGACATCATCCGCGACGTCGCGAGAAAAATGGAGCGATGACGAACGAGCTCCGCAAGGTCCAGCTGAGCGCCCGGGACCTTCGAGTGGTCGCTCGGTATGCCGCGGAGAATGCCCAGGAAGTACTGTCGATCTTCGAGGACAGTCATCCCGGCGACCGGCGGCCTCGTGCAGCCATCGAAGCGGCGTGGACGTTTGCGGAAGGTGCGAAGCGGACCAGATTGCAGCGAACGAGCGCGTTGGCGGCACACAAGGCTGCACAGGAGGCGACGATCGCAGCGGCACAGGAAGCGGCACGTGCCGCAGGCCATGCGGCAGCCGCGGCCTACCTGCACCCGCTCGCGCGATCGACGCAGGTCAAACACATTCTCGGCGCCGCCGCACACGCGGCGCGCGCGGCGGAGTTGGCCGCGGGTGGGGATCGACGTGTCGGAGCGCAGCAGCTTGAGCAGGCTCGCCACCGGGCGACGCCTGCCCTTGTCGCCGTGCTCAGGCGCTTCCCCGCTCTGAGGTCGAGCGAAAACCGCGTGGCGGAGCTTATGACAGCCCTGGACAGCGCACTGCGCTCGGTCTGAGACGAGGTCATGCGCGCGACATCAACGCGCGCCCCCTCGTTACGAAAGCGCGAAAGATCGCGAGCGCCGGGCTGACGGGTCGGGCCCCGCCCCGCGGAACCGCCCGATTCACGCGCCTGCATCGCCAGGCACACCGCTTGCCGTGTGTCTTCGTGGATGTTCGGCATCAAGAGGGCGTTCTCATGAACACCACGGTGGTCATCGGCGCCGGCGTAGCAGGACTTGCGGCGGCCTGCCGCCTTGCCGCGGCCGGTGCAGACGTGACCGTGCTCGAAGCGAACCCACAGCCGGGCGGCTGCTGTGCCACGACGCAGTCGGCCGGCTACACCTTTCACGACGGCGCGATCTACGTCGCCGTTCCGCAGATCCTCGATGTCGCGTTTGCGCAACTGGGGCTCGATCGCGCGGCGCTCGTGCCGCTGCGCCGCTTGACCCCCATGTTCTCGGCGCGTCTCGCCGGCGGCGACGTGGTGACCTGGCGCGATCGGCGTGACGTGCGTATCGAGGGACGCGCCTTCGACAGCGCACGACTGCAGGACGACTTCGATCGGCTTCTCGCGCGGTGGGTTCCCGTCCTGGACATCGCGGTCGATCACCTCATGACGCGGCCGTTCTCCTCATGGCGCGCGCTGCGGCAATCCTGGAGACACCTCTCGAAACTGCGCGGAACGGTGGCGATGGAGCTGTGCCGCCTCGTCAGCGATCGCCGCGTACGCGCGGCGCTCGCCGGCGCGCTTCTGCACACCGGGCTCGCGCCGCAGGACATGCCGGCGCCGTCGATCCTCGCGTTGACCGGGATGCTGCGCGACGGCCTGTTCCTACCGTCGACCGGGATGGGCGCGATTCCCGGCGCGCTGGTGAAGGCGCTCGAGGCCCGTGGCGGCACCCTGCACACGCACGCGCGTGTCACGGGCATCAGCGTCGAGGGCGGCCGCGTGCGCGGCGTCGACGTCAACGGACGCGACAGACTCGATGCGTCAACCGTGATCTGCACCGTGAACCCGATGACGACCTTCACGGCGTTGATCGAATCGGCGCGCGTGCCCCGCTCCACGGCGCGGCGCGTGCAGCGCGCGCGACTCTCGCATCGAGCCATCAGCGTCCAGCTCGGTGTGGCGAACGCGATCGAGGCCGACGCGGTGCTGAACATGGTGCTGCCGGAGATGGAGCGGCAATCGGAGGTCGTCCGTCAGGATCCATTCGACGTCCGCTGGCCCGTCTACTCGGTGCCCACGATCGCGGCGCCGCAGCTTGCGCCCGCCGGCGCGGCGGTCGTTGAGATGTTCATCCCGCTTGGCCACACCCCGGCGTTTGGCCGATGGGACCCGGCAGCGCGACACGCCGTCGCACGAGCCGCGGTCGCGGCCCTCGGCCGCCTCCATCGGTTGTCCGTGGTCGCCACGCGAATCAGAACGCCGTCCGACTTCGAACACCAGATGCACCTGTTCGACGGCGCCCTCTACGGCTTGTCGCCCGCGACGGCTCCGCATGCGCATTTTGCGCATCGCTCGGCGATCGATGGCCTGCTCCTCGCCGGCCAATCGACGTATCCCGGCTACGGCGTCGCACCCGCGATGATGTCCGGCATCTTCGCGGCCGATGCCGCGCTTGCCGCGTAAGACGACATGCGCACGCGGGCGTACAAGGGCATCGCCATGGAAGGCATCGTGGCGAAGTGGTACGCGCGCAGCACCGGCGGCGATCTGCGCCGCTTCCAGCGCACGGCGGAAAAAGTGCGGCAGCGCGCGCCGGGAGGCGATCGCATTCTCGAGGTCGCGCCGGGTCCCGGGTATCTCGCGATCGAGCTGGCACGCTCGGAACACTATGCCGTGACCGGACTGGACATCAGCGAGTCGTTCGTGCGCATGGCGCGCCACAGCGCGCGCACGGCGGGCGTGCGGGTCGATTTTCAGCAGGGCAACGCCGCCGACATGCCGTTCGAGGACGAATCATTCGATTTCATCGTCTGCATAGCCGCCTTCAAGAACTTCGGCGATCCGGTCGGTGCGCTCAACGAGTTCCATCGCGTCCTGAAGCCGAATGGCAGCGCGCTCATTCAGGACCTTCGCAAAGAAGCGTCGCGGAATGAAGTCGACGCCGAGGTCCGCGACATGCGGATGTCGGCGTTGAATGCCGCGATCACGCGGTGGGTGTTCCGGCACGTCCTCTTGAAGAGTGCCGTTGCAGGTGCTGAGCTCCGTCGCCTGGTCGCGGACAGCCGATTTCGTTCCGGCCGCATCGTCCGCGACGGCATTGGCTTCGAGCTCTGGCTCACACGTGGCGATGATGCCGGCGCAAGTGCCACGCGAACGTGATCGGCGCCCGAGACCCTTGCGTGTCTCACGCCTTGCGAAACTGGTATTTGTCCACGCCGTAGCGCCGAATGCGGGACTCGAGCGTCGACGGCGCCAGCCCGAGCCGCCGCGCCGCGCCTTCGGGTCCGGCCACCCGGCCGCGCGACGCACGCAGCGCCGCCTCGATCGCCTCCCGTTGGTGTTTCTCGAGACGGCTGTCGAGGCTCGTGCGCACGGTGGCTCCCGGCAGCATGTCTACCGGAATCTGCAGGATCTCTCCGTCGCTCACGATCACGGCACGCGCGATCAGGTTCTCCAGCTCGCGCACGTTACCCGGCCAGTCGTAGGCTTCGAGCCACGCCAGCGTGCGCCGGTCGATACGCGCGATGGGTCGGCCGAACTGCGCCGCGTATTTGGCCGCCAGATGCGCGGTCAGGACGCCGATGTCTTCCGGCCGTTCCCGCAAGGCCGGCACGTGCACGGGAAACACATTCAAGCGATAGAACAGATCGGCGCGAAAACGGCCGGCTGCCACGTCGCTGGCCAGCTCGCGATTGGTGGCAGCAACGACCCGCACGTCGACGCGGATCGGCGTGGTGCCACCGAGCCGCTGAAACGTGCGCGTCTGCAGCACGCGCAGCAGGAGCACCTGCATCTCGCCGGGGAGTTCGCCGATCTCGTCGAGAAACAGCGTGCCGCCGTCCGCCTGCTCGAATCGGCCGACGCGCCGGCTGTCGGCGCCTGTGAACGCACCGCGTTCATGGCCGAACAGCTCCGAGGCGAGGAGCGTTTCGGGGATCGCCGCACAGTTGACCTCGACGAACGAACTCGATCGGCGCCGCGACCGCTGATGGACGCCGCGCGCGAAGAGCTCCTTCCCGGTGCCGGTCTCGCCGCTGAGCAGCACGGTGGCGTCTGTGGACGCGACGTGCGCGATCGCTTCGAGCGCCCGGCGCAGCGCCAGCGAGTTGCCGACGATCTCCTTGAAGAACGGCGCGTGGCCGAAGCGCACCTGCGGCGGTACCGCCTCTTCGTGGAGGCGATCGCGCAGTCGCGCAATCTCTTCGACCGCAAGCGTGCGCCCGACCGCGACGCCGATCGCGCGTGACACGCCCGTGAGGAGGGTGACGTCGGCGTCAGAAAACCCACGCGGCGCGCATCGCGTGAACACCGCCAGCCCCATCAGCCGGTCCTCATAGAACAGCGGGATCGAGGAGTAGGCCCGCACGCCCGACGCAGCCAACGAGAACTCGTATTCGTACCACGCGTCCTTTTTCAGCAGGTCATCGCAGGAGACGCAGTGCCCATCGTGCACGCGCTGGAACAAGTCGTCCTCGTAGGGCGCGTGCGGCCGCGCCGGAAGGGGCGCGCCCACCTCGCGCAAAGTCCGGCGGTGCATTTCCTCCACCGGTTCGCCGGGCTGCGGCGCCACCGTGGCGTTCCATCCCGCGAGGAGACGAAATCCCGTTGTCGGCGCGAACGCGACGGCGCCGATCCCCTGCAAGTCGATGCCGCGTGTGAGCTCTTCTGCCACCGCCGCGAGAAATTCCTGGAGATCGCCCGTGGCCGACAGTCGTTCCCACACGGCCAACATCACGCGTGCGGTTTCCATCGACACCATCGATGGCCGCGCGGCGACGCCGTGAATTCGCGACATCTCGCGATCCGGATCCGGGGAAGACAAGCTTGCGCCCATTGAAGTCCCTCCACTGCCGCGTGATGCTGCCTCCGTGAGCTCTCCGGTACGACGATTGCGATACGGCGCAACTGCCAGACGCGCGAACGGTCCCGTCTTTTAGACCGGCGTCGTCGTCTTTCTGTTTCAAGGAGTTCGTCATGCGTACATTCAGAGGAGAGTTGCCTATGCCCACTGTCAGAGCCGTGTTCGTGCTGGTCGTCGCGCTGTCCGTCGCGCAGGCGGCGCAGGCGCAAGAGCCGCAACCCGTCGAGGTGACGCCGTTCATCGCACTCGGCTCCAATGGAGCCTCGCCCATCGGCGCGGCGATAACGTTCCCGGTCACCTCGGCGCTCGCGCTCGAAGCCGAGATGGGGTATCGCCGCGGCGAGGGGGACATCCACGCACTCGGCTTGAGCGCGAATCTCGTCTGCAGGCTGCCTCGCCTGGGCGCGACGATGCCCTATGTGGCTGGCGGGATCGGCCTCGCCGAATACGGCGCGCCCGTCGTCCTGCGGCCGGGAGGATCTCCGATCGGTACCGAGCCGCGGGTCACAGTGACCATGAATGCCGGCGGCGGGTTCAAGGTGCCGGTTGGCAATACGTGGGACCTGCGAACCGATGCGCGCTGGTTCAAGTCGTTCGGCCGTGACGGGAGTGAGCACTTCCGAGTGGCACAAGGCCTGTCCTTCGACGTCGGGCGACGATAACGAGCGTCGCGTGCGCGGCGTGGTTCGATCGCTACGATCGGCCGCGCCGCCGCAAGCGGTGCTCACTTCTCACCTGCCAGGTCTGGCCGCCGTCGAGCGACCGCTCGCCCCGCCAGATCACCGAATCACGGCGAATCTCGTTGAAGGACCAGCGCAGGTCCGACCCGTCACCCGGTGTTCCCCGCAGCACGATGCGATCGCCCACAGCGCCGCCGCGCAGCGTGATCAGGACACCCGACGCGGGGTGCACCCAGACGATGCGCCACTGGGCGAGCCTCGGATCGTAGAGACGAATCGATGTGCCGATGTCGCGCTGGCCCGGCGCCGTGTGACCGTCGGGATACGTGATCCAGACGTCCTGCAACGCCCAGCCGTCGATGATCCAGCCGAAGATCACCTCGCCGCGCCGGCGCGTCGCCGTGCCATCGGGTGCGAAGCTCACATAGTCGGAATCCCACGTGCCCACAAACTGATCGAACAGCTTCGCGTTGTCTCCAAGCGAGGCGTGCGGCGACGGCGACGGAAGCACGGTCATGAGATCGCGCCACGTATCGGAAGCGACGGGCCGTTGCCCGATCGTGACCTCGGGCAGCAGCACGGTCCCCAGGCCAAGCACGATGAAGACGAATAAAACGAATCCCCGCATGCTCCGTACGGTCATCTCAACGACCCTATCGTGAGGCGTGACGGCGGCGAAAGAGCCAGAACCAGCGGACCGGATGGTGCCAGCCGTGACGTCACGCCGGAAGTTTCTCTTCTACGGCTGGCTGACGATATGAGCGGCGGCTCGCCTGTCGAAGGAGTCGACGGTCCTCGGCGACATCGCGATACCGCGATGGCCACAGCGGTGCGAAATGCTCCGACAGCCAACCGCCTGTGCGGAACGGCTGCAGTCGCATGTCGCGCATGAGCTCGTCGATGTAGTGCCCCAGGAATGGGCCCACGAAGTACCCCTCGGGCGTGCCGGAAATATTCCGGCGGCCCACTCATGAACCCGCGCGATCTCCCGCTCCATGTCGGCGACGGCAGGTAACGTCAATTCGCCGCGAAAGTATTGAGACAACCAGTGCGCCGCAATCTCGGACGTGAGCTGACACGCAGTCGAGGACGCATAGCCGACAAATCCGATGCGCGGCGCGCGTGGCGGAACGATGTGGCGGTACAGGTGAAACCTGCCGCCGTTCACCACCGCATCGCGCAAGCCAGCGTCGAGAAAATCGAGGCGCTGCTGCCAACCGGTGGCACAGATCACGACATCCGCTTCCAGTGGCTCTCCGCTGTCCAGCATCACCGTGGTAGGGCCGGCGAACCTCACGACGCTCGCTCGCTTCGTCACCAGCGCCTCGGCCCGCAGCGCGTCGTAGAACTCGGTGCCGATGCCGAAGTTGTCGAACCCCGACGATAGCGGATGGGTGGGAACTAGATCGTGCGGCATGGCGAGTGCCCGCCGCAAGAAGCTGGCCTGTACGCGCCACCAGACGTTGACAGCGCGTCTTGCCGGCCCGTGCAGGAACGACTCGAACCGGTTCATCGTGTGGTAACGAACGAAGAGTTCGGCAAACCGCGTCAGCAACACTCTGTCGGCGCGAATACATCCGAAGAAGTACCGGGGCGCCATCCAGTGCGGTGCTCGGTAGACCAGCGCGCATCCGCGAGCGTGCTGCGCCGCCCAGGTGGCGCAATCGAGGGCCGACTTGCCAGCGCCGACCACGACGATGCGTTGACCTTTGAGGGCGACCGGATCGCTCAGTTCACTCGAGTGAAGGACCTGACCGGCAAAGCGCTCACGACCTTCAAACGCCGGCACGTGGGGGTGTGAAAAAACGCCGTTGCAGATGGCCACGAAGTCGAAATCGAGCTGCGTCTCACGGCCTGCGCCGTCAGCGGCCCGTAGCCGCACCGCAAGCGGCGCGGCACCGTCGGCCGCATCTTCCCGCGACTGGGACAGGAGGCACACCTCGGTTCCGAGTCGCAGCAAAGGCCGAAGCCGAAAATGATCCACGTACGACGCGAGGTACGCACGGACCTGCTCGGCCGTTGGAAAATCATCTGCGGTCTCGGGATACGGGAAATCCGAGAACGCGTAGGTTTCGCGCGGATTGTTCGCGCGCAGGCCAGGATAGGTACGTGAAGGTGCCCAGACTCCGCCGATGGTCGGTAATCTCTCGCAGACGACGTCAAAGCCATCGTCTCGCAGCACCTTTGCCGTCACGAGCCCGGCGATGCCGGCACCGACGATACAAACGCGCATTCTCAGGGCGCCGTAGCAACTCGCATGCCCTCACGGTGGGCGCCAGACCGCAGGAAAGGCAACGGATCCTCGCATAGCTCCCCGAAAGACGCTCGCGAATTTTCGCGATTGCACGACGCTGAGCGTTCAGTGTTTCTTCCAAGATCGGGTGCGGTGGCGTGAGTTGTGAACGGTCGTTGCGGGCATGATCGTTGCGACATGACCGTCAGCAAATAGAGGATCGTCATGCTCAGAGGACTACTGCCGATGGCCGCGGTCGTGTTGATCGCCAGCTCGATCACGATCGCCTGCGCGGGACGGAATGCCGGCGGAACGGCACCAACGCCGGCGGAGACACCACATACCGGGAACGTTTCGGGGGTTCCGCCTCCGCACTCTGCGCCGCCCGCTCCTACCAGGTGCGACGCGACAAAAGCTCAGTTCGCCATCAGCCAGCCGGCGAGCGACCGGCTGCTGGAGCGTGCACGCGTGGCTGCCGACGCGGCGACCGCGCGGTTCCTTCGGCCCAATCAAAAGGTCACGCTGGAATTCCTCGCGTCACGATTGAATCTGACGCTGAATGAACGGGACGTCGTGACTTCGGTGGGTTGCTTCTGACGTCGCTCACCATGAAACGGCCGCCGGGACGACATTCGACGCACAACAGGAGACATCATGAAACCCAGATTCGCCGATAGCCGCGTGTTCGTCCTTGCCGTGGTCCTGAGCGTGACCTTCGTGCCAGTCGTGACGGCCCAAAGCGACGACATCCCAGGCGAGGAGTACGCCAGCCGCAAGGTCCCCGTCGTTCAAGTAACTCCATTTGTCGTGCTGGGTTCGGGTCTCGGCTCGCGCGTCGGTGGCGCGGTGGTCATGCGGTGGAAGCCCCGAGTGAATGTCGAGTTCGGTACGGATTATGGCTCCGACGTCCTGACCTCCACCGCCGGTCTCGTGTGGCGAACCGTATCGATTGGCCGCGTTGGTGTCTATCTCGTTGGCGGTGGTGGCCTGGAGCGCCGCGGCTTCTCGAGCCGGGTGGGGTCTTCCACCGGCAGTCGCTATCGTCTTGGCACAGCAGTCGGTGCCGGTGCAGATGTCTGGGTCAATTCGAAGTGGGCGGTGCGCGCGGACGTGCGGTGGTTCAATGACGAGTGGCGACTCGCCAGTGGCGTGACGCTCGCCCTGGCTCGTTAGCCGGCAGCGCCGCTCGAAACCAGTGATTACAGCCAGGGCAGCAGCACCTTCGCTCGGTACGCCTCGTAGTTTTCTTCGAACCGCTTCGCCAGCCACGCGTCTTCACGGATCCTGATGCGGATCGGCCAGCAGACGGTCACGCAGTTGCAGGATCGTCGGCGCGGGTCGACGATCGCCCAGGCGGAGCGCCCAGACGTCGTGCAGCGGCACGTCACGCAGCAGGGCGTGGCAGCGCAGATCGAGCTGTTCGAATGCCGCGGCGGCTAGACGCGTCATCGCTGGCGACGCCCGGAATGGAACGTGACGAGCGCAAAGAGCACGGCGCCGAGCGCGAACCACAGGTCCCAGAAGGTCGTCATCAACGGGACTTCGGCGCCTGTCGCGGCATGGTAGGCCCGCTGGAGAGCGCCGGTGCCTCCGCGCAGCAGGAGGACGACGGTCCCCACCCACAAAAACGCTCGGGTCACCTTCGGGAATCGGCGTCCCCACGGCTGCACCGACGCGAGCGCCACGGCGGCGCCGAGCGCACATGCCGCGGCAACCGTCACGTCGTAGGCCAGGAACCACGGACGCCGGAATGCCTCGCGCATGGCCTCGGCGTTCAAGCCGACCGGCCAGCCCATCGCCCACACGACGTGGAGCACCGAGAAGATCGCCGCCCACGCGGCAGCCGCGCAGGCAAAGGCAGTGCGCATCATGACCGCGTCACGCCACGCGTGAAACCAGGGACGACTGGCACGCGCCGCCGCAGGGACTCCCGTTTCCACAAGCGCGACATCGCACGAGCCAAGGACGATGCCGAGCCGCGAACGTGCGCGAGGTCAGTGAATTCGTCGGTTTGCGGAGGGATGAACCGATTGCCGAACGACACGACTCTCGCGTTTTCGGGACGAACCGCGCCGCGCCGAGCATTGGACGATTTCCGCAACTGGCCCATCCGTGAAGCTGCGTGATTCAGCCGCTTTCGACCTGAACGGTCCGAAGCTACGATACGGGGCCGCTCAACTGGCCGGCGTCGATTCGTCCTTCGTGATGCGTCCATCAACGATCTCGATCACGCGCTGACAACGTGCGGCAATGCGCGGGTCGTGCGTCACTATCAAGAACGCGGTGCGGTACTCGCCGTTGAAGCGACGCATCAACTCGAAAATGTCGTCTGCGGACGCGGTGTCCAGGTTTCCCGTTGGCTCGTCAGCCAGCACCAGTAGCGGCCGACGGACCATGGCCCGGGCGATGGCGACCCGCTGCTGCTGGCCGACGGACAGGTCGCGCGTCTTGTACTGCGCGCGATCGGCGAGACCCACGGCGGCGATCATGTCCTCGGCCCGGCGCCGCATGTCGGCGGTCGGTGTGCCGGCGTCGGCCCATTCGGGGAGCATCACGTTCTCCACGGCGGTAAATGCCGGCAGCAGGTGATGGAACTGGAACACGAAGCCAAGCCATCGTGCGCGCAAAGTCGTGAGCGCACGTTCATCGAGGCCCGACGTGTCAGTGCCCGCCACGACGACACGGCCCGCCGTCGGCCGATCCAGCAGGCCGATGATGTTGAGCAGCGTGCTCTTCCCGGAGCCGGACGGCCCAATCAGCGCCGCGAACTCGCCGCGATGCAGATCGAGGGTGACGCCCCGCAGCGCACGCGTGCGCACCCGCTCGCCGTAGTCCCGTACGACACCCTGGACGGAGAGCAGGGGATCAGTCCCCATGGATCGCTGCCGCCGGATCGAGCCGGGCCGCGCGCCGCGCCGGGATGACTGCCGCCATCAGCCCCACACCCGTCGCCAGCAGCATCGTCCCGAGCAGCAGTGACACGTCGACCTGCACCGGGAAGCGCGGGGTCCCGGAGGCGTCCGCCGTCATGACCTCGAACAGCTTCGCGAACAGCACGCCAAGCGCGGATCCGATGAGCGATCCCACGGTGCCGAGCACGCCACCCTGAATGAGGAAGATCGCGAGCACGCGACGCGCCGGTGTCCCCACCGCCCGGAGAATTCCAATCTCGCGCGACTTCTGGACCACCGATACGATCAGGATGCTCGCGATCCCGAGTGCGACCGAGAGCACGACGAAGAACTGGATCATCGTCTTCGAACTGCTTTGCGCCGACAGGCCGGAGAGCAGTTCCGTGTTCAGCATCATCCAGCTCTCGACAGTCAGGCCGGTGCGTCCGCGGATCGTGTCGGCGAGCCGGTCCGCGTCGAAGACGTCGCGCACCTTGAGCTCGATGGTCGTGGCACCGCCCGGGAGGGCGAACAGCGATTGCGCATGCCTCAGGGAGGTCACCACCCAGGACTGATCGACCGCTTCGGCTCCGACCGTGAAGGTCCCGGCGATCGTAACCACGTCGTCCACTCCTTCGGTGGAAGTGACGCGAACGCGATCGCCCACGCCGACGCCGAGGTCGGCGGCGAGTGATGATCCGATGACGACGCGGCCGCTCGTGACATCGAAGGTGCCCTGGACGATGTCGCGCCGCAGGTCGATGATGTCGAGAAACGAGTCCGGGTCGATGCCGCGAATGACGACCGGCACGCGCGCGTCGGCGCGCGTGGCGGTGCCAGAGCCGCTGACCGTCGGCGACGCCGCCGTCACTCCGGGTGTGCGCGCCGCGGCGCGCATCACCGCCGGCCACTGATCCAGCGAACGCAGCCGCTGCGTGGCGGGCTGGCGGAGCCGGGCGATCGCCAGGCCGTCTCGTGGCTCGACCAGCGGTCGCGGCTCCTCACGCTGAACCCGCAACGTGATGTGCGATTGCGACCCGAGCGTCGAGTCGATCAGCGACGCCTGCAGCCCATTGATGAGCGCCGAGAGAAACACGATGACGCTGACACCAACCGCGACGGCCGCCAGCATGAGCGCGGACTGGCCTCGGGCGTCGCGGAGGTAACGGAGGGCGACGAACCACTGAAACGGCATCACCGCGCCTCTTGCACGCGTACTCGCTGTCCCGGCTCCAGCACCCGCGCCGTAGATAACGCCACGACGTCGGCTTCCGACAGACCAGACGCGATCTCCGATTGGCCTTCGCCGGCGATGCCGAGGCTGACGTCGCGGCGTACGACTCTGCCGGTGTCTACCACGAACACCCACGGCGCCGCCGACGCGGCGTCGCGGATCGCGTCGGTCGGCACGGTGAGCGCGTTCTTCTTCGACGCGACGGTGAGATCGACCGACACCGTCATGTCGGGCCGCAGGGTGGCCGGCGGGTCAGGCACTCGGAGCCGCACTTCGATGCTGCCGCGGCGCCGATCAACGGCGGGCGCGATGTACGTGATCTCCGCGTCGAATACTCGATCCGGGTACGCATCCGCCGATGCTTTTCCCGCCTGGCCCACGCGGAGCCACGCCAGGTTCCGTTCGTCCGGTTCGATGACGATCTCCGTCTCACCATCGCCGGCGAGATCGAACAGGGTGTCACCGACGCGCACGATGTCGCCGCGCTCGACCAGCCGACTGAGGACAACCCCTGCCTGGGCGGCCACGACGCGCGTCTGGGCGAGGCGAACCTGCGCCGCGGCCAGCCGCGCCTCGCTCTCGCGCAACGCGCTCTCGGCGACACGTGCGTCGGGTCCCTGCGCCGCCGCTCCCTGTTGCTGCGCACGAGCCGAACTCCTCGCTGCGGCGGCGACCTCGAGCGCGCGCCGGGCGTCCTCGACGTCGCGTCCGGCGACCACTCCGGCCTTCGCGAGCGCTTCGATACGAGTCAGCTCCGATTCCGCGCGGCCGTAGTTTGCCTCTGCCTCGCGCAGCCGTTCACCGGCCACGACCGCGCTGACCTCGCGCAACTGTTCGACACGACTTCGGGCCTGTGCGGCGGCGGCACGTGCTTCCACCACCGCCGATCGTGCTTCCTGGTCGTCAATCCGGGCGAGGAGATCGCCCGGCCGCACACGGTGTCCTTCCCGAACCGCCACCTGCGTCACGCGGCCTGCCACCTGCGCCGTCAGCTGCACGCGGGTGACCACGCGCACGCGGCCACTGGCCACCAGGTGCTGCTGAATGTCGGAGCGGGTGACGACGGCTACCTGCACATGCGGACCCCGCGCCTGAAAGACGGCTAGCAGGCCCGCCGCGAGCAGCACGACGACCGTAATCCAGACGCCGGGCCGGCGGGCGAATGCCGAAACCACGCCCACGTCCGCGGCGGTACGAAGGGCATCCGCATCCGCGCTCATTCGTCCCATTATGAGACTGTCCGCGCGACAACGACGCGCCGCACGGTTGTCTTGAAGTCTGGGACGCGGGACATTGGTATCGTTGACCGTGCGGGTGGTGTGGTGACAGCTTCTGGTTGACCGGATCGTCTACTCGTATGGAGGCCGGCTGCGCACGCTGAACCGGCACCGAGCTGGCAGTGTGGCGCAACGCCGCGCGATCGTCCTTGCCGTGGTCCTGAGCGTGACCTTCGTGCCAGCACCGGCGGCCGAAAGCGACGACAT
The DNA here is from genome assembly GCA_048594885.1 of Vicinamibacterales bacterium. Lineage (GTDB taxonomy): Bacteria > Acidobacteriota > Vicinamibacteria > Vicinamibacterales > 2-12-FULL-66-21 > JBMDXB01. Next base: position 172,016 of record JBMDXB010000112.1, read on the forward strand.
CCCTGGGGAGGATTGCGCCAGCGGTAAGGTCCCCCCTCTGCCCCAAGCCGAGTCAACGCTCGACGGCGTACTGAGCCAAGAGCAGGTTCGAGCCGTCGAAAGTGCGGGTATCAAGCAGGCGGAGCGACCCCGGCGGCCGGATCTCGAAAGCGCGCACGCCGTCGCGGACCACGCCGGCACCAATCATGAGATGCAGTTCGTCTACCAACCCGTGGCCAAGCAGGTCGTTCCAGAGGACATGGCTGCCGAATATCAGGATCTCTCGACCTGGGCTCTGTTTGAGTGCCGCGACCTCTGCGTACGCGTTCGCCCGCTTCACGACGCGGGTTGGGCCCCACCCTGCAACTGCCGCGGCCTCCAGGCTGTTCGACACCACCATCTTCTCGATGGCGGCGTTGAGACGCGATATTTCGCGCTCGACAGCAGGCTGATTCACGTCCTCGGCAATCGCCGGCCAGTAGGACCGGAACCCCTCGTACGACTTACGCCCAAGAAGCAGCGTGTCAGCGGCGCGGAGCCGTTCCGCGTTGTACTCGGAGAACCCGCGGTCGAACGGCATCGCCATGACGTCACCCCCAGGGCCGGAAAAGAACCCATCGAGCGAGATGATGTTGCAGACAATGAGTTTGCGCATGGTCCTGCAAGGTTTCTTTTATCACGGCCGCGCTTGAATCTCCCGCCGAGGCCAGCTAGCCTGCGATCAACGAACACGACGAAGCAGAAGGAGGCTATCGTGGCGACAACTCAGGAAGTTGTGCAGATCGGCGCGATCGTTCCCACCTTGACCGTAGACGATTTGCAGAAGAGCATCACCTTTTACGAGGCGCTCGGCTTCGCGATCGACGAGCGGTGGGAAGAAGAGGGGACGTTGCTCGGCGTGATGCTGCGAGCCGGCAGGACCCAGATCGGCTTGAACCAGGACGATTGGAAGACGGGACGCGACCGCAAGAAGGGAATCGGCGTGCGCTTGTCCATCTCGACGACGCCGGACAACGTCGACGAGATCGCCAAGCGGGCCAGGAACGCCGGCATCACGCTCGAGTCGGACCCTCATGAGACGGAGTGGAAGAGCCGCGCGTTCGAGGTCACCGATCCGAGCGGTTTCCTGCTGACGATCTTCTCGGAGACATCCGCATAGGCCGGACACGCGGGCAGAGACACCGCGCGGAACGGAGAGATGGCGACCCGGAGCCTGTTCCACGTGTTTTCGTGCTACACTAGTTTTCGTGGCAGGCAATCAAAACATCACTCTGAGCGTGCCCAGGGAGTTGCTGAAGCGGGTCAAGCGTGTGGCGGCCGATCGTGACACGTCGGTGTCGGCTCTCATGACTGAGGCACTGGACCGGCTCGCGGACGAGGACCGCCGCTATTCTGCCGCCCGGAAACGCGCGTTGGCGGCGTTGAAATCGGCGCGCTCACTGGGCACTCAGGGACGCCGAACGTGGTCTCGCGACGAACTGCATGAACGCTGAGCCGCAACGCGAGTTCGTCGACGCGAACGTTCTCGTCTACGCGTTCGATTCCTCGGCCGGCCGGAAACAGGAAACGGCGCGAGCGCTTCTCGAAAGGCTGTGGGAGAGCAACACCGGGTGCGTCAGCATCCAGGTACTGCAGGAGTTCTTTGTCACAATCACGAAGAAAGTCGCCAAGCCGGTGCCGGTCGACGATGCGTCGGCGCGTATTCGTGAGTTCGCGAGATGGCGAGTCTTCGCCCCAAACGCGGACGATGTCCTTGACGCCATCGGGATTCACACGCAGGCGAAAATCGGATTCCGGGACGCGATGATTGTGCTCGCGGCAGCGGAATCGGGATGCGATGTGCTCTGGACGGAAGACCTGGCTGACGGTCAGACACTACGCGGTGTCCGCATTCGGAATCCGTTCGGCGGTCGCGAATAGCGGAGCCCGGGTTCCCGGTTCGCGGCCGCTTTCACGCCAGCCCGAAGTTCCTGCGCGACGATCACGCTCAGATACTCGAACGGCGAGACGCCGGTCCAGGGCGATTCGAGGCGGCGGAAATTGGACGCTTGCCGCTACATTTGCGCCGAACAAGGGACCCGGCTGAATGTGGCTCGCCCGCTGGACGATTTGCGCAACTGGCTCATGGTTACTCCTGACGCAGCGCTTCGATCGGCGCTACCCTCGACGCGCGGAACGCCGGCAGCCATGACGAGGCGAGCACCGTGGCAAGCAGTATCGCTGCGGCGATCACCAGCGTGCGTGGATCACCCGGGCCGATTCCGTAGAGCTGCGCCCGGACGACCCGTGCAGCAACCCACGCGCACAAAGCGCCAATGAGCACCCCGGGGACCGCAATCGCCAAGCCGTCGCGCACGATCATCCAGACGACGGTCGGTCGCGTGGCGCCGAGGGCCACGCGCACGCCGATTTCCCGCGTTCGCGCCGTCACGGAGTACGCGAGCAGCCCGTACACGCCTATGCAGGCCAGAAGGACGGTGAGCGCCGCCGCGAATGTGGCCAGGCCCGCGGTGAAGCGCTCCTGAAGGAGCGCAGCGTCGACCCATTCCGACGACGTGATGAACGCGCGCAGCGACCGGTGGCCGAGCGACTTGATCACGCGCATGTAGCCGTCGCGCACCGTCGCGAGGTCGCCGCTCGCCCGGACGTACGCCATCGGGAACTGCGTCCGCGCCGTCTCCTGCATGATCGGACGGAAGACGACGAGGGGCCGCGGGTCGTCCAGCTTGACGTATGGCGCATCGCCGACGACGCCGATCACTTCGACATCCCGACCATCGGGTCCGGCAATTCGGATGTGCTGGCCGATCTCGTTGCCTGCCGGGAACACCGCGCGAGCCAGCGACGCCGAGATCAGCGCGACGGCGGGTGTCCCCGGGCCGTCGTCCCACGAGATGTCGCGGCCCTTCAGGAGACGGAATCGAAACAGATCGAAGAAGCCGGGCGACACGAAGTCCGTCAGCACCGTGCCGTCGAGCGGCGTGACGCCGTCCGCCCGCGTATAGTGATAGTCCGTCGGGACCGCCACCTTGAGGCCGAAGTACGTCGGGTAATACACCGACAGCGCAGCCGCATCGGCGCCCGGCATGCGGGCGAGCTCGGTGACGAGCGCCTGGTAGTACCCGGGAGGCAACAGCTGCCGATCTCGGGGTTCACGGAACGCGCGGGCGAAGACGATGCGCTGCGACTGCAGCGAGGTATCGTTCGCGCGCAAGCGAGCGAGCGTCGTCGTGAAGAATCCGGCGCTGACGAGCAGCGTCATCGTCAGCGCGATCTGTGCGACGAGCAAGCCGCGCCCGAACGGTCCCAACGAGCCGATCACGGTTCGGCGGGGACGCAGGCCTTCGTCGACACGCACCGCGACCGACTGCCACGCGGACACGACGCCAATCGCGAGGCCGATGCCGATGGTGAGCAGCGCCGTCGCGGCGATCACGCCGGCGTCGGGCGTTACTGGCGGAAGCCTCGCAGGTCCGCGGGGGCTCACCAGCGCTGCCGTCACGACCCGAATGATTCCAAACGCGAGTGGAAGCGCACCTGCGAACGCCACCGCGGACAGCAGAATCCCGTCGACCAGCAGCTGCCAGAACATGCGCGGTGCGCTTGCACCGAGGGCGAGACGAATCGCGACCTGGTGGCGCCGCTGCAGCGACCGCGCCAGCGTCAGACCCGCAAGGTTGGCGCAGGCGACCGCCAGCAGAATCCCCGTCAGCGCGAGAAGCATCCAGAGCGTGGTGCCGTACCGGGCGCGCAGGTCGGAAAAACCTGAAGCGAGGGGCTCAACGCTCAGCCGCTGACGGAGCAGCGCCTGCCGTTCGGCGCCGGGGAGTGCCGCCGGCAGCGTCGCCGCCTGCACGGACGGCCATCGGGCGAGCAGTTCCGCACGGGCGCCGTCGATGGACACGCCGCGGGCAAGACGGCCGACCACCTGTTTCGATCGCAACGGCCCGGACCCGACGCCGCCGCCGGCCGCGCGCATCACCGCAAACGGCACGATGATGTCGGCCCCCCGGTCGACGTGCAGACCGCCGAAACCGTCCGCCGCGACGCCGATGACCGTCACCGGTACCGTGTCGACCTTGATGACCTGGCCGACGGCCGACGCATTACCGAAGATTCGCCGGCGGTAGGCCTCGCTGATCACCACGACGGCATCATCTGATTCGCTGAAGAACCGTCCGGCCGATGGTCGCGCGCCGACCATGTCGAAGTAGCTGGAGGAGACGGCTTCCGTCACGGCGTCCTCGAACACACCGGAACGCACTCCGGGGACCTCGACGCGCCGGATGGCTCCGCCGGCGTACATCGACATCTGGGCAAAGGAGCGCTGGGACGCGCGGTAGGCGTTGACGGTGTCGGCGTAGAAGTAGCCGTCCACACTCGCCCCGGGCTCGAAGGCCGACAGGGCCACGAGCTGCCCGGGGTTGGGAACCGTGAGTGTGCGCAGTACGAGCGCCTCGAGCAGACTGCCCACTGCGGCGGTCGCGCCAACGGCCAGCGTCAGCGTGGCGATGACGACCAATGAGAAAGCCGGAGCCCGTCGCAGGCTGCGGAAGGAATACCGGACGTCAAGGCGTAGCGCGTCCCACATGCGCGAAGTCTAGCGCAGACTGTCCGCGGGGTGCGGACGTGAGAAACGAGTTGAGCGGTTTGCTCAGTCCCGACGGCCAGACATTGCCCCGCACCAAGAACTGAGCCTCCGGGTGCTCGTGAAGGAGCAGGGCGCCTGGCGAATCACCGCGTGTCACAACACAATACTCCAACAGTCGCTTCGACATTCTCGTCATCGGCCATGCTGTCGGGAGCCGCACCGTGTCGGCGAAGAAGGCGTAGAGTTCGCTCGGATCCGCCGTGCGGATCACAATGTGACAACTCTCACAACTGGCTCATCCGTAATGCTGCCTGAACGGTTCGAATTGCCGTGAAGCCTCCGTCGGGGTGATACAACTCTGTGCGTCGTGACAAACTGGCGGCAACCCGTGTGATGGTGCATCAACGCGACCAGACGATTGACGCGTCCAGGGATCTCATTTCAGCGCAAGACGTATGGTCACGAAGGTCGTTCATCAAACTGGGCGGGGTCCTGATTCTGAATGCCCACCTCACTGAACAGGTCGTGGCCAATCAGCGAACGGTCTCCAGGAAGGAACGAAGTACTGACCTCACGGCGCTGAGTATCGGCGAAGCCAGCGACCTGGTTCGTCGAAAGGCGATCTCTCCCGTTGCGTTGACGCGCGCCTGTCTGCAGCGCATCGAGCGGCTGAATGGCGCGCTGAACGCATTTATCACCGTGACGCCAGAGCAGGCTTTGGCGCAAGCGCGTGAAAGCGAAGCGGACGTGCGGCGCGGCAGGTGGCGCGGCCCGCTTCACGGCATCCCAGTCGGACTCAAGGACAATATCGATACGGCAGGCGTAAGGACCACTCTGGCCAGCGCGGTCTTCAAAGACCACGTTCCCTCCGCAGACGCCGAGGTCGTACGCCGACTGAAAGCGGCAGGAGCTGTCCTCCTCGGCAAGCAGAACTTGCATGAAGTTGCCTTCGGCACCACGGCGGCCGTCAGCCACTTTGGTCCCGTCCGGAACCCTTGGAACCACGATCGAATCGCCGGTGGCTCGTCGGGCGGATCCGCCGCAGCCGTCGCTGCCGGCCTCTGTTTCGGAGCGGTCGGCACAGACGCTGGCGGATCGATCCGCGTGCCCTCGGCCTATTGCGGAATCGTCGGCCTCAAGCCGACCTACGGACTGGTTGGCATGCGCGGCGGAGGGGAAGCCGGCTGGTGGTCGATGAATCACGTCGGGCCCATGTGCCGCACTGCAGCGGACGCCGCGCTTATGCTCTCCGCGATCGCCGGCTACGACCCGCGCGACAGCACCAGCGTTGAGGCGCCTGTGCCGAACTACACGGCGGCACTGCGGGCCAGAGTCTCGGTGCTACGGCTGGGCGTACCGCGTGCGGTCTTCTACGACAAGCTCGACCCGGAGATCGAGGCGGCGGTAAACGCAGCGCTGGGACTCCTTCGCAGACTGACGGCCGGATTCCGAGAAGTCAGCCTGCAGCCGATCTCAGACACGTTGGCGCCGAACATCGTGCTTGCTGAAAACTACGCTTTCCACGCACCCTACTTCGCGAAGACGCCGCAGCTCTATGACGCCGCGATCGGCCGGAATCTGCGGCAAGGCTCGGAAGTGACTACGGCGGCTTACATCCAGTCGCGTCGTGAACTTGACGAGGCGCGCCGGGCGATCGGCGCGGTATTCTCAAACGTCGATCTACTGGTCACGCCGACGACGGCCGTGCCGCCGGCTACCATCGAAGAGGCGGTGCGGCTCGGGATTGAATTGGAGCTGATCCGCAACACGGCACCGTTCAATACATACGGTCTTCCGACCATTTCAATCCCGTGCGGATTCACCACGTCTGGTCTGCCTATTGGCATCCAGATCAGCGGGCCGCGCTTCGGGGAGTCGAAGGTGCTGGCGCTCGCGCACGCTTACGAGCAAGCGACGGACTGGCACACGAGACGGTCACCGCTGGTCTAGCGAGTTCATGGTTTCCACAGCGAAAAACAGCAAGTCGACATCGAGCCTGGCCGCGCGCAAGAGCTGCTGTGCAGCATCCTGCCCGATGTGCGGCGCGAGTCGCAGGAATGGACATTCATCTGACCCGCAGGTCACGTCCATCGATAGCCCGTCGGTACGCAGATCGCGCAAACGTTGCGTAATCGGGCGCATCGCGTTGCGCAGATCGTTTCGACCGTTCACCTACCACCCGCGAGGACGTCCCGCGCCGTAGTCGATCACTACGCCTGTGCCGTTGTCCTGCGCGTCCGTTCCGAGATCCCATGAGTCGAGGTGGACACCAACAAGCACCCTTTCATGCGGCAACTCGCGACGGTGATCTGCGCGACGACGTTGCTCACCTGGATCGGCCCTGACACCTCGTTCTGCTATTCCGTTTCGATAATGACAGGCCCCCGCGCGAGATAACGGCGCAGCAGCAGGTAATCTTCACACCCGATGTCTCGACTGGCAGTGGGAGGATGGTACCGCGTGCGTTTCCTGTGTCGCCAAGAGCCTTGAATAAAGCATACGAATCGCGGAACCGCGCGAACGCGAGAGGCTGATCGGATGGCGGGGCCTTTTCGATATCAACGAGAACGATTCGATCCTTGAAACGCGCGCCTTGCGATCGAAGCGTCGCTTGAGAGAGATCGGAGATCACAACGACGTCGCCGCGGATTCCCCCCGGCGGAGTGGACGGGCTCCATCCTACTGATCCAACTCTCAGTGTGCGCGCGACTGGTGCGACGACTCGCGCGCGGGCGGGCCCGCGTCGCCAGCCATTCGGCAATACAAACTCTTCAAAGCGGATGTTTCTGAGGCCGGCTTCGCGGAACCTCGCGGCCGTCCATTGCGCGGCTCGCTCGTAATACGGGCGAACCGACCACGCGGGGGCCGATGTCGTCGGTGAGCTGCCGAAGCAGTTCCATCGAATCGCCACTCAGTACGGTAGCCGAGATTCGATTCAGATCGCTCTTGGGATTCCTGTCCTGCTGCCCCTGCACCAGTGGCGGCGAGCCACCAAGGCCAATGCGCACTTTAGACCAGATTTTGCCAGCATCTGAGCGCTTCGACGTAAAGCGTAGGCCGCCGCGAAGCAGAACTCAAACGGTGTTGATTGCGCTCTCGAACACGCGCTGCACCGAGAACGTTCGCCAACGGGATCGACGACGGTGAAGTTCTAAGGTTGAAAGTGGCAGGAAAGTATTTTAAGAGGTGGCTCCTCGGGCTGGACTCGAACCAGCAACCCTCCGGTTAACAGGTTCGCGCAGGTGTTATTTCTCGAAGGTTCTGCGTCGGTTTAGCTCCTACGGAGAGCCCGCTGTTCCCTGGTGTTCGGGAGCAAATTGTTCATGAATTGTTCACGGTTGGTCGACAGAGGCGAACGCCGGTGAGGGCGCGGCGGCGTGGCGATGCTCAGCTTGCTCGCGTGGCGACTGGTCGGGCGCTCAGATCCATTTGTCCGTACGACGTCCGTACGCTAGGATCAGGCGAGGATTGTCCGATGCCCAGTTCCACGGCCGTGCGCGATGACCGGATTGAGCTCCGAGCATCGAGTGAAGAAAAGCGTGTGCTCGCAGCGGCAGCTGCGTACGAACGGCTGGATCTTACGACGTTCGTATTGCGCGCCGCGTTGCCAGCTGCCGAGGAAGTCGTGGCGCGCCATGAACGGATTACGCTGACGGCGCGCGACAGCGCTCGTGTCCTTGAGCTTCTCGAGCATCCACCGAAGCCCACCGCGGCCTTGCGTGCAGCGGCGAGGAGACGCCGGAAACGGCGGTGACGGGGCCGCTGCGCTGGGTCGAGCAATCGCTGACGCGACGTCACGACCGCGAGATGTTCGACTGTGGCGTCGACCCGCTCAACGAGTATCTGCGCCGTTACGCTCGGCAGAATCACGAGAGCGGCGGCGCCAAGACCTTCGTGGCAGTCGCATCCGCGACCTCGCCGACGATTCTTGGCTACTACACGATCAGTCCAGGCGCGATCGCGTTCGCAGCCACTCCGCCCTCAGTGACGAAACGACTTGGCCGATACGAGGTTCCGGTGTTTCGTCTTGGACGGCTGGCGGTCGCGACGTCCATGCAAGGGCGTGGACTCGGCGGCGACTTGCTGCTGTCAGCTGGTGCGCGGGCACTGCTGGTCGCCGGAGAGGTCGGAGGCGTCGCGCTGGCGATCGATGCCAAAGACGATCGCGCGGCCGAATGGTACGAACGGTTCGGCGCCCTGCGCCTCCTCGACGATCCCCTAAAGTTGATCCTGCCGCTTGAGACCATCGCCGCGGCTTTGAAGAAGTAATACCCCCCGGACGGGCTGTAGGACCACAAGCAACTCACCGACGCTTACTTGCTGGCTCTCGCACGCCGCCGAAAGAGCCGTCTGCCGTGCGGCCGAAATCGTTCCAACACGTTGAAGTCGCACGCTGAGGTTTCTGCGCCGTGCGTTGATCAACGGACCAGGTCCTTGATGCGCGTAGCCTTCGCGTGCCCGATTCCCCGAACCTGCGACAACGCGGTCTCGTCAGCTGCGATGACGTGCTCAATCGAACCGAACTGAGAGAGTAGCCGCTCGGCCAACGCTGGGCCGACACCCGGCAGCCCCTGCAGGATGTAGAGCTTCTTCGACGACACGCGCTTCGGCTTTCGATCGTACCGCCGGAGGACTTCTCGATGCGGTTTGTTGATTTGATGCGCAAGCGCGCGCAGAATTCGCAACGAATCATCGGGATCTCTGGCGACAAGGACAGGAAGTCGCCACATGACCGCTAGCGAAGCGACTGCGCCCTGCAGCGCATGTGGATGGACGTCTGGCATCTGCTCTGGCCGTGGCCCCTCCAGCAGAATGGCGGGGCGATGCGGACTTCGAGCAAGCGCGCCGGCTTGAGGAAACAGCCGGCCGTCGGCGATCGATATCGCAAAGTCTGCGTAGGTCTTCCTCTCGACGAGGAGTGTTGCGCGCCGTTCGGAATCGTCAACGCGAAGCACACAGCGATCCGTCAACGTTTCGACCGTCAGCGTGCTGCTCAGCGGGCGCTCGACGCTTCCGTCGAGAACGGAGCCCTGTTCCGCTGCGTCTGGAGGGGAAGGCCAAAGGTCCACGGTCTGGTGAAACAACCAACGAGCGTTGCAACATCGCTTCGGTACTTGCGCACCTCGGCATGACCTACCATCTACAACGAACGATCAACCAGGGTCCGTTGCCAGAACGGTTGGAATCTCATCGATGTTGAAAGTGGGCTGAGAACCCGACCCACAAGACCGCACCCTCCTCCGACCCTCCCCACAAACTGCGCTCGGCCCATGCGAGTTCACCTAACACCGCATCATCCTGTTCGTAGGCCTCAATCGGCGTCTTCGCATTCGTCGTCTTGAGCGCTTGTTCGAGGAGACGAATCTCCCGCGCAACACGGGTCACCAGGCGATCCAGGACTTTGACGTCGTAGACCGGTTCCTTGACGATCTCCTTGTCCGCCGAGGCACCGTAGAACCGCCGTTCGCGATGCGCATTATCATTACGCAGGGCCAGCAATTCTTCGTGACGCTTCTTCAGCGTCTTGAGCCAGGCCAGGCCCTCGTTAATCGTGATCTGCGCCATTGCTTGACCTTCCTTCACTCGACGACGACGATGGCATCGTCGTCGAAGGGTTGTCAAGCGTTGCGGCGCGCGTAGATTCGTTTTCGAATACGAGCGTCGTTGTCAGGTCCGGTCCGAACAGTTCCAGCACGAGTTGCGGTCTGGATCCGCGTAGCGCCGCGCAGAGGCGATCGTGCAGTTGCTGAAACGGCACCGCGCATATTCGGCACGCGTAAGGACCAAGAGTGGCGAGTCGTACTGTTAATTCGGACGCGATTAGAATTGCACAACCGGCCGTATCGTGCAGGCCGCCGGCGGGCGCTCGTGGTCTCGACAGCATCAGCCGCCGCCGCATGAGTGTGAGACCGACCCTCGTCTGAAGGGATTGGCTCGGTCTCCCGAGGCTCGCCGCGCGCAGATCCCAGCGCCTGCGGCGACGTGACCGACCGCTCTGAGGTGTCGGTCTCCGCCTCGCCGAACGGCGACACCTCGCTCGCGCCGTCGCCGGCCGCACCAACGTGAAGCTGTCGTCTTCCACCCACTCGCGCAGCAGAATCGTGCTCTCATTCGCGGCGCCGCGTCGTACCTGATCCCCACGATGCCAGCCGCGAGTGCCATTGGCTCGCCGCACTGGACGATTTCCGCAACTGGCTCATCCGCGAAGCCGCCTAAACCGGCCTTGTTTCGATAGATTCGCCTTGACAACATCAGCCGCTGGATACTCGCGCAGATGTGTCACGTTGAAACGTTGAAACTTTGTAGCTTCTTTCGGTAGTCGAAATTCGCGGATATCGGGTTGCCTTGCCCGTAACGTAGCCGATCTGGTGTCAATGATACCCACTCGCATCCTTGTTTGCCTCGCCTCCATCGCTGCCAGCATCGTTGGAGTTCGACAGCCACGAATCGCGGGGCGGTCTCGCTTGGCCTCGGGTCTGAGCGCTGTAAGGGAGCGATTGCCTTTCTGTTCGGTCCGATACTCAAGACGGTGGATTTTCAGTCCCGTGTTGATCCCGATGGCATTTTGGCGAAGGACAACCGTGCCCATGCCGCAGGCGAGGACGGAATCGTGGTGGAGATCTACCGGCAAACAGCGGCAATAGCGACGCTGGCAAGGGGCGGAGTCCTCGATACGGACATGAATCGCCCGCTCGCCCGGCGGGCCTACCGCGGTCCGGCCGAGGGCTCTTTCTCCTGGAGCAAGCCGAGCGCCCTGGCGTCGATCGCGATCTGGACCGGCTCGCTCCCCTTCCACGCACCGATATGAACGTGCGGAAACCATCCGAACCCGTTGTTCCCAATCCGCGCGACCGTCTGACCCGCAACGATTCTCTGGCGGGCCTCAACCCGTGGTCCTGCAACGTGGCCGTAGACCACTCGCATGCCGTCGGCCCTGCGGAACACGATGGAGCTGGCTCGACCCTCGCCGCGTGCTCCGGGCCTGTTGGTCACAGGGTTGAGGGAAACCTCCTCGACGACGCCATCGAACGGCGCGAAGAGCGGCGCGCCCCACGCGTACCAGTCCTCATTGGCTGCGCCGTCCCGACCATAGGCGCGCGGGAACTGGCTGGTCTGCCCGGCGTCGAAGCGGATCATCATGCAGTCCATGCCTGCGGCATCGCCCAGGATCACGGGATCTCCCTTGTGCACGGCGTGCTGCTGGCAGGTGAGCGTTTCGCGCAGGCGAAACCGATCGCTCGAGGGCGGGTGGATCGCCACGGTTGAGATCGTCTCCGGCAGCACGCCTTCACTGAACGCGCCCTTTTCAGTTACCGCCTGCGAGTGACCGGGAGTCGGTTGCGCAGAGACGACGATCAGCGCGAGAGGCAACCACCACACCCGGCGTGCCGGAGGCGTACGGTGGCCGGAACTACAAGGCTGGTCGTCCATCGACACTCCTTTCGGGACAGCGGCCGGACCGGTCACGGCGCAACCGGGCCACGGCAACATCAATACGACGCTCAGGGGCGTCAGATGGTCGGATGCCCCCTGTCGGAGACCTTCGAGCACAAGGACTGCCGGGGCGGGTGCGCCGTCGAAGATCGAAACTCCGTCAGGAATCTGAGAAGCTCCGTGAGCAAACGGTCGCGCCCGCTTCGGCCCTGTCGAGGTGTGTTCCACTGACCAGCGATTTGCAGTTTCGAAATCTTCACGCTAAGCGCGTCTTAGGCGCGAGTGCCATGTCAGGAGGTCGTTGTCGCCCCGCCATCTACCCAGCGAGTTCGTCGAATGGCCATGGGTTACTGGCTCCTGAACGGCCGGCCAATGCTCCGCGCCGCCGCCACCGCGACCAGTGCCTGGGCGATACGCATGGCGGCCGCCCGAACTTCACCACGTGTGTCGATGCAAGGATCGTATGCCGTCAGCGCCGCTGCCTCGATTCGCAGCGCCCTCCCCGCGGCCGCGATCCCTTCCAGCAGGCTGTCGAGCGTGACTCCGTCTCGCACGGCGAATGGGTTCGCACAGCCCTCGCGCGGATCGAGCACGTCCAGATCCACGTGCACGTAGGCACGCTCCGACGCGGAACTGACGGAAGCGAGGACATGACCCAGCGCGCCGGGCACGTCGCACGCAGCGACCGTGAGCATCTTAGAGCGCGCGAGTGCCTCCGATTCGAGCGCATCCACGTCGCGAGCGCCTGCAAGGCAGATCGCCGACTCGGGGACGGGCGTGAAGCCCGGCACCGTGCGCGTCAGCTCGCGCCAGCAGCGCCCCGTGAGCGTGGCGAGTGCCATGCCGTCCAGGAACCCGCTTGTCGTCGTCTCGGGAGTATTGAAATCGCCGTGTGCATCGAACCAGAGAACCGCCGTGCCTCTCCCGCCGCCGAGGCCCGCGACCGTCCCGATGGCCGTGTTGCAGTTGCCCGCGAGCACCAGCGGGAACCGGCGCGCGCCGCAGGCAGTTCGCACGGCGTCGGCGAGACCGGCCATCAACCCAAATGCGATCGCGATCTCGCCTCGCAAGGCATTTCGCGGCTCGACGATCGTACTCGCGACGACGGGGTGACCGAGCCGTGCCAGCGCGGCTTCGAGTCCACCCGCGATGAGATGCGTGGGGCCGGCGCCCATCCCCGAATCACGGCGCCCGGAGTCGTAAGGAACGGTAATCAGCTCAACTTCCACGGGATGCTCGAGACCAAGATTCGTACAGCGGACCCTCGTCCGAGCTTATCAGGAATCTCACGGAGGACCAGGCAACTCCGACGGGCGCGAGACAGATCGGGGCGGGCATCGAAGAAGACGCTCGAGGCGAGGCGAGAAGGTCAGGCGGAACTGTTCGAAACGTTCGATCCGGAGCGCTTCTCTGCATAGCTGATTCGCTCGACTTCCGAAACTGGAAGATCACGGCCGGTCGGTTCGACGTACTTCGACGCAAGTTCGCTACCGACCTGCTCACACTCGACCCACCCGTAGTCCTTGAGAAGCGTACCCACAGCCGCAGGTGGAATTCCGAAGTGCCACACCCGATACCCAAGCACGAATTGCTGATAGATCTTCTCGGCGCCGAAGAAGTTCGTTCCGTCGAGAAAGTCTTTGCGCACGAATGTGAAGACAAGGCGGCTTCGTTCGGCTGCCGTCGAGAGAAACGCGAGCGTCCTGCGGACGCCGGCCTCCGTCAGATACTGCGTCACGGCCTCCCAGACGAACATGGCCGGTCGCTGAATGCGGAACCCGCGTGCCGCAAGGCTCTCTCCGAGATCATCGGTCTCGAAATCAATTGGGACGAGGGTGACGTGCTCAGGCACGCGACCGTACAGAGCTTCCAACCGTGCGCGCTTGTAGGCGACATTCGCCGGCAGATCGATTTCGTAAGTATGGGTGCCCGTCGGCGCGATGAGTCGGTAGGCTCGCGTATCCAGCCCCGCGCCGAGGATGACGACGGCGTCGACACCAGCCTCAGTGGCCTGTACGACCTTTTCGTCGATATATCGTTTTCGACACCCCATGCCCGCCCACACGCCAGGCGCCCTTTTCTCAGTCGTGCGGATGAGGAGGTCGCGAATGGACTGCCAGCGACATGCGCGGACGATGAGCCGCAAACCGGGCGGAAGGAACCTGCAAGCCAGTTCGTCGTCAATCAGGCGGCGCCCACGAGGAACGTGCTGTTCGCAGGCGACAATCACCATCGGACCGAAAGCGGTCTGCGCGGCCGGCGGGCGCTTCGCCATGCTCACCTCTCCTGCCGATCACCGATGGATGGCGGGGGCGGTGCGTCGGCGAAGACCTTCTGCATCCAGGTGAACATGTCGTGTGCGGCGCGGATTCGCGCCGCGCGTTTCACCGACGGGCCAACCAGCGCCAGCCCCTCGCGGGTGGTCCATGCGGCAATACGTATGTTCGCGAGGAGGAGCTAGTTCGGCAGTTCGGCGAGATTCTGAAGCAAATCCGCATCCCACACGAACTCGCCGGGAAGCTCGCGACAGTACTTCGGGAGAGCCAGACCGACAAGGAGAAGTCTGTCCGCACATCCATGCTCCGGCTACAGCAACAACAGATATTGCTGCGCTCCAAGCTCGATCGTGTGTACGAGGACCGTCTGAGCGACGTGATCTCAGACGAACTGTGGACCACGAAGTCGGCGGAGCTACAGGAGGAACTTCGGAGAGTGCGAACCGAGATGGAGCGTCACGAAGGCGCGAGCCAGGCGTACGAGACGGCGGGGCTCAAGATTCTAGAACTCGCGCAAAGTGCCTATTCGTCGTATGTTACGAAAGATTCGCGCGAACAGGCGCGTCTCGTGAAAACAGTTGTATCGAACTCCACGTTCGATCGCGGAAGTCTTTCGCCGACTTACATTAAGCCGTTCGACGTACTGGCGAATCGTGGAAAAACTGGAGATTGGCTCCTCGGGCTGGACTCGAACCAGCAACCCTCCGGTTAACAGCCGGATGCTCTGCCATTGAGCTACCGAGGATCAGCAGCGCGGCCGCGCTACGGGAAGAAAGGGTAGTTTACCCCGCCGACGGCGCGGCCGCAAATCGAATGCTGCCTGCGGCACCTGAGTCTCAGCGACACAGTCGGGCAATCACGACCGATCGCAATCCTCAATCGCCAATCCATTCACCAATCGCCAATCCCAATCCCCAATCGACAATCCGCAATCCCAATCCGCAATCGACGACCGGCAATCCGCAATCGATCTAGCGTGCCTCCGCTTCGACGTCGACCTGCATCGTGCCGCGCAACGCGTTGGAGATCGGGCACTTGCCTTCCGCCTCGCGCGCGACCTCGGCGAACTGGCCCGCCTCGAGCCCCTTCAGCCCCTCGGCAACGACCTTCAACTTCGACGTCGTCAGCTTGATGCCGGCCTCCCCCTTGTCCGCCGTGACGGTGGCCGTGACCACGGTCCGCGCGGCGCTGGCGTTCTTGCGGCCGAGCGTGGCGTTGAGCGCCATCGCGTAGCACGCCGCGTGCGACGCCGCCATCAACTCCTCCGGGCTCGTGTGCCCCTCCGGCTCGCCGATGCGTGCCGGGAACGTCACCGGGAGATTGAACGCGCCGGTGCCCGCCTTCGCCGTGCCCTTGCCCTCCATGATCGGCCCAGACCAGTCAACCGTCACACTTCGAGAGAATGTCGCCATGCTGTGTCTCCTGTCTCACGCGTTCGCTTCCGCTGAAGCGAAAGTCTCATCAAGATCTCTCTCTCGAGCACCCCGGACCACTCGGCCCACTCGGCCCCTCGGACTACTCGGACTACTTCTTCTTGCCCGTGAATCCCAGCTGCACGAGCAGTCCCACGAACCCGAGCACGAGCGCCGCCACGAAATCCCAGCGCGTCGTCGGAATCGGATCGAGCGGATACACGCCGAACACCGTGCGCACCGCATTCTCCGCGGCCCAGCGATCGCCGAGCAGCGCCGACGCGCCGACGACGGCCGTCTGCGCGCCGCCGAACGCGGTCGCGACGATAATGACGTAGCGCTGCAACGCCAGTGCCGCGAGCGCGCCGGCGATCGCCAGCACGATGACGACGGCGACGTGCGGCTCCGATCCCATGCTCGCCCAGATCGCGTTGGCGAGGAGCGCGCCGACGCCCGCGCCGATCAGCGCGACACCGACGAAATACGCGGCAATGAGGATGAGGGCGCCGATGATGCCGCCGACGAGCGCGGCGATCGCCATCATCAGCGTCTGCTCGGCGCCGAACGGCGACGCCGCGATCAGCGCGCCGAGCACGAACCCGGCGATGCCCAGGACGATGCGGAAGAAACGATAGCCGGCGAAGCAGGCGATGAGGCCCCCGACGAGCAGCACGATGGCTGCCGGCATCTGGAAAGATACAGGGAGCATAGCCCGCCGATTATATGATGGCGGCGTGCCCGCGATCTCGGCGCGCCGTTACCAGACGGCGTTTGGCCTCGTCACGACGTCGATCGGCATCGCGCTGCTGCTCTGGCTGGTGCGCTACTACGGCCCGAACGAGATCTGGCAGGGGTTCCGCCAGATCGGCTGGGGTCTCGCGCTCATCGTCGCGCTCGGCGGCATCCGCTTCGCGACGCGCGCGATCGGCTGGTGCCTCTCGGTCGAGCCGCCGGCGCGCCTGCGATTCTCGGACGCCTTCGCGGCGGTGCTCGCCGGCGACGCGATCGGCAACCTGACGCCGCTCGGCCCGATCGTCGGCGAGCCGGCGAAGGCGGCGTTCGTCCGCAACCGCACGAACCTCGCGGCAGCGGTGACGGCGCTGGCCATCGAAAATCTCGTCTACACGCTGTCGGTCGCCGCCCTGATCGCCGCGGCGACGATCGCGCTCCTCTTCACCTTCGAGCTGCCAGCGGCGCTGCGGGAGCGAAGCGAGATCGGGCTGGCCGTGGTGATCGCCGTCATTGCCGTCGGGCTGTTCGTTTTCTGGCGACGATCCGCCGTCATCAGCCGGATGTTCGGCATCCTGGCCCGGCCCGCGGCCGGCTCGGCCGCAGGCACGGGCGTCGAGCGGCTCCAGCAACTGGAACAGCAGATCTATTCGTTCGCCTCGAGGCACCGAAATGTGGTCGTTCCGCTCGCCGCCACCGAAGTCGCGTTTCATGCCCTCGGCGTGGTGGAGGTGTACATCACCCTCTGGATGCTGCTCGGCCACCCGGCGCCGCTCCTCACGGCTTTCGTGTTCGAAGGCGCAAACCGCCTGATTACGGTGATATTCAAGTTCGTGCCGCTCCGCTTCGGCGTGGACGAGTGGGGCACCGCAGGCCTGGCGCCGTACGTCCAGATCGACCCCGTCGTCGGCACGACCCTCGCGATTGCCCGCAAGGCCCGCATGGCGATCTGGGCGCTGGCGGGCATCGCACTGCTCGTGCGCGAGGGGCTCAGCACCCGCCGGATCCTCGAAGACGCTCAGCTCACGGCCGGATCCAAACCCTGACCAGCGGCCGGCAGGTTGCATACATTCGGATGGCTGAGCCAGCCGCCGACGGAATTGCGCCTTGCACTGCAACTGCAATCGGACGCTCGCGAATGCGCACGCTCTGAAACCTCACGCATTTTGCCGGCGTCGAAGAGTGACATGAGGTTCAGTTGAAGTCCCTGTTTCCCGCTCCCGTCCGGCATGCGCTGGTGCTCGCCGCTGGCAACGGCGATCGGTTCACGAGCAGCACTGGCGCCTCCAAACTCCTGCAGCCGGTACTCGGCCAGCCGCTGATCGTCCGCACGCTCGAAACCGCCTGCGACGCCGGCATCACGACATTCGACATCGTCCTCGGCTATCAGGCGGACGCCGTGCGAGCCGTCATCGAGCAGCACCGCCCGCCCGGCACGACGATGCGGTTCATCGTCAATCCGGACTGGCACCTGGAAAACGGCGTGTCCGCGATGGCCGCGCGCGACGCCTGCGCATGCAGCCGGTTCGCACTACTGATGGGCGATCACCTGTTCGACGCCGACGTGCTCGCGCGTGCGCTGGCGACGCGTGTGCAGCCGCTCGAATCGATCCTGGCGATCGACTCGCGGCCGGCTTCACCGGTCCTCGCCGCGGAAGCGACAAAAGTCCGCACGGCGGACGATTACATCGTCGCGATCGGCAAGGATCTCGAGCCCTACGACGCGCTCGACACCGGCCTGTTCGTGTGCGATCCGGTGCTGTTCCACGCGCTCGAGACTTCGATCGCCGCCGGAGACACGACGCTGAGCGGCGGCATTCGACGGCTGGCGGCGCAGCGGCTGATGCGCGCGCTCGACGTCGGAGATGCACGCTGGTGCGACATCGACACGCCGGCGGACCTGGAGGCCGCCGAGTCGCTGCTCGCCGTGCACACGTGATCCCATGCGGACGTCCCTGCGCTTCGGGGCTCTCGTCCTGGGCGTCGTTCTCTTCGCCATCACGCTGGCGTACGTCGATCTCGACGCGGCCCGATCGACCACCGCGCGGCTCGGCGCGGCGCTCCCGATCGCGATCGGCTTCAGCGCCGTGTGGCAGCTCGCGCGCACCATCGCCTGGGCCTGGTGCTTCCCGCGTTCGTCGGCGATCGGCTTCGCACGGCTCGCCCGCGTGAGGCTGGCGGCTGAAGCATTCAGCTATCTGACGCTGCGCGGGATCGCCGGAGAGCCGCTGAAAGTGATGCTGCTCGCCGGCCGGGTCGACGCTCGCCAGGCGACGGCGGCCGTCGCCCTCGAACGCATCGCCTACATCGTCGGGACCACGATCATCGTCGGCGTGGCGTCGGTGGCGGCGATCGTCTGGCTGCCGTTGTCGGACGTGTGGTTCCGCGTCTTCCGCGCGTTCGCGATCGGGTCGGCGGCGATCGCTGTGCTCACGGCGATCGTCGTCAGCGGCCGCGGCACGTATCTCGCGGCGGTACTGCGCGCAATCGATCGCCTGGCGAACACGTCGTGGTCGAGCGGGCGCGTGGCGGCGTTCCTTGGCGCCGTCGAGCGACAGATGCTCGAGCTCGTACGCGGCAACCCGGCGCGGCTCGCCGTGCTCGTCCTCATGACGATCGTCGCCTATGTGTCGATGTCGCTCGAAGCCTGGATCGTCCTGCGAGCCACCGGCCTCTCGGTGTCCGCGGCAGGCGCAACGACAGTCGAGACGTTCTCGCGAGTCGCCAGCTTCGCGTCAGCGTTCATTCCCGCGAATCTCGGCGCGCTGGAAGCGTCGAGCGTCGCGGCGGCCTCGGCGGCTGGCGTCGCGGGCGGCGGCGCCGCGCTGGCGATCGCACGCCGCATGCGCGGGCTGTTCTGGGCGGCGATCGGCCTTGCGTTGTATCCATGGAAGGAACGCGTGGAGGCAACGGGGTGGCCGGCGAGCGGGCGGCTCGGACACACGCTGTTGTATTTCCCCGAGGATCCCGCGGTCGACGTTCCCGCGACGGCGCGCCTCGCCGGCCTTGCGATCGCCGAACGCGTACTGCGCGCGGCCTCGCGCGCGGGCTACTCGCGGATTCTCATCTGGCTCCCCGCCAGGGATACCGCCGCCAATGCTCTCGAGACGCTCGCCCGCCGTGCGCACGGCGCCGAGATCGTCAGGACGCGTGAGGGATGGCAGGCCGCGCTCGCACGCATCCCGGGGCTCACACCCGTGACCGCACTCGGCTCAGGCACGGTCGTCTCGCCCGCGCTCCTCGAGGACGCGACGCTCACCACGGCCGGCGCCGGACAGAACGTCGACGTCCCTGCGGGCGCCGAGTGGCCCGAAAGCGGCGTCATCCGGCTGCTGGCGGCGGACGCCGCGGTGCCCGAGCAGGTGGCCGATGCGCTGGCGATTCGACGCGCGCGCGCGCTGCCACTGCCCGACGGCCGCTCCGTTGCCCATGGGCACGCGCGGCTGGCACTCAGGATCAGCTCCGCGGCGGATCTCGAGCAGGCCGAGCACACGA
Source organism: Vicinamibacterales bacterium (assembly GCA_048594885.1). GTDB lineage: Bacteria > Acidobacteriota > Vicinamibacteria > Vicinamibacterales > 2-12-FULL-66-21 > JBMDXB01. The sequence goes on from JBMDXB010000112.1 coordinate 191,932, forward strand.
TCAGGCGATCGAGCTACAAGGACACCGACTCGAAGCTCGCGCGGTTCAATCGGCGCATGTCGCTGCCGATCAGTGTGGCGCTGATCCGGACGCCGCTGACCGCGAACCAGCTCTCGATCGTGCTCGTCGCGGTCGGTTTCTACGCCGCGTGGCTGTTCAGCGCCGGCCACTACTGGACGGGCGTGACGGCGGCGTTCCTGTCGCTCTCCGCCAGCATTCTCGACGGCTGCGACGGCGAAATCGCGCGCCTCAAATACCAGGAATCCGCGCTCGGCTGCTGGATCGAGACCGTCGGCGACTACTCGTACTACGTCGCCATCTTCATCGGACTCACGGCGGGCGCCGTGCGGCAGACGCACTGGGAGGCCTTCTACTGGATTGGCGGCATCGCGCTTGCCGGCACGCTGGTGGCGTTCGCGCTTTTGATCTTCCTGCGCAGCCGAATCACGGCCGGCCGGCCGGAGCGGCTGCACGCGATCGCACGCCAGCGGTTCAAGGCGGAACCGAAATTGTGGTCGCGGGTGATCTGGCGGATCTCGTTCGTGGCGACACGCGCGGCGATGCCCTATGGGATCATGGCGTTCGCGCTGGTCAAGCTGCTGCCGGCGGTCGTGCTGCTCGCCGCGATCGGCGCGAACGTCTACTGGATCAGCATGGTGGCAAGGCTGCGGGATCTGCTCGGCGGAGGACAGCAGGAACGCGTCGCTGCGTGAGGCGTGGTTGGCGCAACCATGGTTGGCGCAACTAAAGTTGCGCCCTACGTACCCCTTAGCCTTTACCCTTTACCCTTCACCATTCAGACTTCTCTCCTCCCCTCCATCGCTTTGTGCATCGTCACCTCGTCGGCATATTCGAGGTCGCTGCCGACGGGAACTCCCATCGCAATGCGCGTGACGCGGACGCCAAGCGGCTTGAGCAGCTTGGCCAGGTAGATCGCCGTCGCCTCCCCCTCCACGTTCGGATTCGTCGCCAGGATCACTTCCTCCACGCCGCCGTTGCCGACGCGCGTCAGCAGCTCCTTGATCTTCAGATCGTCCGGACCGACGCCGTGCAGCGGCGACAGCGCGCCCATCAGGACGTGGTACACGCCCTTGAAGTCGCGCGTCTTCTCGATCGCCGTCACGTTCTCCGGCTCTTCGACGACGCAGATGAGGCGACGGTCTCGGGTAGGATGCGTGCAGAAGTAGCAGGGATCCGCGTCCGTGATGTTGCTGCAGACGGAGCAGTAGGTGACGCGGTCCTTGACCTCGCGCATGGCGTCGGCGAGGCGCTCGACCTCTTCGCGCGGGGTCTTGAGGATGTGAAACGCGAGGCGCTGCGCGCTCTTGGCGCCGATGCCGGGCAGCCGCTGCAACTGCTCGATCAGCCTCGTAAGTGGATCGGGCCGGGACATCAAAACATGCCGGGGATCTTCATGCCGCCCATCATTACTTGGCGCTCGGGGCCGCCGCTTCGCGGCGGTTCCCTCCGGCCCCTCGCTTCGCTTGCTCCACTACGCTCGCGCTCCGCCGCTCGCTCCGTTCCGTTCGCCATCAAAACATACCCGGGATCTTCATGCCGCCCATCATTCCGCTGAGTTGCTTCTGCATCGCTTCGTCGACCTTGCGATGCGCGTCGTTGAGCGCGGCGAGAATCAGGTCCTGCAGCATCTCGACGTCTTCCTTCGAGACCGCTTCCGGATCGATCGTGAGCGACTGCACCTGCTTGTTGCCGTTCATCACGACCGTGACCATCCCGCCGCCGGCGGTGGCCTCGACGCGCAGATCCGCCATCTCCTTCTGCAGACGATCCTGCATCTGCTGCGCCTGCTTCATCATCTGCTGGATGTTCATTACATCTCCTCGACTTCTTTGATCTCCGTCCCGAACACGTCGAGCATCGACTGGACGCCGGGGTCGGCCATCGCCTGCTGCTTCAATTCGGCCTGGCGGTCGGCGCCGCCCTTCTGCGGCGCCGCCGCGGTCTGTCCCGGCTTCGCCGCCGGCGTTGCCGTCCCTTCCGCCGTCGCGATCGTCATCTTGCGGCCCGCGAGCTGCGACGCGAGCGTCTCGAGCCACGGCTTCTGCTGCTCGAGCTGCCCGCTCAGCACCTTGTGAATCGGCGCGAACGTGAACGTGATGCGATCGCCGGCGATCTCGATGCGCTGCGCCATCGATACCACGGAGCCGTGGAAGAACTTCTTCGCCTTGCGGATCTCTCCGAGGAACGCCTCCTTCAGATCGCCCCCGATGACGGGCTGCAGATCCGGCACGGGATCGGCGGCCGCCGCCGTTCGGGGGGCCGGGGGGCCGGGGGGCCGGGAAGCCGGGAAGCCAGAGGGTCGGGAAGCCGGGGCGCCAGAGGGTCGGGGGGCCGGGGGGCCCCGGGGGGGGGGGCGGGGGGGCGCCGGCCCCCCCCCCCCCCCGCCCCCCCCCCCCCCCCCCCCCCCCCCCCCCACCCCCCCCGGCGCCCCGGCTCCCCGACTCCATTCCCTGAATGAGATCGCTCAGCGGCACCAGCTTCCGCAGGTGGATCCATCGCAGCAGCGCCATCTCGAGATGGAATCGCGGATACGCCGAGCCGCGGATGTCGTACTCGGCTTTCGTCAGCACCTCGAACGCGCGCATGAGGTCTTCATCGGAGAAGCGCGCCGCAAGCGAGGCGAGCCGCTCGCGTTCCAGCTCGGCGCAAATCTCGGGATCGTTGAGCCGGTTGCGATCGACGCGGACGACGAGCATGTCGCGCGTGAGACGTGCCAGCTCGCGGATGACGAGCCGCAGGTCGTAGCCGGACTCGACGGCGTTGCCGGCCAGCTCGAAGGCGGCGGAGCCGTCCTCCCGCGCCACGGCATCGGCCAGGTCGAGCAGCAGGTCGCGCCGCACCAGGCCGAGCACCGTCGTCACGTCGTCGGCCGAGATGGTGTCGCCGGCAAATGCGATCACCTGGTCGAGCGCGCTCTGCGCGTCGCGCATGCTGCCGTCGCCGGCGCGCGCGATCAGCATCAGCGCCGCGTCGTCGATCGCGATCTTCTCGGCGTCGGCGATCTTGCGGAGCTGATCGGCGATCGGCTTCACGCCGATCGTCTTGAGCTCGAACACCTGCGAGCGCGACTGGATCGTCGCCGGGACCTTCTCCAGCTCCGTCGTCGCCATCATGAAGACGACGTGCGGCGGCGGCTCTTCGATCGATTTCAGCAGCGCGTCGAACGCCTGCTGCGAGAGCCGGTGGACTTCGTCGATGATGAAGATCTTGTAGCGGTCGCGCGCCGGCGCCATGCCGAGGCCGGCCACGATCACGTCGCGGACGTTCTGGACCTGCGTATGCGTCGCGGCGTCGATCTCGAGGACGTCCATGTCACGCCCTTCGGCGATCTCGACGCAGGCGTCACACTCGCCACAGGGATCGGCGGTCGGCCCGTTGACGCAACTGAGGCCGCGCGCGAGGATGCGCGCCGTGGTGGTCTTGCCCACGCCGCGCGGTCCGGCGAAGACGAAGGACTGCGCGATACGCTTCGCGGCGATCGCGTTGCGCAGCGTCTGCGTGACGCCGCGCTGGCCGATCACGTCCTCGAACCGCTGCGGGCGCCATTTGCGCGCGAGTACTTTGTAGGACAATGGTCGATCGCGACTCGTCAATGGTGAATAGTGAATGGCGAATGGGCCCCACCGCGACCCGGAAGAACCTGCGGCACATGTCAGTGACTGCTTAGCGCTGCTGCCTTCCGGCCCTGACGCGGTTCGCAGGCTGAGATTGCACAGGGTCCGGGTCGCGGGGCGGCCCACTCGGTGCACATGCGCGCCGTTCGTCACGCGCGCAAGCATCAAGTGTAGCGTGGCGGCACAGCCGAGGCAAGCGCGGCGGCACGGTCTAACTCTCTCTCTATGTTAGAGTTGACCGCACACGAGCAGACCGCTGAAAGACCACGGCCTGCAACGACCAAGGGCCAAGGGACCAAGGAGGCCTGGATCACTTGAAGCAGGCCTAAAGGCCTGCACTACGGCTGTCGCTGTCGTAGTGCAGCCCTTCAGGGCTGCTTCACGTGGATGAGATCCCCACGCCGCAGCCGGCGATACAGTTCCAGCGCTTCCTGGATGATCCGCAACGCGTCCGCCGGGCCGAGCAGGTCGTCGACGACGACCTTCTTGTGCTCGAGCGCCTTGTAATCCTCGAAGAACCGCCGCAGCTCGCGCAATACGTGGTTCGGGAGCTGGTCCTTGTCGACGTATTCGGCAAACGCCGGATCGCGGACGCTGACGGCGACGATCTTGTCGTCGATTCCCTTCTCGTCGCGCATCCGCATCACGCCGATCGCGCGGGCCTCGACGATCGTCAGCGGAAACACCGGCTCCTGGCCGAGCACGAGCGCGTCCAGCGGATCGCTATCGTCGCAATACGTGCGCGGGATGAAGCCGTAGTCGGCGGGATAGTGAACGGCGCTGTAGAGCACGCGATCGAGCCGCAGCAGGCCCGTCTCCTTGTCGAGCTCGTACTTGTTCTTGCTGCCCTTGGGAATCTCGATGACGACGGGGAAGGCTGTCGCGACCAGCGTGTCGTCGACGTAGGTGTCGTGCCAGGGGTGCATGCGCTGAGTGTAGCGCCGTTTCGACCCAACAGGCCGCTTCGTGCCCCGTGGTGTCTAAACGCGAGAATACGATTCGAGGGACTCTTCCCATGAGGCGAATCCTCGTTCCCATTTGTCTGCTGCTGGTGCTCGCGTCGTCGTCGCCAGGCGCTCGCCAGGAGTTCATCGTCGAACAGAGCATCTCGTCGGAGTACCCGGCGGACGACGTGCTGATTCGCAGCCTCCAGTTGATGGGAGAGCGCGCCAAGGCAGCGGAGACCGCGCTGCAGAAGGCGCCAGACCGGTCGGCGACGTTCGACCTCCTCCTGAAGGCCGGCCGCCGCGGCGACGCGCTCGACGTGCTGGAGCGGATCGTCGAGAGACGTCCCGAGGAGATGCGCGCAGCCTTTGCGGCCATCGGTTCTGCGGGCCGCGATTTCGCGGCCGACAAGGCACGCGATCATGCGCAACGGCTTCGCGGGCTCGTGGAGCGCGCGAAGGCGCGGCTCGCGGCGCTGCCGCGCGACGAGGCGGCGCGCGTCGCGCGCGCCCTGGTCAGCGTCGAGTCCGAGCTCGCGATCGGGACGAACTCGAACCCGTGGCGGCAGCTCCTCGCCGCCTTCGTGTCCGAGTATGCGGAGACGCCAGAGGCGGCACTGGCGCGCGTGGACGTGCTCGCCAGCGACTATGACCGGCGCGGAGCCGAACGGGTCGCGGCGCTCGAGGCGTTTGCCCGCGAACACCCGGGCACCATCGCAGGCGCCAAGGCGCTGCACCAGATTGGATTCGACCTGGCGCACAACGCGATCATGTTCGGCGAACGCGAAGGCTCCGATCCGACGGGCCGCTTCTTTCGCCTGATGGACATCGTGAACGAGCTGCGCAGCGGACGGTATCCCGCGTCGGAGTGGGTCGACAAGGCGCTGTCGCTCGCGCTTGAATTCCGCGCTTACAAACCTTCGTACTCCGCAGCAAACGTGAAACGGATGCTGGACGCGTACGATGCGCTATTGCCGGCAATCGCCGAACGGTTCGAACACGATCCGAACGATGGGCTCTCGCTCTTCGCCAGCTATCGCTATGGGCTCGGTCTGCTGTTTCCAGGGAAGGCCGATGCGCTTGCCCACACCGAGGACGCCTTCAGCCGGCTGGAGCGCATGGTGCGAAATCCGGATAGAGTGCGGCTCGAGCGAGCCGATTTCTATGTCAGGTCCGCCAAAGCGAGTGACGAAGGCGGCGGGCCCGCCGTGCGTGCCAAGGGCATCGCGCTCCTCGACTCGCTGGTGAACTCTGCATCCGGCTTCGGCCGGCGCAAGGCGCTCGCCACCCTGGCAAGGCTGCGATTCGGCGACGGCGACGATGCTGCGGCGGGACCGTTGTACCGCGCCTACGTTGCGGACTATCCCGACAGCCCGTACGCGTGGGTGGCGGCGTTACGCGCCGCCGAGTGCGAAGAATCGTCCGCGCCGGCGCGCGCGGCGGACCTGTTTCGCGCGGCCGCGCAGCGATACGCGGCCAATCCGCCAGCGCGGGTCCTCGGGCACGCCTATGCTGCGCGCGCGCTCGAGGCAGCGGCTAACTTCGGCGGCGCGCTCGCGGAGTACCGCGCGGCCGCCGATTCGTGGGATCGCGACTACGGCGAACGCTACTCCCTCTACTCCCGGCGACAGCAGCCTCCCGAGAATCCCTTCGAATTCGTCGATCCGGCCCAGGTGACGCGCGAGGATCTTCGCCGTCGCACTGGTGATCTCGATCGGGCGTTGAGCGTCCGCGGCGGCGAATCGATTGCCCGCGCGCGATGGCTGCTCGGTCGCAGCCGCTGGAACGATGCGGCGGCGGCAGCAGCCTCCTTCGTCACGGCGCATCCCTCGTCGCCGCTTGCGGCGGAGGCGCGGTTTCTCGGCAATCGCGCGCGGCTGGAGACGGCTCTCGAACTCGTCGATGCCGAGGCCGCCTCGCCCGATCTGGACGGCGCTTTCGAGGCGCTGAAGACGTTGGAGCAACAGCCGCCGGACTTTGCCGTGATCGGAGCGCTCATCACGCGCGCCACGCTGCTGCGTCTTCTGGGCAAGTCGGCTGAAGCGGAGCCCCTCATGGCGCAGGCGATGCGCGGCTGGGCGGCGCTCGATCGCGGGGCGAAGCAGCCGGCGCGCCGCACGGACGTCGCGCGCGACGTCGTCGACATCCGAAATGCCGTGTTCCGTCCGCGAGGCGACGGCGTGTTCGCGAACGGCCACGGCTGGAATGCCTTCCGTTGGGAGTCCGCCTCGTCGCCGCATTACGTCGTGAATCCAGTATTGCGTGTGAAGCGGCACGATGGTGAAACGGAACAGGTCACGGCATACGACCCATTTCCGGCACACGACAACGTGCTGTTCCTGGATCCCGATCGGCGCCTGATCCTCGAACGCATCATCCGGAAAATCGGCGGCAGCAAGCGTCGTCCCTGGACGCAGGTGATGCAGACGCCGAACCGGCCCGCCGGGCCGTCGCTCGAGGTGCTCGCCTTCTGGAAGCCGTTCTTCTTCGTGCAACCGGGCCACTGGGGAGGCTGGGTCTTCGAGACCTATCCGATCGTCACCGAGATCGAGTTCGTGGATGCGGCGCGGACGCGCGCGGCGGTCAAGGTCACCGTGGGCTATTCGGGCTGCACCGTGCAGCTCGCGAAGAAGAATGGCGCCTGGGTGGCCACGGAGCTGACCAACTTCTGGATCACGTAGCTCACGCCAGCAGCTTCCGCACGACCTTGCCGCTGACGTCCGTCAAACGGAAGTCGCGGCCCTGGAAACGGTACGTCAGGCGCGTGTGGTCGATCCCCATCAGGTGCAGGATGGTCGCGTGCAGATCGTGCACGTCGACGGCTTCCTCGACGACGTTGTAGCCGAGATCGTCGGTGCGCCCGATGGTGAGGCCTGACTTGATGCCGCCGCCCGCCATCCACATCGTGAACGCGCGCGGGTGATGATCGCGTCCGAGCAGCTTCGACCCGTTGCGCGCCTCGTTCATCGGCGTCCGTCCGAACTCGCCGCCCCAGATCACCAGCGTGTCGTCGAGCAGCCCGCGCTGCTTGAGATCGGTGACGAGCGCGAAGCCGGCGCGATCGATTTCCTGACAGAGCTTCGGCAGGCGCACGACGATGTCGGTGTCGACGGAGTTGCCGTGCGTGTCCCAGCCGCGGTGATACAGCTGGACGAAGCGAACGCCGCGCTCGATCAGCCGCCGGGCGAGCAGGCAGTTGTTCGCGAACGACACCTTGCCCGGCTCGGTGCCGTACAGCTCGTGGATCTGCGGCGGCTCGCCTGAGATATCCGTGAGCTCCGGCACGCTCGTCTGCATCCGATACGCCATCTCGTAGGCCGAGATGCGCGTGTCGATCTCGGGGTCGCCGGCGTCCGTGCGGCGCATGTGATTGAGCTCGCGAACGAGATCGAGCGACGACCGTCGCGTCTCCGCGTCAACGCCCGCCGGATTCGTAACGAAGAGGACGGGCTCCCCTTTCGATCGGAACTCGACGCCCTGATGGACCGTCGGCAGGAAGCCGCTGCCCCAGCACGATTTGCCGCCGTCGGGCGCCTGCTCGCCCGAGAGCAGCACGATGAAGCCGGGGAGATCGCGGCTGTCGCTGCCCAGACCATACGTGAGCCAGGAGCCGAGGCTCGGGCGGCCGATCACCTGGCTGCCGGTGTTCATGAAGATCTGGCCGGGCGCGTGGTTGAACTGCGTCGTGTGCAGCGAGCGCACGATGGCGATGTCGTCGGCAATCTTCGCGGTGTTCGGCAGCAGCTCGGAGATCTCCTGGCCCGACTGTCCGTGTTTCGCAAACGCGTACGGCGATCCCAGGAGACGCGGCGTCCCCTTGATGAACGCGAACCGCTCGCCCTTGGGAATGAACTCCTGCGGGATCTCGTCGCCGTCGAATTTGCGCAGCGCGGGCTTGTGATCGAACAAATCGAGCTGCGACGGAGCGCCGGCCATGAACAGATAGATGATGCGTTTCGCCTTCGGCGCGAAATGGGGAGCCGGGGGACCGGGGGGCCGGGGGACCTGCGAGCCGGGGGGCCAGGGAGTCGGGGAGCCGGTGGCGGCGAATCCGTCTGCATAGAGCAGCGACCACAACGCGAGCGAGCCGACGCCGACGCCGGCCTCGCGGAAGAAGTGACGCCGCGTCATCGCCCGAAGGTCGTGTGGATCGAACACGTCTATTCCTTCGAAATCGTCTCGTCGAGATTGAGCAGCGCGTTGGCGACGAGCGTCCACGCTGCCCGCTCGGCGGCGTCGCTATCCTCCGCCGCCGATCCGCCGATCACCTGTCTCGCGCGCTCCGGATTGCGGCGGAAGTGCTCGACGTGCAGGTTGAACGCGGCAACCACCTGATCGATCTCCGCCTGATTCGGCGTGCGCGCGACACACAGCCGGAAGCCGTACGTGGCGCGGTCAGCCGCGGCCGCGCGGCCGTCCATCATCCGCCGCGCCAGCGCGCGCGCCGCCTCGAAGAACGCCTCGTCGTTGAGCAGCGTCAGCGCCTGGAGCGGCGTGTTGGTCCTGACGCGCCGGACCGTGCACGACTCGCGGCTCGTTGCGTCCATCGTCAGGAACGCGGGATACGGCGCGCTGCGGCGGAGGAACGTATACAGGCCACGGCGATATCGATCGTCACCCGTGCTCAACGTCCAGCGATCGTTGCTGTACGGAACTTGCCAGATGCCGTCGGGCTGCGGCGGAAACACGCTCGGGCCGCCCGTCTTGCGGCTGAGGAGACCGCTCGCCGCGAGCGTGATGTCGCGGACCATCTCCGCCTCGACGCGGAATCGCGGGCCGCGCGCCAGCAGACGATTGTACGGATCGCGCTGAGCGAGCATCTGCGAGATCGCTGATGTTTGACGATAGGCGGCCGACATCACGATCGATCGGTGCAGCGCCTTCATCCGCCAGCCCTCGTCCATGAACTTCACGGCGAGCCAGTCCAGCAAGTCGGCATGTGATGGCGCCGCGCCCTGCGTCCCGAAGTCCTCGCTCGTCTCGACCAGGCCGCGCCCGAAGAACTGCTCCCATGCGCGGTTCACGGCGACACGCGCCGTCAGCGGGTTGTCGCGGCTCACGAGCCACCGCGCCAGCCCGAGCCGGTTCGGCATCGCCTCGTCCGGCATCGCGTGCAGGACGGCAGGCACGCCCGCGTAGACCTTGTCTCCGGTGTCGAGGAAGCTGCCGCGGCGGCGGATGAACGTCGACGGCCGATCGTGACTCGGCTTCTCCTTCATCACCATCGCCGTGACGATGCCGAGGTCGCGCAGCTCTTTCTGAAGCGCGGCGATGCGATCGCGCGTGGGCTTCAGCGCCGACGCCACGTTGCGGAATTGAGCGGTCAGATCGCGTTGCTGCTCCGGCGTCCGCTGCGCTTTCGGGACGAGCAGTGCCGGACGCAGCCTGGCCGGCACCTCCAGCACGCGGAACGGCTGCGGCGCCGCGCTGACCGAAACGCGGAACCTGCCGATCGACTGGCCTACCGGACTGCCCGTGTGTCGGAGCGCGATCGTCAACTGCGTGGTCGGCGCGGTGCCGAACGGCTGCTCGGCGACGAAGACTGCCTGACGTCGGACGCGTCCGGCCGGATCGCGTGTTGCGTCGATGATCCAGCCGCGCGGCGCATAGGACGATCCGTCACTTGTCGAGTGGAAGTTCTCGATCGAGCCGCTGCCCGATCCATCGTCCACGCGCACTGACGTGAACGCGACGAAAGCGCCGTCGATCGACACGTCGAAGCCGTTCAGGACGAAGTTGCCGTAATGATTTCGCCCCGGACCTCGCTGCGGAAGCCGGGGATCGGGCAGCGCCTCGACGCGAACGGCACGGATGCCGGCCAGCGGAGCGTCCGCGACGATTGTGTAGACGTTGTCTCCTGGATTTGCGCCCGTCACGAGAATCGATCCGTCGTCGAGCGGCTCGTGCGTCGAATCCGCGTTCGACTCGAAGCGGACGATCGTGAGCGGCGTCCACACACGCTCGGCGGCGAGCACCGCTTGCTCCCACTTGTCCTGCGCGGCCGCGCGCGCGGGCGTCTCGGCGCGTAGCTCGGCGTTCAACGCATCGATGTTCGACTGCAGCGCCTTGCGGCGGACCTCCTGCTCCGGCGTCGGCAGATCGAGCTGCGGCTCGACGACGAAGCGGTCGCCGCCTGAGGCGATCGTGTACTCGACGTTCTCGAAGAACGCGAGCAGGTGGTAGTAGTCGCGCTGCGTGAACGGATCGTACTTGTGGTCGTGACACTGCGCGCAGCCGATCGTCGAGCCGAGCCACACGGTCGCCGTGGTGTTGACGCGATCGACCAGCGTCTCCCAACGCGCCTCCTCGACGTCGATGCCGCCTTCCTGGTTGAGCAGCGTATTGCGATGGAAGCCGGTCGCGATCCGCTGCGCCGTCGTCGCCTTGGGCAGCATGTCGCCGGCGATCTGCTCGATCGTGAACTGGTCGTACGGCATGTCCGCGTTGAGCGCGTCGATCACCCAGTCGCGGTACTTCCACATGACGCGCGGCCGATCCTTCTCGTAGCCGTTCGAGTCGGCATAGCGCGCGAGATCCAGCCAGGGACGCGCCCAGCGCTCGCCGTAGTGCGGCGACGCGAGCAGCCGATCGACCAGGCGTTCGTAGGCGGCCGCCCGCGTGGACGATGCAGCGTCCGCTACCACCGCATCGACTTCCTCGACGCTCGGCGGCAGGCCGACGAGATCGAGAAACACGCGGCGGACGAGCGTCTCGAGCGGCGCCTCGGGCGAAGGCGTGAGCCCTTCCTTCTCCAGGCGCGCGAGCACGAAGCGATCGATGTCGTTGACGATCCACTTCCCGTCGCGAACGGGGGGAAGCGGCGGCGCCGCAGGCTTCACGTAGGCCCAGTGCTGTGGCGCGCTCGCGGGCGCGACGGGTGCTGGCGACGCCGGCCACACGGCGCCCTGGTCGATCCACGCGCGGATCAGCGCGACCTGCGCCGGCGTCAGCGGATCGCCTTCCTTGGGCATCGGATCGTCGCCGTCGAGTCCGAGGATGCGGCGGACGATCAGACTGTCGGCGCTGCGGCCGGGCACGAGCACCGGTCCCGACTCTCCGCCGCGCATCGCCGCGTCGCGGTCGTCGAGCCGCAGTCCACCGCGGACTTTCGCGCTGGCGCTATGGCACTTGTAGCAGGAGGCCTGGAGGATTGGCTGGATGTCGCGGACGAAGTTGACCGGCTGAGTCGACAGTGCCTGCGGCGGCCGCTCCGCCATCGAGGCGCGGGCGGCGATCGCGACGAGCAACAGCGCGAGCGCGGAGACGAGACGGCGGGGGTGCGGTCTCATAAGGGCCGTAGGGCGTACGTCATGATACGACACGTCAGTCCCTCGTCCCTGGTCCCCAGTCACGGGTCCCTGGTCATGGGTCCTTGGTCGTTGGTCCCTGGTCGTTGGTCCAGGGACCCGAGACCCCGGACGAGGGACCCGTGACCCGTGACGAGGGACGAGGGACAAGGGACTAGGGACCCCGTGCCCAGGGACTGGCGCGCGTCCCAGCGCGCTCGCGGCGAGCAACACAAAGGCGATCCAGATCGCATCCGCGACGAAGAGGTGGACCATTTGCATCCAGATGGGCGCGAGCAGCGCGACGTTGAGCGCGCCGAGCGCGAGTTGCGCGCCAGAGGCAATCGCCACGATCCGCGCGGTCCGCATGGCGGACGGCCCCCGTCCTCTCGCCAGCCGCGCCGCGGCGAACATCAGGGCGACTGACGCGATCACGGCGAAGAATGGGTGCAGCAGGCGCAGCCGAATCAGCAGGTGGGACGTCGGCGAAAGATCCGCTTCCAGCGCGGCGGACAGCGAACCATGGGGAAAGAGCGTATCCCCGAGCGCGGCGACCGCTCCGCTCGTTCCCGTCAGGAGCAGACCAAGCGAGAGAACGAGCAGCGCGACGGCCGTCCCCGGCTTCTCGCGCGGCCGGAGCGCAGCGCCGCCCGAGAGCCACCACGCCGTGAGCGCCAGCCACGCGAGCAGGATGAACGTGTTCAGCAGGTGCACCGCCATGAACAGTGCGCGCGCCATCGTCGCGTTGTCAGCCACCAACTGAAAGAGGACGAGACCGGCGCCGACGGCCGCCTCGGTGAGCATGAAGAACACCGTCCAGACAGCCCCGCGTCTGGCCGGATGGCCCGGCGCGCAGGCGCGCCACACCCACACGAGCAGCGCGACGACGGCCAGCAGCGCGAGACCGCTGGTGAGACGATGCGAGAACTCGATGAGGGTCGCCGTCGTCGGGGTGCGCGGGATGATGACGCCGTTGCAGAGCGGCCAGTGCTCGCCGCACCCGGCGCCCGATCCCGTGGCGCGCACGTATGCGCCCCATAGAATGACGGCGACGTTGTAGCCGAGCACGAACCACGCGAACCTCGCCAGCCGCTGCATCAGAATCATTATCCGTCGGCGTGACCAGGGTGGGGCAGAATGGCGGCGTGACCCTCAGCGTGATCATCCCGGCGTACAACGAGGAGCAGTACTTGCCGCGCACGCTCGAGGCGATCGCGGAGGCGCGACGGCAGTATCCGTGTGAGGTGGTGGTCGTCGACAACGACAGCACGGATCGCACGGCGGCCATCGCCGCCGCGTTCGGCGCCCGCGTCGTCCGCGAGAACGTGCGCAACATTGCCACCGTGCGCAACACCGGCGCAGCCGCGGCGACGGGCAGCGTGCTCGTGTTCGTCGACGCCGATACCGAGGTGGGCGCGACGACGCTGCGCGATATCGCGACAGCGATGCAGCAGGCGTCCGTGATTGGCGGCGCGGTCGCCGTCGCCTACACTCCGTTCCGCCGCTGGTGGGTCCGCTGGTACATGAAAGGCTGGGCCTTCTGGGGCGCGGTCTTCAGGATGGCGCAAGGGGCCGCGCACTTCTGCCGCAGCGATGTGTTCCACGAGATCGGCGGCTACGACTCGTCGATCTACGTCGGCGAGGACATCCATTTCTACTGGCGGCTGCGCCGCTACGCGCGCCGCAACCATCGCCTCGTGCGGTTGATCGACACCTCGCGCGTGCGCACTTCGTCGAGACGGTTCGACAAGATGCCGCCCGTCCGGCTGCTGATCGTGACACACCCGCTCTTGATTCTGCTGAACTGGAGGCGGCGTGGCGCGTGGCGGGACTGGTACGACCGCGCCGTGCGCTGAAGCGCCCGAGGTCACGACCAGCGTCAGGTGAGACGCTCAGTGCGGCAGCTTGCCGGTGATCTTGAGGATCCACCGCATGCACTTGTGCCCGAAGTCGCCGCCGTACATCATCGGGCACGCGCCGGCAATCACGCTGATGTCGTGCTGACGGCAGTACTCGACGGCGTCGGCGGAGACGCTCGTCCCCGTCGCGATGGATTGATGCATCCAGACGCGGCGGACGCCCGCGGCGTCGCAGTCGCGAACGATCTTCTCGGTGGCGTCCGGCCGCGTGATGATCACGGCGCCGTCGACGCCGCCGGCAATCGACCGCACATCCGGGTAACAGCGATCGCCTTCGAAGGTCTCCATGTTCGGATTCACGGCGAACACCTCGTGCGCGGTCTTCTTCAACTGCCGGTAGATCAGGTTGCCGACCGGATGATGGCTGTTGTCGCGCGACACGCCGACGACGGCGATGCGCTTCTGGGCGAGGAAATCGTGCACCTTTGCGTCGAGGGTGGAAGGGGTCATGGGTCCCTCTCGATCTCGAATGGCGGAAATCCGCCGAGATTGTCTCGATCCCGTGTGACCATGCATACGCCGCACCCGTCAGCCGGCTATAATCCGCCGCTCCGATGGACTTCAGGCGCCAGGTGAACGACATGTTCCGAGCACTTCTCGTCGCGGTCTCTCTTCTCGTACTGGCCGGTCCCGGCCCACAGGCACAGGAGGCCGCAACCCGAACTCCGGATCCATTCGCGATTCCGGCGACCGACGAGGGGCTTCCCGGAACGGGCCCGATACGCCGCTACGACTGGTTTCAGAAGCTATGGCGTGAGCGGCGGTCGGCGTGGGCGGCACGCCGCGATCACGATCGCGGCGCGGTCGTCTTCCTCGGCGACTCCATCACCCAGGGTTGGGGCGGCGGCCTCGGCGCCGCGTTCCCCGGCGTGAAGGTCGCCAACCGCGGCATCTCCGGCGACACGACGCGCGGCGTGCTGATCCGTCTCCAGGACGATGTGCTCCCCCTCGATCCGGCCGCCGTCGTCCTCCTGATCGGCACGAACGATCTCGAGGAGGGCGCCACGCCCGAGATGATCGCCGGCAATCTGAAGCTGATGCTCGCCGCGATGAAGCGGCACAATCCGCGGATGCCGGTGATCCTGTGCCATGTCTTTCCGAGCGCCGCGTCCATGCGGCGTCCGGCGTCCGGCATTCGCGCGATCAACGCGCTGTATCTCGCCGCGGTGAAGAACGACCCGCAGGTCATCCCGCTCGACACCTGGACGCTCTTCGCCGACGCGAACGGCGATGCGCCGGCCGCTCAGTTCCCCGATCTGCTGCATCCGAACGAGGAGGGCTACGCCACGTGGGCCGCGGCGCTGCGGCCGGTGTTCGCGACGCTTCGATTCGCCGAGACCGTGCCCGACAGCTTTGCGCTCGAGGAAGGATACGAGAGCCTGTTCACCGGCCGCGACCTGACCGGCTGGGGCTACAGGCCGACCTCGGAGACGGACAAGGAGGCGGCGCGGAAATGGCGCGCCTCCGATCCCGATGCGGCCGAGTGGCCGTTCGTGACCGAGGCCACGTCGTTCGACGGACGCACATCGACGCCCGACGGGCGCTTCGTCGCGATCAACGGCCGCCTCGTCGTGACGACACCACCGGAGGGGCGCAAGATCCAGCAGCTCTGGACGACGCGCGAGTTCGCAGACGACTTCGTCCTGAAACTGGAGTTCCGGGCGACGCCGAACGCGGACAGCGGCCTTTACGTGCGCGGCCCGCAACTGCAGGTCCGCGACTACCGGCTGGCGGGCCCCTTCAAGAACCTGAAGACCTACAAGCCGCAGGACTGGAACGAGCTGGTGGTCACGGTCTCCAGCGGCGTGGCGCGGGCGACCTGCAACGGCGAGCCGTTGGAGGCGGAGCTGAAGGTGCCGCCGTCCGGCCCGATCGGGGTCGAAGGGGATCGCGGGCAGATGGAATATCGACGGATCCGCATCAGGCTGGCGCGCGTGCCTTTGCCCACCCGCGGTCGCTGACCCACGTCCTCCCGCGGATCGGCCCGCTGTGATACACCGGCCATCCCGCCGTATATAGAGTCAGATGGCGTTCGAGCAGGTGCTGCCCCGGCGGCTGACGCGCTGGATCGCGGCGGAACCCGATTGGGAGCAGGTCTACGCGGAGCAATTGCCGCGTGTATTCAACTTCTTCCGCTATCGGCTGGGCGACACGCCGGAGGTCGAGGATCTCACCGCCCGCACGTTCGAGAAAGCGTGGCGGGCGCGGCATCGCTATCGCCGGGATCTTGCCGGGTTCTCCACGTGGCTGCTGACCATCGCGCGCAACGTCGCGATCGATCACCTGCGCGCCCGGCAGCGTCACGAACCGCTCGATGAGGCGGCAGCGCTGCCCTCGCCGGGCCGCACGCCCGAGCAGCAGGCGGTCCAGCACTCGGAGGCACAACGGCTTGCCGCGCTGCTCGCGGCGCTGGAGCCGCGGCAGCGCGAGCTGATCGCGATGAAGTACGGCGCGGACATGACGAACCGGGCCATCGCACGCGCGACCGGCCTGAGCGAGAGCAACGTCGGAACGATTTTGCATCGCGCGGTCGAAACGCTGCGCGAGCGCTGGTGAGGAGCACATCATGAGCACGGGAAATGTGAACGACGACGCCTGGCTCCATGCGCTGCGGAGCGACCCCTCGCCGCTCTTCAAGGCACAACTGCGCGACCGGCTGCGGGCGCAGGACCCGGTGGTCGAGACGGATCGCCACTGGCCCCGCCGCGCGCTCGTCGCCGCGGCGGCGGTAATCGTCATGGGCGTGTTGATCTCCGTGCCCGGAGTGCGCGCATCCGTCGCGCAGTTCGTCTCGCTCTTCCGCGTCGTCAACGTCGTCGCGGTGCCGGTCGATTCGAGCCGCCTCGATCGGCTGGAGGCCGAGGACCTGGAGATCGGCACGCTCATCGGCGAACAGGTGCAGATGGTTCAGGATCCTGGCGCCCCGGTGAACGTCGCCTCGTTCGCCGATGCGGAGGCCGCGGCCGGCATGACGCTCGCCACGCCGCAGTGGCTGCCCGGCAACTCGCGGGTGATCGAGACAGCGGTGATGGGCGAGCGCGTGATGCGCGTGACCGCAAACAGCCAGCGGCTGCAGCAGGTGATGGACGCGCTCGGCATCAACGACCTCGAGGTGCCGGACGGGCTCGACGGCCACGTCGTCAATGTCCGCGTGCCACCCGTGGTGATGATTCGCTACGAGCATGAGAAAGCACGGCGGACCCGCCTCTTCCAGGCGCGCACGCCGCAACTGACGCTGCCGAGCAGCATCGACGTGCGGGCGCTCGGTGAGATCGGCCTGCGCATCCTCGGACTGCCGAAGGCCGAGGCGAGGCAGTTCGCGCAGACGATTGACTGGCACAGCACGCTCGTCGTGCCTGTGCCGCCGAACGCGACGTCGTTCCAGCAGGTGGATATCGCCGGACGCCGCGGCGTGCTGGTCCAACATCAGCCGCGCAATCAATCGCCGACGACGACCATCATCTGGTCGACGCCCGAACGCGTCTTCGCCCTGGTGAGCATCCAGCACGTCTCGGAAGCGATGGCCATGGCCACCTCAGTGCGTTGATCATCGAGACCCACGGACTGCGGAAGCAGTTCGGTCGCACCGTCGCGGTATCGGATCTCTCCCTCCAGGTCGCGGAGGGAGAGATCTTCGGATTCCTCGGGCCGAACGGCGCCGGTAAGACGACGTCGATCAAGATGCTGCTGGCGCTCGTCGAGCCGACGTCCGGCACGGGCCGCGTGCTGGGCGCCCCGATCGGCGACCGCGCAGCTCGCGCGCGCATCGGCTTTCTTCCGGAACACTTCCGCTTTCACGACACGCTCACGGCGATCGAGCTGCTGCGCTTCCATGGCCGCCTGTACGGACTGCGCGGCGTATCGCTCGACGCGCGCGTCGATCGGCTGCTGACACGCGTCGATCTCGTCGACGCCGCCGATCGTCCGCTGCGCGGCTACAGCAAGGGCATGCTGCAGCGTGTGGGCCTGGCGCAGGCGCTGCTGAACGAGCCGCGGCTCGTCTTCCTCGACGAGCCGACGTCCGGCCTCGATCCGCTCGGCAGGCTGCTGGTGCGCGACATCATCGCCGAGCTGCGTGCCGACGGCGTCACGGTCTTTCTCAACTCGCACCTGCTCGGCGAAGTCGAGGCGACGTGCGACCGGGTGGCGTTCGTCAAGCGCGGCCGCGTGGTCGAGGAGCGCCGTCTTGCCGCGCCGACCGACGTGCTCGACGTGGAGCTGCGCACCGGCCCCGTCACGGCCGCGATTCTCGACGGCCTGTCGCGGTTCGGCACGAACGTCGTCCAGCCGCGGTCCGGCCTGATCGCGCTGCGCGTGGCGAGCGAGGCGGCCGTTCCCGCGCTCGTCTCGTGGCTGGTGCAGCAGGGCGTGCAGATTCACGCGGTTCAGCCGTTCCGCAAATCCCTCGAGGATGTCTTCCTGGACGTGATGGGCGACGACGAGAGACCGGGCTAGGAGTCAAAGACCAAGGGCCAAGGGACCAAAGACCAAGGAACCAAAGACCAAGGACCAACGACCAAGGACCAAGGACCAAGGACCAGGGGCCAGGGACCAGGGACCAGGATCTGGATAAGCGATGCGGGATGTCATCACGGTAGCGCACCTGACACTCGTCGAGGCACGGCGGCGGCGCATCGTGCTCGCCGGGGCGGTGTGCGCGCTGGCGTTCCTCGCGGTCTTCTCCGTCGCGGTCGTCTTCGCGCACCGGGAGATGACGAGCGACGGGAGCGTGTCCTTCATCGAGCGGCAAGGCACGCTGACGGCGATCATGCTCGTCGGCTTCATGGCGGCGAACTTTCTCTCGGTGATCTTCGCGATCCTGCTGCCCGTCGATACGCTGTCGGGCGAGATCGACTCCGGCGTGGTGCAGACGCTCGCGTCCAAGCCGATCGATCGCGCGCAGATCGTGCTGGGCAAGTGGGCCGGCCATCTCGTTCTCGCGCTCGCGTATCTGCTGCTGCTGTCCGCGGGCATCCTGTTCGTGATCCGCGTGGTCGGCGGTCTCGCGCCGGCTGGCGTGTCGCGCGCGGTGCCGCTACTGATGCTGGAGATCGCGCTGTCGCTGACCGTGGCCGTCGCCGGCGGGGCGCGGTTCAGCACCGTGACCAACGCCATCGTCGCGGTCGGCTTCTATGGCGTGGCGTTCATCGGCGGCTTCGTCGAGCAGATCGGCGGATTTGCCGGCATCCGCTCGATGAGGACGATCGGCATCCTCGTGAGTCTCGTCAGCCCGGCCGATTCGATGTGGCGCCTGGCGGCGCACTACATGGAACCGGAGATCCTGCGCAGCACGGGGGCGCTGGCGCTCGGCGCGTCGGTGCCGTCGCCGCTGATGGTGCTCTGGGCGGCGGGGTTCACGGCGGTGACGCTGCTCTACGCCATCCGCGCCTTCCGCCGCCGCGCGTTGTAGGCATTGAAGCAAATTACTTTCTATTGTAAAGTCAAACATATGAGAATGACACTCCTGGCCGTTACCGTGACGACTCTGCTCACCGCACCCGCTCACGCGCAGGACCGGACCGCTGACATCGACAAGATCTTCGGCTGGGTCACGCCAGGCTCGCCGGGATGCGCCGTCGCCGCGATGCATCACGGCAAGCACGTCGTAAATCGCGTCTACGGCGCCGCCGATCTCGAACGCAAAGTGCCGATCACGCCGGACACGCTCTTCGATGCCGGATCGGTCGTCAAGCAATTCGTCGCCGCATCCGTCCTCCTCCTCGCCCACGACGGGCGATTGTCGTTGACGGACGACATCCGCAAGTACTTGCCCGAGCTGCCCGATTACGGCCGGACGATCACCGTGGACCACCTGCTCACGCACACGAGCGGCGTTCGAGACTGGACCGGCATCCTGCCGTTCGCCGCCGGCGATGCCGATGCATTGACGGTGACGCTGCGTCAAAGTGCCCTGAACTTCGCGCCCGGCGAGGAATGGGCCTACTCCAACGGTGGCTACGTGCTGCTGCGGGAAATCGTCACCCGCGTGAGCAAGATGTCGTTCGGCGATTTCACCCGCACACGCCTGTTCGAGCCGCTCGGCATGAAGTCGACGAGCTACCGCCTCGACATGTCAGAGGCCGGCACGAACGTCGCCCTCGCCTACGAGAAGCGAGGCGACCGCTGGATGCCGGACATGGTGCTCGGGAACGCGCGCGGCGGCGGTGGGCTGTTCACCACGGCTTCGGACCTGGCTGCGTGGATCGACGCGCTGATGGCGGGCCGTCTCGGCAAGTTCGTGACGCAGAAAATCCAGGAGCCGGCGACCTTGAGCAACGGGCGCACGCTCGATTACGCGCGCGGTCTGATCAACGGCGGCCGCGGCGTCAGGATCGTGTGGCACAGCGGGAGCGCCGCCGCCTACAAGACGATCGTCGGCCACTTTCCGGACCACGCCTTCTCCATTGCGGTCATGTGCAACGCCGGCGAAGCCGCGGATGCCAGGGACGAATTCGCCGGTCGCATCTTCGATCTGTTCGTGCCAGGCGTGCGGCGAAAAGCCGAGGCCTCGGAGGCGCTCGCCGGCGCACAGAGCACCGTCATCGAGGGGCTGGACGTGAACAGCAAGGCGGGACTGTTCTTCAACGAGCAGAACGGCCAGCCGCTGCGCCTGGCCGTGCAGAACGGCATGCTGCGCGTCGCCGGCGGTCCACCGCTCCGGGCCCTGACCAGGGATCGTTTCCAGCGGGTGGGCAACAGCTCGCAGTTCATGTCCGGCGACGCGTTCGAGCTGAACGTCGCCTCGCAGGACCTGTTGGAGATGAAGTCCATGGAAGGCAAAGTGACGCGGTATCGACGCGCGCAGCCGTACGCGCCCACCGCAACCGAGCTGCAGGCCTTCGCCGGACGCTACGAAAGCAAGGACGTCGGATCGGTCTTTCAGATCGCGGCGGGTCAGAACGCGGTGACGCTGATCCTCGAACATCTTCCGGTCAGGCGAGTGGACCTGAGCGCGGTAGACCGCGACACCTTCCAGCGAGGCGGGATGACGGTGCGCTTCCATCGCGACACGTCCGGGAAAGTCGTGGCGTTCGACTGGAGTACGCCCGTCAACCGCAACATCAGGTTCACCCGGCTGAGCGGCGGCGCTTCTGATTGATGGCAAAGACTCGAATCCCGATCTGGCTGGCGTTGCCGATACTAGGCGTGGGCGCACTGATCACGTTCATCCTCGGCCTGTTCGCGTACATGAGCGTCACGGCGAGGCCGCTACACCCGGACGCGAACGCCGTATCGTCGGTGGCGCGGTCGGACCCGCCGCCGAAATGGGCTGGCGCCGTCGAGCAGGCACGGCAGATCGCGCGCGGGGATCTCGTCGAGCAGAATCTGCCGGGACTTTCCGTCGCCGTCGGGGTCGGCGGCGACGTCGTCTGGGCCGAAGGCTTTGGCTGGGCGGATCTCGAGAAGAAGACGCCCGTCACGCCAGACACGCGGTTCCGGACGGGAGAAGTATCGAAGGCGCTCACGTCGGCCGCCGTCGGACTGCTGCTGGAAGAGAACGCGCTGAAGCTCGACGACGAAATTCAAACGTACGTGCCGGAGTTCCCGAAGAAACAGTGGCCGGTGACGCTGCGTCAGTTGATGGCGCACGTGGCTGGCATCAGAGACGATGCGGGCGACGAGGCGTGGCTGAAGCCGTGCGACCAGACGGCGGATGGCCTGAAGCTCTTTGCCGATGAGGCGCTCCTCTTCGAGCCGGGCACCCGGTATCACCCTTCGAGCTTTGCCTGGATTCCGGTGAGCGCCGCGATCGAAGCCGCCGCTCCCGGCCAGTCGTTCTTCACGTTCATGCGCGCGCGAATCTTCGAACCGCTCAACATGCGCAGCACGAGACCCGATTCGGTGAGGGAGGCAATCGACGATCGCGCGACCTTCTACTTTCCGAGATTCTCCGGCGATCCGCGCTACGGGCCGGATCCGGCGCGCGAAGGAGATCATTCCTGCTACGCCGGCGGCGGCGCGTTCCTGTCCACGCCGTCCGACCTGGTGCGGTTCGGGATGGCATTCAACAGCGGCAAACTGGTGCAGCCCGCGACGGTCCAACTGCTTCAAACCGAACAGCAGCTGAAATCAGGCGAGAAAACCGGCTACGGCCTTGGCTGGAAGCTCGAGAGGTTGACGCTCGCCGGCGAACCGGCGCGCATGGCGGGTCACGGCACCAAGGAAGATTTCATCGGCGGCACGGCATATCTCATGACGTTTCCCGAGCGCGCGATCGCCATCGCCGTGACGACGAACATCTCGTTCGCGGATGCCAAGACCGTTGCAGTGAAGATCGCGGAGGAGTTCGCGCAACGGTGATCTGGTCGCGATTCTCAGTCAACCCCGCTTGTGCGTGTGCGGAGTGGTGCGTTCGTGATCGCTGATCCTGAAACAGCACTTCGGACGCGCCTGGCGGTCGCAGCATTCGTGCACGTCGACGCCCAGCAACTCGCTGAGCAGGCTTTCCAGGGCGAGGCAGACCGCTGGATGTTTTCCTGTCAGCGCGGCGAGCGGACAGCCGGCGCCGCGAATGACCAACCCACCGTTCCCTTCGACATGAGTCACGGCGCCGAGCTCCTTGTTCAGTAACTCGGAGGCCGCCAACACTCGAGCCTGGAGGCTGCCCGTGCGTTTCGCGGACGGCAGCTCCCTGGCCAGCCCCCTGCCGACCTCGCGCATGAGTGCATCGACCTGCTTCGGCGGAAGCGCGTTCGCAAACACCTGAACGAGCTGCGTCAGCAGCGGCATGTAGGCCTGCGAGAGGAGCTGCTCGACTTCCGGCGTCAGCTCGAACAGGTGGAACGGCCGCGTCGTTCCCGGCCGTTGTCCCACCCGCCGCACGACGCCGTCGCGCTCCATGGCGGTGATTTGCGCCCGCACGGCGTTCGCGGTCAGCCCGAGCGACGATGCGATGTCATCGACCGTCAACGCGCCGCGCTGCAGCAGAGTCACGATTCGTCCGCGGGAGGTATCGAGGAGCTGCTGCCTGAGCATCAAGAAGGGATCTCCGCCGCCGTCGGTTTCGAACTTCGTCGTTCCTTTCGAACTTCGAAGGTCATTCGAACCTCAGTTACACGCGTACAACCGTAACCCATGTCCATGCAGGCGCGGCAGCGGTCTTGCTAGATACGCCAGATGACGCTGTGTTATCTGGCTCAACTCTGAGCCTCATCCACTACGAAACACAGCTCTGGTTCCCCTGGGTCGTCCGGCCGGGAGGTCTGAATGAAGCGACTTGTGCCGCTCGCCGCCACCATCTACGCGATCACGCTGTTCATGGCGTTGACCGCCGCGCAAACCACATCGACCGCGAAGCCGTCCGACGGCAAACAGATCTTCCGGTTCGACACCTTTGGCGACGAACAGTTGTGGACCGACACGCTGCGGATGCATGAGGCGGTCGCCTCGGTATCTCCGGCCACGGCGCTGAGTGTCGGGCTCAAGGTCGATGTCGAGGCATTGCCGCCGGCCGTCATTGCCGCGCTGCAAGCCGGTCAGGTCGATCTGAACGATCCCGCTGTCACGATCGAATTGCTTCGTCTCAACGCTGTCGTCGGCGTGATTGGAAAGGTCGACGACGCCGGGGAACTCACCCGGCTCGGGATTACCTGCGCGCTGTGCCATTCGACGGTCGACAATTCCTTCACGACCGGCATCGGGAAGCGCCTGGACGGCTGGCCGAATCGAGATTTGAACGTCGGCGCGATTCTGGGATTGTCTCCGGCGTTGCCCGACTCGCTCAAAGCGGAGTTCGGCACGTGGGGACCTGGAAGGTACGATCCCCGCCATCACGCATTCGACGGCACCAACATCATCCCGCTGAACAGTCCAACGCTGCCCGTGCTCATCCCTCCCGCCTATGGGCTGCGGGAAGTAGGGTTCGAGACCTACGCCGGTGATGGATCGGTCTCCTACTGGAACAGTTACGTCGGCATCTCGCAGATGGGTGGACAGGGTAATTTCAGCGACCCGCGCATCAACCTGACGATCGTCCAGAAACCCGATCGCATCACGTCGAAACTCCCCGCATTGCGCGACTATCAACTGAGCCTGGCGGCGCCGGCGCCCCCGAGCGGATCGTTCGACGGCGCCGCGGCACGCCGAGGCGAACGGATCTTCAACGGCAAGGCAGGATGCGCCACCTGCCACATGCCTCCGGCCTACACGGACGTCTCGAGCGGCCCCGATCCCGCCGTGCCATTCCTCCACGATCCTGCGGAGATCGGCACGGAACCCTTCTACGCCGCGCGCAGCGCCACCGGGAAGTACCGCACGTCGCCGCTGCGCGGCGTCTGGCAGCATCCACCCTATTTTCACGACGGGAGCGCGGCAACGCTGCTCGCGGTCGTGAATCACTACGACGAGCGGTTCCGCTTGAACCTGTCGGCGCAGCAGAAATCGGATCTCGTCGAGTTCCTCAAATCGCTGTAACGGGAGGTGACATGAAGAATCTGGCAATCGCATTCGTGTTCGTCTCTGCATCGTTGTCGGCGGCGGCCTCACCTCAGTCACACAGCGCTGCGAGCGCCGTCGCCGGCAGAAGCCCGGCGGCGGCTACGCTCAAACAGGACATGCGCAAGGTGTGGACGGATCACGTCGTCTGGACGCGTGCCTACATCGTCGCGGCGGTCGCGGACCAGCCCGATGCGCAGGCAGCGGCGAATCGGCTGATGAAGAATCAGGAGGACATCGGCAGCGCCGTCGGGAAGATCTATGGCGCGGCGGCGGGACAACAACTGACCACGCTGCTCAAGGAACACATCACGATCGCGGTCGACGTGATCAAGGCGGCCAAGGCGGGCGACAAAGCCGCGCAGCAGAACGCCGACGCCAAGTGGCAACAGAACGGCGTGGCCATTGCCGACTTCCTCAGCAAAGCCAACCCGCACTGGCCCCGCGCGACCCTCGTGGATCTGATGAAGGGCCATTTGTCGACGACGACGGCGGAGGTCGTGGCACGGCTGAACAAGCGGTGGGACGAAGATGTTCGTGCCTATGACGAGGTCTACCGGCACATCCTGATGATGTCGGACGCCTTGTCGGATGGAATCGTCAAACAATTTCCCGACAAGTTCGGCGCGTAGGCGCGCGGCCCGCGTCAGCCGCGGGGCCCTCGTTTGGCACGGTAGACTTCACTGATGGCGCGGCTGACGTGCGTCACGTACAACATCCATTCGGGGGTTGGTCTCGACAACCGGTACGACCTGGAGCGCATCCGCCGCGTCCTTGCCGATGCGCGCCCGCACATCGTCGCGCTGCAGGAGCTCAATTGCGGCATGTGGCGGTCGGCACGCGAGGATCAGGTCAGCGCGCTTGCCAACGGGCTCGAACTGACGCCGTCCTTCTGCGCAGTGCGCGCGGAGCAACAGGGTTCGTTCGGCATCGCGGTGCTCAGCCCGTTTCCTGCCGTGCGGCATCAGCAATACGACCTGAGCTATCAGCCGACTGTCGAGCCGCGCTACTGCCAGCGCGTCGACCTCGCCGTCGAACCGGGTCGAGTGCTGCACGTCTTCAATTGCCATCTGGGCCTGACCGCGCGTGAGCGCCGGTTCCAGCGCGATCGGATGTTGAGCGACGCGATTCTGCTCAGCGAGGATCTCCATCATCCGGTCATCCTGATGGGAGATTTCAACGACAGCCCGTTCTCGGTCGTGCATCGCAGCCTGCGGAAGCATTTCGTCGACGCGTTCACCGCCGCTGGCAAGCATTGGGGGCCGACGTTCAAGCTGGGACCGCTGCCGCTCCGTCTCGATCGCATCTACTGCAGCCGGAACGTTCGCGTGCTGGATTGCGGGGTCCTGGACGACGAGCGGTCGCGCGTGGCATCCGACCACCGCCCCGTCGTCGCGTCGGTCGAAGTTACGTCGGCCTGACAGGCCGCCCCGCAGCCTGCAACGACCAGAGGCCAAGGACCAACGCGCCAACGGCCACAGCCCCGATGGCGGCGTATACCAGCGCGGCGCGGAGCGAGCGTGTCGATCCCCTGGCTGAGGTCGCCAAGGCTTCGATGACTGTGCCGGGAGTCAGTGGCCGTGAGGGATCGACGATCACCTGGATCGGCAGCCCGATCGTCTCATCTTCCGATTGAAGCTCGCGCAGAGATCTCGAATGCGCGCGCCGTGAGTCGACGAGGCGGACCAGCGAGCCGTCGGTCGCAAGAAACGTCTCGACCGCTTCGGCGCTCAGCCCCAAGTGCTCCGCCAGCAGTCGATTTCGCAGATTGGCGACCGCCTGTCGTTCGGCGCCGGAGGCCGCCTCGATCGTCACGTCGCATTCGGTATCGAGACGCATCGACCGGTTCGTCAGGTTCGAGGAGCCGACGCGAAACAGGCGGTCGTCGACCGCCAGGATCTTCGAGTGCACCGACACCGCGTCGCCGTCGAGATCCGGGACGACGGGATAGCACACGCGCAGGCGTCCGTAACGATCCGCGGCGCGTAAGCGGCGGATGGACTGAAATCGCAGCACTTCGATCGTGTGCTCTTCGAGCTTCCCCGAGTTCTTCAAGGGCAGCACGATGATCACTTCCGGACCGTCGGTGGCCTCGAGCCGTTGGCACAGCGCGGTCACGATCGTTGCGCTCGTCAGGTACTGATTCTCGATGTAGAGGAACCGGCGCGCGGCGTCGATGAGATCGAGGTGCAGCCGTTCGACCTCGCAACGGTTGCCGCTGCCGTCGGCGCCGACATCCGTCCGTGAGATACCGATGAGTGCATTCTCGAGATCGGGCGTCACACCCGCCGGCCAGGCGCCGGTGTTCGGCTCGCCCTCCTCTATCGACGTTCCCGTCGCGCGGCGCCATCGCTCACGCGCGATCGCGGCCAGCGCGCGCGCCGCGTCACCGTCCACGACCGCCTGCACGTCGTGCGTCGGCGGATACGGGCGATCCTTCCCCGCTCGACGTTCATCCCATGCACGATGCTCCTCGGTGTCCCACCGTCCTCCCGCGAGGTCCATTCCGCCGGCGAACGCGACGCTGTCGTCGACAGCGACGATCTTCTGATGGTGGCTGGCGCCCGGTGGATGCGTGCTGTCGAACTCGAGATGGACGCGCGAATGATTGAACGGGTCTCGACCGCGTACGAGCTCCGGATCGCGCACGTTCGCGAAGAGGAGTGGAAAGTCCCAGGTGAGGATGTGGATATGGAGGCTCGGATGTGCGTCGGCGACCGCCGGCAGGAACTCCCGCAACGGCGGCCGCAGTTCCTCGCCCGCGACAGCCGCTCCGGGCCCGAGCCGGACACGGCTGTCGAGGTCCCAGCCGAGGATGATGACGCTCCGCCTCGCGCGCATCAGGCTGTCCGCCACGGCCGCGTAGTAATTCGCGCCGTCGATGAGCAGCGCGAATCGACGCGCCTTCACGAGGGGATCGCAGTTCCGGCCAGGCTGGAGCACGCGCGTCATCAGTATCCTGCGGAGCAGGATCGATGCCCGACCGTGGGGATGAGCCGCGCGGCACGCGGCTTGCGCATTCAACCGTATGCAGAGCTTGGCTTTACGCGGCCCTTTCGGCCTTGTGTGTCTCCTCTTTCTCATCTGTCCGACCGTCGCGGGGGCGCAGTCCTTTCAGGTGCAGGCAGCCGCCGGACCCACTCTCCGTGACGGCGGTCTCAGCCTGGCGGCGGGAATCGGCTTCAGTCCGGCATCGCGGCTGACGGTGCAGGTGGACGTCGATCGGACGCACCTCTTCAGTCGACTCGAACGCGACGCGCGAGGGTATGTCTACGGCTTTCGTGGCGGCACGTTGACGCTCGCCACCGTGCAGCTACGCGTGTCGCTGTTTCGGCCCGATCGGGTCGGACCGTATGGCTTCGTCGGCGCCGCTCGAGGTGTGTCGAAGCCCAATGTGAGCGAGACGTTTCCGGTCCCCGTCACCAACGACGCGGGAGCCGTCTTCGCCGGCGGCGGACTCCACGTGCCCTTGCGCGATCGCCTCAGCCTGTTCAGCGATTTCCGGTTGATGCTCGGCGCGGAGGGCCCTGAAGGCATCATCGCGATCACACCGCTGCGTGCGGGTCTCGCCTGGCGCTTCTGAAACGAGCGACATCCCGCGCCGCACTGTAGCCGGACGCGCCCGAAGCAGCAAGTCGCAGCCCGGCACGGGTC
Organism: Vicinamibacterales bacterium; assembly: GCA_048594885.1. GTDB lineage: Bacteria > Acidobacteriota > Vicinamibacteria > Vicinamibacterales > 2-12-FULL-66-21 > JBMDXB01. Next base: position 219,804 of record JBMDXB010000112.1, read on the forward strand.
GAGATGAAAACGAACGGCTCGCGGAGTACGATTGGCGAGCGCGGGTCGCGCGACTCACGCCGCACGCTCGGTGAACGTTCCGTTTCCGCGGTAGCCCTCGCCGTCCGCGACAGACAAAGTCAGGTGACACATGGATAACGAACAGAAGTGCCCCTTCCCCACCGGGGCTCATGCCGGTCGCTCGAACCGCGACTGGTGGCCCAACCAGTTGAATCTGAGCGTCCTCCACCAGAATCCGCCGGCGCGCAATCCGATGGGCGCCGATTTCAACTACGCCGACGAGTTCACGTCGCTCGATCTCGAGGAAGTGAAGCGAGACATCGAGAAGGTGATGACGAGCTCGCAGGACTGGTGGCCGGCGGACTTCGGCCACTACGGCCCGCTTTTCATCCGCATGGCGTGGCACAGCGCCGGCACCTATCGCATTCATGACGGCCGCGGCGGCGCCGGATCCGGCGAACAGCGCTTCGCGCCGCTGAACAGTTGGCCCGACAACGCGAACCTCGATAAGGCGCGCCGCCTGCTGTGGCCGGTCAAGCAGAAGTACGGCCGCAAGCTCTCGTGGGCCGATCTGATGGTGTTTGCCGGCAACGTCGCGCTCGAGTCGATGGGATTCAAGACGTTCGGCTTCGGCGGCGGCCGCGAGGACGTGTGGGAGCCGACCGAGGTGAACTGGGGGACCGAGGAGACGTGGCTCGCCGACGCGCGTTACAGCGGCGAGCGCCAGCTCGCGAATCCTCTCGCCGCCGTGCAGATGGGCCTCATCTACGTCAATCCCGAAGGGCCGAACGGCAATCCCGATCCCGTCGCCGCCGCGAAGGACATCCGCGAGACGTTCCGCCGCATGGCGATGAACGACGAGGAGACGGTCGCGCTCATCGCCGGCGGCCACACGTTCGGCAAGACGCACGGCGCGGGACCCGCCACGCACGTCGGCCCCGAGCCGGAGGCGGCGCCGCTCGAAGCGCAGGGCCTGGGATGGCTCAGCACCTACGGCACCGGCAAGGGAGGCGACACGATCACGAGCGGCCTCGAGGTCACCTGGACGACGACGCCGACGAAGTGGAGCAACAACTTCTTCTGGAACCTGTTCGGCTACGAATGGGAGCTGACGAAGAGTCCGGCCGGCGCCAACCAGTGGAAGCCCAAACACGGCATGGGCGAGGGCACCGTGCCCGACGCGCACGATCGGTCCAAGCGCCACGCGCCGACGATGCTGACGACGGATCTCGCGCTGCGCTTCGATCCGGAGTACGAGAAGATCTCGCGGCGCTTCCTCGAGAACCCGAACGAGTTCGCCGAGGCGTTCGCGAAAGCCTGGTTCAAGCTGACGCACCGCGACATGGGACCGATCGCGCGCTATCTCGGTCCGCTCGTGCCCGCCGAGCCGCAGTTGTGGCAGGACCCGGTGCCGCCGGTCACGCACGAACTGATCGACGCGAACGACGTCGTGGATCTGAAGCGGAAGATCCTCGCGTCCGGACTCTCCGTCTCCGAGCTGGTCTCGACCGCATGGGCATCCGCCGCCACGTTCCGCGGCACTGACAGGCGCGGCGGCGCGAACGGCGCGCGCATTCGTCTTGCGCCGCAGAAGGACTGGGAGGTCAACGATCCGCCGCAGCTCGCGCGCGTGCTGCAGACGCTCGAGGGGATCCAGAGGGCGTTCAATGGCGCGCAGGGTGGCGCCACCAAACAGGTGTCGCTCGCCGATCTGATCGTGCTGGGCGGGTGCGCGGCCGTCGAAGAGGCGGCGCGGCAAGCCGGGTACACCGTCGACGTGCCATTCACGCCCGGACGGACGGACGCGTCGCCGGACCAGACCGACGTCGAGGCATTCGCGGTGCTCGAGCCGACGTTCGACGGGTTCCGCAACTACCTCGCCAGCGGTCACCACGGTGTGGCCGAACACCTGCTCGTCGAGCGGGCGCAGATGCTGACGCTGACCGCGCCCGAGATGACGGTGCTCGTCGGCGGCCTGCGCGCGCTGAACGCGAACGCGCGACAGTCGGCTGCCGGTGTCCTCACCAGCCGGCCCGGGACGCTGACCAACGACTTCTTCGTGAACCTGCTCGACATGGACACGGAATGGAAGCCGACGTCCGCTGCCGCGGACACGTTCGAAGGGCGCAGCCGCGCGACGGGAACGGTCAAGTGGACCGGGAGCCGCGTGGACCTCGTTTTCGGGTCGAACTCCGAGCTGCGCGCGCTCGCAGAGTTCTACGCGTGCGACGATGCGAAGGAGAAGTTCGTGCGTGACTTCGCCGCCGCGTGGGTGAAGGTCATGAATCTCGACAGGTTCGACGTCGTCTCGCGCGCAGGCTCCGCGCCGGCGGATCTCGCGCTGTCGGTCTGACGCGGGCGCGCTCCGTGCAGAGACGCCTCCTTACCTTCGCCGTCGCGCTCGGAGCGCTCCTCAGCGTCCGATGCGCGACGGCGCCCGCGCCGAAGCCCGGAGCCTCCGCGCCGGCCCCTGCGCCGCCGGCCGCGGTGTTCCGCGTTTCTCCGGTAGACGAAGCCAAGCGCGCCGTCGCGCGTGACGGGATGGTGACCTCCGCCAACCCGCTGGCGAGCGAGGCCGGCGTGGCGATGCTGCGCGCGGGCGGCAACGCGATCGACGCTGCCGTTGCCACCGCATTCGCGCTCGGCGTCGTCGAGCCGCAGATGTCGGGGCTGGGCGGAAGCGGCGCCGCCACGGTGTGGCTCGCCGAGAGCCGCCGTCCCGTGTATCTCGATTTCTACGCCGCACAATTTGCCGACTCGTGGCGCGGCTCACCCGCGCTGAAGCCGGCACCAAAAGGCGGCGAATCGACCCCACCTGACCTGCGCATCGTCGGCATCCCTGGGGAAGTGGCCGGCCTGCTCGCGCTTCACGAGACGCACGGCAGGTTGAAGCGCGCGGAGATTCTCGCACCCGCGATCGCCCTGGCGGAGGACGGCTTTCCCGTCGGCAAGATCCTCGCCGACTTCATCGCGTCCGGCCAGGCGAAGATGAAGCCGTACGCGGGCGCGGTGGAGCTCTACTTCCCCGGCGGGAAGCCGGCGCCTCCCGGAGTGGTCATCCGCAATCCGCTGCTCGCCGAATCGCTGCGGCGCATCGCGCGTGACGGCGCACGCGGGTTCTACGAAGGGCCGATCGCCGATACGGTGCGCGCCGTCATGAATGCCGGGGGACATCCGGCGACGCCGCGCGACTTCGCCGAGTACGCGCCGCAGTGGAAGCAGCCGCTGTGCACCGAATATCGCGGCCGCACCGTGCTCTCCGCTCCGCCGCCGCAGACCGGGATGCGCGTGCTGCACACGCTCGAACTGCTCGAGACATTCGACCTCGCTGCCGCGGGCCTGCCGACGCAATCGGCCGCGGCGTTCGACATCCTCACGTCCGCGCTGCGCGTCGGACAGGCCGGCGCGTCCGGCAATAGCGATCCCAACTGGATGTCCGTTCCCGCCCGCGGCGTGTCGTCCGACGCGTTCGCCGCGACCCGCCGCTCAATCGTCGGCACAGGCAAAGCGGCGAAGGCCATTGCGCAGGCGGAGGCCGCCGCATTCGAGTCGGCGCCGCTTCCCGCTTCGTGCGCGGCGCTCCTGCCCCCTTCCACGACCGCGCCGGAGCTGCCACTCGCCGTCGGATCGACGGACATGCAGGACGACGGCTCGGGAGAAACGACGCACGTTTCCGTCGTCGATTCCGCCGGCAACGGCGTCGCGCTGACGGTGACGAACAGCACCGTCTGGGGCTCAGGCGCGTTTGCCGCGGGTTTCTTCCTCAACGACTCCGGGTTCCGGTTCACTGAGCAGAACATCGACGCGCCGTCGCGCAGCAAGTGGCGTATTCGCACGACGACCATCTCGCCGACGCTGGTACTGAAGGATCGGTCGGTGCAGATGGTGATCGGCGCGCCGGGCGCCGGCCGGATTCCGACGGAGATCGTCCAGGTGATGGTCTACGCGCTCGACTACCGGCTCGATCCACTGGACGCGGTCAGGATGCCGCGGATCTTCGCGACCTCGGCCAGCCCGCAGGTGCAGCTGGAGCACGGCTTCACGCCGGAACTGCTGCGCGACGTGCGCGCGATGGGCTACGAGCCGGTCGCCGAATCATCCGGCTACGCCCGCCTTTACCTCGTCGTCCGGCAGGGTGATCGCTGGATCGGTGTGGCCGATCCCCGTCACGACGGCCAGCCTCGCGGCTACGACGCCGGACGATGATTCATCTGGATCGAACTATCCAGCTCTCCCAACCGTCTTAGGAGAGCATGCCAAACCTACCCGCGCGGATCCGTGCATTGTGGAAGGTCCTCCGGCACTCGCATCGGCTCGATGGGGACATGGCCGAGGAGATGCGCTTCCACGTCGACAGCGAGGCGGAGCGACTGGCGCGCGAGCACGGGCTCGATGCCGTGGAGGCGCAGCGTCAAGCCCGCGTTCGGTTCGGCGGTATCGAGAAGTACAGGGAAGCGGGCCGTGATGCCCGAGGGCGGCAATGGCTCGATGCCGTTTCGCTCGACGTCCGGCTTGGCTTCCGCATGCTCGTCAAGCACCTGGGTCTCACCGTTGTCGCGGGTTCCGCAATCGCGGTGGCGATCGCGATCGGCGCAGGGTTCTTCGAGGTCATCGGCGACTTTCTCGAGCCGGTGGTCCCTCTGCCGCAGGGGGATCGCATCGTATCGCTGCAATACACCAGCGAGCAGGGCGGCACCGAGCGCAGCATCCTGCACGATGTCGCGCGATGGCGTGAGGGGCTCGCCTCCGTCGATCATGTCGGCGCGTTCCGGCCCGTGTCGGTGAACCTGATCTCCGGCGACGCTCCACCCTTCGTCGTGCGGGTGGCCGAAATCAGCGCCTCCGCATTCGAGATCGCGCAAACGCCCCCGCTGCTCGGCCGCTATCTGGTGGCCAACGATGAGCGTGAGGGGGCCGAGCGGGTACTGCTCCTCGGACACGACGTCTGGCAATCGACGTTCGGCGGGGATCCCTCGATCGTCGGCCGCGTCGTCAAGCTGGGAGTCGAGTCACACACGATCGTCGGCGTGATGCCCAGCGGGTTCAGGTTCCCCGTCAATCATCATTACTGGACGCCCTTGCGGCTCGATGCCTCACGATTCCAGCCGTTGAAGGGCCCACGCGTCTTTGTCTTCGGTCGGTTGGCGCCCGGCGCTTCGATGGAGCAGGCCCAGGCAGAGCTCGATGCGCACCGGTACAGCATGGCAGCAGCTTATCCCCGGGAGTACGAACGGCTGCGGCCGCACGTCTACCCCTACACACGCGAGCATGCCGACATGGACGACCCGGTCACGATGTGGATGTTCCAGCTCGCCCGCCTGCTGATTGGCGGTCTCGTCGTGATCGTGGCCGCCAACGTGGCGATCCTCATGTATGCGAGGACGACGGCGCGGAGTGGTGAGATCTCGTTGCGCAGCGCACTGGGCGCGAGCCGGCGACGGATCCTGGCGCAGCTCTTCACTGAAGCGCTGGCGTTGTCGTCGGTTGGCGCGGTCGCGGGGCTTGCCATCTCGCAAGTGTGGCTGTGGAAGTTCCAGGAGCAGGTGCAGACGAGCGAGGCGGTTCCCTTCTGGCTGACGTTCAAGCTATCGATGCCGACCGTCGTCTACGCGCTGGCGCTCGCCGCGCTGGCGGCCATCATCTTCGGTGTCGTTCCCGGGCTGAAGGTCACGCGCGGTCAGTTGCAGAACGTGCTGCGCGAGCTTGGCGGAGCCACGAAGCCCCGGCTTGGTCGTACGTGGACGTTCCTGGTGGTCGCCCAGGTCACGCTGGCAGTGACCGCGCTGCCGTTGTCGCTGTTCGTCCTCTGGCAGATCGTGCGAAGCGAAGTCGTTGCCGCCGGCTTTCCCGTCGAGCGATTCGTGACCGCGGTGGTGATGCTCGGTGACGACGCGTTCGGGGCGGGAGGCGAGCAGGACGCGAACGCGCGCGCGTCGCTCGTGCGCGCACGACAGTTGGAGCTGACCTCCCGCCTCGAAGCCGAACCCAGTGTGGCGGCGGTGACCTTCTCGTCCCACATACCCGGCGATGTGGAGCTGTTCCGGGACATAGAGTTCGCCGATGCCGCGGCAAATGCGGATCAACCTTCGGCAGCGGTGATGCGAGCCGCGCCGGAGCTGTTTGCCACCTACGACGTGAAGATCGTGGCCGGACGGTTCTTCAATCGTGGCGACAGGGACTCGACCACCAACGGCGTGATCGTCAATCGCCATTTCGTCGAGGAATTCACCGGCGCATCAGCGGTCCTGGGCCGGCAGTTCCGATACTCCCAGCAGGCGCCGGGCGGCGATGCCGCTCGGCCGAGCCCATGGTATGAAGTCATCGGCGTGGTCGACGATTTCCCCGCATTCCGGCTGGAGCCGGGCGTCGAGGCGCAGGCGACGGTCTACCATCCGGCGGCGGCGGGTGACATCCATCCGGTTGTGATGTCGGTGCGACTGAGGGGCGCCGTTCCGGACGGCTTCGTCGGCCGGTTCCGGCAGATTGCCGCGGAGGTCGATCCGGCACTGCAACTGAGAGGTGCGATGCTATTGGCGACGTTCTACGACACCAAGCGGACGGCGCTTCGATTCCTGGCGGTGGCAGTCGCGATCGTCACGCTGAGCGTGCTGCTGCTGTCGGCCGCGGGAATCTACGCCCTGATGTCGTTCACCGTGGCGCGCCGCACGCGGGAGATCGGGATCCGCGCCGCCCTCGGTGCGCACCCGCGGCGGCTGCTCCTCAGCGTGTTCGGCCGGGTCCTCTTGCAGATCGCGGCGGGCGTGGTCCTTGGATCGGTGTTGTCCGCGATCCTCCTCTCGGCATCGTCGATCACGCCAGGCGAGGCGGGCATACTTCTCGTGGCCGTCGCGGCGATCATGGCAGCCGTCGGGTTGATGGCCGCGGTCGGACCGGCGCTGCGCAGTTTGCGCGTCGATCCATCGGAGGCGCTGCGAGCGGAGGCCTGACAGGCGGTTGAATGCCGATGTCTTCATTCGATGATCTGCGAATCGAAACGCCGCGACTGATCCTGCGTCCGCCGCAGCTCGGCGACCTCGACGCCCTCACCGGGATGCTGGCCGACGAAGAGACCGCACGGTTCATCGGCGGCGTCGCGCCGCGAGCGGTCTGCTGGCGTCACCTGATGGCCATGATCGGTTCCTGGCACGCGCATGGGTTCGCGATGTTCTCCGTCATCGACAAGCAGACCGGACGCTGGCTCGGGCGCGTCGGGCCGTGGCAGCCGGAAGAATGGCCGGGCACGGAGATCGGCTGGTCGGTCGTCCGCGACTGCTGGGGACGTGGCTACGCCGTGGAAGCCGCCGCCGCCAGCATCGATTGGGCGATCGACGTGCTCGGCTGGTCGGATCTGATCCATTCGATCGCGCCTGAGAACGTCGCCTCGCAGCGGGTGGCGGAGAAGCTCGGGTCGCGGAAGCGCGGGCCTGGCAAGCTCCCGCCGCCGTACGAGACGGCCACGGTTGACATCTGGGGCCAGACGCGGGAGGAATGGCGCAGGTCGAGATGAAGCGGTCGCTATAATCGGGGGCGGAGGAGATCGCCATGCCCCGAAGCATCGTCTGCCTGTCGCTCGCCTGGCTGCTGGCCGCCAGCGGCGCCGCCACTCAGTCGCCGGCAAACGAGCGCGCCGCTCACAAGCTCCACAACGATCCCAAGGCGTACATCGCGGCGCTCGACGATCCGAAGCGTGACGCGTATCAGAAGCCGCATCAGGTCATGGAGGCGCTCGGCGTGAAGCCGGGCGAGATCGTCGCGGACATCGGCGCCGGCTCCGGCTACTTCACGCTGCGCCTGGCGCACCACGTCGGGCCAACGGGGCGCGTCTACGCGGTGGACGTCAGCCCGGACATGATCCGCCACCTGAATCGCCGCGTGCGCGATGCGCGGCTGCTGAACGTGACGACGATTCTCGCTCCGCCGGACGACCCGCTGCTGCCGCAGCCGGTCGATCGATTCCTGATCGTCGACGTGTGGCACCACATCGAAGACCAGGCCGGCTATCTCGCCCTGATGAAGAAGCAGCTGAAGCCGGGCGGGCAGGTGGTCATGATCGACTTCCACAAGCGCGACTTGCCGGTCGGCCCGCCCGCCGCGATGAAGATCGCCCGCGAGGATCTGCTGAAGCAGATGCAGGCTAACGGATTCCGCGTCGCCGCGGAGCACACGTTCCTGCCGTACCAGTACTTCCTCGTGTTCTCAGTCGGGTAGCGTCGGAGTCGATGGCATCCGGCGATCGAGACACCCCTCCGGCAGTCGAATTCGACGGCGTCGGCTTCGCGTTCGACGAGCAGGTCATCCTGCGCGCCGTCAGCTTCGCCGTCGCCCCCGGGGCGATGACCATCCTGCTCGGCGAGAGCGGCGTCGGCAAGTCCGTCACGCTGAAGCTGATTCTCGGCCTGATGCGTCCGGACTCGGGCGCCATCCGCGTCAACGGCGAGCGCGTGGACACGATGGACGAACGGGAGCTGATGCGCGTTCGCGGCGAGATCGGCATGGTGTTTCAGGAGCTCGCGCTCTTCGACTCGTTGACGGTCGCGGAGAACGTCGGCTACCGGCTCGCCGAAGAGATGCACATGCCGGAGGAGCAGGTGCAAACGCGCGTCGACGAAGTGCTCGGCTTCATCGGCCTCGGTGAGTTCACCGATCGCATGCCCTCGGAGCTCTCCGGCGGACAGCGGCGGCGGGTGGCCATCGCCCGCGCCATGGCGCCGCGCCCCCGCCTCATCCTTTTCGACGATCCGACGACGGGACTCGATCCGATCATCTCGTCGACCGTGGACGACGAGATCGTGAAACTGCGCGACCTCGAGAAGGTCACGTCGATCTTCGTCACGCAGCAGATTCGCGATGCCTTCTACATCGGCACGCACCGCGCCGTCCGGAAGGATGGCCGGATCGAGATCGTCGAGGCGCAGGAGAACGAGGTGGCAGCCGCCGAGTTCCTCGTGCTTCACGACACGCGGATCCAGTTCCGCGGCACGGCCGCCGAGCTGCTCGCGTCCGACGACGAGTACCTGCGTGAGTTCCTGTACATGACGCTGCCGCCGTGGTAAACGCGGCTACCGGCATCGCGCTGGGCGCGCGACTCAGCGCGCTCGCACCGCGGCGGTCAGCGCCTCGACGAAGCGGTCGAGCTCCGCGGGAGTGGTAAAGACATTCGGCGTCACGCGAATGCCCCGGATCTCGGGTGCGCGGGCGTTGTCGGCCATCGACTGCACGAGGATTCTGTGGGTGGTGCGGAGCCGTTGCCGCAGCGTGTTCGCGTCCACTCCGGGCACCTCGATGGTGCACAGGCCGACGCTGGCATCCACAGCATTCGTCGTATAGAACCGAGCTCCGGGCAGGGCCTCCGTGGCCCGTGCCCGCCAGTAGCCGGTGAGATACCGAAGGCGCGCTCCCTTCCGCGACGCACCCAGCGCGCGATGGAGCGCGATTGCCGGAAGGACCGCGGGCTCGACGTACGCCGGCACCGTTCCGATCCACTGGAAGCGATCCATGCCCTTCGTACCGGGCGGCGGCGGCACGAGCGGCCAGACCTTCTCAACCTTGTCCGGCCGCATCCAGAGAACGCCGACGCCAATGGGCCCTCCCAGCCACTTGTGCGCGCTGGCGCCGTAATAGTCGCAGTCGAACGACGGAATGGGATCGCCGAGTACGCCGAACGACTGCGCCCCGTCGACGACGACTTCCGCCCCCACCTGATGCGCGGCTTCTGCGATTCGGCGGACGGGAAGCAGCTGTCCCGTGAGATTACTCGGGTGCGTCAGCAGCACGAGCCTCGTGCGCGGTCCGATCGCGGCCTGGTACGTCTCGGCCAGCACGTCGAACGCGGGCGCCGGAACCGGTGGGCGCACCATTCGAAGGACGACACCGTCTCGCGTCTGTCGCTGCTCGAGCGCGTCGAGCATGGCGAAGTAGTCGTGGGCCGAGCACACGATCTCGTCGCCTGCGCGCAACGGCACTCCCAGCAGCACCGTGTTCAACGCCTCGGTCGCATTGCGGACGATGGCGATTTCCGCCGGCTCCACGCCCAGCGTCTGCGCGAGGGCGGGCCGAAGGCTCGTGTTCTTGAAGGAGAAGAAGATGCGTTCGAGATGCTCCGCGGGAAGCGCCTCCAGGGCGCGCGCCTCACGCACGAGCCGATCGACTGAGGCACGCGGTGCGGCGTTGCTCCAGCCGTGGTCCAGGTTGAGGACGTTGTCGTTCAGCGCGAAGTCGCTGCGTACATTCGCCCAGAAGCGCTCATCGCGTGCGATTCGGTCGTCACTCGCGCCCCGGGCGCGCGATGCAATCTCCGACTGCACCCGCCCGGCAGTCGTGTCGGTCGAGAGTGCGCCGAGACCAGCTGCCGTCAGAAGCAGGAATTCACGGCGATCGGGCATAAGGCTCCTTGGACAGCTCTCGTCATACCACATCCGCCTGCCGTCCTCGGCGGATGAGGTCGCGGATGTGCGAAGATGGCCGCTCTGATCCGCATGCCCGCTCTGTTTCTTCTGTTCGTCATCCTGCCGACGGCATCTCCGGCGCAGCCGCGAACGGAGCCGTCCGACATCTGCAATCACCTGGGCGGAGGTGCCTCCGGAGCTCTCGCGGTCGAACGGTCTGCTCGTGCTCGACACCCTGGTCCGGCGCTGCGCCGAACAGACCGAGTGCCGGTCCGCGTCGTCGCCGGGACAGGGGAAGAGAGTCGCGAAGCTCGCGCACTGACATGAAACGCAGAGAGTTTCTGAGGGCGGCCCTGTCTGCGACCGCGCTCGTGGGATCTTCATCTGACGCATCGGCGTTCGTGCCGGGCCGCCTGCAGCGCCCGTCCGGTGCCCGGAAGATCGTCATCGTCGGAGCGGGACTCGCCGGCTTGTCTGCGGCCTACGAGCTCGAACAAGCGGGTCACGAGATCACGATCCTCGAAGCGAGGACCCGGCCTGGCGGCCGGGTCCTCACGCTCCGAGACGGATTTCCCGAAGGGCTCTATGCCGACGCTGGTGCCAGCCGCATTCCGGATCACCATCACTTCACGCTGAAGTACGCCGCGCATTTTGGCCTGACGCTGGAACCCTTCGGGCCTCGAAATGCGGCACGCATCCATTACGTCCGAGGGCAACGTTTGACGACGGCACCGGGGCAGACTCCGGCGTGGCCCTATCAACTGACGCCGGAGGAGACGAAGCTCGGGCTCGATGGCATGCGACAGAAGTACATCCGGTCCATGCTCGGCGAGTTGGGAGACGTCACTGATCCAGCGTGGCCGCCCGATACACTGAAACGGTACGACCAGATGAACCGATCGGATCTCTGGCGGAGCCGGGGCGCATCCAGCGAGGCGATTGCGCTTCTGAGCCTTGGAGGGATTGACGACCGGATCGAACGGTGGTCCGCGCTGTTCATGCTGCGAAACCAGGCGCTCAATCAGAAGCTCACCCGCTACCACGCGATTCGCGGCGGGAATGACCTCCTTCCGAAAGCGTTCGCCGCCCGGTTGGCCGCGAACATCCACTATGGCGCGCCGGTAGTTCGAATCGAACACGATGCTACCGGTGTTCGGGCGATCTTCGTCCGCGACGGCACACAGCACAGCCTTGCAGGCGACTACTTGATCTGTGCCGTTCCGTTCTCGGTTCAAAAGAACATCCGAGTCTCTCCGCCGTTCACACCCGAGAAGCAGCGGGCAATAAACGAATTGCCGTATCTCTCGGCTTCGAAGATCTTCCTGCAGTCGAGGAGCCGGTTCTGGGACCGCGCGGGCTTGAACGGGTTTGCGACGACGGATTTTCCGATCAGCCAGGTATGGGATGCCACGTGCACTCAGCCGGGGACCCGCGGGATCCTTCAGGCCTTCCCTCTCAGCGTCCACTCACGGCGCGTTACGCAAATGCCCGAACGCGAGCGGATCCGTTTTGCGCTCGAACAGGTGACGGCGATCTTCCCGGCGATGCGCGAGGACTTCGAGGGAGGCGTCTCGACGTGCTGGGACGAGGACGAGTGGGCACGCGGCGCGAGCGCCTTCTACAGGCCCGGGCAGATGACGTCTCTGCTGCCACACGTCGCACGCCCTGAGGGGCGCGTGCATTTTGCCGGCGAACATACGTCGGTGTGGATCGACGGCTGGATGCAGGGCGCACTGGAATCAGGACATCGGGTCGCGCGTGAAATCAACGAAGCGGTGTCCCGCTAACGGACCGCCGCCCTTCCCCCGTTGAGGCTCAAACAGTTCACAGCGTCTTGAGAAACGCAATCAGCGCTTTCCTGTCGGCCTCCGACATCGAGAGGCCGAACCGGTGTCCCTTGACCGCGCGCGTGTGAACCTTGTAGCCACGAAACGCAGTGGGAACGTAATCGTCGCGAAGTCGCCGCGGATCGAACCAGTCTTCGAGCGTCGCGACCGAGCCGTTGTGCTCGAACGGTCCGCGGTACCAGACACCGCGAAGCGAGGGAACCTTGTAGTAGCCGGTTCCACGCCGGGTGTGGAGCGTCAGCGTTGGATCGGTGTCGATCGTCGTGGGCATGATGTCGAATCGGCCCTCGTGATCGAACGGAGGCGCGAAGCCTTCGACTGGAATGAGCCTGTTGTTGGTATAGAGCGGCGGCGTGTGGCACCGGCCGCAGCGCTCACGGCGAAAGACGCGCTCCCCCCGTGCCGACAGCGCACTCGCCTTGTTCGGGTTCGGCGGTGGCTGGAGGGAGTACAGGTACAGCGCCAGCGCGTAGAGCTGTTCGTCGCTGTAGCGGCCTCCAACTTCGTCGTGCGTGGGCTCCCATAATTCGCGGAAGTTCTTGCCGGCGGGGATGAACCCGCCGAAATTGGAGTGAAAGTCCAGCTCGTTGTTCAGCGCGGCGTACCGCATCAGGTCGCCGATGTCGCGCTGGATGACGAGACCTGTGCGATCGAGATAGAGCCGCTCTTCGACGCCGATCAGGTCCGGAACCGCGGGCGGCGAATCGGCGCTCGCGCGATGGCGTGCGATCACACCCGCAGGAATCGCGCTGAACTTGCCGGCAAGGTCCTCCATGCTGAGCGCATCAACGCCCGCCGCCGGGTCCTTCGGCGACCAGGGCGCGCCGAACAGCACGCGGAAGCCACGCCGTGACTGAATCAGGTTGCGGCTCGGCGTCGCATAGGCAATCGCGCGATCGAACGCGAAGTTGCCCTGAGCGCCTTTGACGACCGCGCCGTCCGGTAGCACGCGCGTGTGGCAGAAGCCGCACGCGTTGTTCCCGAGCTCCACCTTCCCTTTCTTGCGAATCACGTAGGTGGTGAACGGCAGGATGCCCTCTGCGGTAACCGGTGGCCGCACCTGCGCATGCCAATCGGGATTCCGCACTTGCGCCGCGGTGCTGACGCCGTCGTAGAAGATGGCGGCGTCGAAGACCGCTTCACCAGCCCTGATCCAGTCGGCCCTGGTTGCCACTCGCGGCCGAATGCCGGCGTCGTCGTTCCAGATCACCTCCGGCTCGCGCTGCGACAACGTCTCGAAGTACCCCGGCGGTTCCTTCCCGGGCGCGTACACGGGATACCCGCGATAGATCGGACGCACGGGGATGCGGTAGTAGTAGTCGGCGGGAACGGCCCTGGGTGAGAACTCGGGATTCGGCAGCGGCACCTCGAGTCTCCCGAGTGCCTCCTCATCCCAGCTCCTCGGGATCACAGGCGAGAACGCGTCCTGTCCGTGCAGATAATGCGCTCCGGCGGCGGCGATCGCCACAATCACACACAGGCGCGCGAGCGGTGCCGTCATAGGAGTCTCTCCAGGATCTACCGTTACTCGACGATGCCGTCGCGGAGGGCCTTGGCCACGGCTTCCGATTTCGAGTGGACCTGCAGCTTGGCGTAGATGTGCTTCATGTGAAACGCCACGGTGTGGACACTGCTGCCGACGACGGCGGCAGCGGTCTTGTAGCTGTGGCCCTGCGTCAGCAGCAGCAGAAGACGCCTCTCGTGCGGCGTCAACCGAACGGACGCCTGCGCCGCGCGCGCCTTCGTCTCCTCGAGGAACAGCCAGGTGTCTCGTACCGTGCTGACGGCGCGGACGATGACCCGGCCACCATTCCGGTCGACGACAAACGGGGGCTGAGGATCGGGCAGCCGGCTCGCGTCTCTGACTGCGTCCGCCTGCTGGCGGACCCAGTGCGCGAGCGAATCGGGCAACTCGTCAACCTGGCGGCGTGCGCCGAAGTATCCCTCGAGCAGGATGACCGCACCTGGACTCACGAAGTGGATTCGGAAGTTGCCCGAGAGCACGACGAGCCCGAAGCCGGCCGTCTCCCTCGCATGAGTGGCAAGGACCACGTCGGCCCGCAACCGGTCGATCGCCATCGCCGTGCGGTACCCCTGAAGGATGTGGGGACGCAGCAGCGTGAGGACGGCGCGGTCACGTTCGCGGAAGTCAGGGCGCGTGCGACCGAGCGTGATCCCGTCGAACGCCGTCGGGCTTCTGTTGATGCAGGCACCGAGTATGAACTCAACCCTCAACGGACGGTAGAAGTCCGTATAGAGAGGGAGGGCATGATACTGCCGGCGGGTGACGAAGTCGCTGATCAGGCGCGCCTCCGGGTCGCCGGTTCTCACGAAGTGATCGAGCGGCGGATTCGGAGATTCGCTGCTGACGCGCATGAAGGTCTCGAGGTCGGCCGTCGTCGTGAGGCGCGGGTTTTCCACGGCATCCAGCGTCTGCGCGCGCGGGTTGGCAAGTCCGAACACCGCGACATCGCAGGGGATGAGAGCCGGCAAGGCGCCCACCACAGAGCGTGCATAGGCGTGCAGACCGCTTCCCGCATCGCACGCGGCGAGGAACCGAAGGGCGGCCCGGAGATCCGAGTGTGTGAGGCGAAGCATCCCCACCGTGATCGACGGCCGGGGGGCAGTCCGCCGATGCGCTCCGTCAGAAGCAGGCGTGTGCACGCCTGAACGCCGTGACGCGGGACTTTAGGGGATGGCCGTGGCCTTGTCAACGGAAACGCCCGTATCCCAGCTCAGCAAAACTCGCCTGCACACCTCGATCGCTGCGCCCTGCCATCGCCCTACTTCGCCGCGTGCTCCAGCAGGAAGCCGTGGAGCGCGCCGGCGCCGTCCACGTAATCGCCGACGATGTCACCTGCGGCGTTGATGCCGATGGCCTCGGTGAACGTGGAGCCCTGAGGGTGAATCGTGACGAAGGCGCCCCGGTGGAGAAGAAATCCCCGCATGACGGAGGCCGCCTCGAGGTAGCGGCCGACGATCGAACCGGCGGCGTTGATTCCGAGCGCGTCGGTCGCCAGCGCGCCCGGAACATCGATCGCGGTGAAGAGGTTCTTGTCGAGAAGGAAGCCGTGGTGCCCCGGCGGCGAGCTCGCCGCGAACCCGCCGACGATCTGGCCGGACGCGTTGATCCCGACCGCCTGCGAGTACCCGGCACCAGGTGGAGCGATCGTCGCGATGGTTCCGTTGTCCACCAGGAAGCCGAGCACCGTGCCGCTCGCATCCTCGTAGCGACCGGCGATCTCGCCGCGTGCGTTGATGGCGAACGCCTCTGTGCGCAGCGATCCCGCAGGATCAATCGTGGTGAAGGTCCCGTCGCTCAACAGAAACCCGTGGATCGCACCGGCCGCATCTTCGTAGCCCCCGACGATGGCGCCAGCCGCGTTGATGCCGAACGCGCCCGTGGCAACGGCGCCGGGGAAATCGATCGTGGTGAAGGCGCCCTTCTCCAGCAGAAAGCCATGGTCCATCCCCGAGGCATCGGTGTAGCCGCCGACGATCTGCCCCGCGTCGTTGATCTTCATGGCGTAGGTGGCCGTCGCGCCGGGCACATCGATCGTGGTGAAGAGAGGCGCCGAGGCGCGCGGCTGGTCGGCTACGAGAGCGATGGCAAGCGCGCTTCCACAGAACACCCGCGTCGCCGTCGAACGAAAATGGTGAGTGAACATGGTCAGTTCCCCCTTCGCTAATCCTGCACGCACCAGACATGCGCGGACTCGTGGCACACGGCTACCGTCGCGTTCCAAGGCGCGACCGCCGAAGTGAGATTCAGGTGCAGAGCGGACGTCAGCGAGGCTGCAGTGCCCTCGTGAAAGCCGCCATCGCTGGTCCAGGCATTACAGTTCGGCGTGGCGAACTGGCTGGAATCGGGTACGGTGCCGCCGCCTGTCCGGATCCAGCCATAGCCGCTCGGCGGGCCCCATCCCGAGTCGTCGCGCGTCAGACCCAGCGTTCGGTCGTATCGCAGCTGCGTCGGATCGAAGATCTCCCACAGCGACGCCATGTGAAAGCCGGCGGCGCAGGCGGTCAGCGCCTCGTTGCCGTCGTGCGCGGTGCGTGTCAGGTAGTACGAGCGCGCTCCGAACGGCGACTGCACCCGGCTCTGTCGCGCACCGAGGAGCGCGGTGAAGGTCACGATCGCGACGGCGGCGAGCGAGATCGCCGCCAGCCGCGGCAGGCGCGAGTGGATGAGCATTGGGCCTCCTCGCGCCATAAGGTGCAGCGGCAGCCAGTGCCGGCCAATCCCCTATACAGGTAGGTTCGTGCGGGATCGCGCAGACCTACCTGTACAGGGGATTGGCGCTTGTCCGCAGGAGCTGCACTCTACGGCTGCAGGGAGAGTCTCTCCTGCGAACTGGGAGGCATCCATGGGAAGCCGTTACGTGCCGGTGGTCCTACTGCCGCTCGCTCTCGCCGCCGCGCTTCCGTTTACGTTCGCGTTCAGCACGCTCACCGGTGCAGAGAGCTGCATTCCGGTCAAGGCGTACGCCGGCAGTCTGCTGAACTACTCCATCTGCAACGTTCCCGACCTCGATCAGCGCCGTACGGATGACGCGTTCGTCAGCGGGCTGCCGAACGGCGGAAAGATGTACTGCGTTCCCGCATCGTCGATGAACTGGATGACGTACATCGCGAATCACGGCTACCCTCAGCTCTTCCCGGGACCGGGCAACTGGGGTCCCGAGAGCGGACCCGCCCAGCCGCACTACAACACCATCACTCAGGCACTGACACAGCTCGGTGGACTGATGAACACCGACCCGTCCGAAGGCACCGACGGCTACGGCGGCGAACTCGGCATCAAATTGTGGCTGCTGAGCGCGTCGAGCGGCGACTTCGTCGTGTCCGCGTATTACGCGAGCGGGTTCTACGCGCCGCTCTTCACGACGATGGCGACCGCCGCTCTCGACGGCGCCCTCGTCAGCCCGCACGTCGGTTGGTACGTGCCGTGGACCGACGCGCCGCCGGAAGTGAAGGAACTGTTCCTGAACCTGGTCGGAGGGCTGCCGAAAGGGTACTACCGGAACGGTGGCCACGTCGTGTCGATGGTCATGGCGGAAAAGAATGCACAACTCCAGCAAATCGGCTTGCGCGATCCGGCCAGCCCGAACAACGGCGCCACTGCCTCACAATCGGAGTTCGCGACCGACGAATACCCCGTCGTCGACGAGAAGGGGACGTTCGACAACGATTTCCGCGTGCAGAGCCGGATCCACTATCTCGGTTCGAACGCCTACATGGACGGCTACTACAGCATCAAGCCCAAATACGGACTGACCGTGGATCAAAACCAGATTTTGCTTCTGAGACCGATTGCGCTCCTGAATGACGGCTTTCCGCAGCAACAGGTCATCAGCGTGTTCGAGTCGCCCACTGGAACGGAGATCGTCGATCTCGCCATCCATCCGGAGCGCCCCGTCCATCCGTTCCTCGTCGAGGGCAGCAACACGATCTGGCAGATCGACACGTTGACCGGACGGTCATCGCGCTTCGCGACCGTCGGCAACCCGAGACGCCTGGCATTCGGCGCACGCGATCAGAGGTTGTACGTGCTGCTGCCCCGCCACATCATCGCGCTGGGGCTCGACGGCATCGAGAAGCACCGCGTGCTGCTGCGAGAGCCGGTGAGCGACGTCGCCTACGATCGTGTGCGACGCCGGGTCGTGGCGGTCTCCGCGGGAGGCGGCACGATCCATCTGTTCGACGAGGCCCTGCAGCGGCTGCAGACGGTGGCGGTTTCCGAGCCATTCTGCCGGGGGAGGTCCACGGCGGATACGGACCCGCAGACGGGAACCATCCTTCTGCACTGCGAAGGATCGAGCGTGCTGCGCCGCCTGTTCGTGGGTGACCTCCGAAGCGGCGAAAAGGGCATCGAGGTCAGAGAGATCGAACTGGAAGCGGCGCAGCGTCCCACGGCATTCGCGGTGGACGACCGGGGTCATTTCTTCGTGTCGGACGCGGGCGTCGTCCATGAGTACGACACCGGGGGGAACAGACCCGAGCGGTCGCGCTTCACCGGATTGCCCGGGGGACAGGTCGTGGACATTCTGCGTTCATTCAGCAACTTCGATCCGCGCACGATGCGCGACGCGCGCTTCCGGAACGTTCTTCCGGAAGACGCGCGCCGCTGATCCAAGAGGGTGGCGGCCCGCCGAGACCTGAGCTCGCATCCGATTCCGCGCGCGGCACGCCGTCGCAGCCGCTACGGCTGAGGGTGCACCGGCTTCATGGCATTGGCATCGACGTACCTGGCTATCGCCGCGCCCACGAGATCGCTCGCGGCAATCGTGCTGGGATAGTGCATGCCACCCCACATGCGCGCGTCGTTTCCGTCGGAGCGTGCTTGCGCGATGCTCGTGTAGGTCCACGGCACGTCGACGGGCTGCCCGTTCCTGACAAACCTGGTCGTCAGCGTGAACGTCTGCGCATCCGCGAACCGGCTGAGAAGTACGGTGGCTGCGGCGCCGTTCAGGCCGGGGTGCCCGGCGGCATATTCCGGATGACACGGCGTCGCCACGAGCGGCCTCCACTCAGGATCCGGTTCCGTCTCGGGAATGCCGTCGTCAGCAGCCTCGAGAATCGCCGTCCACGGCCGCCACGTGACTTCGGTCGCGTCTTCGCCGTAATCCCGCTTCGCCCTCCAGACGGTGAACGCGGTGTCGGCCATGGCCAGATTCAGGAGCGCGAGCAGCCGGTTGCTGTCGGACATGGACAGGTGATTCGCGCGCGCGATCTGGTTCGCCGCCTGGTTCCAGTGGACGCTCGCATTGCCTTCCCAGAACGGCGCCAGCGCGGTCTGCTCTGCGGTGCGGCTGGACTCGGTGGCGCGTCCGAATGCCTTGACCGCGTTGAAATCGCTGACGTACGTGTCGCTGAGGAGGGTCCTCGGCGACGGCGGCTGGAATTGCCGGTTCGTGAGGACGACGAACGGATCGGTGTACGCGAGCGGCTGCGCGGTCATACCGACGAGCGGGTTGCAGTTCGCCGTCATGCGCCACTGGCCGGTTGCCGTTCCACCGTAGAAGGGCGGCTGCGGTATCGCAAACCCGTCGTTCTGCCGCCACGCGTAGACGGCCTCTGCGACGTGGGTCCCCCACGCGAGACCGCGCTCCCGCGACTCGCCTCCGTCCTCCCCGTCGTCACTGAGCGCCGCAATCGACTCGGTGTACTTCGCGGTGAACTGCGCCAGTCGCGTCGGGAACAGTTTCCCGAGCGCGGTGTACGCCGCGGCGATCACGGCGGCGCGCCGGGAGGCGCCGCTCGGCGCGGCGTCGTGAACGAAGAGTGACGAGTAGCGTCGTTCGATGCCGTTGTAGGCGTCGAAGACCGCGGTGTGGACGATGGCCCCGAGCCGCTGGCTCGAGGCATTCGGCGTGTTGGTGGCGACCAGCGTGTCGATGAAGATCTGGTTCCACTCCAGCACCTGGTCGGGATTTGGCTCCGGCAACTGCGACGAGATCGCCAGCATTCCGACTGTGAATGCGAGCGGGATCGCCGCGAGGGACATGACGAGGCGTTGACGGTTGAGGCATCTTCGGAGCGCTGCCATGGAAGGTCTCGCTTTCTGGTCAGCGAACAGGCGAGGTGACGCCGGGGCCCGTGACGCTGTCCGGCGCCGACGATGACGGTGATGGAGAACTGCCCGCAAGCGGCAAAGCACGGCACGCGTGCGGGATCCGTGGTTCGCAGCAGAACGCGGTGGGTTGCGGCCATAGGTCCGCGGCGCTAGAATCGCGCCCGGCTCCCTCACGGTGGGCGACATGAACAGCCAGCCCGTCGGTTCAGCGTCAGTGTCCGCGTCACGTGAGCCTGGCGACCGGCTCGATTCCTGGAAAGAGATCAGCGCCTACCTCAGCCGCGACATCAGCACGGTCCAACGGTGGGAAAAGCGGGAGCGCATGCCCGTCCACCGCCACCTGCACGACAAACTCGGATCGGTGTATGCGTTTCGTTCCGAGCTCGACGTGTGGTGGCGCAGTCGCGGACCTCAGCTCGGTTCGCCGCAGCCGGACGCGCACGTCAGTGGACAGCAGCCGCTGGCCGCCGCCGGCGCCGCACGTCGATTGAGCCTCCGCTCCAAGTCGATGCGTGCGGCAGTGGCGGGCGCCTTCGTGCTCGCTCTCGCGGCCGCGTCCGCCGAGTTGTACCGGCGTGAGGTCGCGCGCGGCGATCGCCCCGACGGCGCCCAAGAATTGCTGGTGCGCGCGCGGTATCTCAACCTCCGTACGACCAACGAGGACAACAAGCGCGCGATCGAACTGCTCGAGCAGGCCATCGCGCTCGATCCGCAGTTCGCCGCGGCGTACGGGGAGCTCGCTTCGGCCTATGTCACGCGGCTCGCGTACGTCAGGCCCGACGAAACCCGCGAACTCGAGCAGAAGGCGTTCGCGATGGCGAGCAAGGCGCTGTCGATCGATCCCAACGCGCCCGAGGGATACATCGGCCGCGGAGACCTCCTGTGGACGGCGTCGCATCGGTTCGCGCACGAAAGCGCCGTCCAGCAGTTCCGCCACGCGCTGCGGCTGAATCCCCGTTCCGACGAAACCCACAGGCGGCTCGCGCGCGTGTTCGTCCACGTCGGCTTCTTCGACGAGGCGATCGAGCACGCCGACACGGCGCTGGCAATCAACCCGAGCAACGCGCAGGCGCTGAACTCGCGAGCGCAGGCGCTGCTCTGGATGGGAAAGGACGAGGAAGCGCTCGCCATCCTGTCGCGCGTGCCCGGTCCCGTGCTTCCGGAGCTCGTCGACGCAAACATCGTGTTCGCGCTCGCCAGGCTGATGCGGCGAGAGGAGGCGTGGACGCATCTGCAACGCGCGAAACGCAAGTACTCGACCGATCTCGGCGGCACGCTCACGGGCATGGAGGCGATGCTGCTGGCCGAACGCGACCCCACGGCCGCGCAGCGGCTGATCGATGGTCTCAGCCAGCGCAAGGCGACGAACACGTCGCACCACGCCGCCTATTTCGCCGCTGTGGCATCGGCGCGGATCGGTCGCGCCGATCAGGCGGTGCAATGGCTTCGAGAAGCATCGGACACCGGGTTTCCATGCACCGCCCTGTTCGCTCGCGACCCCAACCTCGACCCGATTCGCGGAGAGCCGCGGTTCGTGCAGTTCATCGCAGACATGACGAAGCGCTCGGCGTCACTGCGAAAGGTGTTGTTCTCGCCGAGCGCCCGGTCTGCCTCAGTGAGCGCTATCGCGGCTGGCTGAGAGGCACGTACACCTGGACGCTTCCGGTTGACGAGTTGCCGGAGCCATCAACCACCGTGACGGTGATCGTGTAAACGCGACCGGTGCCGATGCCGGAGCGCTCGGCGCGCAGTCTGACGGTGTGCGCATCGACGACCTCCCAGTCCGGCTCTGTGTTGCCGTCGTCGGTGCTGTTGACGGGCTCGTTGCTCGTGACGCTGAGGGAGCCGGTCACGGGGCCGCACTCGTCCGTTGGGTCGTAGGAGATCGCGATCTCGCGCATGCCGTGGTCCGGCGGCCAGATGGCCGCCGCACTCGCCACGATCGCACCCAGCACCGGTGGCGTCGTGTCGGTGACGGTGACGGTTTGAGACGCCGTCGCGCTGTTTGGCGGTGATCCTCCATCGAGCGCGGTCCACGTGATCGTAGTGACCCCGACGGGATACGGGTCGGTCAGGAACAGCAGATCGCTGCGGACGCCCGTGAGGCTGGTCGCCGTACAGACGTCGGTCGCCGTCGCCGGCGGCACGTTCACGACAACCGTGCACGTGCCCACCTCGGCGGGAACGACGATGTTGGGCGACGGGGTGATCGTCGGCGGTGCCGGATCTTTGAAGAGGAACTCCGCCCAGTCCGGATCGTAGATGACGAATTCGCCGACGTAGAAGTCGTCACCGACCGATTCCTCCCAGGATCCGCATCCGATGCCGGCTCCCAGCTCCGCCCGCAATCCGGCCTTGAGTGCGACGTCGTACTTCTGGCACAGAGCGGGATCGAGGCCGTCTTTCGGACCGATGTCCAGATTGAGATACGGGCCGGCCATCGCGTGGGCGAAGATACGAGCCTTACAGTCGATGATTGGTAGGTCGGCGCCGAGCTCGATCTGCGCCTGGAATCCGGCCATCAGCGATGGCTTGATTTCGATTCCGCCAAAATTCAGAAGGCTGGCGTTGCCGTGCAGCTCCGCGGCCTCGATCTCCAGGACCGGCCAGACCCCGAATTTCGGTATGGGGATGCTGAGCGAAATGCCAGCCGCCATGCCGGCCCGCAGCCGCATGTCTTCCGCCTGGAACACCGTCCGCACGGTAATCGGGTCCGTGACGTCGATCGTGAGTCCGAGGTAAAGGCCAGCGTCTATCTGGAAATGAAACGGGGATTCTCCTCCCGTGCCGGGGATATCCCCCTCGACGAGGACGATGGGCCACACGGGGATCGGATCGAACGGCTGTATCTCACCCTCGAACGAGAAGTCGTTGATCACGTTCACGTCGGCCTCGATGACGAAGGCGGCGCTCACGCTGGCCGACGCCAGCGAGCAGGAGCACGGCGGCCAGCACCAGCAGCAGTGGCACTCCGGGCCCTCGAATTTCGAGTCGAGCTCGATGTATCCCCTTCCATTTGTGAGCGAACCGGTACTCGTAATGGTCAGGCCGTCCGGCAGTGGATTGGGGAGAGGTGCGGGTGGGAGCGGCTCCTCGGTCCAGGAAGTACTGAAGTGGAAGAGATCGTGCTCCCAGTCCGCGAGCGGCGCCACCGTCAGCGGTTCGAACATGTCCGCCGTGGCCATCGCCTCGACGGTCTTCTCGACGCGTGGTGTCACGGCCGAATCCGCGCTCGCACGCTCCAACGTCACGCCCTTCGCAGGCGTGACGCGCCAGTGCAGCGGGCCTGCGTCTGTCTGGATCGTGCCGCTCCTGCCCGTGATCGGGATCCTGGCCTTGATCCGCGTCGGCTTCTTGCCCTTGTACTTCTCGATCGTCGCCCGGTCGGGGGACGCGGCGATCCGATACGTGCTCTGCGCGACGTACCCCGAGAGCTGGCCCGACGCCGTCAACAGGTAGACGTCGATCCCGCTGCTCGACGTCGGGTGATCCCGAATTGAGAAATTGCCGGCGGCATCGGCCGCCGCGGTCAACACGATGCGAGTGCCGTGCTCGGCGCCCTGGCGCGTGATGGTCACGACCTCGCCGGGCGACCACCCCGATCCACTGATGAGCGGGTCGGTCGCCACGACGAATTCGTTGGTCTCGAGCGGATACTCCACACGGTCAGAGGTCACGCTCGCCGGCGAGCTCGCGAACAGCAGGACGGACTGCAGGAAGGCTCCCTTTCGGTCGATGCCGCCCGCGATGACGCCGAGGCCGAGGCTGTCGATCTCAGAGTAGGAATAGTCGCCCCGCGCCATCTTCTCGAGAGCGCGTTTGCCGCCTGCCGTTGCCCCAGCGCCCAGTGGCGCCGGCGGCCGCCGTGAATCGCCGGACAAGGCGCCGTCGAGGATCGCCGTCCACGTCGCCGCTCGGGGAACCTGCGCCGCCGGCATCATGCCGTCGTCGGCCGAGAGACGGGAGTGATTCCTGAAGCGGTTGATGACGGGATCGTAGAGCTCGAATGAGCCGGTGTCGTCGCCGCCAATGATTTGAATCTTGCCATCCGGCAGGTTGCGCAGCCTGGGGCGCACGCGGTTCACCTGCAGCCAGTTGGTCGTCGAGGTGAACGTGGCGTCCTCCACACTGAAGATCTCGGCCGTGTCGCCGTTGTAGAAGCCGAGGCCGCCGACGAGCAGCACGTTTCCGCCCAGCAGCCGGATCGCGGAGTGGAACCTGCGGGGCACCGTCGTCCGCGAAGCGACGAGGGTGAAGCGGCCCGTTCGCGGATCGAAGATCTCGGCGGTCCGGTCGGCGTCCCCGCCAGCCAGGAGCACCGTGCCGTCTGCGAGCATCGTTGCCGTGTGTCCGGCGCGCGCTCGGTGGAGGATGGGCCCGGGAGAGAAGGATCTTTTCTCCGGGTCGTAGATTTCGGTGGAACGCAGTGCGCCGCTGGCGTTCGATCCGCCGGCGACGAGCACCGTTCCGTTCTCGAGCAGCGTCGCGGTGTGGCCGCTGCGCGCGTTGATCGTTGCGCCCGCCTGCGAGATGGCGCCCCACGCGGGTTCGAGCAACTCGACGGCGCTCACAGAACCGTTCTCGTTCTCGCCGCCGATGAACAGCACCCTGCCATCTGCGAGAACCGTCGCCGTATGATTGCGGCGCGGTACATTCAGATTCAGGTCGTAGGTCGCCTGTGAGGCGATGCGGCCGCGCGCGGGCGACGATGGCGCAGTAGCCGACGCTTCGTCCGCGTCGACACCAGGAGTCTTCGCAAACGTCGTCGTGTGCGAGTCAGCGATGGGACCGGAAGACGCGAAGAAGACAGTAAGGATGAGGATGGAGAGACGCGAGCAGTGCATAGCAACCTCCTTTGGTGGCCCACTGCGGCGAACGGGAGGAGGACCCCGGGAGGGTGGTGGGGGTGGTGGCCCGGCTGGGGATCGGTGCGCGCCCTCGTACAACGACTCGGCGAGGTGCCGGCCTTCTTGGGAAGGCGGCGAAAAAATATTCTTCTGCTATCGCGCCGTTGGAGTAAAGAGAATTGCGCGCCGGAAAATCGGTGATCCTGCTGCCGCTATTCCGTCTCTACGAAGGACGCCTCGATCCGGCACTCGTGGTGCATGCGGATCGCTCTGGAGGTCGACTTGGCCACAAAAGTGAAATCCGCAAAGGCTCCCACTCGCCGTTCGACAGGCAGGAAGAAACGACCCGGCAAGGCGCGCGAGACCGCTCGTCAGAAGACCGCCGCGCGCGCGAGCGCCACGCGGAAGCGCCGCAGCAAGCCTGCGTCCCGTCCTTCCTCGCGACTGAAGACGGCGGTCACGGCTGCGCGCGGCGCGCTCGCCGGCGTCGCGGCTGCGGTGTCGTCGCGGCTGCCGGGCGGCAGCACCGAGCCTGACGCCCTCGAAATCCTCGAGCGGGAACATCGTCACTTCGAGGAATTGCTCGCCCGGGGCGAGGACACCACGGAGCGCGCGACGAAGACGCGGCGCGAACTGCTCGAGGCGCTCGCCTCCGGATTGAACGCGCACGAGATCATGGAGGAGAAGGTCCTCTACCCCGCGCTGCAGGCGCGTCCCGAAACCAAGGACATCGTGCTCGAGGGATACCAGGAACATCACGTCGCCGACGTCATCGTCAAGGAGCTCGAGGCCGTGGCCGCCGACGATGAGCAGTGGGGCGCCAAGTTCAAGGTCTTGAAGGAGAACATCGAGCACCA
>JBMDXB010000113.1:0-90547 GCA_048594885.1 Vicinamibacterales bacterium
GGGGGGCGCGCTCCGCCCCCCGGAAAGCGCGAAGCGCGCCCGCGCCGAAGGCGCGTGAAGCGCGTGGGGGTGGGGCCCCACGCGCACTGAGAGAAGCTGCCACCACGAAGTCTTCGAATGGCGAGATCTCGAAACTTCTCCCCCAGCTCCACGCGCTGGAGGACGCGCGGCGCGACGGCACCATCGAACTGCCGGATGGCCAGCGCCTCGGCGTCACCAACCTCCACAAAGTGTTCTGGCCCGCGCTGAAGCTGACCAAAGGCGACCTGCTGCGCTACTACGCGCAGGCCGCGCCGCTGATCCTCCCCGCCGTCGCCGATCGCCCGCTCGTCATGAAGCGCTTCCCCAACGGCATCGAGGGCAAGGCGTTCTACCAGCAGCAGCTCGCGAAGGAGAATCCCCCGGCCGGCGTGCGCGTCGAGGCGCTGCCCGACGAGCTCGATCCGATCGCCGACGCCGGCGCGAAAAGGTTCATCGGCGGATCGCTGATGACGCTGCTCTACATGACGCAGATTGCGGCGATCTCGCAGGACCCGTGGTTCTCGCGCGTGCAGTCGCCGCTCGACGCCGACTACGTCGCCATCGATCTGGACCCTGGAGAAGGAGCGACGTTAGCCAACGTGATTGACGTCGCACGCTGGGTGCGCGACGAGCTCGAGTCGCTCGGCGTCGCGTCGGTACCGAAGACGTCCGGCTCGCGCGGGCTGCATGTCTACATTCCCCTGCGGCCGCACACGTCGTATGAATCGGGGATGCTGTTCTGCCAGATCGTCGCGACCGTCATCGCGACGCGGCATCCGAAGGTTGCGACCGTCGAGCGCACCGTTGCCGCACGCAGACGCGGCACCGTTTACGTCGACTACCTGCAGAACATCCAGGGGAAGACGCTCGCGACTGCGTACAGCGCCCGCGCCAGCGACTATGCCGGCGTCTCGACGCCGCTCGATTGGGAAGAAGTGGACGCGCGGCTCGACCCGCGCGAGTTCACTATCGTCACGGCTCCGGCGCGGTTTGCGAAGGTCGGCGACGTGTGGGCGAAGCTGCGCACGGCGAAGCCGGCCAACCTCGAAGCGGTATTCAGGAAGTATCGCTAAGGCCTGGCGCTGTCGATCAGCGCTCGCAGCTCCTCGCGCTCGTGCGGGCCGGGTCCCGGATTCGGCGGCTCGTGAACGCGCTCGTCTTCGATATGCCGCCGGCGCGCAGCCATCAATCCGATCCCGACGGCGGCGGCGGCCGCCATCATCATCCCGAGCGTCACGCCGCCGCGGTGTTGCGCCGCCCAGAGCTGCCGGCTCGACGCGATCGCGCGATGGTCGAACGCGCCGTGCGCGCCGTGATCGCCAGGCACCGGCTCCCACAGGTTGTGCGGCCGGTTCGGGTCCTCCGGCTCGTTCGTCTGCTGTGCCTCGTAGCCGGTCGCTGCCATGAATCGATCGAGCACCGCCGGCGCCATGCGATTGCCGGCGATGGCGGCGACCGTTGGCGCGCCGACCCAGAGCTCGCGGCGCTGGTGGTGCGCGGCCCAGAAGATCGCGTCCGCTGCCACTTCGGGCTGGAAGATCGGCGGCACGGGCTGCCCCTTGCGCGCCAGCCGGCTCTTCACCCAACCGAACTGCGGCGTGTTCAGCGCCGGCAGGTGCACCGTCGTCACGACGATGCGGCTGCCGTCGTGAATGAGCTCGGCGCGCAGCGAATCCATGAATCCCTGGACCGCGTGCTTCGCGGCGCAGTACGCGGACTGCAGCGGGATGCCGCGATAGGCAAGCGCGGACCCCACCTGCACGATCGTGCCGCGATCGCGCGGCCGCATCCGGCGCAGCGCCGCGAGCGTTCCGTGCACGGTGCCGAGATACGTGACCTCGGTCACGCGCCGGTATTCCTCCGGCTCCATCTCGGCAACCGGAGAGAACACCGACGCCATCGCGTTGTTGATCCAGATGTCGATCGGGCCGAACGTCTCCTCCGTCCGCGCGGCCGCGGCATCGACCTGCTCCCAGCTCGCGACGTCCGTCGGCAGGACGAGCGCGCGTCCGCCCTCGGCCTCGATCTCGCGGCGTGCCGCTTCGAGACCGTCGACGCCGCGCGCCAGCAGCGCGATGTTCGCCCGCTCTTTCGCGAACCGGCGCACGACGGCGCGTCCGACTCCTGCGGACGCGCCCGTGACGACGACAACTTCGGACCCCGACAACCTAGAAGCTTCCTTCCTCCTCGTCCCCCTCGTGCTCGTCCTCCTCCAAGTCCTCGGTATCCTCGAACTCCTCGTCGCCTTCTTCCTCGCCGATGCCCCGCACGTTCTCCTCGTCGCCGAATCCGCGCTCGCTGCTGCCGGGGTGACCTGGCGTGTCCATCTCGTTGTCCCTGATCGCCATTGCGGAATCTCCTTTCGATCGACAGGGCCGAACGGAGCAAAGCAGGTGCCACGGCTGCGTTAATATCGAGCGGAGCACATGGGAAAGAAGAAAGATCAGTCGCCGGCCGATGCCGCGAAGTCATTCGGGGTCGGCAAGCTCACGCGTCATCTATTCATCTGCCTCGGCCCCGACTGCGCGGACCTCGACGATGGCGAAGCGACCTGGAAGTACCTCAAGCGGAGGATGAAGGAGCTGAACATCGCCGGCGAGGACGGACCGTTCTACCGGACGAAGTGCCAGTGCCTGCGCATCTGCACGGGCGGGCCTATCTGCGTCGTCTACCCCGAGGGCGCGTGGTATCGAAACGTCACACCCGAAAATGCCGAGCGCATCATTCAGGAACACCTCATCGGCGGGCACATCGTCGAGGATCTGTGTTTTGCGAAGAATCCGTTGAGGTAGCTATCCCGTGTTCACTCGCACCTCAACGCGACAAGCGGTTCGATGTGCGCCGCGCGTCGAGCTGGTATGTAGGTGGCGGCGAGCGCAGCCACGACCAGAAGGGCTGGAACTGCCGTCAACACCACCAGGTCACGTGAGCTGGTTGCCGCCAGCGTCGACTTCATGACCTCTGAGAGAGCGAGCGCGAACGGCGCACCAACAGCCAGACCTATGGCGGCGAGCTTTACGCCGCGCCAGAGCACCATTTGCAGGATCTGAGCGAAGGTGGCGCCAAGCGACACGCGAATCGCGATCTCCCGCGTCCGTTGCTCTGCGGAGTAGGCAATGACGCCGTAGAGGCCAGTGAGCGCAAGGGCGAGCCCGAAAAAGGCGAAACCCGCAAGTACCTGCGCAGAGAGCCGCGGCAGCGACAGCGAATCCTGGATGACCTGGTCCATCGTCCGCAGCCGCTCGACTGTCAGTTCGGGATCGATCGCTCCTACGCGCTGCCGGAGCTCCGTCATCGACGGCGTGCGATCGCCGGTGCCGTGAACCGCGAATGACATCGGCATACGCGGCGACTGGGCAAATGGCAGGTAGATTTCGGAGTCGGGCTCGTACCCCGGCCCATCGTGTCGAACCGACCCAACGATGCCGACGATCGTGTACGAACGCCCGTACACGTTCAGGCGCTGGCCGACGGCGTTCCGATCGGAGGTGTATCGTCGCGCGAGATGGTCGCTGACGATGGCGACGGGGGCGGTGCCGAGCCTGTCCCCAGCGTCGAAGTCACGTCCCTTGAGCAGGGGAATCCCCAACGTCCGGAAATAACCTGGGCTCGACCGAGTGAAAATCGCGCGCGGCAAAGGCGCTGTCGGGTCCGGTGATTGCCCCTCGATTGTGAACCGTCCTCCGGACTTGGACCCACCCATCGGCAACTCGCCGACCGCGCCTACAACATCGACGCCCACGGCCGCCTGCAGCTGTTCTGTCACCCGGGAGACAACCGCGGCCCTCTGCTCGTCTGACGCGTACCGACCAGCCAGCGATGACAACTGAAACGTGACGACGCCCTGCGGCTTCAGACCCGTGTCGACTCCCAGCAGTGAAACGAGATCTTTGGTCAGCAGGCCGCCGGCGACGAGCAGCGCCGTTGCCAACGCGACCTCGGCGACGACCAGGCCCGACAGGAGTCGAGTTCGAGACGATCTGCCGTGCGCGCGCATGCCTGCGCCCTTGATCGCAGTGCCGAGATCGACGTTCGAGATTCGGAGTGCGGGCCAGAGGCCGAACCCGAGCCCGATCAGCACTGACGCACCACCGGTGAAGACGAGGATCGGCCACTCGAGCCGCGGCAACGTACCAAGTCCGCGGTTCGGCAGGAAGGCATCAGCGGCGAGAAGCACCCCATGCGCCACCCACAGGCCCAGACCGCCACCGGTCACGCTGACGAGCACGCCCTCCATCAGCACCTGGCGTACGAGTCTCCAGCGACTGGCCCCGAGCGCCGCACGCACGGCCAGCTCCTTCGTCCGCAGAGCGGAGCGGACCAGCAGCACACCGGCCACATTCGCCGACACCAATAGCAGCAGCGTTCCGGCAACCGTGAAGAGCAGCGTGATGGTTTTGGCGCTCCTGTCGCGGACCGACGACTGCGCGGACGTGACGATCACACGCCAACCCTGGTTGGATCGGGGATCCTCGCGTTCCAGCGCGAGGGCGACGGCAGCCATGTTCGCGCGCGCCTGCTCCAGGGTGACGCCTGGTTTGAGGCGCCCGATCAACTGGTAATACTGCTGGCCACCGTGCGGGGCTGCGGGGTTCGCGCGGAGCGGAAGCCAGAACTCGGGGCGTGTGCGCTGCGGCAGCGCCGCTCGATCGGGCATCACGCCGATGATGGTGTGCGGCAATCCATTGAGGACGACTGGAGTGCCCAGGATGTCGGGCCTGCCGCCGAAGCGTTCCTGCCACGCCGAGTGCGCGACGAGTGCGACGAACCTGTCGCCGGGCATGTCTTCCTGCGCCGTGAAGAACCTCCCCACGATCGGGCGGACGCCGAGCACGCGCGCCGCGCCGGCGGTTGTCACCTGGCACCAGACGCGCTGCGGATCAGCGCCGCCACCCAGCACACGATCGCCAGCCGAGAAGATGGCGATCTCCTCGAACACAGTGTTGCGCTCGCGCCAATCGAGGAAATCGCGGTAGTGCGCGCCGACATCACCCTGGATGTGTCGCGCCTCCAGCGTCATCAATCGATCCGGGTTGGGATGCGGGTAGGGGCTGACGAGCCATGCGTCCGCCGCCGTGAAGATGGCCGTGTTCACGCCCAAGCCGAGCGCCAGCATGAGCAGCGTGATTGTCGTGGACAGGCGATGCTTGGCCAGCACGCGCACGGCGAATCGCACATCCTGCCAGACGGAGTCCGCCCAGGTCGTCCGCACGTCGCGAATGGCTTGCTTCGTCTGCTCGACGCCACCGAGGTCACGCAGGGCAATCCTGCGGGCTTCCGCAGGGCGCATCCCGGCGTCGACGTTCGACCGCGTCTCCATCTCGACGTGAAACGCCAGTTCGTCGTCCAGCTCGCGAGCGACTCTCCGCCGTTGCAGCACGCCGCGCACGAGCGTCCGAACTTTCGCGAGCATGTGGCGTCCTTCCCGCCGCGCGTTCCTCTCGTGTGACGAGAGGAGATTACGCCCCGCGAGTGGGAGGTGTCAATGGTGGTGGGAACGTAGGTTCACCTCGGTCAGGACACACCGACAGGCGATCCGCACGGCTGACGTGACGCATCTGATTCCCCTACTCGACGCGGAGAGTCAGCGCTGGGTCGACCGACGCCGCGCGTCGCGCCGGGAGCCACGACGCCGCGAGTCCGGCCACACCGAGAATCACACCGGTGACGATCCAGGCTGGCGCGTCCAGTGCCGTCACGCCAAAGAGCTGACTCCGGATGAGCCCCGTTGCGGCGACCGCACCGGTCATGCCAACTGCGGCGCCAATCCCGACGACGAGGGCGGCCTCCCCCAGGACCAAGTTCGAGATGGTCTCCCACCTCGCGCCCAGCGCGACGCGTATGCCGAACTCGCGCGTGCGCTGCGCGACCGACGTCGCGATCAATCCATATAACCCGATGCCTGCCAGGAGCAGACCGGTTCCGGCGAAGGCGAGCAGGATGATGGTGATGAACCGGCGAGGCGCCAACGCCGCTGCGTACGAGTCAATGAGAGGGCGGATTTCCCCAATGGCCAATGAGCCGTCGAAGCTTCGCAGTCTCGTACGGAGGTCGGAAACCTCAGGTCCGGTACGGGTGACCCGCACCAATAGCGTTGCGCCGAAATCGGGAGTTTCGGCGAATGGGACATAGATAGTCGGCTGGGGCTCCAGGTCCGGCGCGAGATCGCGCGAGTCCCCGGCGATCCCGACGACGATTCGCCCATCCACGCGCCAATCCCCTTCGATTGTGAGCGTTTGGCCCAGAGCATCTTTTTCGGGCCAGAACTGTTGCGCCGCCAACCCATTGACGATTGCGACGCCGCGGCGGCGGCCGGCGCCCGATTGGAGAAACTCGAGCGCATCATCCTGCTCGTTGAATGCCCGGCCGCGAACGACCGGCAGTCGAAGCGCGTCGAAGTAGGCCGGCGTAATCACGCGACGCTGCACTGGCCGCCAATCCGCCGATCCATCCGGCGTGGGCGAGACGCTACCTGCGCGCGCAAACCAGACGGCGTCCCGACCGACGAGTGACGGCGCGGCAACAACGGCGGCCTCCTCCACGCCGGGTATGGCGTCGATCTGACGCACGAGATCAGCGTAGAACAGCGCGAGCCGGTCCCACGCGGGCCGGGATCCCACTCGGAGCGGCCCGTTGGCCATCCGGCTTTGCGGGACGCTCAACTCGGTCGCGACGAGTCCGGACGGGTCGAACCCAAGATCGAGGCGCTGCAGGTTCACCATCGTGCGTACCATCAGTCCTGCGCCCGCGAGAAGCGTGACTGCGAGTGCTACTTCCGCGATGACGAGGCCGCGCGCGGCGAGACCCGGGGGGCTTGCGCCAGCACCACCCCGCAGAACGGCGCGCGCGTCCATTCGGGGCGAGCGCAGTGCCGGAACTACACCGGTCATGATCATCGTCGCGACCGAGACGAGCACGAGATATCCCAGGACGCGCACGTCGATCGTGACCGTGTCCAGGCGCGGAATCGCCGCCGGCGCCAGCCCGACGAGTCCGTCGACGATGAGCCCGGCCAGAAGTCCACCAGCAAGCGCGCCGACACCGGCGAGCAGCGCATGCTCGATGAAACTCTGACGGGCGAGACGGGAACGGCTCGCGCCAAGTGCCGCGCGCATCGCCAGCTCACGCCGGCGGCTGCTGCTCCGCTGCAGCACCAGCGTCGCGACATTCACACAGGCGATCAGGAACACCACGGCAACCGCACCCAGCAGCAACGCGAGCGGCGGACGCACCGAACCAATGATCGCAGCGTCGAGACGATCGACGGTGGGCGTCCATCCCGCATTCGTGTCGGGGAACTCCCGGGCGAGCGCTTCGCCAATCTGCTGCAGCTCTTGCGAAGCGGCCTGGATTGGCACATCTGGCCTGACCCGGCCGATCGCCTGACGCCACCGGTCGCCGCGTCCCGACGAGCGATCCCACCGCTCCGGGCCCCACATCTCGGCGTCTCGCGGAAACGAGAAGCCGGGCGGCATGACGCCTACGATGGTCAGATGTACCCAGCCCTGCACTTCGAGCGTTCGCCCGATCGCACCCGGATCGCTGCCGAACCAGCGTTGCCAGAGGCCGTGGCCGATGACGACCTCCCGTTCGTGCCCTGCCGCATCGGATTCCGTTGATGGAAAGGTTCGCCCCAGAAACGGCTGCACACCTATCAGCTCGAAGAAGTTCGGTGAGACATGCGCGCCCTGGATACGAGCCGGCTCGTCTCGATTCGTGATCAGCATCGGACCGGCCCACAGGATCGAGATGCCTTCGAAGCTGCGGCCGCGCTCCCGCCAATCGAGAAGGCTCCCCGGCAGGACGCCGACTCGCTGCTGACCGCTCTCGACGTGGCTCTCAGAGATCATGACGAGACGATCGGGCTCGTGGAATGGCAGTGGCCGGAAGAGGACGGCGTCGACCAACGTGAACACGGCGACGTTCGACCCGATGCCCAGCGCCAGCGTGAGGATCGCGACTGCCGAGAATACCGGAGCGCGGCGGAGGATCCGCCCCGCGTATTTCAGGTCACGCCATACGCTCTCGAGTAGGGTTTCCCACCCGACGTCGCGCGTGTGGTCCTTGATGGCTTCGACGCTGCCCATCTCGGCGCGTGCCGCGCGGAGCGCCGCCTCCGGCGACATCCCGGAGCGAATCTTCTCCGCTGACGACACGTCCAGATATGCGCGGATCTCATCGTCGAGCTCCTGCTCGGCGCGGCGGCGGTGCAGGAGGGCGGTGAATCCAGCACTCAGCCGCTTCAGGAGCAGCATCACAATTCCCCGAGCGAGGCCGAAAGAATCCTGGCGATCGCCTTTGTCTGTGCCTCCCAGTCGCGCGTCTCGCGCTTGAGTTTCGCCCGGCCCGTTGCCGTGAGGGCATAGTACTTCGCACGGCGGTTGTTTTCGGTGGCGCGCCACTCGCCCTGGATGAGGCCGTCGCGTTCCAGCCGGCGCAGTGCCGGGAAGAGAGAGCCCGCGTTGACCTGGAAGACACCTTTGCTGATCTGCTCGAGGCGGACGCCGATGCCGTAGCCGTGGAGCGGCTCGAGCGCCAGCGTCTTCAGAATGAGCATGTGCAGCGTGCCCTGAACGAGTCCGGTCGATTGTTCGTCCGCCGCCATGCCATACCTCCAGGCAAACTAGAGGAGCCGAGCATACGCCATTCCTCTAGTTTGTCAAGATGAGCGGCGACAAAATGACTCTGAGGCGCTACCGATTGTCAGTCATTTGTCAGTCGGGATCTCAGAATGTGGCGCGCCCGACAGGACTCGAACCTGTAACCTTCGGCTCCGGAGGCCGACGCTCTATCCAATTGAGCTACGGGCGCCTAACACGATTGCGGATTGCCAATCGTCGATTGCGGATTTCGATTGCCGATTGCCGACGGTCGATTGTATTGCCGATTGGCCGCGGACCGCTCAGACTGTCGACTGCCGCACGTCTCAGAGCGAAGGCTGGCGCGCCCGGAGGGATTTGAACCCCCGACCTACGGGTTCGAAGCCCGGCGCTCTATCCAGCTGAGCTACGGGCGCAGCACGTGCCGACGGCTCTGATGCGTGGTCCAACTGCGACCGAACGGACTCTACATCATACCCTACGCCGCCGCTCGACCACGGCCTGAACCGTCATCCAACCGAAGACTATGAACAGGCCGAGCGTCTCCCGCGCGAGCTCCACTGTCGACGTCTTCATCGTCTGGAAATCGACCAGTTCCGCGAGCGCCGGAACGCCGTGAGCGTCGCGCGCGACGGCGATCCCCCACACGATCGAGATGACGGCAAGTGCTGCGGCTGGCAGCGCGACGCGGCGTCCGAACGCTGCGGCGGCTGACACGATCGCCGCTGCGGCATACACCGCGATCCACCGGACGGGGTCAGGGTCGTTGAATTGAACGGCAGCGGACAGGACGAAGAGCACCGCCATCACGCCGTTCAGCGCGCGGAACATCCACTGGATTGTCCCTCAGATCGCCAGCAGGAGCCGCGCAATCAGCAGCGGACCGCCGGCAATCAGCGCCGCGGCGCTCGCCATCTGCCAGACGATGCGGCGGACACTGCGCTCGCCCGAGCGGTGGTTCTGCCCGGCGAACCACAACAGCAGGACGATGAACGCCACTGCGGTCAGCATGTCCGCCCACCGCTCGACGCCGATCTGATATGCCGAGCGGGTGAAATACGAAACGCCGCTGCGCATAATGAGTTGTTCGACGTAGCTCACGAGCCACGTGGCGGCGACGATGAACGGGAAGCCCATCATGATGGCGCGGATGCCGCTCGACGACAGCGACGACACGAACAGCCCGCAGGCCGTGACGGCCGTCACGACGAGAACGGCCATCGGCAGCTTCGGCAGGTCGCGGCTCAGGACGAGACTCGCGCGGCTGGCGATCTGAATCAGCGCCGACGGCAGGGCGACGGCGAGCAGCACGGCGACCACAATGGCAACGCCGGCCTTGATCAGCCACTGCGTCCGCGCGGAAACCGGCAGCAGCAGCTGCGACTCGAGGACGCCGAACTGCCGCTCCTCGGCGCTCGCCAGCGATCCGATCAGCAGCGAGAGCCCCCAGAAGTAGATCAGCGTGACCGGACCGAAGATCATCGCGAACTTCTGTGCCTCCAGGCCCGAGGCGCCGTATCCGCGCGCGAACAGGGCGCCCCAGACGAACACGTACGCCCCGGCGAGCACGAAACTCATTTGCTGCAGGCGGACTTCCTTTCGGATCAGGAGCCACACTGGACTGGCGTCGCGGCGGTCCTCCGCGGCCCGCAGGCGCGGCAGGTGAAAGTCCGTCCCGGCGCCCTCGGTGGCTTCGAGCCGCATGAACGTCCGCCAGCCGAGCACGGCAGCGGCCAGGGAAAACACCAGCAGAATCCGCGCGACGACCTCCAGCCGTGCAGCTTCGGCCGCCGCGGTCCCGCCGAATCGATCACCGCTGACGAACTCGCCGGTGATGAACGCCAGGCCCGCGATACTCACCGTGAACACAGCGCCCGCGAGCTGATTGCGCGCCACCATCGTCAGCCATGGCGCGACGAACAAGCCTCCAGCGATCGGCAGCAGGACGACAGCGGCGTCGGGACGCGGATGGAAGTTCACGAACACCAGCGGCCACGATGCGGCCAGCAGCAGCACCAGCATCGTCGCGGTCACGGCGAGCTTCGTCGTCAGGAGGCGGCGGCGATCGACCGGCTGCGTCAGCAGCGTCCCGAGCGTGCGATAGCTGTATTCGTGGCCGATGGCGTGCGCCCCGAGGACAACGGCGCCGAAGACGTACGCGAGTATCGCAATCCCCTGCAACTCGCCGTAGGGCGACACGTGGAGGCTCATCGCCACGACCAAGGCCGCCCACAGCGGCAGCAGGGCCCGGACTTCCTTCGTGACGAGCGGCCACCGGCGCGTCATGCGACCATCCCGCCCTTGTGCAGTGTCGACACGAAGATCTCTTCGAGCGTCAGTGCCTGCGTGCTGAGCGCCTCCGGCGATCGTGCGCGCAGCCGCTCGACGATGTCGGCGGTGTTGGCGCCGGCCATGATCTCCATGTCGCGGCCATGCTGGCGAAGGACGCGGAGACCCGGCAGATCGAGCGGCCCGGGATCGGCGGCGAAGCGCGCGTGGATCTTCTGGTAGCGCTCGCGCGCGGCGTCCGCGGCTAGAGTCAGGACCGCGCGGCCGGCGTCGATGATCGTGAACTCGTCGATCAGCCCCTCGAACTCCGAGATGAGGTGGGTCGAGACGAACACCGTGCGTGATGGATCGGCGTCCTGATACGCGCCGATGACCGTCTGGATGAACTCGCGGCGGACGATTGGATCGAGGCCGGACGTCGGCTCGTCGAGAATCAGCACGTCGGGCTCGGCGCAGATGGCCGTAATGAGCGCGAGCTGCGTGCGTTGCCCTCTCGAGAGGCGGCTTGTCTTCTGCTGAAGATCGAGGCCGAACTGCGATACCAGCGCGGCCTCGGTGTCGCGATTCCAGCGCTGGCGGAACGACGCGAAATACGCCAGCGCGTCGGCAACCGTCATCCAGGGGTAGAACGCGACGGCGTCCGGCACGTAGGCGATGCGCGACTTCACCGCGACCTCCTGGCGCCGGGGATCCATCCCGAGAATGCGCGTCTCACCGCTCGTCGGCTGAAGCAGGTTGAGCAGGCACTTGATCGTGGTCGTCTTCCCGGCGCCGTTCCGGCCGAAGAAGCCGTAGCAGCGGCCGCGCGGCACGCGCAGCGTCAGGCCGTTCACGGCCTCGGTGTGGCCGAAGCGGCGGACCAGGTTCGTGATCGCGATCGCAGGCGTCTGTTCGCTCATGGCGTCACATCTCCGCGGCGCGCGCGCGCCGGTGCTCGAGCGCGTCGAAGCGCTCTTCGGCCACCCGCAGGAAATCGTCCCTGCCGATCTGCAGGTGATGCGCGTGGATGACGGCGGTGTCCAGCGTCTCGGCGAGGAGCTTGCGCCGGACCTCCTTCTTGTAGGGGGAGCTGTTGGCGCGGACGAAGCAGCCCTTCCCCGCGACGGTCTCGACGATGCCCTGGCTTTCGAGCTCCGTGTAGGCCTTGGCGATCGTGTTGCGGTTGACGCGGAGCTCCTCGGCCAGCGGCCTGATGCCAGGCAGCGGCTCGCCGGCGCGAATGGCACCCGAGGCGGCGGCCACCTTCACCTGGTCGACGAGCTGCAGGTAGACGGGCTTGCCGGATCTGAAATCGAGCTGGAACAGCATAGCAACTGTCATATGACAGTAGGACAGTCCGGCACAGATCGTCAAGCCTTTACCCTTTACCCTTTACCCTTTACTCCTTACCCCTTACCCTTGGTGCATGGGTCTGGACGAACGAGCGTTTTTCAACGAGAAACCCGAGACCCGGCAGGGGCGCTTCCAGTGCCCGAAGTGCCGGCGCACCAACGATTACAGCATCCGCTGGGTGCGGCGCCAGAAGAAGGACAGGCTGCCGCCGGGCGCCAACGACACGGATCGCGCGAAGTTCGCGAAGCTCCGCGATCACCTGCTGCGCATTGATGACGAAGTGACGTGCAAGACGTGCGGAAAGAAGTTCGAGATTCCGTCGCAGCAGTCGCTGATGTTCATCGATCAGCTCGCGGGCCTGCCGAACGACGAAGAGCTGGAGCGGGAGATTGCGGAGGCGTCAGGCGAGCCGGAACCCGCGCCGGAGAAGAAGCCGGAACTGCCGGCGCGGTTCACGCGGAAATCGCACGGCTGGAAGTAGCGTCGTCGGTAGGGCGGAACTTCAGGTCCGCCATCGCGTAGGGCGGACTTCAGTTCTGCCTTAATTGAGGTACTCCGACGCCTCGAGCCACTGCTGATCCGGATAGTAGGCGAACAGCAATCCCCCACCTTTCACCGTATCGATCAGCTCGCGGCTGATCTCCGGCCGCAGCGCCGGGCAGCCGTGACTGCGTCCCAGGTAGCCCTGCGCTTTCGCGAACGAGTCGCTGACGTAAGACGCCGGATGCATCACGATCGCGCGGCCACGAGCGCGGTCGTTGACGCCGGCCTCGAGCCCGTCGAGCCGCAGCGAGTAGCCGTGCTTGCCGACGTACGTCTCGGCGGTCCGAAAAAGGCCGAGGCTCGACTTGTAGCTCTCGTTGGTGTTCGAGAACGACGTTGCGTTCGCGAGGCCGCTGCCGCGGCCGTGCGAGACGAGTTCCTTGAAGAGGAGCTCGCGGGCGTCGAGATCGAAGACCCACAGGCGCTGCTCGGTCGAGGGCTTCGAGAAGTCGATGACCGTCAGCGTGTCGGGCGCGTTCGCGTCACCGCGCGCGACGGCGGCTTCCGCGGCATTCAGCGCGAGCTCGAACACCGTCTGATCGAGTCCGTCGAGCACATCCACATCCCACGACTCGGCCTCGAACGCGGTCGTCGTCGGGCGCGCCTCGACCGTATTCGTGACAGCGACGGCCTCTGCCATTTCCGGCGCGATTGCAACGACCTCGGCGGCGGAGCCCGGCACTTCCCGCGCGGCGGCGGAGCGGTCGGTCAACGTCAACGCCGGCAGCACGACGGTGCCGGCGAGAACGATGAGGCCGATTCGAGAGACACGAAGAGCGGACAGAGTTCTATTGAGCATTTCTTTTCGATTTGTTCGTCTGCTTCGCGCTGCGTGACCCCGCGGCGCTTCATGAATTTTACGGGATTCGACACTCGCACACAAACTGAGCGGTGCCGTTTGAGGTTGCAGCGAACGAGGCGTGACGTTACCATCGCCGCTCGCTGACGGACGCGGATCTACCCGCTCCGCCTGACGGAGAATGACAATGACGCGCCCACGAACAATCCACACGGCGATCGCCATCGTCGCGCTCGCCTTCGCCAGCCGCGCCTCGGCCCAGCCTCCGAAGGGAGCCGGGGAGGGATGGAATGGTGAGTTCGAGCACGCCGCGCGCCAGCTGACGCAGCTGGCCGAAGCCTTTCCCGAGGAGAAAATGAGCTGGCGGCCGAGTGCCGGCGTCCGCACGACGAGCGAGGTGCTGATGCACATCGCGATCGGCAATCACCTGCTTCTGGGCCAGGCGGGCCTCAGGCCACCCGGCGCGGTGAAGACGCTCGGGAAGGAACCCGAGAAGAGCCTCACCGCGAAGGCGGACGTGGTCAAGTTCCTGCAGGGCTCGCTCGAAGCCGTCCGCGACGCCGTGAAAGGCGCCGATCGGAGCAAACCGGCGAAGTTCTTCGGGGTGGAGACGACGGTTGATGCGGTGTTGTTGCGGCTGCTCGCTCACAACCACGAGCACATGGGTCAGCTCATAGCCTACGCGCGCATGAACGGCGTGGTACCTCCGTGGTCAGCCAAGGGAGGACAATGAGTGCGCGCGGGTGAAACGGCCGCGCACTGGCGGATCCGCTGATCCGTTTGTTATACTTTCGTGTTGCCTTTCTGCGCACAGCGCCGGCTTGGCGACTCCCATCACGACACGTGGGCCGCTAGCTCAATTGGCAGAGCAGCAGACTCTTAATCTGCGGGTTGAAGGTTCGATTCCTTCGCGGCTCACCAAACTTTCATCACGCCTCTCACCCGGCGCCAAGTACTTGAAGAACGGTGTGGTTGCTGCGGTTCGATTAACTCGGTTTCCGTCGAACGCGATGCCTTCAGGAAGGAACAGCTGCTGAAGCCGCTGTTTCTGATTGAGGGAGGCCGGTTCGGCGCAAACAATGCCGCGTACATTCGACGCGAGATGTACACGAGCAGCCGGGGCGTGGTACAGAGCGACCCCTGGGGCCGCGGCTGGGACCAGTCGGCGGGTCGCGGAGGGGGGTCGCTCGCCCCGGCTGCATCATCACAACCCATTCGCGCGCGGCACAAAGCGCCGCACGCAGCCTGCCAACCGATGCCCCGCCATCAGGCGCAAGTCATACCGCACGTTGAAGTAGCGGGTGGCGGAATGTCGTTCTGGGTTTGAGCACCCCGCAAATCGGCCGCCGATACGAACAACAGCAGAGCGAGGAATGCGCCCTGGGTGTTCCTCTCCCTGTTCCTCGCTCAGCAGCATTGTCCGGCACAGACAGTCCCGGCCACTGGGGAAGAGAATCAGCGATGCCAACCAGGGTTGAAGAGAGGTCCGGGGCCGTCGCACACATGGTCGTTGACGTTCGGTCCGTCGCACTCTACGCTGGCACTCAATCAGGCCAACGACGACGCGAGACACCGCTCGATGTTTGAGATCGTCGGCGAGATCACGAACGTGCAGCTCATCGCGACCGGTCGCGGCATTCG
This sequence comes from Vicinamibacterales bacterium, assembly GCA_048594885.1. GTDB lineage: Bacteria > Acidobacteriota > Vicinamibacteria > Vicinamibacterales > 2-12-FULL-66-21 > JBMDXB01. The sequence goes on from JBMDXB010000113.1 coordinate 15,226, forward strand.
TCGCCTCAAGATGCTCCGAAAACGGCACGGCGGGAAGCGTTGGCGCAAGCTGAAGGGAGATGCTACCGTTCGGTTAGCGAACGGGTCGCTTCGGCGAGCGGAGATCCATTGGTACGAGGCGCACGGCGTGGGCAAACGCGGATTAAAGATCAAACGCTTCCTGGATTAGCACCATGAGAGTTCATCAATCGACGAGCTCATTTGCGCTCTGTATCGAAAGCGGCGGATTGGAAGACCTCGAGGCACGCAAGATCTACCAAGTGCTTCCTGACCGCGACGCCGCTCGGGAGGGGTACATCCGCGTTGTCGACGAGTCCGGCGAGGACTACATGTACCCGTCCGACCTCTTCGTTCCCGTAAAGCTGCCTGCGGCCGTTGTGCGACGACTGCGGGGATCGGCTCGTGCGAGCACACGCACGCGCCGTTCCGTTTCACGCGCTCGATAGCCGCGTGTCGACGTCGGCAGTGCGGTTAGGTGGCAAATGTAACGCGCTCGAAAGAACTGCGACGGATCGAAAACGCCATCGCTCACCGCAACGAGCCTGAGCTTCGATGGGCACTCGCTGAATGCGAACTCCGCAAGAAGTTCCGCAAACGCCACAGCGACCTTTGGTATCAGATTGAGAAGCGCGTTAGAGCGGCGCTCACCGAGATCTCCGCGAAGCGGTCCGATTGGCGCTTGCAGGGCCAAGACTCTTACTTAAAGGGCGTGACGCTGACACGCCGACAGTGGCGAGAAACGCGCCCTGGATGGGATCACGATCACTGCGAGTTCTGTGGGACCAAGTTCGCGAACGAGAGGATTCCGGATGCACTACATGCAGGCTGGACCACTCTCGACGAGTATCGGTGGATTTGCGACGACTGTTGCCGCGACTTTCACGAGCAGTTCGGCTGGCAACTTCAACGTGACTCATCGTCGGGCGGGTAGTGATGCCAACGACGCGGTTCCATCAGCGCCGGTTGGATGTGTAGTGGCTGTGGCCGTTCTGAATCTCACACTTCAAGTAAACGAGGCCAGCAGCGATGGACCTCACGCTGTCGAGGGGCTGCCGTCAGACCAGACGGCACTCGTCATGCGGATTCAAGGTCGCTGGCGGTTTCTGCGGACGATCGGCGACGTCAGCGGTGGTTGGACCGGTTCATTCGATACGCCGAGTGACGCATTAGCAGCGTTGAAGGCGGAACTTTCACGAACCGATGTTTCAGCAGATAGCTAGTTCCGTTCCGATTATGCGGCGTGCCGAAGGATGTCGAGGCGCCTGAGCCATACGCTGATCTGGTTCCAACTCGCGAAAGTTAGGCTCACCAGCCTCCGCTCTCATTCTCGCGGAGGCTGTCCGCCGGAGCCGTCGCCGAAGGCGACGCGCAGGCGGACCTCCCGCTCGCCGAGAGAGGCTTCGGCTGGCAAGCCGACACGACGTCGCACCATCTGCCATCTCGAATCCACACACAATCGCCGCCGCTGCACACCCCGCGGGACGGGGCTCTGGGAACATCAGCGATTCGGCACGACGGGCTGTGGCTCGCCGCTTACTGTGGTTGACGCATGCCACAGAGGAAGCACTGCGTGTACATCCTCAGGACCGTCGCTGACCCGCCCTGCTACTACGTCGGCCTTACGGCCGATCTGCAGGAACGACTCGCCGCACACAACGTGGGCATGTCGCCCCACACGTCGCAACATCGTCCGTGGCGTGTTCTCGTGTCGATTGAGTTCGACGCCGCCGCGGCGGCAGCGCAGTTCGGCGCTATGTGAAGAGCGGCTCCGGCCGCGAGTTCGCGCGCCGGCATTTCCGTATGACGATCTGGTCGGTCGTCGGCCCTCGCCGTTCAGCTCGTACACGCCGTCCCGATCGACCACAAGCTCGCGGTTCTCGCCGTGGCAGATCGAGGTCGTGCATCCGGCAGAACGGCAGCAAGCAGGGCAATCACCATCATCGCGATGACGAGTCCGTCGAAGGTCTTCCGCCTCGCTTCAGCGAGCGTGCGCGTCGCCTCAGCGAAGCGCTCCGACGCATCGGTCGAAGGGTTGTACATGGGCGTGGGATACGCGATGAGCACGCCCTGACGAACGAGCAGTTTACGAATCTTCGTCAGGCGCAAGCCATCGCCGACCCACCGCTCGATCGCCGCGCGCTGCTCGCGACAGCGCGCCCATCCGTCACCACGCGGCCGGCCGCCCGCCGGATGCAACGCGAGCAGCACCTGGCGGATCTCGTCGTCGCCGATCGCCGCGGACACGCGGATGCCCGCCATGTCCGCAGCCGCCAGATACCGTCGGACCGTCTTGGGATCGAGCCCGAGCTGGGCCGCGATACGTTCTTGGGCAGGCCCTCGCCTCGGAGCCGAAGGACCTCTGGTTTCGATCATCGTGACCTCGCGATACATCCACGCCTCCTGGTCCCAGGACGCGGCCGGGATCGGAGACCGCTATCGCGCGGTCAGGCGAAAGGGGGGAAAGGTTTTGAGAAACTCGCCACCGAAGGGGGGGAAGGTTTTGAAAAGATCGTCAGGAAAGGGTCCCTACGTTTTGATAACCGACACCAGACTGCCATTCGTCGCGGTACCGCGATTGTGCCGTCGCCCCGTGCTCATTGCAGCCTTCGCTCCCTATTCAGCGCCATCCGGTAACACGGAAAAGACGAACACGGAAAGACGAAAGACAACGCAGAAGCAAATGATGAGTCAATGTGGCAGCATTCGGCTCTCTTCTCTGCTGCCGTCAGTTTGATGCAGTGGCGTGAAGCAGGTCGGTCGCGGCGCCTGACGACGGTATACTAGCGTCATGGCGCAGCCGACGGTTCCGCCTCCGGGCTTTGACGAGCTCTCGCCGGACGAGAAGCTCGAATACATTCAGGCGCTGTGGGACCACCTCGCCGAGCATCCAGACGAAGTACCCGTCCCTGACTGGCATCGCCAAGTCATCACCGAGCGCCTTGCCGCATACCGGCGCGGAGAGATGACCTCGCGCCCTTGGTCTGAGATTCGCGAGGAGCTGCTGGCGCGTCTCCGTACCGTTCGCTAAATGTGACGGCTCGACGTCTCGTCCGAAGCCGAGCTCGAGATTTTCGAGGCGGCGCTTCGATACGAACGAGAGCGTGAGGGCCTAGGCTTCCGCTTTGAGGCGCAAGTCAATACGGTCTTCGCCAGAGTTTTGCAGAATCCCTTCCAGTTTTCCAATCATCGAAGAAGACGTTCGACGCGCGCTGGTTCGCGACTTTCCATACGGGGTGTTCTTCACGACGGAAGCGGACCTGATTACAGTGCTCGCGGTCCTGCACCTGCGTCGTCATCCAGACACGTGGAAACGACGACGCTGGGACAGCGAGTGACAGAACACGAGCAGTGTCGCGTCATGGCGCGTCGGCCCTCGGTCAGTTCGCGTCGTCGTGCTCGCTCTGCTGGATCGCGACCGATGTCAGATGATCCGGTTGTCATGATCGACACCACGGACATGACGAACGAAGGCGGCGAGAACGCCTCGTAAACCAGAGCGTCGAATAGCCATAGGTCAGCACGCGAAAGACGACCGGTTTCTCGAGCCCAATCAAGGCGAGAAATGGGTTAGTGAACGGCATGGGACACACATCGAGGCCCCAGCCGCTGCCGACGGTGGCAATCGCGAGGGCGATCACCGTGGACGCTTCGGCCCATGCGTCGCAACATGACGTCCTCGAACTACACACCCGCTGACGCGGCAAATCGTCGCGTCCTCCAGTCGAGGACGCGGAGGCGGATCGGTTCTGCGCGAAGCCGCTTCTTTCGCTTCGGTTGGGCCGCGTTCGCCGGGCACGTACGACTCGGGTGTTCGGCGCGCCACGCGACCGAATTCCTTGTCCTGCGCGAGCACGGAATCAATGAGCTGGTTGACAGCGTAATCCGGCGGCTCGCCGATGAACTCCGCGTACGCGACCATCGTCTCGTTGTTCTCGCGATCGAGGCGGGCGATGAGCCGCACAAGGTGCTCGCCGCGCGTGCCCGGTTTGATCGCCGGCATGGGAAGACTTCTCCTTGTGATTCCGACGCGTTTGTCGGCGGGAACTGCCGCGCGGTGTTGACCCTCGAGCAGGTGTCGCTCCGACGAAACTGGCTGCTACAACGTCGTTTAGCGGCACGGCCATGTGCTCCCGTTCCGGGCGCAAATCCAATCGTGCGTGGCATCTGTCGGCTCTCCAGAGGGGGACGAGTACGCCCTGGGTCCTCGTCCCCCTTCTCGTCCTCAGCCGTACCGCGTCATGCGGTGCCGCCGAGGCGCGCGAGATGTAAGTACCGATGCGCGAGAACATGACACTCCAACAGCCCAATCTTGAGCGCGATCGCATCGGCCAACGTGGGTGACAGCGTGGCGTCAAGCACGCGTTCGCCGCGCTCGAACCAGGCGCGATACTGTACGTGAAACCGTGGCGCGCCGAACGCGCGCACAGCCTGATCCAACTGCTCATCGCGCCTCTTCGGTGGGCTTGTGATGGATATACGGAAGATATGCGGCGAGACCAAGAAGAGGTTCCAATGTATCCTGCGCCGATGCGGATAGCGATCCTCGTCTCCACCGCGTTGCTGCTGCCAGCGTCTCAGGCCGTCTGGCAGGATCCGGTCAAACACGACGTCCAGTTCCTCACCGTTGACACCGGATGACGACTTCGCACCCAAACTGACGAAGTGCTGCCATGTTTACGGCATCACGCGGCGGGGCTATGGCGCGTCAAGTCGGCCGCCGACGGGCTACGATGACCAGCGGCTCGCCGACGACGTGCTCGCGGTGATCGAGCGCGGAAAGATCTCAAAGCCTATTCTCATCGGACATTCGATGGCGGGCGGCGAAATGACCACACTGGCGCGGAATCACTCCGATCGCGTGTCTGCCTTGGTCTACATGGATGCGGTCGCCGATCTCGAAGATGATCCTGCGGCGGATCCGGAATGGGTGGCGCTTCTGAAGAAGGTCCCAACTGATCTGCGCCCGCAGCCAAAGTGCGATCCGGTGGACACGAGCGATCTGCTGCGGGTTGCCGCGTCCTGTACACCTGACCGCAAAGATTGCTGGAAATTCGAGCTATTTCGGTCGCTTAGACCGACTCCCCAACGAAATGGAGTTTTTGGGTGGCGACTGACTCCGTCGATTTGACAGCCAATCTGACAGCCAATCGCTTCACGCACTAGCAACTCGTTCATCTCCTCTGCCGCTGCTCGGCTGACGTCGAATACGTGTCGAGCGTCAGGTTGATCGGCAGCGGTATGGTTCTTCGACTCGTTTCCGTCTTCGGTTCAACAAACTGGAGTTTGCCGTCAACCGCTGAACGCGCTATTGTTATTCAAGGACATCAGGAGTTCACTCGCACCCGCGAGCGACGGCAACCGGCGCAACACGCACGGTGCCCTTCATCGCCATCTGGTGGTGAGATGTGGTCCTCGGCATCGCCGACGACAACGTGTTGAACCCTCCTGATGTCTTCATCCGCAGCAGCGGATTGGGAGACATCAAATGCCCGACTTTACCAACACGCGCACGCTTCCAGACCCGGACTTGTATTCCCGCCTGAAGGCGCTTGGCAAGTTGAACTTGCTATTTCGATTTGCTGACGACACCCCCGGGCTTGGACAACAGGCACCGCTATCGAGCAGCAACGTTGTCCCGTTCATTTCTCGCTCCCAGCACCTCGCGTGGCGCGAACGATGGCGAGTTGGTCGTTTTGTGAAACTCAATTGGACGCCCGAGGAACGTGCGGCCATCCTGCGGCAGGATGCATTGTTTGGTGAAGCAGACTGCGAATGGCAGCAGCGACATCCGACGCCAGTCGGGCGTGCGGTCGTCGTTCTGTTTCCGCGTGGGGGACGAGATTACGACTTTGCGATGGAAGCGGCGAGGACCTTCTTCGATTCGCAGAAGCCTTAGGAGCTGAGAGTCACGAACGTGACCCAGAGCGTCGGAACGGCCCGAAGACTCCGACAGGGACACCCAAAGCCCAGCCGCCAGCGCTAATGCACTTGATGTCACGTTCGCCGCGTTCGACGCTGCCGACCAAGTGACCGGCAATTCGCCCCACGCGCGCCACGAGCAGTACACAAGCGGCATGACAATTGACGTGCGGGCCGCGATACGTAGAATGTGCAGCAGCGGAGGCTACGATGGCCGACATTTGGCAAGATGTGTTCCTGTCCCACGCCACTCACGACAAGGAAACATATATCAACCCGCTTGCCGCCGCTCTCGCACAACGGAGCGTCACGTTCTGGATTGACTCGGCTGCAATCGCTTGGGGTGACAACGTAACCACAAAACTCAATGAAGGGCTGCGAAACAGTCGCTACGCTCTCATCTGTTTGTCCGCGCATTTCCTTGAACGCCCATGGCCGGAGCAGGAGCTTAGCGGTGCCCTCTCGCTTCAGAATACGGATGGTCGAAAGCGTGTTCTTCCATTAATCCTAAACTCCAAAGAACGGGTCCTCCAGCTATATCCCCTTCTTGCTGGGATGTCATACCGGGAATTCACGGTTGGTCCAGCCACAATCGCAGACGAGATTCGCAAGCTGTTAGACAGGTCGAACGTCAAGACGCCATCTGACGCTCTGCACATCTCGGTGGTATCGGTTCATACGGGCATAACTGCCAACCTATTGGTCACGCCCCAACACAGTCTGCAATGGGTCCTGTCAAAGGCCAGCGCTGGTCTGGGCCTTCGCACCGAAGCTGACGCGGGAGCATTCGAGCCCTTTCACATTAGATGGGTGCTGGTGGATGTCGAGGCCGAAGGAGAGTGGCTGCGAATGCCAAGGTCAGAACAGGTGACCCTCTACGCGGTGTTGATGACTGAGAAGGGCGTTTTCAAGGCAACTGATAATCACTTGTCAATGGGGACTATTGGCCTACGTAAGGAAACGGTTGCCCACCTTTACCCCGTGGCGGATCACTTATTCGACATCAAGGGTTCGGCCGCGTGCATTGTTCCTAACATTTAGCAAACGCCTCAGAATCAGATGTCTGAGGGCCACCTCGCCGCGTGGCGAAGGTGGCCCATTTATCGAAGAAATCAGAGGGACACTTCTGAGGGATTTCGGGCCACGCGCTTCAAGGCCTGAACCTAACGCAGCTAGCCGTCCAGCTGGTTCCAACTGGCGAAAATGCGGCTCACCATCTCAGTCCAGAACTTGCGCCGTGTTGCTGCGGCGACCACGGACAGGAATCGAACCGACCGCATGCCGGCCGACGGTCAGCGACCGCCCGAGGTCGTAGCGCTGCCGCCGCGCAGCCGAGCCCCTCCAGTCCTCAACCTTCAAACCAGGCACTCGCCGGAATTCGCTGGTGTTGTGGGTGACGAGCGTCAGGTCGCGCGCCCTGGCTTGACCGGCGATCAGCACGTCGTAGGGGCCGATGGGCGTCCCCTTCGACGCGAGGTGCGCTCTGATCTGCCCGGCCTGCCGGGCGTCCTCCTCGTCGAACTCCAACACTGAAAACTGAAGCGCGTCGACGCGGGCCACGTTCTGCTCCACCCGCTGACTCTTGAACGCCCCATAGTACAGCTCGTGAATGACGACCGCCGACACACTGAAATCGCGGGGCGCGTGGCGACGAACGCGTCTGGCGATCGGCGACGTCGTCTCATTCAGCAGGGCAAGGATGGCGTTCGCGTCCAGGAGATACCGCATCAGCGGAACACCTTGCCGAGCCCAGGCCGCTCCGTCTCCTCGGGCTGTTCGCGTACAGCCGGCGCGAAGTCTTCGTCGATGTCGCCCGCGAGGGCATCGAGCCACTCCCATGATTCGGGAACCTTTTCCAGTACGATCGCCCGGCCACGTCGTCGGATCCGGACTTCGCCAGCATCGACGCGGAACGCACGCGGCAGCCGCACTGCCTGCGATCGCCCCGACCAGAAGACTTTGGCCGTCTCCATCCGTTACCTTCCGCGTGAGATATACCAAACGAAATAGCATCCCCTGGACCCTCAGGGTCACGTCGTCGGCCCCGCGGCTCTGGTGGGCGCGCATCGGAGCGCGACCAAAGCGCGCGAAGGGACGGCGCTGAGCTGCCTGGGAGAAGCTCGGCGAGCGAGTCGGTCGTTCGTCGCACCCGTCGGTATACTGGGGAGGTCGGGACGATGCGCACCGAATCACACGAGCCGAATTCTCTTTCAATCGGCGGTGTCTGTTCGGCACTTCTTGCGGCGCTCGCCATCGCGACCGCGGCCGTCGACGCGCGTTCTGCTCAGGCCGCTCCGCCGACCGCCGCCGGTTTTGCGACCCTCGTCGAGAGGCTTGTCCCGCAATTCCTTGCGACTGACGGGCCCTCAGCGGTATCGATCGCCGTCGTGCGGAACGGAGAGGTGCTCGCGAGCGGCGGCTGGGGACTCGCCGATCGCAGGGCCAAAACGGCGGCGACGGCGGACACGATCTATCGCATCGGCTCGGTGACAAAGCAATTCACGGCGGCGGCTATCCTCAGACTCGTCGAGCGGAAGCGTCTCGCCCTGAACGACGCGATCGGCACGCACCTGCCCGACCTGCCGCCGGGATGGCGCGGCGTGACCATCGAGCATCTGCTCAATCACACCTCGGGGATTCCCGACTTCACCGAGATCGGCGGCCGCTGGTCGCGGCATTGGGACGAACCGATGCCGCCGGCGAGTCTACTAGCGCTGGTCGCAAAGGACTCGATGACATTTGCGCCGGGCGGCAACTGGCAGTACAGCAACACCGGGTATGTCGCCCTCGCCATGCTGATCGAGAAGATCTACGGCCGCTCTTACGCCGAAGTGCTCGAAGGGGAGTTCTCGCGGCCGCTGGGACTCACCCGTACCCGCGTGTGCGAGGACACTGCCGGTGCGAATGGCCAGGCGATTGGCTACCGGCGCGACGGCTCCTCGTTCGACGAGGCGGGGTACCGGCACGTGTCGCATTGGTTCGGCGGCGGCGGCCTCTGCTCGACGGTTGTGGACCTTGCGGCGTGGAACCGCGCGTTGCACGGCGGCCGCGTGCTCACTCCGGACACGCTGACGATGATGACGACCCCGAGGGGAGCAGCGGCGGCGCGCGGTTATGGCTTCGGGGTAACGTGGATTCCCATTTCCGGCCACAGGGAGATCTCCCATAGCGGCCAGTACTCGGGATTCGCGAGCTTCAACGCGTGGTATCCGGACGATTCGCTGTCGGTGACGGTGCTGACCAACACGGCGCCGATGCCTACCCGAGAGATCCTGGCGCGGAATCTCGCGCTCGCCGCGCTGAACGCTCCGCTGACGATCTCCGCGCCGGTCGAGGCACAGCCGAACCGGGCGGCGTTGAAGATGTACGCGGGCGAATACACGATACCCGTGCCCGGGCGACCGGGCCTCGATCTCCGCATCTGGGTGGACGGCGGGACGTTGCGCGCGCAAGCTGCCCGACAGCGCGAGTTTACTTTGTACGCGACCGGGCCACACACGTTTGGCACCGCTGTCGATCCCTCGATACAGTTCATCTTCTCGGTCGAGAACGGGGCCGTCACCGCGCTGACTTTCGAGCAGGCGGGCCGGAAATTCGAGACGGTGAAACGGAAGTAGGCAGGCGCACGAGTCCGCGTCGCCCGCGTGTCGGATCGAAGACGCGAGTCAGCGTCGTTGGTGTTGCCGGCCGCCGGATCGGACCGCAGCTTGAATTGAGAACGGGGGCAGCAATGCGCACCGAAGGTCAACGCAGATCGAGCAACTTCGAAGATCGTGGCAGCGGTCGCGGCGGTGGTGGCGGCGTTCCGATCCAGGCGCTGGCCGGTCTCGTGAGAGTCCTCGGCGTGAAGGGCACGTTGATCGCAGGGCTCGTGATCGTCGTCGGGTTCCTGTTCATGCCTGCAGGACTCAAGGAGCAGATCCTCGGCGCTTTGACCGGTAGCGGCGACGGCGCGCCCTCGGGACCAGATGCGGCCAGCGTCTGTCAGGCGTCGGAGGCGAACGGCGCGGCGTGTGATTTCTCCCGCGTCGTGCTCGCGTCGACCGAAGACGTGTGGACGCCGCTCTTCGAACGCGGGGCACTACCGGCCTACGGCAGTTCTCCGCGTGCGTACCGGCATCCGACGCTCGTCGTCTTTGCCAACGGCGTCTCGACTGGTTGCGGCAACGCCACCTCCGCCGTCGGCCCGTTCTATTGCCCGACGGATCAGAAACTCTATATCGATCCGGGCTTTTACGGCCTCATGGAGAAGCGGCTGCGCGCGCCCGGCGACTTCGCACAGGCATACGTGATCGCACACGAGGTTGGTCACCACGTGCAGAACCTGATCGGCGCCACCAGGCTGCACCCGAGCGGTGAGACGTCGAACCAGGTCTCGGTGCGCGTGGAGCTCCAGGCCGACTGCCTGGCCGGCGTGTGGGGCCGTTCGGCGCGCTCGGCGCTCGAGATCACGGACGAGGATCTCGGGGAAGCGCTCACCGCCGCGCACGCGATCGGCGATGACACCCTCGGCCACGCCGATGAGAGGAAGTTCACGCACGGCTCGAGCGAGCAGCGGAAACGATGGTTCCGCCGCGGGTTCGAGAGCGGCGATGCCCGCCAGTGCGACACCTTTGCCGTGCAGAACTATCGCGAACTCTGAATCTCCACCAACAGCCGGCCGGCTAGGGTCGGAGAGCCGCAGGTCCGAGTTCCGAGGTGCAGTTCGGGCACCGCGACGCCTTGATCGAAATCGTCGACGCGCAGAACTGACATTCCTTGGTCACCGTCTCTGCCGCGACCGGCTTGTCCACCGCGCTCTTGATGCGATTGACCTGCTTGACGATCAAGAAGACCGCCAGCGCCACGATGAGAAAGCCGATGATGTCATTGATGAACTGGCCGTAGGCAATGACGGGAATCCCCTTGGCCTTCGCGTCGGCAAGTGATGCCGGGATCCCCTTCGAGGAGTCGAGGACCGTGAACAGGCTCGAGAAATCGACGCTGCCCAGGAACAGTCCAATCGGCGGCATCAGGATGCCTTCGACCAGCGTCGTGACGATCTTGCCGAACGCCGCACCGATGATCAGCCCCACCGCAAGATCCATGACGTTGCCGCGGGCGATGAAGTCTCGAAACTCCTTCCACATAAGCGCCTCCGCTCCTCTTCGACATCCGCTGCTGACGCCCTTGGCCTGTTCGCTACGGCACTCTCTAACTGCGACCGAACGTCCGCCCGAGACTGCCGAGAATATCGTCCAGCGCTGAACCATTTCGGTTCTGATCCAGCGCTCCACCCAACGTGATGCTGTCGAGAATACTCATGCTGACGCCTCCTGTGAGCAGCCGACTCGCGGGCCCGACTTCTGAGCGGTCACTCCCTGACGCAACGCACGGAGATTGCCATCTGCTTGTGGCCCTGGGGCTGACGATAGAGCGCTTGACTGCCTTTGCCGAAGTTATAGAACGGTGCGGTGATCGGATCGTTTTCCGATGCCGTCCAGTAAAATCCGTGTGCCTCCAGCCGCTCGTACTTTCCGTCAACAGAGCGATTGCCACCCAGGACGGCATTGAAGCCTGAGGTGCCTCCGCTCAGGAGCGCCGGGTACGCGGCTTTACCCTTCTCTGGCGAGTCGTTCCCCACTCCACCATAGTGCTTCGCCAGCTGACGCCATTCGCCGTCGGTCGGCAACCGCCATCGATCTCCCAGCGACTGACACCCGCGCTGCGCCGATTCCCACGTGTACACACGGCCATATCGACGGCAGTTCGGTTCCGAATCGTCGTAACAATAGGATGACGACATGTTGACGTTCAGATTGGCCGTCGTCCACTCTTTGCCGTCCGCCAACCGTGTGGACGACGCAATCGTGTCGGACAGCTTCTGGCCTTGCGCTGAACCGTGCGTCGAACCGGCGCCGCCAACAGCTCCGAACGCAATACTCAGCGCGATTGCCGCGGCCCTGATTCGACTCGTCGTCATGTTGTTCTCGCGCCAGACACGGCCGCTCGTTTAGCAGCCGCTGCGGGCCCTGGCGGATCATCTCGCGTGTGCCCGGCCGGTGCTCGAGCGCTCTGCAGAATTGCCGGCTTCCTGCCGTGCCTGCCGTGGGATGCTGGACTCAGCGTCCGCGGGCGGTGGTCGCGCGGGGCGTCCGAGGCAGTTCCGCGAACAGGGCCCGGAGCACGTCGACCTGTTGCCGGACCGCATCGGCTGCCGCGCTGGTGTACGCGGGATCGTCGACCAGGCGTCCGAGGGTCGCAATCGGTTTCTGCAGCGCCTGCAGGCGCTGCACCAGATGCTCGTGCGCCAGCGCCTGCTCTCGAGCCGCCTGGAGCACGCGGCGGGTATCCGCGAACGACACCGCCGGCTGCAGGACCAGGAACCGACGGCCCCGGGCGCGCAGGGCGGTGGGCGTGACCGGCAGCTCGCGTCCGCCGGCGTCTGCGAGCATGAACGGCTCGCCGTCGAATCGACCGTCCGCCTCGCGCGACCAGAAGGCCTCCGCCTCGGCGAGAAATGCATCCAGCGCGGGGAATGCCTCGAGGAGCGACGGCGTGTCGCTGTCGTCTCCCCGTTGCAGGGCGGCCAGGTACCACGCGGGCGCGGGCGATTGCGCCGCCTTCAAGAAGCTCCCGGACGGCAACTGCTCCAGCACGATCCAGTCGAGGGCGGTGGACAGATCATTCAACAGCGAATCGGGCACGTGTTCCCTCCGGTTCCGCGTCAGGCCACCACCATGTCGCGCGCGAGCCTGAGAAACGCCTCCTCGACGCCGGTGCCGGTTTTCGCGCTCGTGCGGATGATCGGCCATCCCTCCTCGGCCATCCGTACCAGCGCGCGCGCATCCACTTCCCACTGCGATTCGAGGTCCGCCTTGTTGATGACGAGCACGACGGGTACCCGTCCGACGACGGCGGCGGCGGTGTCGTGAAGCGATCGTGCCACGGCGAGCGTCTGCTGGCGCGTGCCGTCGGCAACCAGGAGATACCCCGACGCCCCGCGCAGATAGGAGGTGCGGACGGTCTGGAACTCGTCCTGGCCGTAAATGTCCCACAACATGAGCGTGACCTGGTCCCCGTCCACCGTCACTACCTTCTTGTCAACCTTCACGCCGACGGTGGTCAGGTACTTGTCGGAAAACACGCTGCTGACAAAACGCGAGACCAGGCTCGTCTTGCCGACGCCGAACGCGCCGAGCATGCAGATCTTCTTCTGCGTCATTTCTCCTGCCTGTCCGGCAGCACGCGAAACGAGACGCGCCGGTTCCGCTGCTTGTCGCTCTCCGTCGTCCCCGGGCCGGCGGGTTCCGTGCTGCCGAGCCCTGTCGCCGTGAATGACACCGAGCGCAGGGCGGACGCCGACAGGAGATCATGGACGCGGTCGGCACGCCGGATGCTGAGCGGATTGTTCGATTCGGGCGGACCGTCGGCGTCGGCGTGTCCGCGTATCTCGACGGTGAGGCGCCGGCCTTGCAGATGCGCGAGTCCGTCCAGCAGGCGCAGCAGCTCTCGAACCGCCGCGAGACGCGCTTCTCCGCCGGAGATGAACGCCGTCGATCCCCTCTCGAACAGCAGCGGCGTCGCGTCGAGCGCGCTCGCCACGTGGCGGACGCTCCCGTCGATGGTCGCGCCCGCGTCGAAGCGGCTCACACCGGCGAGTGCAGGCGCGAGCCGAGCGGTGTCGAGAATCCACGGTGCCGGCGCATCGCCCGAGGCCGTCAGCACTCCTCCGGCATAGGCGAGCGACACGCCGGGCGGAGGCCCGAGGATCTGACGGGCCCGCTCGAGGACGAGCGACGGATCGAGCGCCTGGTACAGCTGCCACGTCCCGCGGACGCGGCTGGCCGGCAGGTCGTACGCCGGCACGAGCGAGGCGGGATCCCGCGCGAGCGGATCGCGCAGCCCGCGCACCAGGTACTGGCCCCCGCGCCGCTCGCCACCGAGTACGACGATGCCCGGTTCGGCGCGGAGCGCATCGAGGTATCCGTTCCACCGTGCCCTGTCGCGCAGGGTGACCGACGCCCAGATTGCGAGCGTCGCCGCGACGACACCCACCGCCGCCCACAGCAATCGCGGGGGCCGGCGCGGTTCCGCCTTGTACTGCGCATGCAGGCAGTCCTCGAGGGTGGGACGGAGGCGCTCGAACGCCGCGGAATCGCCGTCGAACGATCGCAGCGCGTCGCCGTCGTACGCGTGCACCCGCTCCAGCGCTTCCTGCAACGCGGTGCGCAGCTCGCGGGGAGGCGTCCCGCGGATCACGGCGGCCAGGATCGCATACGGCCCCTGCTCGACCCAGACCGACAATTCACCCACGCGCAGCGCCTCGAGCGCGTCATCCTCCGACACCCGAAAGGAGTCGCGGGAAAAGTCGCGAATCGCGGTGAGCATGCCCGAGATCATGTCGGGGTCCTGAACCGCGTTCGCGTCGGAGGTGACGTGCTGCAGCAGCAGGCCGGACCGCCGGTCGATCAGCAGGAGCTGCTCGACGCGATACACGAGCGTATTGAGCAGCACGACTTCCGCGAACGACTTCCCCGTCCTGAGCGCGGTGATCCGCCACTTGATGGCGCGCCACGAGAGGCTGTGCTCGACGGTGCGGTTCAGTGACTCGACCATCGCGCTGAGGCTCGCGGCAATCGCCTTGCGGATCGCGGGCCCGATGACCGGAAAGAGCGCGTCGGCGAGCGGCTGTGGATTCTTCCGGACCGAGGCCGTGAGGGCTTCCTCGATCGTCGGGGCGAGGGCTCGGGTCAGCTGCGGGTCGTGCCGGCGCAGCAACACGGCCTCCGGCAGGACCTCGCTGACGTCGCGCGCCTGCCTCCCGGGATCATCGAGCCGCGCCTGGATCGCGCTGAGCTGCCGCTGCTCCGGTCCGATGATCAGCGTTCGCAGTTCGGCAAATGTCCCGGCCGGTGCGGGCTCGACGTCGGCGCGGCCCTCGGCAGACCGCGCCGCGGCTCCTCTAGTCACCGGCCGCGACCTCCGGCGACGGCAGGTGGAACTGGCCGTTCAGGCGCATCGCCATTTCCGTGAACAGCGCCGCCAGACTCGCGCGATCGGCCTTGTCGTTCCGCAGCTCGTGCGATTCGCGCGTCAGCCGCGTGATGAGGTCGTCCGCCTGCAGGCGCAGCTCCTCGATGAGCCGCTGTTCCTGGTCGTGGAGCTGCTGGCGCGCGTCGCGAAGGCCGCGGGCGATCTGATCGTCGAGCTGCGAGGCTTTCTGCTCGAACGCCTGCGCCGTTTCACCGAGTTCGCGTGACAGCTCGCGAGCCGCGGCCGCGCGGTTCTCCTGTTCCGTCTTCAGACGATCCGTCAGCGAGTCGACCTCCCGCTGGATGAGCGCTTCGATCGCCGACAGGCGCTTTCGCACATCCTCGCGCAGGTCGCTCGTTTCTTTCGCCATCCGCTCTTCCAGACGCGTGAGCTTCCGGTCGAAGTCCCGCATCTGGACGCCGAACAGCAGGTCACGCACCTTCTCGAGGCTCGCCGCCCCCTCGGGCTCCGCGACGTGCGCAGGCGCTCCGGGGGTCTGTGGGTCGATGGTGGTCGTCACGGGTGTGTCCTTCGTAAAGGCCGTCCGGCGTGGCAGCGTCCCGGCGGCGCCGGAGGGAAGTTGGGGCATACGGACATGACCAGGGCTCGGTTCGCAGCCGCCGAGGAAGGAGCGTGCTGGTCGGCATCGGCCAAGACCTCCATGACTCGATGAGAGTCATGGAGAAGCCGAACACTAGCACAAAAGCGGATGGTCGCTGCACACCGTTATGCGACGGGACGATGGCGCGCGATGACCGTACCTGAGCCGTTCGCGCGAGTGGGACGGCTACCGCGCGGACTGCTGGAGCACGAACTCGCCGGCGATGCCGGTATCGACGGTGAGATCGACTTCGGTGGCCAGCGGGCTGGTCGAACCCATGAGAGGACCCTGTTTCGCCTTGATGCCGAACGCCGGATCGATGCGCGGCGGCCGCTGCGTCGCGATGCTGTACCGCACGGACAGATCCCTGGGCATCACCACGCGCACGCGACCGCTGCCAGGCGAATTGAGGCGTACCTGTCGTCGTCGACTGCCGCGGGTCAGACCCACCTGAATGTTGCCAAGCAGGCCGACGTCCGCCCGGATGTGGCCGACACCACCGTCATTCACTGTTACGGTGCCACGATCGGAGTACAGCACCACGTCACCGGTCACGCTGTTGGACCGCACTTCGCCGGCGCCCATGCTCGCGTTGGCGACCATGCCGTCAGGCAGTTCGACCGTGATGCCGATATCGGGCAGCTGCTGCGGGTTTCCAGCGTAGAGGCGTCCCTTGCCGCCGGGAACGCATTCGTGCGGCTTCTTCGGATCCTTGGTCGGGTAGACCGCGCAGATCGTGATGCCCTCCGGCGTCTTCACCATCGTCACGGGCACGTCGGCTGCGAGCTTCGCCTTCACCACGGACACGACCACGTGAGCATCCGTGGCTTTCTTGAGAAGGATGTACCCGCTGCCGCCGAACACCTCCACCCGTGCGCCGCTCGGCAGCGGCACGGTGGCCGGTTGCCCGACCCGGATCTCGTTCGTCTGCGCCATCGAGAATCGTGCCGGCACGACGAGCGCCAGGAGGACAAACACACGGCCCATCCGCAGAACATGGGCTCGCCAACCGCCGTTCAGTAACACTCGCGCGTCCCCTACTGTGCGCACTGCCCGATCAGCTTCTGCGCAGTGTTCGAATCAACCGTGAGCGGCTCGGTATTGCCGCTGCAGGACAGATGCTTGCCGATCGCGCTGTTGATGAGCGTCTTCTCGGTCGTGCTCGTGTTGTTGACGATACTCGCGTTGCGCCCGACGATAATCCCAATCATCCGAACGCGTGCGGTATTGCCTTCGATTCGGAGATTGCCGTCGATTTGCGTCGTGCGGGAGCCGCAGTTGGGAGAGGTGTACACGAACGCGTCGCCGCCCGATCCGGTGATGGAGACGTTGCCGGTGACGTGCGTCCCGCAGATCGCGTAGTCGAAGGTGAATGGCGCGATGTCGTCGACCTCTCCGCCGGCGATACCGACGTTGCCGTTGACGATCACGTTGATCAGCTGGACCATCTCGGCGTCGTTGCCTTCGACGTTCCCGTTAATCGTCGTGCTGACGATGAAGGTCTTGCTGTCAATTTCGCCCAACACGTTGCCGTTGATGGTCGCGTTGAAGATGGTGCAGATCGCGCCCGCGGGCACGATCACGTTGGGCAGCGTGCCTCCGTTGATCGTCGAACTGCAGGTGACAGAATCGGCGCTGGCGGGCCGCGCGAGAGCGAGCGCGGCGAACGTCACGAACGTGATTGCGGCGACGCGAGACATAGGTTCCCCTTCCGGCCAAAACGGCCAACCGAGACAGTACGGTGATTTGGTGTCTGGCGCAGCGGCAGCGTGGCAAGTCGGCGTCACCGTCAGGCCGCGAGCCTCGGATGCCGTGGGGGAGCGCGAGCGGCGAGATTATAATGCGGCGCTCTGAAACGCCGTCATCGTCGCTGCAAAAAAAACGGCAGCTCTACCGTGAGCCCAGGTTCTTCGAGTTGTTGTGCGGCGACTGACGGGACGCTGGCTACATCCCCTTCGACTTTCGCGCCTCGATGGCTTTCTGTCGTTCGATGAGACGCTCCGATTCGGCTTGCAGGTCGGCTTTACGCTTGGGATTCTTCTCGAGGTCTGCCAGATCTCTGAGGACGAGCGCCTTCATCAGCAACGTCAAGAGGTTCTCGCCATCGAGCTGGAGTCCCTTGTCCGCCCATGTCCGCGCCTCGTTGAGCAACGCCTGCTTTTGCGATTCAGGCGTCTCGGGTTTGAGGGTGACCGTGTCGCGCAGTGCGGACGCGACGTGCGCCGGTAGCTCGGGGTCTCTTGGAAAACGCGCCGCAATCGCGCGCAGCGCGGCCGCATAGCGATCTATCGTCTGTGGCGTGAACAGGGGGCTCGCCAGCAGCAGGTGTGGCGTCGGATCGTCCGGGTATCGCTCGATCAGGCTCCTTGTGAACGCGTCGATCGCCGCACGGGGCGCGGGATTGTCGGTCGTGTAGTAGGCGTGCAAACGAATCATGGCGTCACGCCGAAGCGCGACATCGGGCGCGAGGTCGATGGCGCGCTTCAGATGCTCTTCCGCACGGGTCAGATTGCGGGCCCGCTCCACCTTGCCGGCGAGCGACGCCGTATCGGCGAGCCGGCGCCCCAAGTCAAAGTGCTCGGATGCCGTCCGTGCGACCGCTTCCGCTTCCTCGAATCGGGCCGCTGCGAGGAGCGCCTCGAAGCTCGCGGCCGGCTCGGCCGGCTTCGCCGGCGCCGCCTCCAGCGCGAAGTTCACCGTGACCGTCACGACGACAGGTGTCGGCTTGCCGTTGACGACGGTCGGCTCGTAGACCCATTGCTTGACGGCGTCGAGTGCTGCCTGGTCGAGCAGCGGGACCGATCGCAGCACTTTCGCGGCCACGACCGTGCCCGTGGCGCCGATGATCGCTTCAACGACGACGCGGCCCTGGATGCGGGCGGCCCTCGCGTCGGCGGGATAGACCGGCGGCACATGCTTGATGATGACCGGCGGCTTCGCCTGTGGAGCGCCGGCCGTCGCCCGGCCGCCGGTCTGCCCGGCGACCGCTGCACCGGTCATGGCCACGGCGACGAGCGTCGCGAGCGTCTGCATGCGAAAGCCTTCAGCGTGTGCCTTCATGATGTCGCATATTATCGTGCGTCCGTGTCGGGCCGGGTGCGTATCATCCCTCAGGACCAGTCAGCGGCTCACGGGCAGTTCGACCTTGGCCGTCTCACCCGCCACCAGCGTCACTGGTACCGCGAGCGGGCGCAACCGCTCGAGGATGGCGCGTTCCGTTGGATGCATGACTCCTGGACTTGGAACGGCGACCACGAGGTAACGGCCTGGAACCACTGGCCCGAGCAGGAATGAAAAAACCCGTCCGGCCGGACGAATGTCACGCCTGGCAGTGGAGCGCTGCAGCGACATTTCCGCGGTCGCTTGTATGGCGGTGTACTGTACGGAACCAGCGTGCCATCGGGCTGGGTCTTCGGAAAACAGCATCACGAGAACGTTTTCTGGATCTTCCGGCTCCCGCAATCCGGTCAGCGTCACCTCGACCTCGGCCCTTTCGTGCGTGAAGACGACCCGCAGGTCGTCGATGACCTCGGTGCCCGTGAACTGGAGCGATTTGCCGACGAGATCCTCGCCTCCCTGGCGACTGATCGACACCAGTACTGCCCCGCTCATGCTCGCGTGGAGGACCATCGGACCTCGCAATCCGGTCAACTCGAACGTGTCGGTTCCTTTCGGGTGAGCGAGTGCCTCCTTCGCATAAGACGGTCCGTACGTGTCAGGCGGCCGAGTGGCGCTGATAACGACGTTCGAAACGGGCCTGCCGCTGCTCCCATCGCGCGGAATCCCTTGAACGACGAAGCGCCCGGAGACTGTCGCGCCAGAGTTCGTCTGAACTCTCAGCGCAACGTCTCCATCGACTTTGACGTTGACGTAGGCGCCTTCTTCCTGTCGGTAGCTCGTACTTACGATCAAGCGGTAATCGCCGCGCGGAACGTCAGAGAACACGAATTGAGCATTGTCCGGACGAGTGGCCTGACGCATCGACGAAGAGAGATATACCTCGCTGATGGGATCGAGAATCGCCGACGCCTCACGGCCGAGCGGCAGTCCGCGTGAATCGACGGCGTCGACAACAACCCTCGTGAGTGGGCCGGCCGCGAGGGTGAAGTTGATGTTCGAGACGTCTCTTCCAGCGCGCACAATGACGCGACGCGCATTCCCGAGCGCCGGCGTGCCAGGATAGTAGGTCGTCACGAAGTCGGAACGTCGTGCCGTCCCTCCATCGCGAGGAGCATGCAAGGGCGTCGCGACGACGAAATAATCGCCGGGGGACAGATTGAAGATCCGAAATTGCCCGAGGTCGTTCGTCGAGGCGCGCGAGCCGTACGCCGGCATCACGGTGACATGCCCGCGAAAGTCGCTCCGGCGGAGAGCCAGAACCTCGACGCCCAACAGGCCCTCACCGTTCTTGTCGGCGATGCGACCGACGATCGCGCCGGTTCGCTCGAGCCTGACCCGGACGTCGAGCGCTCGTCCTTCGTCAACAATCACTCGCTTCGCGCGTGCAAGCTCGAGGAATCCGTTCGTCCCGCCGACGCTGATGTAGTACGAACCGGCCGGCAGACCCACGAAACTGAAAGCGCCGTCGTCGGCGGTTCGCACTTCTCGCTGAAGATATTCGAGCTTCGGATCGGTGCCCTGGCTTCCGGTTGGACTTCCTGAGAGCCTGACGAGCGCACGCCGGACGGGTGCGCCGTTGTCCACCGCCACGACCCGGCCCGTGACGCGAGCGGAGCCCGTGGGCTGTCGATCGGGATGTTGCGGTGAGTTGTGCGCGGACGCCGAGCTTGCGATCTCGCCTGCGCCCAGCGAAAGAAGGGCCAGGAAGATGACCACACGTGGCGCGATGCCTGTAGCTGCCCCGCCGGCCGGCATACGGAATTAGACGCCGGACCTGTGCAAATAGCCACTCCCGTCGAACACAATCGTCGAGGCGACAGGATCGCAAGTCGTTGTCCGCGACTTGCGTCACTTTGCAATACAGAGTATATTGCCGGAGTGCCTATTGCGGAGTGCCGCGCATGAAGCGAACCACAATCTCCGGCGTGGCGTGTGTAACAGCGCTCGTCGTCATTGCCGCATGCCACCGGGGTGTCGAGCAGGACGTCGACGCGTGGGAAGCGGCTGCGCCCGCGGCCCCCTCCCCAACTCCGTCGACCGAGGAGGCTCACCGGGGCTTTCTCTACGGCCGCGTTACCACGGCCGACGGTGGCATCCACGTGGGGCGGCTACGCTTCGGCCGCGACGAGGAGGCATTCTGGGGGAACTACTTCAACGGCTTCAAGGACGAGAACGTCTGGGCCGTCCGATCGCAGGTTCCCGAGCTGACACCGAAGCGGCGTGGGTTCACGATCTTCGGGTTCGAGATCCCTTCCGGAGAGCGTCAGATCGATCTCGGCCGGCCCTTCATGGCGCGATTCGGCGACATCGTGCGCATCGAGGAGCGCGGCCGCGACGTGCGGGTCACGCTCAAGAGCGGCACGGTGTTCGACCTCGCCTGGGGCGGCGCCAACGACTTCGACGACGGCGTGCGGGTATGGGATGACAGAGGGGGCGTCATCGACCTCGCCAGTTGGGCCGGTGGAATACCACCGCCATCGCGCGTGCGGATCCGCACGATCGAGCTCCTCCCCACCGCCCGCCTGACGGCCGCCCCCGCGCGGCTGCACGGTACGGTGCGGACCCGGCGCGGCGTCTTCTCCGGCTTCGTCCAGTGGGACCGGAAGGCATGCGTCGCGACCGACGCGCTCGTTGGCCGCACCGCGGACGGCCCGCTCAGTCTGCGTTTCGACACCATCCGCTCGCTCGCGCGCCGCTCGAGCGACAGTTCGCTCGTGACACTGGTGGACGGCCGCGAGATCGTGCTCTCCGGCAGCCGCGAAGTCGGCGAAGGCAATAGCGGAGTCTACGTCGACGACCCGAGCTACGGTCGAGTGCTGGTCTCCTGGGATGCCTTCGAGCGCGTCGATTTCAGCGCCGCCGCCAGCGGGCCCGCCTACAGCGATTTCCCGCAGGGGCGCCCGCTGACGGGAACCGTCACAACCCGCGCCGGCCGTCGTCTCACTGGCCGGCTGGTCTACGATCTCGACGAAAGCGAGACCACCGAAACGCTCGATGCCCCTGATCTGGGGGTGGACTACACCATCCCGTTCGGCCTGATCGCCTCGATCGCGCCCGCTGGCCGAGCGGAGCGCGACGGCCAGCGCGCCACCGTGAGGCTCCATAGCGGCGAGGCGTTGCCGCTCGATCGCGCTGGCGATGTCGGCGACCGCAATGCCGGCCTACTGATCTTCGTTGACGGCCGTCAGCGTCCCGAGTACGTGCCGTGGAGCGACGTCGAGCAGGTGGATTTCGACCGCCCGCCAGCGATGTACCCGCCGCTGCGCAGGCGCTAGACGCTCTGCCGTCACCCCGACGCGCGAGTAACGCCGCGCCGGGCGGGATGGGCTATCATCGCTCCAGGACCATCATGCGCAGGCCCAGCCGCACCATCGCCGGTGTCTGCATCGCCGTCGTCGCCTTGTCGGCGCTGCTGCCCGGCATTGCCTCGCTCGAGTACGCGCTGTTCGAGATCGACTGGGTCCTGCTACCAGACCAGACACCCCGTGGGTTCTGCGCCACACCGCGCGACGGCGACGCACAGCCACGATCGCTGCTGTCGCTGCTCCCCTCGCGTGCTCCTCCATTCGGTCCCCTCGCGTAAGCACGATCACCGGTTCGCTGGTAACTGACGGCACGTGTCCACGCGCCGCGGCGTGGCCCGCCGTCGTTCCCGTGCAGGGGGACGTCATGACGAGATTGAAGCGCTACATCAGCCGGCTTCAGGGATCGACGGTGCAGTTCGACGTGCGTCGCTACGCGCCGGCGGTGGCCGCCATCGGCGCCCTCGAACGTGAGCTGACCAGCCTGGCGAACGAGGACATCCTCGGCCGCAGCCGCGCGCTGCGAGAGCGGGCCCGATCCGGCGAGTCGCTCGCCGCGCTGCGCACCGACCTGTTCGCGCTCGCGCGTGAAGCGTCGCGACGCGTGCTCGGGCAGCGGCCGTACGACGAGCAGGTGCTCGCGGCCGTGGCGATGGACGATGGTGCGATCGTCGAGATGCAGACGGGAGAGGGCAAGACGCTCGCCGCGGTCATGCCGGCGGCCCTTGCCGCCTTCGCCGGCCGCGGCGCACACGTCCTCACGTTCAACGACTACCTCGCCCGCCGCGACGCCGCGTGGATGGGGCCCGTCTACCACCTGCTCGGACTGTCGGTGGGCTGCGTGCAGGAAGGGATGGCCACGCACGCGAGGCGCGACGCCTACCGCGCGGACGTCACCTACGTCACCGCGAAAGAAGCGGGGTTCGACCACCTGCGCGATCTGCTGGCGATGGAACCCGCGGATCTGGCGCATCGGCCGTTCCACTTCGCGCTTGTCGATGAAGCCGACTCGCTGATGATCGACGAAGCCCGCGTGCCGCTGGTGATCGCTGGCCGCTTCGACGACGGGGAATCGCTCGCGCCGCGGCTGGCGGAACTCATGGCCTCGCTGGCGCCCGGCGTCCACTTCGACACCGACGAGCACGGACGCGACGTCGAGCTCACCGACGCGGGGATCCTGCAAGTGGAACAGGCTCTCGGCTGCGGCAGCCTGCACCGCGGCGAGAACCTGGCGCTCCTCACCGCGGTGAATTGCGCGCTGCATGCCCGCGCGCTCCTCCGGCGCGACGTGGACTACATCGTCCGGAACGGCCGGATCGAAATCGTGGACGAGTTCACCGGCCGCGTGGTTGTCGATCGCCACTGGCCCGATGGCCTCCAGGCCGCGCTCGAAGCGAAGGAAGGCCTCGATCGGCGCGGCACCGGCCGCGTGCTCGGGTCGATTACCCTGCAGCGTTTCCTCCGCGGTTATCCGCGCCTGTGCGGCATGACGGGAACCGCCTGCGACGCCGCCGCGGAACTGCACCACGCCTACGGCCTCGAGGTCATCGTCATCCCGACCCATCGGCCGATGATTCGTCGCGATGGCGCGGATCTCGTGTTCTCGCATGCAGAGGCCAAGACGAACGCGGTGATCGCGGAAGTGCGGCGCGCATACGCGGTCGGGCGTCCGGTGCTGGTCGGTACTTCCAGCGTGGCGGACTCGGAGATCCTCGCGGAACGGCTGCGACAGGCCGGCATTCCCTGCGAGGTGCTGAACGCCAAGAACGACGCGAGGGAGGCGGCGATCGTGGCCCGGGCCGGGGCGCCGGGCGCGGTCACGATCTCGACCAACATGGCCGGCCGCGGCACCGATATCCGGCTCGGCGGCGAACGCGAGGAGGAACACGATCGCGTTGCCGAAGCAGGAGGGCTCTATGTCATCGGCACCAGCCGGCACGAGAGCCGGCGGGTGGATCAGCAGCTTCGCGGGCGCGCCGGCCGGCAGGGAGATCCGGGTGAATCGCGGTTCTTCGTCAGCCTCGAGGACGATCTCCTCGTGCGCTACGGGATCGCCGAGCTGATTCCGCAAGGGCTGCGCCCATCACCATCCGACGCGCCGCTCGACAACCCCGTCATCCGCCGTGAAATCGCGCGCGCGCAACGGATCGTCGACGGACAGAACGTCGAGATCCGCCACACGCTCGCACGCTACGCCGCGGTTCTCGAGGATCAGCATCGCCTGCTGGGCGATCGGCGCCAGGCGATGCTCAGCGGTGACGATGCGCCACGGCTGTGGCAGCGTGAGCCACGGCTGCGCGAGGCGCTGGCGATGGCGGCGGGTGAACGGGCCGTCGTGGAGGCCGAGCGCCTGGTCACGCTCGCCTGCATCGACGCCGCGTGGCGCGATCATCTGGCCCGCTGCGCCGACGTGCGCGAGGGCATTCACCTCGTTCGCCTTGGCGGCCAGGATCCGCTGACGGTGTACACGCGCGAAGCGATCGAGACGTTCGAGCGAATGGACGGGGCGATCGACGAGGCCGTGCTCGCGGCATTGCCTCGGATGCGGGTCGTCGCCGGCAGGGTCGATCTCTCCGCCGCCGGCATCAAGTCGCCGTCGGCCACGTGGACCTACCTGGTAAACGACGATCCGTTCCGCAACCGGATCGGTGCGCTGCTGACGGGGCCGGGTGGCGCGACGATCGCGATGTACGCGGCGGCGGTCCTGTCGCCACTGCTGATCCTGTGGGGTCTGGTCGAGCGCCTGGCCAGACGCCGCGGCCGGCGCCGGTCGGATTTGATCGGGAGGTAGGGAGCCACGCAGGCGCTGCGAAAGCGTGACGGCGGCAAGCGTTGACGAGCGTTCCAGCGCCCCGCAGAGCCGTATAATTGCGCCGTTCCTGACCAGCCACCTCGACGATGCCGTTCATCCGCATGGTGCTCTGGATAGCCCTTCTCGTGAGTGCGATGTTGCTCCCGTTCCTTCCCGGCCGCCATGATCCCCTCGCCATGAGTGTGTCGGCGGCCGCGACCGTGGTGGCGTTCGGAGGGCTCCTGTTGGTGTCGATCGGCGTGGCGTGGCTGATGTCCAGCCGCGGGTACGCGCTGACTGTCTGCGGAGGATATCCGGCGGCAGCGCGGGTACTTCGCGTCGTACGACCTGGCGCAAGCTGGGTGGAGGCGGTTCCTCTTCGACTGAAGTGATCCCATCAGGCGGCAAGGTAGAATCGGCCTCTGACCGAACGTCTCATGCACGGTGCCTCGAGCCTGATTCACGATCTCCGCTACGCCATTCGTCTCCTTCGGAACAGGCCGGCTTTCTCGGCCGTCGCGGTTACCACCATCGCGCTCGCAATCGGCGCGAATACCGCCATGTTCAGCTTCGTGAACGGCCTGTTGCTCAGACCGTTGCCCTATCCCGACTCGAGCCGCATCGTGCGTGTCCTCGAAAGAGCTCCCACCGGCGGGCTGAACGGCATCTCGACGCTGAACTACCTCGATTGGGCGAAGCAGAATGCCGTCTTCGAGTTCATGGCCGCCGAGGTCGGGTGGCGCGCCACCCTGACCGGTGCGGGCGAGCCGCTCGTGATCCGCGGCGCGCGTGCCTCGGCACACTACTTCGATATTTTCGGAGTGAAAGCCGCGGTGGGCCGCACGTTTCTCCCGGGCGAGGACGAGCCCGGTAAGGATCGCGTCGTTCTCCTCAGCCATGCGCTCTGGGACAGCCGCTTCGGTTCCGACCCGGCGATGCTCGGACGGACCATCCTGTTGAACGGCGAACCGCACACCGTCGTCGGCATCCTCCCAAAAGGCGGTCCCTTCGATCGCGCCGCCGCCCGGATCTGGAAACCACTGGCCTTCGAGCCCTCGAACATGACGCGTGATTTTCGCTGGCTCGGCGCGAGCGCCAAGCTCAGGCCGGGCGTGACGCTCGAGGCGGCGCGCGCCGAGATGAACGTCATCGGACAGCGGCTGGCCGATGTGTATCCGGACTCGAACAAGAACTGGGGGATTGCTGTCGATCGGCTCGGCGACGTGCTGGTCGGCCCGCACTTGCGCAACGCCGTCACCGTCCTGTTCGCCGCCACGTTGTTCGTGCTGCTGATCGGTTGCGCGAACCTGGCGAATCTCGCGCTGGCCCGCAGCATTTCACGGCAAAGCGAGTTCGCGATGCGCGCGGCGCTCGGCGCAAGCCGTTGGCGCCTCGTCCGGCAATTGGTCATCGAGCACCTCGTACTCTCCGCGTGCGGCGGCATCGTCGGCATCCCCGTCGGCTACGCGATGCTGAAGTGGATCCAATCGTTGATTCCTCCGTCCACGCTCCCTCCCGCGGTTGACACGGCGATGGACACCTCCGTCCTGCTGTTCACGCTGGCCGCTGCCGTCGTGACAGGCCTGCTGTTTGGCGTTGCGCCGGCGGTGCAGGCAATGAACCCGGACCTTGCCAGCGCGGGCAAGGAAAGCGGAAAAGGCGCCACGGCCGCGCGGCTCGGTCGTCGCGTGCGCGGGACGCTCGTCGTTGCAGAAGTCGCCCTCGCGTTCGTGCTGCTGGTGGCTTCGGGACTGCTGATGCGCAGCTCCGCCAGGCTGCTCGAGATCGATCCGGGATTCGATGCGAGGAATGTCCTGACGGCGGGTCTGCCGGTCACGCGAGAAGAGCATCCCGATCTGGTCGAACTGAACGCGTACCTCGCCTCGATCAGAGCCGCGGTGGACGCGGTGCCTGGGGTTCGTGCGACAGCTCTCACGTCGGCGCTACCGCTCCAGGGCTGGGGCTACGGCGTTCCCTACTCGATCGTCGGCCGTGACGCGATGCGCCGGGCCGATCGGCCGCCGGCCTTCTTCAAGATCGTCAGCCCGTCTTACTTTCACGCACTGGGGATCAAGCTGCTTGCAGGGCGTGTCCTGACCGACCGCGATCTGGCTGGCGGACCGCCAGCCGCCGTCATCAATGACACGCTGGCCCGGCGAGAATTTCCCGGTGAGGATCCGATCGGCCGCCGCATCCTGGTTCGGGAAATCGTGCCAGGCAGGACGGACTTCGGCCGGCCGATCGCCTGGGAGATCGTTGGCGTCATTGCCGCTGAGAAGATCACCGGGCTGGGGGATGAGATCAGTGCCGGGATGTACGTCTCGAACGCACAGAACCCGACTTATGTTGTGAACCTCATCGTGAGAGCCGGCGTGTCTCCACAGAGCCTGCAGAAGGCCGTCAGATCCGCGATTGACAGCGTCAACAGCGAGCAGGCGCTCAGCGACGTCCGCACGCTCGAACAGATCGTCGATCAGTCGATGCTCGCCAACCGCGTCACCAGCACGATCCTCGCGGTTTTTGCCGCGATCGCGCTGGCGCTGGCCGCCGTGGGCATCTACGGCGTGATTGCGTACACCGCTGCGCAGCGGACGCACGAGATGGGCATACGCGCGGCACTTGGAGCCAGCGGTGGCAACCTGCGCCGACTGATCTTCCTGGGAGGGATGCGGCTCACGTCGATCGGCCTGTTGATTGGACTGGTCGGAACCGATGCAACGACTCGCGCAATGTCGTCGATGCTCTACGGCGTCGGCAACGACGACCCACTGACCATCGCCGTGGTGGGCATCGTGCTCTTCGGCGTCGCAGGAGTAGCGTGTTTCCTACCGGCCTGGCGCATCACCAAGGCCGATCCAATGGAGGCGCTGAGGTATCGATGAGGAGCGTTGGCCCCGATAGAACGGGGCCAACCTGATCAGATGCCGCGTGTGAGGCCGCTACTCCCCACTCCCGCCCTTGCAGAGTCCGAGTGTTCCCGGCGAGCCCTTCGGAAGTTCGTAGTACTTCCACGAATCCGCAGCCGTCTGAACCTGCGACACGTTCTGCCCCTCCGCCGGGTCGTAGTCGTTCAACCCGCTCGCGGCGCACGCCGACTTCGCGTGATCCAGAGCGCCGGTCGTGTTCGTGTTGTCCGGAGTCCCGGGCGGGCCTTTGACCTCGCCGGCGAACGCTCCGCTGGACGCGAGCGCCGCGACGACAGCCGCAGCAACGATTAGTTGTCTCATCTTTCCGCCTCCTTCGCACTCGTCTTGCTGACGAGCGCCAGAAAGTGACCCTGACGGTTGGATACCTCGGGCCGCCGTGAGCATATCCGCGAATGTCGCGCTCGCCACAGAAATTTTGGCGGGGGTGTGCATTGCTCTCCTTTTCGCGCGGCGGTACACTGCGCGGCGGCGGCCCGCGAATGACAATGCTATCGGGGCTTCTGCAGGCACAGCAGACCTGGAACTCATGGTAGGCCGAACGGTTTCCCACTATTTCGTTGTCGAAAAACTCGGCGGCGGCGGCATGGGAATCGTGTACAGAGCCGAGGACCTCCGGCTCAAGCGGATGGTCGCACTCAAGTTCCTGCCGCCCGAGCACACGCGTGATGCGGACGCCAAGCAACGCCTGATGCAAGAGGCGCAGGCTGCCTCGGCGCTCGACCACCCGAACATTTGCACCGTCCACGAGATCGACGAGACGCCGGATGGCCAGTTGTTTCTGGCGATGGCCTACTATCCCGGAGAGACGCTCAAGAGACGGATCGACCGCGGCCCGCTCGAGATCGACGAGGCGATCGACATCGGCATCCAGGTCGCCAAGGGCCTCACACGAGCGCACGAATCGGGTATCGTCCACCGCGACATCAAGCCGGCCAACATCATGCTGGTCGACCGCGGCGAGGTGAAGATCGTGGACTTCGGCCTGGCGAAGTTAATGGGCCAGACCGGGCTGACGCAGACAGGCACGACGCTCGGTACCATCGCCTACATGTCTCCCGAGCAGACTCGCGGCGCCGAGGCGGACGCGCGCTCGGATATCTGGGCGCTGGGGGTGATGCTGTACGAGGCGCTGACGAGGCGGCTGCCGTTCCAGGGCGAGCACCAGCTGCTGTTGATGAACGCCATTCAGCACGAGCGGCCAAAACCAATTGGCGACTTCCGGCCCGGTACTCCTGCTGAACTCGAGCGGATCGTCGCACGGGCTCTCGAGAAGACGCCGGAAGCACGTTATGCCTCGGCTCGAGAACTCACGGCCGATCTCCTCGCATGCCGGGCGGCGCTGACAACCGCTGCGATCTCTCCCGCGCCGCAGCGCCGCGGGTTGCGGACCGCGACGCTGGTCGGAATACTCGTATCCGCCACAGTGGTGCTCGCCGTTGGTGTGACCGTGCTGTTGCGCGCCCGAGCCGAAAGCCGCCGGCTTTGGGCCGTACAACAGCTGGCGGAGACCGAGCGGCTCGCGGACGCCGGAGAGTTCGCAGCAGCCTTTGCTCTTGCTCGCGAGCTGGAACGCGTGATTCCCGCCGACGCGAGGCTCGCTGGTCTGTGACCGAGATTCTCCGTTGCGGTGCCGATTCGGTCGGACCCGCCCGGCGCTCGCGTGTACCGCAGGCCGATCGACGCGGTGGCGCAGGACTGGGAGCTCCTCGGAGTCACGCCTCTCGACGGCGTGCGCTTCGTCAGAGGCGCGGGTTATCACCTGCGCTTCGAGGCTGACGGCCACCGGACGGTGGAATTGCTCCAATCGGCGCTGCAACGCGTGCCCAGGCCTGCTGCGCCGGCGCCAATCGATCCTGTGAAGCTCGATCCTGAGTCCCGCCTGCCGGAAACGATGGTGCGGATCCCCGGGTTCACGCTCGAGGGTGTCACCTACGCCGACTACTTCATGGATCGATACGAAGTCACGAATCGCGAATACAAGGCCTTCGTGGACGCCGGTGGCTACGGCAACCGCACGTATTGGACGCATCCTTTCCTGAAGGACGGAGCCGAGCTGGCGTGGGACGACGCGATGGCCTTGTTCAAGGACGAGATCGGTCGCCCAGGTCCGCGGACGTGGCGTCTCGGCACGTATCCCGAGGGGCAGGCGGATTACCCAGTCGGCGGCATCAGCTGGTACGAGGCGGCAGCCTATGCACGGTTCGTCGGGAAGGAGCTTCCGACGACAGCGCACTGGGCGCAGGCACAGCGGTTCTATCGGGAGGACAGCTGGATTGTCGCGCCGCGCAGTAACTTCGCAAGCTCCGGTCCGAGGCCGGTCGGCAAGGCAGGCGCCCTGAACGCCTTCGGGCTCTACGACATCGTCGGAAACGTGCGGGAGTGGTGCTTCAACGAGGTGGGCTCCGGCCGCGCCACGCGCGGCGCGGCGTGGACCGACGACACATTCCATTGGGGATGGGTCATCCAAAAGGATCCGTTCGATCGGGACGTCACGCATGGATTCCGGCTGGTGCGGACATTCGACGACGCCGCGACACTTGAAACGTTGCGACAACCGGCCAAGGCGACGGCGTGGCGGGATTACCGGAAGGAGAAGCCCGTTTCGGAGTCCGAGTTCGCGATCTTTCGGCGGCAATACGAATACGAGCAATCGGCTCTCAATGCCGTGGTCGTAGCGACCGAGGGCGGCGAGCACTGGGTTCGTGAAAAGGTCGCCTTCGATCTCCCGTACGGCGGCGAGCGCGGCGGCGCCTACCTCTTTCTTCCGAAAAGGCCGCAACGGCCGCTCCAGACCGTGGTGTTCTGGCCGCACGCCGGGTTCACGACGATCAAGTCAATCGACGACGACGGGTTCGTGGCGACTTTGGACTTCCTGGTCAGAGGAGGCCGGGCCGTGGCCCTGCCGATACTCAAAGGCACCCTGGACCGCGATCCAAAGGGCACCATCACGGGGGCGACGACAACCGGCGATTTGATCGGCGCCTTGGCCTACAAGGATCTCCAAATCGAGTGGGTGAAAGATCTGTCGCGAACGATCGACTACATGCAGACGCGCGCTGATCTCGATGTCGAGAAGCTGGCGTTTTACGGGCATAGCTGGGGCAGTTTCGCCGCGCCGATCGTGCTTGCCGTCGAGCCTCGGTTCAAGGCGGCGGTGCTCAACGTCGGAGGATTCTGGAACGGACGGTTTGTGCCGGACGTCGACCCGCTGAACTTCGCGCCCCGCGTGCGAGTGCCCGTGCTGATGATCAACGGTGCACACGACACCGTGTTTCCGCTCGAACCGTCGCAGAAACCGCTGTTCGATCTGCTCGGCACGCCTCCGGCGCTCAAGCACCACTACACGTTTCCGGCGTCCCATGTCGTACCGCGCAACGAGCTGATCCGGCAGACCCTCGACTGGCTGGATCGCCATCTGGGCCCGGTGCGCTAGCCGCCGGGGGCCGCAGCCGCGCGTGTTTGCATCCGGCGATTCCGGCTGACGTACGACTTCGACATGAAATTCCTTCCAGTTGCTGTCGTCGTTGGCGCGTTCGCGGCGTTCGCAGATCAAGCGGCGCAGAAACGCGTCGCGCCGGTTGAAGGCGGCAGAGGCCACACCGCGGATCGGACCGCCGTCGAGAAGCTCCACCAGCAAAACGCCACTGGTGAACGACGATCCGTTCCGCAACCGGATCGGCGCGCTCCTGACGGGGCCGGGTGGGGCGACGTTCGCGATCTACGCGGCGGCGATGCTGTCGCCGTTGCTGATCCTGTGGGGCCTGGTCGAGCGCCTGGCCGGACGCCGCGGCCGGCGCCGGTCCGACTTGATCGGGAGGTAGGGAGCCCCACAGAGCCGTATAATTGCGCCGTTCGAATGGCCCTCGCGCCCGGGGCGCGGCTGGCCGCCACGAGATCGTCGGCCTGCTTGGTGCCGGCGGCGCATCGATCTTCCTGGGTGACCAGCCACGATGCCGTTCATCCGCATGGTCCTCTGGATCGCCGTCCTCGTGAGTGCGATGCTGCTCCCGTTTCTGCCCGGCCGCCATGATCCGCTCGCCATGAGTTTGTCGGCAGCCGCGACGGTGGTGGCGTTCGGAGGCCTCCTGCTGCTGCCGATCGGCGTGGCGTGGTTGATTTCCAGCCGCGGATCCGCGCTGGCGAAGCTGGCGTTGGTCGTGGCATCGCTCGTCGCCGCCGGCGCTGCATTCGCCACGGCGGCGTTCGGCAGCACGACAGCGGGAGTGGTCATGCTCGGAGCCTGGGCGACCTGGCTCGTCCACCTCTGGGGGCGTGTCGACGCCGCGCGAACGGCTCGCGTGGATCTGGCGCGCGCGGTGCCGATCGCGCTGATCGTTGTTCCGTTGGTTGCGATGGCGGTGCGCATGGTGGTCGCAGAGTCCGCCGAGGCATGGAGTCGCGACCGGGCGATCGCGAGCTCGGCGGAGATCATCTCGGACATCGAACGGTTCCGAGAGCGCACGGGGTCCTATCCGGTCGCGATCGGCTCGGTCTGGCCCGACTATCACCCCGGTATCATCGGCATCGAGCGCTATCGGTACGAGCCGAGCGGGGAGGCGTACAACCTTTACTTCGAGCACCCGTCGACGACCCTCGGCGTACGCGAGGTCGTTATGTACAACCCGCGGGGCGAACAGGACATCTCGAGCCACGCCTTCGACCTTCTGCAACTCTCTCCGGAGGATGCCCGGCGGCAGCGCGGGTACTTCGCGTCGTACGACCTGCCGCAGGCTGGGTGGAGGCGGTTCCTTTTCGACTGATCGGCGGCGCGTCGGCCCACCGGCGAGATTCGCCTTCTTCGCAACCGCGCGGGTTCTCGGCAGCGTCCGCGTCCTCGAGCGAGCTCCCACGGGCGGGCTGAACGGCATCTCGACGCTGAACTATCTCGCCGGCGTGTATCCACAGGCCCTGCAGAAGGCGCCGCGATTGACGGCGTCAACAGCGACCAGACGCTCAGCGACGTCCGCACGCTCGAACGGATCGTCGATCGGTCGATGCTCGCCAACCGCGTCACCAGCACGATTCTCGCCGTCTTTGCCGCGATCGCGCTGTTGCCGGCCGCCGTGGGCATCTACGGCGTGATTGCGTACACCGCTGCGCAGCGGACGCACGAGATGGGCATACGCGCGGCACTCCCCTCGCCCGCCTTTTCTGACGAGCCCAGAACGTAAGTGGCGGTGAGCGTATCCCCGATTGTTGTGGCGGCTACGAACTACTGGGCTTGAGACGTGACGGATCGGTCAGGACGGCGCGAGCGCGCTGTCGCCCACCCGCAGCTCTTACTTCCGCTGCCGGTCGCCTGCTTCGAGTTCGGCGAGTCGCTTCCCGAACTGCTGGATTTGCGCCCGCAACTCCGCAACCAGCCGTACAGCGGCCTCGAGTTCGCGGGTCCGTCGCTCGAGCGCCTGGATTGCGATCAGGCTGATCCCATCGGCGTCGATGGTACTGATGCGTGTTGGATCCTCGCCCAGACCGAACGCGGCGTGGAAGTCCTGTGCCGTTGGTCCTATGTGGCGGATGTGCGCAGGCTGAGATTTGTAGTTCCACTCGCTGATGCGCATTGCTGCGAGCTTGCCGAGCACCGCTTCGCCGTCGACATCCCGCCAGTTCTGCTTCAAGGCGGCGTCCGAAACCGATGACCAGGCGCCGCTGCCCGCCGCCAGCTTGACACCGGCGGTACGGTTGGAGTTCGAGTAGAACGTGGTACCGCCGGCGGCTCGGACGATGAACTGGTTGGCTGCGCTGTCGCTCACTCTGCTGTTCGTGGAGTTGTCGCCGTAGACGAACGAACCGCTGAACCCTGCCGTCGCCCGGTGGCCGATCGCGGTTGAGAAAGCGCCGCTGGCAGTTGCGTCCGTTCCCAACGCCACTGCTCCGGTGGCGGCGGCGGTCACGTCCGACCCGAGTGCGACGCCACCGTCTCCGGATGTCTGCGCATCCGTGCCGATCGCCAGCGACCCGGACCCGGAGGCCAACGCTCGGTATCCCGCGCCGAACGAGTAGTCTCCGATGTTGGTGTCGTTCCATAGCGTGCCGGTGACGTGCCCGGCACGGAATGCGGCCTTTCGCGGGTACCACATCATCCGTGTGCCCGCGCCGGTCACGAGAGTGCTTCCGCTGCCGAACGTCCCGACGGACGCGAAACCATCGTCGTGCGTGTGCAACAGGACACCCGAGAGCGTCAGCGTGCCGGCACTGAACCCGCCGGCAGCGTCTCGGAAAACGATCGTGGACGGAGTATTCGTAGAAGTAGCGCCGCTGACGAGCGCCGTCGCTGCCGCCACACTCGCTGCAGTGGCGCCGCCCACACTGCGTACCACCGTCGCACCCTGCGTGCCGGTCACATCACCGGCGAGGCCGCCGCTGAAGTTGGTGGCCGTCGTCGCCGTGAGGGCGTTCCCCGCGAGCGCCGCCGTAATCGTCCCCGCGGCGAAGTTGCCGGCAGCGTCGCGTGCCACGATGGCGTTGCCAGTGTTCAACGAAGTCGCCGTCGTTGCCGAATTGGCCACGAGCCCGGCACCGACGATCGGCTGGAGAGACGCGTTCTCCACACATCCGGTGCACGGGACACCCGGAGGGCCGGCCCGCCCCTGTGGACCTTCGAGTCCCGCGGGCCCCTGTGATCCTATGGCACCCTGCTCCCCCGGTGGCCCGGGTGGCCCTGGCGGACCCGGAGGCCCCGCGGGACCAGCCGGCCCCGTTCCGCCGATGGCGAGGCTGAAGGTCAGTATCTTTGTCGTCGATGTCTGCTGCGCGAGCGAATGGTCCGGGGGCAGCCACCCGCCGTCGACGCACACCCAACCTGGCCCCGGCCGCACCGTCACGCACGACTCGGTCGACGGCGGTCTGACAACGACTACGTGCACCACATACGTTCCCGGCGCCGGCACAGACGGCATGCTACCCGTCACCATCGACCCGTCCGCGGAAGCGGCGATTCCCAGCAGCACCGCGTCGCCAACCATCACCGCCGTGACGTCTGCGAGTCCGGTGCCGAGCACGGTAACCGTCGTGCCCGAGATGTCGGCCGAAGTGACGGATTGCGCCGCCGTGGTGTTTGCAGATCCCAGGATGACGCCGAGAGACGCAACGAGGCACAGCGGGCGGTGGAACGCGCGATTCGGCATACCTACTCCTGTAACGGGATCTGCAGGCCTCCCACCGCCGGACGGACGAAGTCTCGCGGGGAGGCGAGTGGCAGAATCGCGTCCGTTTCGACGATGTCGACGGACTCGAACGGGACGCCGAGCGCGGACAGGCGGGCGCGGATCAACCCGCGAATCTCCTGATCCTGGACGCCGACGACGAAACGGCCCGTCGTCTCGTCGGCATCGGTGAAGACGACGCCCGCGAGCTCGAACAGCGGCAGCAGCCGCTGGTGCTGCGCCTCGAACGCCGGGCGCCCGTGCGCCTCCAGCGCGGGCGCGCTGTACGGACCGCCTGAAGCGGTCAGCACTGGAACCGCGGCTGCGGCAACGATGCGTCCGTTGAGCAGGGACGCGAAGCTTCCTTGAGACATAATTCCCCCTTTGGGATCCGTACAGCCAAATCCGCAAAACAAAATTCGTAGTGACTTGAGGGAGATGAGCCGCAGCGAGTTCGGATCGTAACAGATCGCCACCGCCGGGAATACTGTCAAAAATGACAGGGATCTGGAGGAGCGGCGCTTCTTTGCGGACGCGGCGCTGCTGCGCTCTGGAGAGGCCCATGGGGCTCGCAGCGCGTGTTAGCATCCGCCGATTCCGCTGGATGCTTTATGACACGCTCCATTGCCGTCGTCGTTGCCGCGTTCACTGCGATCGCAGACCAGACGGGCCGCGATCCGGACCGCGCCGCCATCGAGAAGCTCCACCAGCAGAACGTGGCTGCAACGCTGGCGCGAGATCCCGTGGCGCTGACGAATCTGTGGACCGACGACGCCATTCGTCTCGGCCCGGGCCATCCGGCGGAAGTCGGCAAGCAGGCGATCCGGGAGAGCCACGAACGCTGGGCGGCTCGCCAGGATGTCAAGGTAGCGACCTACGTTCCGGAAACCAGAGATCTGACGTTCTGGGACGGCTGGGCAGTCGAGTGGGGCTACTTCGCCGGTTCGTATGTCGAATCGCCGAATGGCGAGCCGAAGCAGGTTCGTGGCGCGAGACTGTGGGTACTCAAGAAGCTCCCTGACGGCCGTTGGAAGATCTTCCGCGCGATGGAGACTCCCTTTGCCGGCGTTGCATCCGCGTCGGCTCCGCCGCCGGGGCAAGTGGTTCAGCGACCGCCGGCCGCTGGAAGCGACCGCGACGGTGATGCGGATCGGGCCGCCATCGAAAAGTTGAAACTCGACGACGTCGCCGCGACAGTTGCGCGAGATGCGGCGGCGATGGCCGATCTGTGGACCGAGGACGCCGTCCGGTTCGGCCCCGACGCGCCGGCACACGTCGGCAGGCCAGCGATCCGCGCGGCCAACGAACGTTCGACCGCCACGCCAATCAAGGTGTTGTCCTTCGTTCCGGAAACGAAGGACTTGCAGATCTGGGACGGAGGGGCCGTCGAGTGGCGCTCCTTCACGGCTTCGTTTGTCGCCTCACCGGGTGGAGAGCCGGTACAGGTCCGTGGCACCCTGCTCGCGGCGCTCAAAAAGCTTCCCGACGGAAGCTGGAAAGTCTTCCGCGCGATGGGGATCATGGAATGAGTTGCTGGATCACCACGGCAGGGGCACCGGCATGATCGGCGAGACCATCTCCCACTACCGCATCGTCCGAAAGCTCGGCGAGGGCGGCATGGGCGAGGTCTTCCTCGCGGAGGACACGTCACTCGAGCGCAAGGTCGCGATCAAGATCCTGTCCGAGAACTTCCGCCTGGACGACTCCGCGAAGAAACGGCTGGTGAGAGAAGCGAAGCTCGCCGCGGCGCTCGATCATCCGTACATCTGCGGCGTCCACGAGCTGGTCGACGCCGGCGATCACCGGTGCATCGTCATGGAGTACGTCGAGGGCGAGACGCTCAAGGAACGGCTCGCGAGAGGCGCCGTCGCCCGGGCCGACGCGCTGCGGATTGCGCTGGAAATCGCCGAAGCGCTCGAGAAGGCGCACCAGAAGGGCGTGATCCACCGCGATCTCAAGCCCGGCAACGTCATGATCACGGCCGGCGGACACGTCAAGGTGATGGACTTCGGCCTGGCGAAGCTGACCGAAGCCACCGAAGGCATGGCCCAGGATGAAACCCGGTCGACGCTGACGCAAGCCGGGATGGCCGTCGGCACGCTCGCGTACATGTCGCCGGAGCAGGTCCAGGGACGCGGGCTCACGCCCGCATCCGACCTCTTCGCGCTCGGCGTCGTGTTATGGGAGCTGCTGACGGGCACGCACCCCTTCAGGAAGAGCGACGTGCTCGAGACGGCGAACGCCATCGTCCGGTCGGCGCGCCTCTCGTCCGTGCCGGTTGGCGCCGGACTCCCCGAGGCAATCCTGCGCCTCGTCGACGTGCTGCTGTCGAAGGAGCCGGAAGGGCGAGGGTCGGCGCAGGACGCCAGGAGCATCCTGGCGCGCTCGATCGAGCAGAGTTCGGCGCAGGCACCGTCATTCGCCACGGTCGTCTCGGGCATGCGCCACGCGCTGCGCAGACCCCCGGTCATCGCGGCGACCATCGTCGCGGTGCTCGCCATCGCACTGGTCGGCTACCGGCGGATCGAGGGCGCCCGCAACGCCGCATGGGCGCGCGACGTGGCGCTGCCGCAGGTCGCCCACCTGACGGAACAGGGTCACACGCTCGAGGCGTTCACCCTCGCGCGGCAGGCGGAGAAGCATCTCGATCCGAAGGCGCTCGACGCGCTGCGGCCGCTGTATTCCCGCGAGGCCACGATCACGTCCGATCCATCGGGCGCGACGGTGTGGTGGAAGGACTACGCCGCGCAGGGCGACGACTGGACGCTGCTGGGGACGACGCCGATCAGGGGCGCGCGCGTTCCGGCGGTCGTCGGGCGCGTGAGAGTGGAGAAGGACGGCTTCGAGCCCGTGCTCCTGGCGGCGCCGCTGACGCAGGAGCTTTCCGTCGCGCTCGACAAGGCCGGCAGCCTGCCGGCCGACATGGTGCGCGTGCGCGCCAGCGTGTTCAACCTCCCGCTTCCCGGCATGGACCATCTGCGAGAGCAACCGATCGGCGCGTTTCTGATCGACAGGTTCGAGGTCACGAACGCGGCATACAAGAAGTTCATCGACGCCGGCGGATACCGCGAGCGGAAGTACTGGACGCATCCATTCGTCGACGGGGAGCGCACGCTGGCGTGGGAGCAGGCGATCGAGCGGTTCAAGGATCGGACCGGCAGGACCGGGCCGGCGACCTGGGAGGCCGGCGACTACCCCGAAGGGCAGGACGCATTTCCGGTGTCAGGCGTGAGCTGGTACGAGGCGGCGGCGT
The DNA here is from genome assembly GCA_048594885.1 of Vicinamibacterales bacterium. Lineage (GTDB taxonomy): Bacteria > Acidobacteriota > Vicinamibacteria > Vicinamibacterales > 2-12-FULL-66-21 > JBMDXB01. The sequence goes on from JBMDXB010000113.1 coordinate 53,299, forward strand.
ACGCCGAGTACGCCGGCAAGACCCTGCCCACCATCTACCATTGGTACACCGCCGCGGGCATGGCCTCGAGCGCGTCGATCGTACCGCTCAGCAATCTGGGTGGAGGGTCGGGACTCGCGCCCGTCGGGAAGTTTCGAGGCGTCGGACCGTTCGGCACCTACGACATGGCGGGGAACGTTCGCGAGTGGTGCCGCAACGACAGCAGCCGCGGCCAGCGGTTCATTCTCGGCGGCGGCTGGAACGATCCGGTCTACGCGTTCGACAGTGACGCCTACACGCAGCCGCCTTTCGACCGCTCGACCAGCAACGGTTTCCGCTGCATCAAACCGCTCGATGGCGGCGCCGGGGACGCCGCTGCGGCGCGCACGGTCGCGCTGTCGTTCAGGGACTTCTTCTCGGAGAAACCGAGCTCGGACGCTGAGTTCGGTGTCTTCGTGCGGCAGTACGGATACGACCGCACGCCGTTGAACGCGGCGATCGTGAGCACGGACACCAGCGCCGAGGCGTGGACGCGAGAGAAGATCGAGTTCGACGCCGCGTATGGCAGCGAGCGCGTGCCGGCATATCTGTTCCTGCCGAAGCACGTGAAGCCGCCGTACCAGGTCGTCCTCGTGTGGCCGGGCGACAGCGGCCTTCACCTCTCGTCGAGCGACAGCCCGCAACTGTGGCGGTCGTTCGATTTCCTGGTCAAGAGCGGCCGCGCGGTGCTGTTCCCCGTCTTCAAGAGCATGTTCGAGCGTGCGGACGGATTGCGGACGACGGTTCCGAATGAAACGATCGAGTACAAGGAACACGTCTTCATGTGGGTCAAGGACGTCCGCCGCGCGATCGACTACATGCAGACGCGGCGGGATCTCGACACGAACGTCCTCGGGTTCTACGGGCACAGCTGGGGCGGCCGGATGTCGGGCGTGGCGCTGGCCGTCGACGATCGGTTCAAGGCCGCGGTGCTGTACGTCGCCGGGTTCCGGTTCCCGCGCTCGGCGCCGGAGGTCGATCCCTTCAACTTCGTTCCCCGCGTCAGGATCCCGGTGCTGATGCTCAACGGCCGCTTCGATCATTACTTCCCGACCGAGACATCACAGAAACCGATGTTCGCCGCGCTCGGCACGCCGCCACAGGACAAGGACTGGAAGGTCTACGACGGCGGCCATTTCGTCCCGCGCGATCAGTTGATCAAGGAAGCGCTTGCCTGGTTCGATCGCTACCTGGGACCGGTCAAATAGCCGAACAAGGGGTCCGCAGTGCTCTGGACGCTGTTGCTGCTGTCATGCATCGCCGCTTCGCAGCGAGACGCACGCCCGGATCCGCAGACGGCGCGGCTGAGCGGACGCATCCATGCCGCAGAGACCGGCAAGCCGCTGCGGGGCGCGCTCGTCCAGATCGTCGATCTGCGCGCTGCGAATCCGGCAACCCGCCAGGGCCGCTGGGTCACGACAGACGCTGATGGCCGATGGGAATTGCGGGCGCTCGCGCCCGGCCGGTACACCGTCAGCGCGTCGAAGAGCGGATACCTGAAGCTCGAATACGGACAGAAGCGTCCGTTCGAGCGCGGCAAGATCCTCGAGCTCGCGACAGGCCAATCGCTCGAAACGATAGACATGGCCTTGCCGCGTGCCGGCGCCATCACCGGGAGGATCTTCGACGAGTTCGGGGATCCGGTGGCAGCCGCGTTCGTCCGTGTCATGCGGCATCGCTACGTGGACGGACGGCGCCAGTTGATCCCGCTCGTCGAGGGGCTCGAGGTGCTGACGAGCGGCGGCGGCGACATCACCGACGACCTGGGACAGTTTCGCATCCACGGGCTGACGCCCGGCGAGTACTACGTGGCCGCGCTGTTCACTCCGCCGGGAGAATCCGCGACGCGCGCAGGCTATCCGCCCGTCTACTATCCGGGGACCGCATCGGTCGCCCAGGCGCGCCGCGTCGCCGTGCGGATCGGCGAAGATGCGCAAGACGTCAGCTTCAATCTCGTCTCCGCCCAGTACGCGGTCGTCTCGGGCTCGATCATCAACTCCGCCGGCGCGCCGGTGACCGCGTCGGTGAATCTGCGCGCCGCGGAGCCAATCGCTGCTTCGCTCACGAGTTCGGGCGCGACCGCCACAGGCGGGACGTTCACGCTGACCAACGTTCCGCCCGGGGAATATCAGCTGCAGGTCTGGGGCGTTCAGGGTCCGGGCGGCGTGCCGGAGTTTGCCTCGATGCCGGTGGCCGTTGCCGGCCAGGACGTCACCGGCCTCGTCGTGACGACATCGCCCGGCGCCACGGCGACGGGACGTGTGACCTTCGAAGGCGGCGCGCGCCCGGACAGACGGTTGTTCGTACGCGCCATGACCACCGTTGCATCAGCGCCGACGTTCGCGAACGCCTCGGTCGGCGTGCAGCCCGACATGGCGTTCGAGATGCGAGGACTGACCGGGACGCAGACGTTTCGGCTCGGCGCGCTGCCGGAAGGATGGTTTCTGAAATCGGTCGCGCATCAGGGCATCGACATCACGGACTCCGGCTACGAGTTCAAGCCCGGACAGCATGTCTCTGACGTGGAAATCCTGCTGACACAACGCGCGACGACGCTGGCCGGCACGGTGCAGGACGCACAGGGCACGCCCGTGCCGGATTACACCGTGGTGGCGTTCGCCGCCGACACCGCGAAGTGGGGTTACCAGACGCGCTTCGTCCGCAGCGCGCGGCCCGACCAGCAGGGACGCTTCGCGATCCGCGCGCTGCCGCCGGGCGACTATCTCGTAGTCGCGCTCGAGTATGTCGAGACCGGACAGGAACTCGATCCCGAGCAATTGGAGCGCTGGAAGACGATGGGCACCCGGGTCGCGCTTCGCGAGGGAGAATCGAGAGCATTGACGCTCACGCTGTCACGTTGAGACGCACGCGCCTGACCGCGCGGCAGTTTGGACAATTGCGGGCGGCAATTGCAGCGCCAGCGAAGAAGGAAGCGGTGACGTAACTCTATGGCCGGCAACGTCGACCTTTACGACGGTCACTACGGGCAGATTGCGACGGACGTTCAAGGGGAAGTTCGTCGAGAGACGTATGGAGAAGACCTTGGCCAGGCGAGCTGGATTACCGGCGCGGAGGCGCGCGAATGGTTCGACCTTCTCCTCCTTGATCGCGACCAGAATGCGCTGGAAGTGGCGTGTGGCTCCGGCGGGGTGACGTGTGCGATGGCCAGGCACACAGGAGCGACCGCTGTCGGAGTCGACATCAATGTCCACGGCATCGAGGCAGCGAGAAAACGAGCGGAACGCGAAGGTCTTTCGTCGCGTGTCTCTTTTCAAGTCGTCGACGCTGGCCGACCGCTGCCGTTTGGAGATGACTCATTCGATGTGGTGTTCTGCAACGACTCCATCAACCATCTGCCAGCCCGCCTTGCGGTGCTGCAGGACTGGTATCGAATCCTCCGTCCGGGCGGCCGTGTCTTGTTCACCGACCCGATCGTGGTCACCGGTCAACTCTCGAACGAGGAGATTCGGATTCGGAGTTCCATCGGATTCTTTCTCTTCACACCGACCGGGCACAATGAACGTCTACTGGAACAGGCTGGATTCAATGTTCTCCAGGTCCGAGATGTGACCGACGCCGTGGCGTCCGTGTCGCACAGGTGGCATCAGGCTCGGGCGAGGCGCCAAAAACAGCTCGTGGCACTCGAAGGCGACGAAGGGTTCCAGGCGCTCCAGCGTTTTCTGAATGCCGTGCATCTTCTCTCGAGCGAGCGGCGCCTTTCACGGTACGCGTATCTCGCGGAGAATTCAGGCGCGAAGCCGCGTACCTAATCGCCAGCCCGAGGACAGTGGCGCGCGGCGTCAACACAAATGCATTTCGTGACTAATCACCCTCGGACAGTCCCAGTGCGGTTCACTATTCAGATCCGAATGCGCTCGGATGCAGGCCGTGCCCTCGGTTCTCACCAAGATTGCGTGAGATTGGGTTCAGCGTGTCGAGACTATCCGGAGTAAGGACAATCTGGAGTGTTGTGCCCCTGAAGTCATTGAATCCAATCGCATTGTCGTGAATCACCCCTACGCTCGAATCGTTCCGCGTGTCGGTCATTTCGAAAGCCGCCACGTCAACGACTGAGGGACAGTCACTTACCAAGCTCACTTTGTTCTTCAGCACACGGTTATAGGAGATTTCCCCGCCGGGCCGCCCATAGCGATAGTCGGAGTAAAGAACGACTCCGGTGCCGTTGTAGCCGCCCTTCTCCCCCTCGCCGCAGAACAGCGTGCCGTGGATTCTATTGTGGGCGATGACGTTCTCTTGGACGACATTTGATCCCGAGTTGTCTCCAATCAGGATGCCAATGCCTCCACCATTCATAGTCCATAAGTCTATGATTTCATTATTCGAGATGTCCCACTTCGCCCCTTTCCAGTTCGTCACGCCCTGAACCGGACTAATCATGACGTTGTGTGACACCGTGACGTTGTCCGCCCCACGGCTGAATACGGGAAACTGGACACCTTCAAAACGAAAGTGGGAGATTGTCGCACCGTCGCCCGCATGACCCTCAGGCAGGAAGAAGCCCGCCTTGCGCGTTGTCATGTTCCACGGCGAAGGCCCGTCGTTGATGACGGCCCCATCCTGGCCTTTGATCTCGACGGCCTTCGTCACGGTTGCGCCGACGAAACTACCGGCTCCGACCAGAATCGTGTCCCCCGGCAGCACCGAGGCGCTGTCTATCGCCGCTTGTATCGTGGCGAAGTCTCCGGGCACGCTCCACTCTGCCGCCTGCACGGCAGCAGGGCAAATGAGTCCCGCCAGAACGACGAGCAAACACAGACGGTTCAACATATGAATTCCTCCCATGGCTACCGGCTTCCCGCATTGTCAGGCTCGAATGGACCGACCTGGGCAAGGGAAATGCCACGCAAGTGCGCCACCTGAGGACGATCCGCAAAGGTGACAAGTTCCTGTTGGCGAATGACATGCAACAGCGGCTGGTATGCGGGCAGCCAAAGCCCATTCCGCCGATTTGCCGGTGACTGCCGGAAGTCCGCACCGCCAGTGTCCGATACGCCAGTTCGGGCCGTATGTGGAGGCGTGTTTCGACCGGATTCGATCGCGCACCATTCCGGGCAGTTGCCGCACCAGCCATACGCGTCGAGGCACACAATTTCCCCATCGAGCACAACTTCGCTCGGCATGGTGGCCGATCGGCGTGACATGATCGACCGCGGCTATGAGGACGTCGACGCAGGCAAGATGATCCGGCTCGAAAGTTGACGAGTTTTCAGCTTCTTTTCACCAAACGATCAGGACTCCTCACTCCTCCCCGACACATAGTCACTCCCGGCGCACGTCAGTGCCGCGAGGGAAAAGAGGTGTCATGAGTTCTGCGAAGCGGACGTGTGGTGGCTTCCTGGCGCTGGTGCTGATCGCCCCGGCCATTGCTTCCGGCCAGAGCGTGAGCTCTGCTCACCGGCCTTGGGCGGGATTCTCGATGGGCACCGGGTTCGTGGGCGGTGACCACGTCGAGCCGGACGACAGCCGCGACCTGGGTCTCTCGCTGGCGATACCGCTGCGGCCAGTGATGCGGATACAGGTTGGCGCCGGACGTATGCGGGTGAACGGCGCACGTTTCGGGGAATTCCCGTGGCGGCGGTTCACCTTCGACGGCGTCGTCCTGCGGCCGTTCTCGAGCGCACGGCGCGCCTGCCAAAGCCACTTCGTTGCCGGAGGCGGCATCGGCCTGTATCACTACGATCTCGGCAGCGAATCATCGGCGACACGGCGCGGATACCAGGTGTTTGCCGGTGGCGAGTGCATCGGCAGACGCGCGTCGTTTGCGCTCGAGATCACCGGTCGCTCGATCCGCGGCCCCGCGAACCTGCTGTTGCCGGACGCCGAGCTGTTCGCGCTCGACATGCACCTGGCCGTCAAGCTGCGGCTCTAGCAGGCCGCTCGAATGCGCCGGCCGGTCATTCAGGGCGCGTTGCGCTCGAGAACGCGGTCGATGTCGTCGAGGGCGCGAGCGTCGATCACGCACAGCCCCTGCGGCCACGAACTGCGACGGCGAAGCAGTTCGATGGCCTTGCCCGTCGCGAGCTTGGAATGTCGCCATGGGCGAAGGACCTGCCCGAAGTCGGCGAGTAGCCGCGACGCGATCTCGTTGACGGCGGACCCTCCGTTGGCCTTCGCTTCGATCTCGACCTCGTACAGTGAGACCTCAGCCGGCGCCTCCCCGTACGTCACGCGGTCCACGGCGACTTCGGCCACGACATGTGCGGAGTCGTCAGAGAGCTCCAGCACATCCAGCGGTTCGCGATCAGTCATCCTCCTCTGTGTAATCGCCAGTCCGAGCGCGGCCGCAAAATCTTCGGCGTCGTCCGGGACGACAGGCGTCGGAGACGATGAGTCGAGGGCGATTCCCATCCTCCGCAGTTCGTCGACGATGGCGTGAGCGTTTGCCGCCGACCAGGGGAGCTCGATTTCCGTACGCTCCTTCTGATAGTTCCCCTTCGCTACTGAGTTTCCTTTGAAGGTGATCAGCGTTCGCGCCTCGGCACCGGCGACCGTGCGGATCCGCAGGGCCGCACGGCGAACGTCGAGTTGCCCGTCGCGGGTGTCGAGGTATGTGTCTGTTATTCGCTGCGCCTCACGCGCCACCAGGCGGTATCCGGCGATCTCTTTCAGGTTCCTGAGCCGGCGCACGACGGCCCGAGGGTCGGGATCGGAAATCGCGAAGGTGGCCTCGCTCTCCCTAGGCGGGTGGTTCATGAGCGGTAGCCTGTCGCGAATCATTCTGTTGTTTGGGCTTCCATTCCCGGTAGCCCACATAGGCGAGTTGCGCCACGAAGCTCGCGACAAACCAGAAGGCTACCCGCCGGGACTGCCAGGTCGGTTCATTTTCCGCCGCATACACGCCGACGAGAATGCTGTTCACCACCGCCACCAATTGCGCCAGTCCGCCGCGAAACGGCGACCGCAGCGCACCCGGGGAGTCAGGCAGGAACCACGACATCATTGAAGGCAGCTTCCACTTCGTGAGCTTCGCCGCGAGCTTTGGAAACGGGAATCGCGACATCATTGAAGGCCGCTTCCGCTTCGTGAGCTTCGCCGCGAGCTCTGGAGACAGGAATACGCGGCGGATCTCGTCAAGGCGCCGGAAGATATCGTCCGTCGTCTCGTTGCGGTGAATGATCCGCAACAGCGTAAACAGTCCGATCAGCAAGAGCGAGACCGCCGCAGCCTTCACTAGCTCGGGAGCCACTTTCACTAGCTCGGGAGCCATGGGATCGTTACCCGGCTTCGTCGCCAGCGCGATCAAGCCCGCCAGGACCGCAGTAACGAAGGTGATGAAGAAGTTGACGCGCCGTTCACCGACCGCTTCGTTCTCGGAGAGCGCATCGGACAACCTTTCGAACTCGTTCAACAAGAACGACAGCGCGTCGCTCTGCTCCACATTCTTGGCGGCGATCGTCACATGCAGCCTCCTGCGAAAAGAGCGACAATCATACGGCTCAAGAGGGCTCAGGGAGACGCTCACGTCGTCACGTTGAGACGCAGGCGCAAGGACGATCAGTACGGCTCTTTGACGAGTTGCTTCAGGAGCTTGTGGATCTGGTCGAGCTGCATTTGAAGCTGCGCGAAACGCGTCAACTGCACGTCGAGCTGCTTGCGGATTTCGCCGAACTGATCCTCGACAACCGCGAGGATGTCCGCCCGGTTCGGCATCGGTCCCGGCGGGCCGGGCTGACCTTGTTCGCCTCGTACCCCTCGCGTGCCAGGGCGCCCGGCCGGGCCGCGCTCACCGCGTACTCCGCGCTGGCCCTTTGGTCCTCGCCGACCTATGGTTCCCGCCATCCGCGACATTCTATGCCGAACTATGTGTCAACGGCGGATTCGGCCTCTCGGATCTCAGGCTCATCCACCAGGACGGGCGGCGCCCGGAACGTGCTGCCCCGGACACCGCGCTCGTGGTGACGCCCGTTAGAAAGGACAGTTTCCCGGATAGGGACGATCGGCGCGCAACTGGCTCTGCGGCGTACCGACGGGCACCATGTAGGTGACAACCGCCTCCGCGACGGCCCCGGTCTCGTTCCGCACCATGTGCGCGTGCGTCTCGGTCCCTGCTTCGACCGCCCCCGTGCCCGCCGTGAACACGTGCGGCGTGCAGGTCGGATCCTCCGCCTCGTAGACCGTCAGCGTGCCCGTCTTCACGGTGAAGAACACCGGGCCGGGGTGCGTGTGCCACCCGCTGTAACCGCCGGGCTGGAACGTCACGATCTGTGTCGCCACGTCGATCGGCTGAGGCGCCTCGAGTTCGATCTCCCAGTCGAGCGCCGCGTTCTTCCTGTTGACGTTGAAGTCGGGCATCGTCGCGCGCGAGACCGGCACGAACGAGATTCCGGACGGTGGCGTGGCGTTCACCACGAACTGTGCCGCGCCCACCAGCGCGAGAACCGCGATCACTCCCCCGAACACCTTGACGAGCCGTCGCTGTGTGTTCATGACCCCCTCCTTGAGCGTGCCTCACACTACGGCGCGACGGCCGGACGCTCAATGACGACGGGGTGAAATCAGGGTGAAAAGCAGGTAACCACGCGATCAGGCGCCGGTCGGTGCTACGATGAGGCCCCCAGCGGCGGCTCCGGCACGCCATGCATACCACCGCGCGCGACTTTCACCGGGTCCGTTTCGCGGAATTCGAGCTGGACCTCCGATCTGGCGAACTGTGGAAGGACGGCGCGCGCACGGCGCTCGCCAACCAGCCGTTTCGCATCCTCGCGTTCCTCGTCGGCCACCGCGGCGTCGTCGTCACCAGGGACGAGCTGCGGTGTGAGCTGTGGCCCGAGGACACCTTCGTCGATTTCGAGCACAGTCTGAACGCGGGCATCAGGCGGTTGCGCGACGCCCTGGGCGACTCCGCCGCCTCGCCCCGCTTCATCGAGACCATCCCGCAGCGGGGCTACCGCTTCATCGCCACCGTCGAAGAGAGCTGCGTCCCGGTTTCGCTTCCTCCCAACATTCCTGAAAGGCCCGCGCCGAACACGGCCGCCAGCCGCGCGCTGAAGGTGTGGTGGATCGCCGCCGCCGCGGCCGCCGCCCTGTCGATCGCGGTTCCGATCGCGTGGATGAACTGGCGCGTGCGATCCGCGGCCGGCGGACCGGCCGGCCGGCAGGCCGTGCGGCTGACAGCGACGTCCGGGCTCAACATCGAGCCGACGTTGTCGCCTGATGGATCGCTCGTCGCCTACGCATCGGACCGCGCCGGGAATCTCGACATCTACGTGCAGCCCGTCGCTGGCGGCGAACCGGTGAACCTGACGAGGACTGCGGCCGACGAAGCGGAGCCGTCGTTCTCGCCGGACGGCAGCGGCATCGTGTTCTCGAGGCGCGATTCCGGTCTGTTCATCGTCCCGGCGCTCGGCGGCGATCCGCGCATCGTCACGCCGACGCCGTGGGCGCGCACGCCGCGGTTCTCTCCCGACGGACGCTGGATCGCGTACTGGACGGGATTCGCCGCGTCGGTCGTCGCCGGCGGACTTCCCGGCGCGCTTGGCAGCATCTTCGTCGTGTCTTCGCAGGACGGCGACGCGCCGCGGGAGATCCGGACGCCGCTCGCCAGCGCACGGTATCCCGTCTGGTCGCCCGACGGCGCATCGATTCTGTTTCTCGGAGAAGAGGACGCGGAACGCAAGACGCACGACTGGTACGTGATCCCGCGAGACGGCGGAACCGCGGTGAAGACCGGCGTTGCCGACGCACTTCGCGCGGCAGGTCTCGGTGCCACCCTGCCCATTCCCGGCGCCTGGACCGCGCGTGACCACGCCGTCGTGTTCGCGACCAATGAGGTGGACTCGTCGAGCGTGTGGCAGATACGCATCTCGCCGGTCACCGGCCGCGTCGAGGGAGGCCCCGAGCCGCTGACGTTCGGCACCGCGGTCGAGCGCAATCCGGTCGTTGCCGATTCCGGCCGCGTGGCCTTCACCAGCCTGGTCGAGAACATCGACATCTGGCGGCTGCCGCTCGATCCGAAGACGGGCATGGCCGCGGGGCCGCTCGAACGTCTCACCGACAACGCGGCCAGCGATCGGCTGCGCAACGTCAGCGCGGATGGAAAGAGGGTCTTTTTCATCTCCTCGCGCACGCACCGCGACGAAGTGTGGATGAAGGACCTCGGCTCGGGACGCGAGTCGCAGTTGACGCATGCGGGCGTCGAGGAGTCATCGGCCAGTCCGAGCGGATCGCTGGTGGCATTCGCGCGGACGCAAGCGAACACACCGATCATCGAGATCGTCGAGACGGGCGGCGGCGTGCCCGCGCGGCTCTGTGAGGGATGTTCCGGGCCTGGCGGCTGGTCCGGTGACGGGACGCGTCTGCTTTACGCGCGGGGCGATCCGTCCACGCTGCTGCTTCACGACTTTCGGTCGAACACGACACACGCGGTCGCATCGCACCCGGCGTGGCGACTGGAGCGGCCGCGTCTCTCGCCGGATGGCGCCCGCGTCGCATTTCACAGCGCGAATGCGCCGAACGTGCGGCAGGTCTACACGGTGCCGCTGGGCAAGGACGGCCCACTGTCACGCGACAAATGGATGCCTGTCGTCACGGACCATGGCTGTCATCCCAGCTGGTCACCGGACGGCGCGCGGCTGTATCACTTCTCGTTCCGCGACGGCGCCTTCTGTCCTTGGATGCAGCGACTGGAACGGCGGACGGGCGCTCCGATCGGCGCGCCCCAGGCCGTGCAGCACTTCCACCAGCCTCGCCTGCGCGCCGCGACAGGCGCCGCAGCGTTCAGCGACGTGCAGGCCGGCTACCTCTATCTCACGCTGACCGAGGCAACGGGAAACATCTGGATGCTGACGGCTTCCGAGCGGTAAGGTCTGCGTCGAGCGTCACTCGACCCTACTTGCCCGCGACGAGCTCCTGCTCGACCAGCTCCCCCAGCTTGCGCAGCGACTCGAGATCCGCGTCGGACATGCTGCGCGGCTTCCGGTCCATGATGCACAGCGTGCCCAGCTTCTCGCCCTGCGGCCCGTTCAACGGATAGCCGGCGTAGAAGCGCACGTGCGGGTCGCCGCGGACGAGCGGGTTTTCCGCGAAGCGCGGATCGAGTTCCGCATCGCGGACAACGAACACGTCGTCGCCGTTGATGGCGTGGGCGCAGAACGCCACGTCACGGGACGTCTGGTCCGCCTCGACCCCCTGCTTCGACTTGAACCACTGGCGATCGCTGTCCACCAGGCTCACGAGCGCCATCGGCACGTCGAACGCGCGCTGCGCCAGCCGGGTGATGGCGTCGAACCGCTCCTCGGGCGGCGTGTCGAGCACGCCGGTGGCGCGCAGCGCCGCGATGCGCGCCTCGTCGTTGGCGGGGATGCGCGGCCGCATGACGTCGCTCGTCGGCGAGTAGTCGCCGCGCCGGTTCAGCATGCCGCGCACGCGCGCGACGACCGCCGCGCGGCTGCTGTCGGCGGCCATCACGTCGTCGGCGCCTGCCTCGATGCCGAACGGCACGTCCGGCTCGAGGGCGAGGATTGGCAGCGCGGTGTGCATCATCGCGGTTCGCACGCGCTTGATGACTTCGCTCGCACAGACGATGGGCAGATCGCCATCGACGAGCAGCAGGTCCGGCGGATCCTGCGCCACCTGGATGAGCGCGGCGGGGCCGTCGACGCACGTCTGGACCTTGTGCCCCTCTGACGCGAGCGCGAGCGCGACTTCCCGTCGCCGGCCGACCGACCCGATCGCGACGAGCACGCGCTGCGCGGCCGCTGGAGCGGCCACTGCCGGCGGCGGCGCGGGTTCGCGCGTCACTTCGTCGAGGAGCATGTGCGGCTGCGCGTCCTCAATCGTGAGATCTCCGACCGTGACGTGCCCCAGCGCATCGTCGGTCAACGAGTGGAGGGCGCCCGTGATGGCCGAAAGCCGTTTGAGCTCTGCCAGCGGCGCGCCTCCGGCAATGGCCTCGCGGACGTCCTGCGTCACCTCGAGCAGCTCGAACAGCGGCACCCGGCCGCGGTACCCGGTGAAGTTGCAGGCGTCGCAGCCGTGCGGCCCGAACGCGCGCGGCGCCAGATTCCGTTTCGCCATCGCGCGCTGGATGGCTCCCGGAATCTGATCGAGCGGCAGTTCCCGCCGGCACTCCGGACACAACCGTCGCGTGAGCCGCTGTGCGGCGACGCCGATCACGCCGGCCGCGATCTTGTAGCGATCGACACCCATGTCGACGAGCCGCGTCACGGCTGTGAGCGCATCGTTCGTGTGCAGCGTGGAGAGCACGAGATGCCCGGTGAGCGCCGCCTGACAGGCGATGTCCGCCGTGTCGCGGTCACGAATCTCGCCGACGAGGATGACGTCCGGATCCTGCCGCAGCACGGAACGCAGCACCGACGCGAACGTGAGACCCTGTTTCTCGTTGACCTGCACCTGATTGATGCCACGAAGCCGGAACTCGATCGGATCTTCGACGGTGACGATGTTGGTCTCTTCGGTGTAGAGCGTGTTGGTGATCGCGTAGAGCGTCGACGTCTTCCCCGAGCCGGTGGGACCGGTCACGAGGAGAATGCCCTGCTCCTGCGCCGTCAGCCTCTCGAGCCGTTCGACGACAGCGGCGGCAAGCCCCAGCTTCTGGAGCGGAATCAGTGCCGTGCGGTCGTCGAGGATGCGGATCACGACCTTCTCGCCGAGCGCCGTCGGCAGCGTCGACACGCGCAGCCCGACCTCGCGCTCGCCGACGCGTATCTTCGCGCGGCCGTCCTGCGGCCTCCGGCGATCCGCCACGTCGAGGTTCGCGATGATCTTGACGCGTGAGACGGTAGGGCCGACACCGACGTACCGCGGCAGGACCATGCTGTTCCGGAGCACGCCGTCCACGCGATATCGCACGTTGGTGACGCGCTCGTCCTGCTCGATATGCACGTCGGACGCGCCGATCCTGACCGCCTGCGCGAGGATCGCGTCGACGAGCTTCACGACCGGGTCGCGCACCTCCATCCCCTCCTCGGAGCTCTCGTCCGCCTCCGGCAGCACTTCGACGCGCTCCCGCTGCTCCACTCGCTCCAGCAGGTCGTAGATCACCGCGTCGGGCGTCAGTAACCGCGCGATCAGCTCGTCGACGCGATCGGACAGGCAGTAGTACGGTTTCACGGTGCGGCCGGTCACCGAGGCCACGTCCTGCTGCGCATGCGGGTCGAGCGGGTTCGCCATCGCCACGGTGATGGACCGATCGTCGGCTCGCACGGGCACCAGCGTGTGGCTGCGGCACAAGCGCTCGGGCACGAGGCGAAGCGCCGCCTTGTCGACGTCCTGGGTGGATGGAAGGAGGAACTGGATCCGATACGCCTGCTCGACGATGCGGCCGACTTCCTCGGGCTGGAGGGTCCCGGCGGCAACGAGGGCCTGCGCGAGATACGGCGTATTGCCCGCGCGGGCCCGCTCGATCAGTTCCGGAGGGCACTGCGGCGACGCCTTGAGCAGGCGGACGAGCCACTCGTCCTTGAAGCGCTGTTGCGGCATGGCACCCTCCTTCGGGCTGCGGCCGGGATGAGCGACAGGCAAAGCAAAGATCGGGACAGCGCGCGAGCAGCGCGTGCCAGGCGCGATCGCATCTCGCGTGCTCGCCGATTGCCGGAAATCCGTCACTGGATACAAGGGGGCGGTGGTACCCTGTTCCTGCCGGGTATTCCTGCTGCTCTATGCGCTTCGCGATCGTGCTGTTCATCGCCGCCGCAGCCGTCTGCACCCCGCCGGCGAGCGGCCAGGCCACCCTGACGACGACGACCGCCGCGCGGGCGCTTCGACCGGGCGAGCTGGTCGTGTTGACCGCCACCAGCGCCCGCGAGATCGACGAGCTCCGCGTGCGCGCGTTCGGACGCGACATCCCTGCCTTCCCAGTCGACGCGCGCAGGTGGCGGGCGCTCGTCGGCATCGACGTCGATGTGCGGCCGGGGAAGTACACGGCAGAGGTTGAGGCGCGTTCGAACGTGCAGGCCTACCGCGACGCCGTCGCGTTGCTCGTTCGCGCGCGAGCGTTTGCCACGCGCAGGCTGACGGTGGATCCGTCGTTCGTCACGCCGCCGGCTGACGTGCAGCCGCGAATCGCGGAAGAAGCGCGCCTGCTCGAGGCGTTGTGGAAGACCTCCTCGCCGGCGCGTCTGTGGAACGAGCGGTTCGTTCGACCCGTTCCCGGACGCTCCAGCAGCCGCTTCGGCGCGCGCAGCATCTTCAACGGCGAACCGCGGAGCCGTCATCTCGGTGAAGACCTGGCCGGTCCGGAAGGCACGCCGGTGCTGTCGCCCAATGCCGGGCGCGTGGCGCTGGCGCAGGACCTCTATTTCAGCGGCAACACGGTCGTCGTCGATCACGGCCTCGGGTTGTTTTCGCTGCTCGCGCATCTGTCAGCCATCGACGTGAAGCAGGGCGACGAGGTCACGGCCGGTCAGCAGGTGGGACGGCTGGGCGCAACAGGGCGCGTGACGGGTCCACACCTGCACTGGTCGGTCCGTCTCAACGGCGCGCGCATCGACCCGATGTCGCTCCTCGCGACGCTTGGCGCCGCGAAGTGAAGGCGCTTTCGCGCTACAATCGCTGACGCCATGCCAGTGGCTGCACGAGGAGATCGCACATGCGTGCCCTGTTCCTTCGTGCTCTCACGACCGCTGCCCTCGCTTTAGCCTTCCTCTCCACTCAGCCCGCTCGCCCATCGGCGCAGGCGAACCTGCCCCGCACGGTGCCGATCGCCTTCGAGCCGATCATCGCGACCAAGATCGAAGCGCTGATGGCGACGCCGAACGCGGTGATCATGACCGACTACTACCAGATCGACATGCGATTCGGCCCAAGCCTCAGGATCGACGCGATGGTCGTCGAGGCCGTCGATCTGCAGGCGCGGCTCAAGGGACTGCGCATCCAGGTCCGCGACAAGGACAGCCGCGGGCCGCGGCAGGAAGGCACCAGCTACATGGACGTCGACGAGCTGCGGCGGCTCTCGCGCGGGCTCTCGTCGATGGCGGATCTGGCGTCGAAGTGGACCGGGCCGGACGATCGCCGCGCGAACGAGCTGGCGTTCACCAGCGCAGGCGGCTTCAGGCTGGCGATCCGTCAGTCGGCGCGCCTGCCGCGCGTGTTCCTGTCGACCGGGCTGCTCGATCCGGTGGTGACGTCGATCGAGCTGATTGAGCTCGAGACGCTGAAGCACGCCTTCGACCAGGCGCTGGCGATCCTCGACGGCAAGTGAGCGGCGACGACACACACGAAGTCATCCAATCGAATTACGACGAACGGCCAATTGACCCGCCCGGCTGAGTAAACCCATGCTGTCGCGCGCTCCCCCGCAAGGAGTCCCCTATGACTGCGCGTCTCGCACTCGCCGTCGCCGCGATTGGTATCGGCATCGGTCTAACCACCAGCGGCACCGCCGTGCTGCCGGCCGGATCGGTCGTCGTGGCAGCGCAGCAGCCCGCTGGCGTGACAGGACCGGTGGTCGGTCAGAAGGTGGCACCGAAGCTGTCGCTGGCAGTCCGCGATCTGCCGCCCGCCCCGCCGCCAACCGGCCGCGAAGTCAACCCGCTGCAGCACGACCCGTCCAGCACGCCCGTCGTTCCCGGGCCGCAGCAGCGTGATCCGATCGTGCAGCTGTCGGCCGGCGCCGGGACGCGGTCGCTCGACCTGCTCGGCGCGCCGATCGTCAACGTCCCCGGCCAGGGCGGCGCCAATCCGAACGACACGAACGGCGACGTCGGCCCGAACGACTACGTGCAGATGATCAACTCGCAGTTCCGCATCTACGACAAGCAGGGCAATCCGCGCGCCGCGGCGGCGGCGATCAACACGCTGTGGACGAGCGTCAACCCCGCCGACACGAGCGCGTGCGCCACGCAGAACGCGGGCGATCCAATCGTTCTCTACGACAACATGGCGGATCGCTGGCTGCTCAGCCAGTTCGCCCAGACGCAGTTCATCTGCATCGCGATCTCGCAGACGGCGGATCCAACCGGCGCGTACTACTTGTATCAGTTCGACACCGGGCGCTTCCCCGACTACTTCAAGATCGGCGCATGGCCGGACGGCTACTACGTCAGCGCGAATCTGGGCGGGCCGAATGAAGCGCTCGCCGCGGTTTTCGATCGCGCGAACATGCTGAATGGCAATCCTGCCGGATCGGTGCAGTTCGCCGCGCCGACGCTCGTCAACAACTTCGACATCCTGATTCCGAGCGACGTCGACGGCTTCACGGAGCCGCCCTTCGGCACGCCGAATTACATGTACCGGCCACACGACGAAGGCGTCGCGCCGACCGGCGGCGTCGACCGCCTGGAAGTGTGGGAATTCCACGTCGACTGGATCGTGCCAGCCAACTCGACCTTCACCGGACCTGTGAACATCCCCACCGCGCCGTTCGACTCGACGACGTGCGGCTACGTGTTTCCGTCGGACTGCATCCCGCAGCCGGGAACGGCGCAGCTCATCACCGCGATCCCGTTCGGCGGCATGTACCGCTTCCCGTACCGCAACTACGGCGATCGCGAAGTCCTCGCCGGCAACTTCACCGTCGACGCCAACGGCGCCGACGGCGTCGGCATCCGCTGGTTCATCCTCGAACGATCGGGCGGCGGCGCATGGACGGTGGCCAACGAGGGCACCTATGCGCCGCAGCCGGTCGGCGCGCCGGCGTTCGTGCACCGCTGGATGGGCAGCCTGGCGATGGACCGCTTCGGCAACCTCGCGCTCGGCTACAGCCGATCGAGCTCGCAGGACCCGGGCGCTGCGGGCACCGGCAACCCGTCCGCGTTCTACACCGGCCGCACGCCCGGCGACCCGCTCGGCCTGCTGCCGCAGCCCGAGATCCTGATCCAGCAGGGCCAGGGCGTCACGGGCAGCGATCGCTGGGGCGATTACTACACGATGAACGTCGATCCGGTGGACGACTGCACCTTCTGGTACACCGGCGACGCGACGGCCGCGAACGGCAGCCGCCAGTCGCGCATCGCCAGCTTCCGTTTCTCGAGCTGCGCGACCGATCTCCGCATCACGAAGGTCGTCATCCCGTCGCACCCGAACGCGGGCGAAGAGATCGTCTATCGCATCACGGTCTACAACGACGGGCCGATCAACGCGCAGAACGTGGTCGTCACCGACGTGCTGCCGGCGCAGGTGTCGTATCTGGCGAACACGGACGCGTGCACCGGCGTCGCCGTGGGCGGCACGGGCACGCTGACGTGCCAACTCGGCACGATCCTGAGCGGACAGAACCGGCTATTCGAGATCAAGGTGCGCATCAACCCGTCGCTCGGCGGCGCGACGTCGATCACGAACACGGCGACGGTGACGGGCGATCCGGGTGAGTCGGATCCGTCGGACAACACGGTGTCGCTCACGCACCTGGTCAACGAGCTCGCGGACCTCGCGGTGACGAAGACCTGCAAGCCGGACACGACGTCCGCGCCGGCCGGCACGACGACCAACTGCGCCATTCTCGTGGCCAACAACGGACCGTCGGCGGCGCGCTCGGTGACGCTCACCGACACGAACGTCAGCAACGGCAGCTTCACGATCGGCGCCGTCACGACCACACAAGGCGCCTGCGCCACCGCCTCCGGCGTCGTCACCTGCAACCTCGGCACGATTCTGCCCGCCGCGTCGGCGCGGATCGACGTGTCGATCACCTCGAGCGAGGGCGTTGACGTGAACGACATCGCACGAGCGACGAGTCCGACTCCCGATCCCGACTTGTCGAACAACGAGGCGATGTCGGGCGTCTCGTTCGAGGCGTCGGCGGATCTCGTGATCACGAAGAGCGGGCCGGCGACCGTGCCGCTCGACGGGACATTCACCTACACCCTCAGCGTCGACAACCTGGGGCCGTCGACGGCGGCCAACGTGGTCGTCACCGACGTGCTGCCAGCGGGCGTCGAGTTCGTCTCGGCGGCAGCGGCCGTTGGGACGATCAACGTCGTGAACGGCACGCTGACGTGGATGCTCGGTACGGTCGCCGTCGCCGATCCGGTCAGGACGATCGACATTACCGTGCACGTCCTGCCATCGACGTCGGCAACGCTCGTCAACAACGCGTCGGTCACGAGCGCAACGCCGGACCCGAACGGCGCGAACAACCAGGCAACGACGACAACGCAGGTGAACGGCACCGATCTCTGGATCGCGAAGTCGGGCGCCGCGCCGGCGGGCAATCCGGCCGGAGCGCTCGTCTACCGGATCACGGTCTTCAATCGGCCGGGATTCGTGACCGACTCGACACCGACGTCTGGCAACGGCGGACCCAACGCCGCGCAGAACGTGGTCGTCACGGATACGCTGCCGCTCGACAACAAGAAGCTCGTCGTGCAGTTCATGTCGCCGGGATGCGCGTACGACAGCGCCGCGCATACGGTGACGTGCACAGCGGCATCACTCGCCGCCGGCACTGACGTGACGTTCGAGATTCAGGTGCAGATCAAGGGGTCGGTCGGGACCATCGCCAACAGCGTGAGCGTCACGAGCGACACCTTCGATCCCAACCTGTCGAACAACGCGGACACGGTGAACAACACCGTCAAGGGTAGTACGGGAACCGGTCCGCGGCCGCGGTAGGAACGTCCCTTCACAGCCGGCCGGGGCCATGCGTCCTGGCCGGCTTTCTCCCTCATCTCAGCTCACATGATGATCGGTGCAGCGCGGCGAAGCGCGTCGATGTAGCATTGGCGCATCATCGCGGTGACCGTGGCGGCCGCGCCACAGGAGCGTGACATCATGACGAATGAGGATCGGTTCGAGAACGGGAAACCCACGCGCCGCGAGTTCCTCGCGGCCGGTTTGACGGCGGGATTGGTGGGCAGTCTGGGCCTGCCACGCACGGCGCGCGGCGGCGCCGGCGAGTTGAACATCGGCATCGTCGGATGCGGCGGCCGCGGGACGGGCGCCGTCATCGACGCGCTCAGCACGCGCGGCCCCATCCGGCTCGTCGCGATGGGCGACGTCTTCCCGGATCGGCTCGAAAGCAGCCTGAAGCGGCTCAAGGCGAACAAGGCCGTCGGCGCGCTGGTGGACGTTCCCGAGAACCGCCAGTTCGTTGGCTTCGACGCCTATCAGAAGATCCTCGCGACGGACATCGACGTCGTGCTGCTCGCCACGCCGCCGGCGTTCCGGCCGCTCCACTACGCCGCCGCGGTCGCCGCCGGCAAGCACGTGTTCATGGAGAAGCCGTGCTGCGTGGACGGTCCCGGCTACCGCTCGCTGATGGAGACGAACAAGATCGCCGATTCCAAGAAACTGAGGGTCGTCGTCGGGCTGCAGCGGCGGCATCAGAAGAGCTACCGCGCGGGGATCAAGCGCATTCACGACGGCGAGGTCGGCAACATCATCCTGATCCGCACCTACTTCAACATGCCCGGCCAGGGCCCGAACTACAAGTGCCGGCCGGCCAACGTGTCGGAGCTGGAGTGGCAGATCCGCCACTGGGGCATGTTCACGTGGCTCAGCGGCGATCACATCGTCGAGCAGGCGGTCCACGAGATCGACATCGGCAACTGGATGATGAAGGACGTGCCGCCGCTGAAGGCGAACGGCCTCGGCGGGCGGCAGGTCCGCATCGGCTGCGGCAACGGGCAGATCTTCGACCACCACTTCGTCGAGTACGTGTATCCGGATGGCGCGCGGCACTACGCGCAGGCGAAGCAGCAGCCCGGCGGATGGAGTCACGTGTCCGACAACGTCCACGGCACCAAGGGCGTGATGACCGTGGGCTCCGGGCCGTACGGACTCGGCGGCGAAGCCAAGTACGGGAGTGCACCGGATCGAGGCGGCGTGGAGATGGAGGACAACCCGTATCGCCAGGAGCACCAGAACCTGGTCGACGCGATCCGCAACGGCACGCCGCTCAACGACGGTTACCACGG
This sequence comes from Vicinamibacterales bacterium, assembly GCA_048594885.1. GTDB lineage: Bacteria > Acidobacteriota > Vicinamibacteria > Vicinamibacterales > 2-12-FULL-66-21 > JBMDXB01. The sequence continues at coordinate 73,152 of JBMDXB010000113.1, forward strand.
TGCGATCAGCAGCATGACCGCGGTGCTCGGCCGCATGGCCACTTACTCGGGCGCCGAAGTTACGTGGGAAGAGGCGATCAACTCGAAGCTGGAGCTCGCGCCCGGCCTCGCCTCGTACACGCTGTCGAGCGCCGCGCCGGTGGTCGCGGACGAGAGAGGCGACTACCCCATCGCTGTCCCTGGCAGAACGAAAGTGTCGTGACCGGCCGATCGGAAGGAGGCCGGCTGACAGCAGCCGGCCTCCCCGTCTGCTTCGCCGTCGCTGCGCGCCGCGCGATCACGCGCGCGATGCGGCGGGGTTGTGGCCCTTCACATGGAAACGGAACTGCCTGCCCCAATACGCCACGTTGAGCAGCAGCGGCACGTGGAACCGTGTGAGTCCTGACGGCATCATCAGCCACCGGCAGAGCCGCCGCAGAATCCGCCGCGGCGAGTAGAACCGCTTGTTGATCCACTGGAGCCCCGCCATCAGATCCGCACGGCTCATCTGCAGGGGATCGAACACCGCCCACTTGTAGTCGTAGTGCGACCAGTCGCGATCGACGATGCGATTGCGCATCTGCTCGAAGAGCGCGGTGCCTGGCAGCGGCGTCAGGATCGATGCCTGCAGGACATCGACGCCCATCTCGTCGAGTGCCGCGAGCGTCCGCTCGAAGACGTCCGGTCCATCCGAATCGAAGCCGAAGATCAGCCCCGCCTCCACGACCATGCCGTGCCGGTGGATCTCGCGGACCGCGTCCCCATACGCCCGCGCGGACTTCAGCGTCTTGTGCTGAGCGCAGAGCGCGCGGTCGCTGAAGCTCTCCAGGCCGACGAACACGCCGACGCACCCCGCGCGCCACATCCATCCGAGCAGTTCTGGATCGTCGGCGATCTCGATCGACGCCTGCGTCCCCCATCGCTTGCCGAGCGGCGCGATTGCGCGGCACAGACGGAGGGCATAGTCGCGGTCCTGCGTCAGGTTGTCGTCCACGAACAGGAAGAAGCGCTCGTTGAAGCTGCGCAGGTGCGCGACGATGTCAGAGACGTCGCGCTGGTAGCGGCGGCCGCCGTAGAAGGCGGGGATCGAGCAGAACGAACACCGATTGCGGCAACCGCGCGTTGCCGTGCAGGTGTGGACCGACACGTAGTGCGACGCCCGCAACAGGTGCGTCGGCAACTCGATCGGGATCTCGACCGCCGGATCGCCGTGATACACCCGCTGCAACACTCCTGCAGCCGCGTCGTCGAGCACCTGCGTCCAGGCGCCGCCGGCGGACCCGACGACAACGGCGTCGGCGTGGGCACCGGCCTCCTCGACATTGAAGGTCGGATGGAAGCCACCGAGGACGACGGGAATGGAGCGGTGCCTGAAGCGACGGCACAGTTCGTAGGCCCGGAGCGCAGTGGCCGTCATCACCGTGATGCCCACCAGGTCGAACGGCTCGTCCCACGGGACCTCGTCGATCTGCTCGTCCACGAGGGTGAGGCTGTGGCCAGGAGGCGTGAGCGCGGCGACGCTGAGCAGCGACAGCATGGAAAAACGGAACGTCTTGCCGTTGAACAGGCGCGCCCGCCCGAGGCCGCGCCAGCGACCCGACGCCGGTGCGATGAGCAGGATCCTCATGCCTCCAGCCTGGCGCGATCGCCGGGCCGGCGTCGTGAGGACGGCGTGAAACAGTGTGAGATTGCGCTGAACCCGATCGAGCTAATGCCGCCACCGGTACTCTCCGAACCCGCACGCGTGCAGCTCACACCTGCCGAAAATCGACTTCAGCAGCTTTGGAGCGAGCGTGGCGGCGGCGGGATTGACGATATGGGTCGCTGGCTTTCCCGCGAGCTTGTGGATCGTGCGCAGGACGCCGTGCACTGGCTTGTCGTACTCCGGAAACGAATACCCGGCCACCACCAGCTCATCGATCTCGGTGCAGACACCGGCGAGCAACTCCGACACGAGGCGGTACTGCCAGTCGTACAACGCCGGCGGCGAGCCCGGCGTCAGCATGTGGAACGTCGGGTACTCGTCCAACGCGTGGGTCAGCAGGAACGGACCGACATCGAACCCTCCGAGCACTGCCTTCCCTTTCAACTCGCGATCCCGCTGTGCTGTGGCGTCTGTCTGGACTTCATAGCCCAGATCGTACGTCCGGAGCCTGGTGAGCTCGAACCGCCTGCCGGCGAATGGTGACGGCGCTTCGGCACCGAGCCTTTCGAGGAACTCCGGCCGACCCTTGCGGCCCTTGACGCGGCATCCGCGATCCACGATCAGGTAATCGATCGATCCGTGCAGCTTCAACAGCCACGGCGCGTCGTGTGGCGCGGACCCGTCCAGGGCGCGCGAAAATCGGCGGCCGGCGCGGTGGAGCGCGATCTCCGTGCAGGTATCCCAGTTGAACGTCAGGATGACGTCGCCGGCTCTCAACGCCTTGACAAACCTGTCGTAGGCCTTCGTGGTGCCGCCGTAGCACGAGCGGGTGTAGAGCAGCTGCGCGGTTGCCTCGAAGAGCAGGCCGTAGGCCGGTCCGAAGCCAACGGGATCGCGCCGCATCAGCTCGTGGAATCGGTCGAACACCTGATCGAGTGCCCAGCGGGACTGCATGCCGCCGGCCGCGAGCTCGCGCATGACCTGATGGAGCGGCCCCAGCAACGGTCTCCAGTAGGCGTCCGGAAGACGGTTGCGGATGATCTCCCACGGCGCGCCACCTGAAAAGCCGAACAAGTGCGCGGCCAGTCTATCGCCGTCGGGCAGGCCCGCAGCGTACGAACACCCCGCGCCGAGGATGAAGAGACGTCTGGTTTTCTTCATCGCGCTGCCCTCCCACGCTCCACCGGTTGTCGACAATTGCGCAAAGCACGGGCACTGGATGCGACGCGCAGGCGAAGCGCCAGCCGGGCTGCTGGAACCATGTGGCGCACACAGTGATCGTCAGGAATTTCACGTGCTGAAGGAGTAGGATAGCGCTCATTCAACTGCAGCTGGGGAAAGGAGAAGAGGCGATGTTCATCCCTATCTGGCTGGAGACTGTATGTACGCGACGTTTGTGATAGTTCGTCCAGCTTCCCTGCGAGCGATCGTCGTTGTCGCACTCCTATCCATTCCCGCTCATGCCCAGGATGTGCAGTGGGTTTCGGTGAAGAGTGGACCGGTGGCTGTGTTGCTCGATCCAAACCCTGCGAGGATCGTTGTCGGACTGGTGAATCCAGGGACGCCGCTGGAAGTTCGCGAAATACGTGACGGATGGTACTGGGTTGTGCTGCCGAAGGACCCGGGCGAACCTGCGGCAAGGTCTGGGTGGATCACGGCCGCGATGGTCTACCGGGTTGCGGCGCCAGCACCGCCGGAGACCCCACAACCTCCACCGGCGAAGGCGGCGCCTCCACCCGCGAGGTCAGCGCTGGCATCCGCGCAGCCGGCCACGCGCCGATCGGCCGCTACATAGGCGGTTCCGGGCCGGTTCTTCATCTCCGCAACGGCGCGCAGCAGCGGGGGACGCTGACCTTCCAGGATTCGCGTTCCGAACCCTACTACGTCGAAGACCCGATCGTGAACTGCGGAGTACGCCGCGAAACGCGACGTTGGATTCGACGTGGGCGGTGTGGTTCGTCTCTGGCGGGACCACCGCGATCCGCCAGTGGCCGTTTCCCGCTCGCAGCATCTCGCACTAACAGGAGAACAGGAGCAAGGGAGCCATTTCAAAGAAAACCAAGAGCCTCCCGTTCTCCCTTTCTGCTGTGATGACGCGCGCCGGATCCAGCGGGCGTTCACGTTCGATCATCATCTCCGACAATACGGCCGATTCCAGGTCCTCGGCCTGGAATAGACGACTGGCACGACGCCGAGTAGCGCGGCGCTACTTCACGACTTTCGCATCTTCGACGATGGCGTCGTAGGCGTAGCCCTCGCCGATCTCCTTGCCAATGGCGAGCACGCCGGTGAAGGTGACGATGTCGCCGACGGCGACCGTCGCGTCGGTGGTGAACGTCAAGTCGTTGGTACGATCGGATGCCGAGCCGCTGCCGTCCTGCAGGTGAATCCAGTTCTTGCCGAGGATCTGGTTGTTCGCCTTCACGACCTTGCCGCGCACGATGACCGTCTTGCCTGCCAGGGCTTTCCGCTGCTTCCAGACGTCCGCGATCGACAGGCCATCAGGTGCCGGAGCGATCGGCTCGACCACCACCGGCGCGGCCGGCGCTTGACCGTGACTCGTCATCAGCGGCGCGGCGCCAGGAGCCCCGGCGTGCGGGTCGGCAGCAGCTCGCGGTGCGGCCGTCTGCGACGTGGCGGCACGGCATCCGCCGATGGTGACGAGGCAAAGGGCAAAGACGCCGAGTGCGACAGTTCGTGACATGAAACGCTCCTCACGTCCCGGGCACGCAAGAAGCGGTCCCTCCATCGGATCGACGAAAAAGACGAGGATACCGTGCGAATTCCGCGCCGTGCCGGAAAGCCGGCGCGCCCGTGGTGCCGTGGCGAAAGCGAGCGCCGTGCGAACGAGGCTCGCCGCAGCCTCGCGATCGCCGGTTACGCGGAACTGTGCTAGGGTGGTGGCGCGATGGATACATCCACGCTCAGTGGAACACGTCCTGAGCGAGATTTCGACTGGCTGTCCGAATACCTTCAGAGCGCGCGGAGTCTGCATGCCGATTTCGTCAGGCAAGTGGATCGCGTTCAGTCGGGATCGCTGCTGTTCCACTACACGGACCTCAACGGCCTGAAATCCATCATCACCGACCACGATTTCTGGCTGACCCATGCGCTCTATTGCAACGACGAAGCGGAGATCAGGCTGGGCCGACAAGTCGCGCGGGACGAGATCCAGAAGATGCGACACGAGCCCGCGACCGCGCCGCAGATGCAGCAGTACCTGGAGCAGCTCGACGCGGCGCTCGCCGAGCCGCCCCGGGAGGGTGTCTACATCTGTTGCTTCTGCGACAAAGGCGACGATCTCAGCCAGTGGCGTGCGTACGGCGCCGACGGCAACGGGGTCAGTATCCAGATCGACCCGAACGCGTTTGTGGAGTATACGGGTGCGCATCCGTTCGGCTTCCTGGCGATCTGGAACGTGTTTTACTTACCGGAACGGCAACAGGCGATCATGCGCTCGGCCCTGCAACGAACCTACGCGAAGTTCGCCCACCTCCCACCGGCTGCGATCGTCCGAAAGGCCAGCGACGTCATCGATTTTTTCGTCCCGACCTTCAAGCATCACGGATTCGAGGGCGAGAACGAGTGGCGGATGATCTTCGTGCCTTCACCGGCAAGCCCCGTGAAGCCGCGCTACCGGGCAAAGCGGGACATGCTGGTGCCTTACTTCAGCCTGAAGGATCTGGTTGTCAGCGAGGGGTTCGACAGGCAGACGTGGCGGCTCCCGATCCACCAGGTCTGCATCGGCCCCAACCGGCACCGTGAGCTGAACCGCGCTTGCGCGCAGTCGCTGCTGACCGATAACGGGTACGCGTGTCCCGCGACTGCATCCGAGACACCGTACCGCAGCTAGCCCAACGATGGGCTACACGTCCGCGTGGTGCGCGAAGAACGACTCGATGCTCGCCTGCGCCGGCGCCACCTGGCGCCGCACCTGGTCGATCTCCTGCGGTGTCATCGGCGTGAACGCGCGCGCGGCGGCGATGTTCTCGCGGATGAAGTCCGGCTTCGGCATGCCGACGACGGCGGCGGACACCGGGAGCGACCACGCGTAGCGAATCAGGCTCGACATCGGCGCGCGGCCGGCGCCGGTCCCGACCAGCTTCTCCTGAGCGGCGACCTTCATGCAGATGATGCCGAGGCCCTTCTTTACCGCCGCCGGCAGCGCGAGCTCTTCGAACTTCAGCGCGCGCGACGGATTCATCGCCATCTGCACCGCGTTGAGATCGTGCCGCGCGATCGCAGTGGCCATCACCTCGCCGTTGGTGTGGCTGCTCATGCCGATGAAGCGCGTCACCTTCTGATCGCGTAGCTCGTAGAGCGCCTTGAGCGCGCCGTCCGGCGCTTCGATCTTCGCAAGATCGTCCGCCTCGCCCAGGCTGTGCAGGTGGACGAGGTCGAGACGGTCGGTCTGCAGCCGTTTCAGGCTCTGCTCGAACTCCCGCATGGCCGCGTCGCGCGTACGCGCCGCCGGTCGAATCTTCGTGGCGAGAAAGACGTCCTTGCGCCGCGTCTTCATGACCAGACCGACGCGCGTCTCACTGAGGCCGTTGCCGTAATCCTCGGCCGTGTCGAGGTAGGTGATGCCGCTGTCGATGACCTCGTTGAGGATCCTGACGGCCTCGGCTTCATCCTTGTACATGAGGAAGCGGCTGCCGCACCCGAACGCCAGCATCGGCACGGTCGCCCCGGTGCGGCCGAACGGCCGGCGCGGGATCGCGGTGGCGGCTGGCTGCCCTTCGGCCCGCAGTGACTGGATTGCGGCCGGAACTGCGGCGACGGTCGCGGTCGTTCGTTCGAGGAATTCCCGGCGCGTGATGTGTTTCTTCATGATGACGTCCTGTCCGGCAGAGAGTGGCTGCGGAACGTGTGCCGCAGACGAGGACTTCATAGCGCGATTCGTCCGCGAGCGCAAGCCTTCCGAAACTGCGGTTCAGCCTCGACTCGAGCGCTTCACGCCCGTGCTACGATCGCGGCGCATGCGCACACGGGCTTCGGCTTCCCGCGCGCGCGGCGGCCTGGTCCTGATCGCTCTCCTGATCGCCGCGGCCGCGGCGTTCGCGGCCGGCTTCCAGACTTCTTCGCAGGCGCCGTCACCCGTTCAGATCTCGGGTCAATACACCTCCGCGCAGGGCGACGAGCTGCGGAAGCAGACCTGCACCCGCTGCCACAACTTGCCGCCGCCCGATGTCTTGCCGAAGGCCCGCTGGCGCGACACCATCGCGCGCATGTGGCTCCGCCGCGAGAACCAGCCGGAGCCGCCGGGTCCCGCCGCCGCCGCCGAACTCCCGTTGCCAGAGGAGTTCGCCAGGATCGCGCGCTGGTACACCGAACACGCGCCCGAAGCGTTGCCGCCCGCCGAGGCCTGGCCCGCTGAGGGTCTCCACACGCCGAAGTTCCGCAAGCACACGTTCTCGCCGCCGGGGATGCGGCTCCCGGTCATCTCGAACGTGCAGTTCGTCGATCTCGACGGCGACAAGCGGCCCGAAGTGCTCGCCACCGACATGCGCTACGGCATGGTGATGAAGATCCGGCCCTCTGAGCCGGGCTCCCGTGTCGAGACGATCGCGGAGCTCTCCAATCCGGCGCATGCCGCAGTGGCGGATCTCGACGGCGACGGCATCAAGGACCTGCTCGTGGCGGACCTCGGGGCATTCCTGCCCTCCGACCATACCAACGGCGCGGTGGTATGGTTGCGCGGGCAACGCGACGGCAGCTTCCAGTCACTACGGATCGACGGACTGCCGCGCATCGCCGACGTGGAGCCGGCCGACATGAATGGCGACGGCCGCCTCGATCTCCTGGTCGCCGCCTTCGGCTGGCGCAAGGTCGGCGAAACGATGGTGTTCCTCAACAAGTCGAAAGTGACCGGAGAGCCGTCCTTCGACGCGCAGACGATTGATGCGCGCGCCGGAGCGATCCACGTCGTGCCGACCGATCTCGACCGCGACGGCAGGATGGACGCGATCGCGCTGCTGTCACAGCAGCACGAGCGCGTGGTCGCGTACTACAACACCGGCACCGGCTTCTCGGCTGAGACGCTCTACGCCGCGCCGCACCCGAACTGGGGATCGTCGGGCATGCAGGTTGTCGATCTCGATGGAGACGGCGACCTCGACGTCCTCCTGACGCACGGCGATACCCTCGACGACGACCTGATGAAGCCGTATCACGGCGTGCAGTGGCTGGAGAACAACGGCCGCTTCGAGATGCAGGAGCACCCTATCTGCACCATGCCCGGCGTCCACCGCGCCATCGCAGCGGACCTCGACGGCGACGGCGACCAGGACATCGTGGCTGCGTCCATGATCGCGTTCGAGGGAGGCGCCGCTGTCAGAGATGTGGCGTCGATTGCCTTCCTCGAAAAAGCCGGACCTGGGAAGTACATCAGGCGCACGCTCGAGAAGGGGCTTCACCGGCACGCCACCATCGATGCGGCAGACTACGACGGCGACGGCGATATCGACCTCGTGGTCGGAAACATGAGCCGGACGATGGCTCCGTGGGTCGAGGTCTGGGAGAATCTGACCATCGACAAGAATGGCGGGGCGGAGGAACGGCGGTGAACGCTCGCGTGAACGTGCGATCGATCGCCGCGGCGATGTTCACCATCGGCTGCATCGTCCAGGGGGCAGGCGGAATCGTCCAGGGAACCGTGACGCTGGCCGGCGGAAGGAGCGCCGCCAATGTGGTCGTCAGCCTCGCGGCGCCAGGACTCACGGTGTCCCCGCCGCGGGCGCCGGTGGAGATGGATCAGAAGCGCTTCCTCTTCGTCCCTCATGTGCTGCCGGTCGTGAAAGGCACCACGGTGCGGTTCCTGAACAACGACAAGGAAGACCACAACGTGTACTCGCCGCAGGGAGGCTACAACCTCGGAACGTGGCCGCCGGGACAGGCGCGGGACCAGGTGTTCGACAAGCCGGGCGTCTACACGCAGCTCTGTCGCATCCATCCCGATATGGAAGCGTTCATCGTCGTGCTCGACACGCCCTACTTCGCCGTGACGGACGAGAACGGGCACTATGCGATAAGAAATGCGCCTCCCGGCGAGTACACGCTGACGACCTGGGGAAAGCGCCTGAAGCCGTTCGAGCGTCCGGTCACGATCAAGACAGAAACGCCCATCACCATCGATCTCACCCTGGAGCGTTGACCCGTCCATGAGCACGCGACGACGCATTCTCTTCCTCGGCGGCGTGACCGCGGCGGGTGCCGGCCTCGCCGGCGCCGTGGGCGCGGCGGCCGACCTGCTCTGGCCAGCCGTCACCTACGAGCCGTCGCGCCGCTACGGCGTCGGATCGCCCCGCGCGATGCCGCTGGACAGCGCGACGTTCTTCCCCGAGCGCCGCGTGTTCGTCGTGAACGGTCCGGCAGGCTTCGCCGCAGTGTCGGCGGTGTGCACCCACCTGGGATGCACGGTCCGTCACGTCGCCGGCGAGGGGTTCGTGTGCCCGTGTCACGGCAGCCGATTCGATCTCGAAGGGCGCGTCATCGACGGTCCGGCGCCGCGGCCGCTGGCCTTCTACGCCCTCAGCCTCTCGCGCCGCGGCGAGCTCGTGGTCGACGAGCGCCACATCGTCGAGCCCTCGTGGCGGCTTCGCGTGTGATTCCCGAGCAGCCGGGCGCGTCGTGGACGACCCGCGTGAAGCGGTCGATCTTCCGCGTCGGGTGGCCGCGCACCGACCGGGCGCGCGCCATGGTGATGCTCTCGAGCTTCTTCCTGCACACGCACGCGCCGCGCGTACGCGTGCACAGCCTGCGCGCGTCATACACGATGGGACTCGGCGTGCTCCTCGTGTACCTGTTCATCGTGCTCACGGTGAGTGGCGTGCTGTTGATGCTCTACTACACGCCGACGCCGGACGTGGCGTACCGCAGCATCAAGGATCTCGAGTTCGTCGTGCCGTTCGGCGCGGCGCTGCGCAACCTGCACCGATGGGGCGGCCACGCCATGGTGATTGTCGTCCTTGCCCACATGTGCCGCGTGTTCTTCACCGGCGCATACAAGGAGCCGCGGCAGTTCAACTGGGTGATCGGCGTCACGCTGCTGGCGCTCACGCTGGCGCTCTCCTTCACCGGGTATTTGTTGCCGTGGGATCAACTCGCGTTCTGGGCGATCACGGTGGGGACGAGCATGATCGCGTATGTGCCGGTGCTCGGCGGACCGGCGCGGCACGTGCTGCTCGCCGGCGACACGGTAGGAGCGGGCGCGCTGCTGCGATTTTACGTGCTGCACTGCGCGTTGCTGCCGGTGGCGATGCTCGTGATCGTGGCGCTGCACGTGTTCCGAGTGCGCCGTGACGGCCTGAGCTGGCCTGGCGATGCGCGTCCGGTCGGCGGCGATGTGTCGGCGCACGATCGGCAGATCCCATCGTGGCCGCACCTGCTCCACCGCGAGGTGCTGCTGCTCCTCGCGGCAGTGGTCGTGCTCCTCGCCTTCTCGCTCGTCGTGAACGCGCCGCTCGAGGAGCTCGCCGATCCGACGCGGACGCCGAACCCGTCGCGGGCGCCCTGGTACTTCCTCGGGCTGCAGGAGCTCGTGCACCACTCGGCGTTCGTCGGCTCAGTGATCGTGCCGATCGGCCTGCTGATCGTGCTGATCGCGCTGCCCTACATCGATCGTGGGCGAGCGGGCGTCGGCACCTGGTTCGCGCCCGAGCGGCGAGTGGCCAACGCCATTTTCGCGCTGCTCGTCGCGGCGGTGGTGGTCCTCACCGCGATCGGCGCGTGGTTCCGCGGTCCGCACTGGGCGTGGAGATGGCCGTGGGGAGGCTCGTGACCGCCCCTCACATTCCCACCCGCGTCGTCGCTGCCTTCGCGCTCCTGTCGCTCGCCTTCGCGATCGTGGTCGGCTGGGCGATCGCGCGGGAGCGCGGGCGCGAGTGGCGGCGGATCGAGTCGGAATTCGATCGGCTCGCCGGCGAGCACGCGAGCGGCGGCGCCGACCCGCGGGATCGCGGCGTGCGGCAGATCTGGCTGCCGGATCTCGGCCGCGCCGACCGCTGCGTCACCTGCCATCGCGGCATCGACGACCCGGCGTTCGCAGCCGCGGCGCAGCCGCACCGCGCACACCCGGGGCAGTGGCTGACGACGCATCCGGCCGAGCGTTTCGGCTGCACGGCGTGCCACGGGGGACAAGGCGAGGCGACCACCTGGCGAGGCGCCGCCCACGAACCGATCGCGCACTGGCCCGTGCCGATGCGGCATGGTCCGCTGCTCGAAGCCGGTTGCGGATCTTGTCATCGCGAGCCGAGACCGCGCGGCGCGGCCGTGCTCGCTGAAGGACGCGAACGGATCGCGCGCGCCGGCTGCGCCGGGTGCCACGACATCCCGGGGTTCGATGCCGGCGAGATTCAGGCGCCGCGCCTCGACAGCGTCGGCTTCAAGGCGCGTCCCGGATGGCTGCGCCGCTATCTCGCAAAGCCGACCGTCCTCGCCGGCGCGCGCATGCCCGACTTCCGACTGGCGCCGCGCGAAGTGGACGTGCTCGACGCGTTCCTGCGCGCACAAAAGGCGGTCGCGCCGCTTGCCGACGGCGGGGTCGACTGGTCTCGTGCCGACCCGGAGCGCGGCCGCGAGCTCTACGCGCGGGCGCGATGCGTCACGTGCCATCGGGTGGACGGACGCGGTGGTACGCTCGGTCCCGACCTGTCGCACGCCGGCAGCCGCGTGACGCGCGAGTGGCTGTGGAGCTACCTGATCGATCCGTTCCGCGACCAGCCCGACACGTTGATGCCGCGGTTCACGTGGACCAGCGACGAAGCGCGCGACATCGCAAGCTATCTGCTCGAGATCCTCGTCGATCCCGGCGCTCCGGGCGACGCCTCAACCGACCCGCCGCCCGGCGCGCAGGCGGCAGGCGACGGACGCGCGCTGTTCATCAAGCGCGGGTGTGCGGGGTGCCACCGCTTGTCGAGCGTCGGCGACGTCGCCAGAATCGGTCCTTCGCTCGCGGGGGTCGGCGAGCGCGCTGTGGAATCGGCGGACTTCGGCGACCGGCAGGTCGAGCCCTCGATCGCGAACTGGCTCTACCTGAAGGTCCAGGCTCCCGAAGCGATCACCCAGCCGTCCTCGATGCCGACGTTCGCGATGACAGACGCCGACCGCCTGCCGGTGGTGGTGGCGTTGCTCAGCCTCGCTCGGCGGTCGCCGCCGGCTGCGCCCGTCGCAGGCGGCACCGCCGCCGCACTCCGCCAACCGCAGGGACGTGTCGGCGAGATCTTCACGCGCTACCGTTGTCTGAGTTGCCACGAGTGGCAAGGCGGGGGTGGGCGGCTCTCGACCGTCGCCCTCGATCGGATCGGCAGTCAGCTTCGCCCGGAGTATCTGGCGCAGTACCTCCAGAGGCCCGTCCCGGTGCGCATAGGACTCGACGTTCGCATGCCCCGGCTGAACATCAGCAAAGCCGAGGCGGACGCGATCGTCGACTACGCGCGCCGCGTGCTCATCGACGATCGGCTCGAGGCGTGGACGCCGCCGCCGCGCGAGGCGGCGGCTCAGGGGGAGAAACTGTACGAGACACTCGGATGCGGCGGCTGCCACGGCATCGCCGGTAAAGGCGGTTACGTCGGACCCGATCTCACCGGTGTCGGGCGGCGGCTTCGGCCGGGATGGATGACGGAGTGGCTCGTGGCGCCTGGCCAGTGGAAGCCGGAGACCGTGCACCCGGACTATGGCCTCACGCGCGAGCAGGCGAATTCACTCACCGCGTTTCTTCTCACGCTCACTGGAGGAGCGCGGACGCGATGAACGGTCTCGTGTGGCCGCGCTCCGCCGGTGTGATGGTGATCCTGGCCGTGAGTCTGGCGTCGGGATGCGGTGCGCCGACGGCCGGGCGCGACAACCCCGTCGGGGATCTCGTCAAGGCGCGCGATTCGAGTCCAACGCGTGATGAGGGGCGGCGGCTGTTCGCGTCTCATTGCGCGCCGTGTCACGGTGACAAGGGGCGCGGCGATGGCCAGAACGCGTCGCGGCTGTCGCCCCGACCGCCGGATCTGAGGATGGTGATGCGTTCGCGGACTCAATCCGAGGTGCGCACCGTGGTGGCGTCGGGCAGCGCCGCGGCTGGCCGGTCACCCTTGTGCCCGCCGCGCCTGCGCGACCTCACACCGGCGGGCGTCGATGCGCTGTTGGCGCACGTCCGGATGCTGGCGCTCGGCCCGCCTTCGCGGCAAGCTCCCTGACTTTCGCAACGACCGCGTCCTGCGCCTTCGGCGAGAAGAAGCCGGGTCCGCCGTGGCCGACGCCGCGCGTTTCGTATCCGCCCTCGTCGAGCACGCGCGCGCTCGGCAGGTAGCCGAACACGTCGTTGTTGTACGCCGACAGCCAGAGCTGCAGCGGCCCGATGGCCTGCTCGATCAGATGCGCGTAGTCGACGACCACCTCGCCCGCGAGCGCGACGAGCGTGAGATCGCGGCCGAACTGCCAGAGCGCGATCGGCGCGCGGTAGTGGGACGGCAGCGTGCCGTTCTTGTCGAGAACGTCCAGCATCCGCTGCGCCTGCCACGAGCGCCAGCTCGGCGATCCCTTCGCTGTCATCTTCTCGAGATCGCCTCGCGAGAAGGCGGCCTCGAGCGGAATGTCGACGTAATCGAACTGCACGCTGAGCGGGCCGCGGACGGGCGCCAGCTTCGTGCCGAGCACGCGGACGACTTCCCTGCCGAGCGTCTCGCCGTGCTGCCGCGCGAGATCGACCGTGCCGCGCGGATGCGGATTCGAGTCGCCGGCGAATCCCTGCACGAACATCGCCTGCACGCCGGTGAACTGCTGCTGCACGTACTCCTGCGCGAATCCTGCGTAGTCCCCGGTGATGCGGTACTCGTCGCCGGTGAGCGTCGTGTTGTGCGTCGCCGCGCCGAACACCACGGCGCGCAGCGTCCCGTCGGCCGCCGCCACCTTCAACAGCGGCATCGTCCGATCCGCAGGTCCGCGCGGGTTGACGCCGAGGATGATCCCGCGATCGCGCGTGGGCTCGCGCCGGTTCATCACGAACGGCACGACGCCCGTGCCGTACGACAGTTCGACGGGCTCGAGCTTCGTCAGCGCCTGCTCGACGGCGGCGACGATGCGCTGGTGCAGCGTACGGCGGTAGGCGCGCGTCTCGGCCGCCGCCCGGTCGGCGATGCTGTAGGCCGACGCATCCGTGTCAGCGATCGCTGGGCCCGTGTGCGTGTGTGAAGAGTTGATCAGGAGCTGATGACGCTTCAGCCCGGTGCGCGCCATCACCTCCTTGAAGATGTCCTCTGTGACCGCGGCGCGGAGGCCGATCAGATCGGTCGTGATCCACACGGCGCGCTGGCCCGCTGCGTCCTCGAGCACGAGCACTTTCGCGTAGAGGTCGGCGACGACGCCCTCGGACGGCTTGTTGCGCGAGGCATAGCCGGCCATCGCCACCGGCCGTTCCGGCGTGATCTTCACAGCCGCGAACCCGGCCTGCCACTCAGCCGCCAACAGCGGCGCGGTGGGAAGGAGCGTCGCGATCGCGGAGTAGAGGACGAGACGCTTCAGCATGCAAACCCCTTGCAGTGCACGTGCACGGCGAGTGCATTATGGTCGAATGCGGAACGTGAGGAAAGGGCGGGCAATCGTGGCGCTCGTCATTGCCGCAGCCGCCTGTCGGGCGGGGGCGCGCGAGGCGCGGGATGCCGAGCTGCGGCCGCAGCATGCGGTCGACCTGGTGCTGAGCGCCTTCCAGCGGTATCCGCTCGTGGGGCTCAGCGAGGGTGCCGGCCACGGACAGCTGGAAACGCTGGACTTCTTCACCGCGCTCGTTCGCGATCCGCGCTTTCCCCGCATCGTCAGGAACGTCGTCGTCGAGTTCGGAAACGCCCGCTATCAGGCGGTCATGGATCGCTACATCGCGGGCGAAGCGATCGCACCAGACCAGCTTCAGCACGTGTGGGAAGACACGACTCAGGTCACGGGCATCTGGTCACTTCCGATGTACGAGGAGATGTTCGCGACGATTCGTTCGGTCAACGCCGCGCTGCCGCCGGCACGCCGCGTACGCGTGCTGCTCGGTGACCCGCCGATCGATTGGAGCGCCGTCACGAGTCCTGCAGACGAGGACATGAACGACTGGCGCGATGCACATTTCGCGCATGTCGTCGGGCGGGAGGTCATGAGCCGAGGCGAGACGGCGCTGCTGTTCATCGGCGGTGCGCATCTCGGCCGCAAGGTGATCTTCCCGAACAGCCTCGTTCATCTCCTCGATGCGCAGCATCCGGGCCGGACGTGGGTGGTCGAAGTGCTCGACATCGAACGCGCACACCACGCGGTTGCGGCGCGATTCCAGTCGTGGCGCGCGCCGGCGGGAGCACCCGTGCGGGATACCTGGTTCGGACAACTGGACGTTCAACAGATTGGATTTGGCCTGTCGACAGGCGTCGTTCAGGACGATCACGATGCCATCCTCTTACTGACGAAGACCTCGCCGAGACAGCAGGAGCGTCCGGCACTCGACGCCGACTACGAACGCGAACTCGCGCGGCGACGGGCCCTGGGCGAGGCGACGCAGCCGTTTCGCGGAAGCAGGATCCGATTCGAGGACGGACTCGCCGCACTGGCTGCGGATGCGAGCGCGCCGCTCGAGTCCGTCCTGCAGGAACTCCGCAGAGATCGCGGACTGACACTGCTGGTAAAAGCCTTCGCAGATTCGACGGAACCGAACGCCACGACGCTGTCGACGCAGCGAGCCGAGCTGGTCGCGGAGTGGCTCGTTCGGCGGGGTATCCAACGCGAACGGCTGATCCCCAAAGGCTGCGGGACGCGGCGCCCGCTCACGTTCGGGAAGACCGCGGCGGACCGCGCGCTGAACCGGCGCGCGGAACTGGTACGGCTCACGCCAACTGCGGGGTGTGAGCCGCCTTGGTAGACCGTGCTCTGTTAGAGTGCCCACATCATGCCTTGCGCGAACGATCCTGGAGCCCCCGTGCTTCCGTCGCGGCGCGATCTGCTGCGCAGTGGGGCGGCGCTTGCGGGTGCCTGGGCTGCAGCGCTGCAGTCATCGCGTGTCCTCGGATTCGCAGGCCAGGACCTCGAGCGCGACCGGCGCTTCGACGTGAAGGCGTTCGGCGCCTCGGGCCTTCGCGCGCAGAACGCCACCGCCGCCTGCCAGGCCGCCATCGACGCGTGCACAGCCGCGGGAGGGGGCACGGTGCGCGTGCCGCCCGGCGAGTACACCGTCGGGATGCTCGAGCTCAAGGACAACGTCACGCTGTATATCGACGCCGGGGCGACGCTCTTCCTGATTCAGGACACCACGCTCTTCCCGCGAGGCAAGCGGGCGATGATCTTCGCCGAGAACGCGTCGAACATCGGCGTGATCGGCCGCGGCACGCTCGACGGCCTCGCACAGTACGAGTTCGTCGCGATGCGCGGCCTCGATCCGGAGATCGCCTCCGAGATCGCGATCGCGCGCGCGGCGGGTGTGGACATGCGGCGGTATTACCGCGTCGGCGTCCAGACCTACATGTTCATCCTGAACAACTGCCGCAACGTCCTGCTCCGGGATATCTCCATCCTGCATTCACCGCTGTGGAACGTCCGGCTGAACGACTGCGATCGCGTGCACGTGGGGGGTGTCTACATCTACTCGGATCTCGAGAAGGGCGTCAACGCCGACGGGATCGACATCGTGTCGTCGCGCAACGTCACGATCTCGGACTCGATCATAATCACAGGCGACGATGCGATCGCGCTGAAGACGATTTCGCGGAACGGCCAGCCGGCGCGGATGACCGAGAACGTCACGGTGACCAACTGCACGCTGTCGTCCTCGTCGGCGCCGTTCACCATCGGCACCGAGACCGAAGCGGACGTCAGGCATGTTCTCGTCAACAACTGCGTCATCCGGAACTCGAACAAGGGCTTCGGCATCAACGTGCAGGACGGCGCGGTCGTCAGCGACGTCATCTTCAGCAATCTGACGATCGAGACGAGCCGGCGCCACTGGAACTGGTGGGGCAGCGCCGAGATGTGCAAGCTGGTGCTGAAGAAGCGCGCGCCGGCGTCACGGCTCGGCGCCATCCGCAACATCGTCGTGGACAACGTCATCGCGCATCCGCGGGGCACGAGCACGATCGTGGGGACTGCCGAGCGGCCGATCGAGAACGTCCGGCTGACGAACGTGGATATCACGATGCTGCCGGAGAACGCCCCTGACAAGCGCGCCACGCATGCGCTGCTGACCGAGCACGTTCGTGGCCTGCGCATCCGCGATCAGTCGGTGCGCTGGTCGGAAGACCGCACCGAACCGCGATGGCAAAGCGCCGTGGTGCTGCGGCGCACCACCGATTTCGACATCACGGGATTTAGCGGACGACAGGGACTCGAGGGGCAGAATCACCCGGCGATTCTGCTGGACGACAGCGCGAACGGCGCGATCCGCGACGCGCGCGCGACGGACGGATGCCGTCGGCTGGTGCACGTGCAGGGTCGTGCGACGAAAGACGTGTCGATTACCGGAAGTCGCGTGCCGAGCGGCGCGTCTGTGGTGACATTCGACCCGCCGGCGCTCGAGCGCGTCGTCCGAGTCGACCCCGCGAGAAAACCGTGACACTCACCGTTTGCAGAAAATGCAACACAGGTGTGTTCCATTTCGAGAAACGGTGAGTGTCACGGTTTTTCGGACGCTAGACCATATGGAAAGACCGACCTCGGCTTTGCAGGGCGCGGGTTACGCTGCGCGTGCACCGCTCAACGCAGAGCCGCATACAAAGGAGGTCGGTCGCCATGCAGTCTACTCCTCTCATTGCGTTCGATCAGCACGCCG
>JBMDXB010000114.1:0-15005 GCA_048594885.1 Vicinamibacterales bacterium
CCGATCGCTGATCGCCCGCTGACCGCTGACGGCTGGTCGCCGATCGAGCTGCCGTTTGTCGAACAGCGAACGGCGATCAGCGATCAGCGATCGGCGATCAGCGATCAGCGATCAGCGAACGGCGATCGACGGCGACCAGCGCGCTACAATAGAAGGATTCATATGAGCGTTACTGAAGCTGTAGTGCTGGACGCCCTCCGTGTCGTCCGCGATCCCGACCTCAACCGTGACATCGTCGCCCTGAAGTTCATCAAGAACCTTCGCATCGACGGCGGCCGCGTGTCGTTTTCCATCGAGTTGACCACGCCGGCGTGCCCGGTGAAGGACCAGATGCGCGAGCAGGCGCGTGCAGCCGTCGAGCGCATTCCGGGCGTCACGGCGGTCGATATCCAGATGACGTCGCAGGTGCGCGCCGCAGTCACGCCGGACATGAGCAAGGCGCCGGTACCCGGCGTCAAGAACATCGTGGCGGTCGGCGCCGGCAAAGGCGGCGTCGGCAAGACGACCGTCGCGGTCAATCTTGCGATCGCGCTGAGCCAGTGCGGCAGCCGCGTCGCGATGATCGACGGCGACGTGTACGGGCCGAACGTGCCGCTGATGCTCGGTATCCAGACGCAGTTGACGACTGATGGCCAGAAGATCCTGCCGGCCGAGCAGTACGGCATCCAGCTCGTCTCGATGGCGTTCCTGACCGGAGACGACGCGCCGGTGATCTGGCGCGGACCGATGCTGCACGGCGTCATCCAGCAGTTCTTCCACGAAGTGCGTTGGGACGCGATCGATTACCTGATCGTCGACATGCCGCCGGGCACGGGCGACGTTGCGCTGAGTCTCAGTCAGACGGTGCCCGTCTCCGGCAGCGTCGTCGTGACGACGCCGCAGACCGTGTCGGTGGCTGATACACGCCGCGCGGTGCGGATGTATCAGAAGCTGAACGTGCCGTGCCTCGGATTGATCGAGAACATGAGCCACTTCGTCTGTCCGTCGTGCCAGCACGAGAGCGACATCTTCGGCAAAGGCGGCGGCGAGCGCCTCGCCGAGGAACTGAAGGTGCCGTTCCTGGGACGGATTCCGATCTACGAGCCGATCCGGATTGGCGGCGACACCGGCGTGCCGATTACGGTCGGCGAGCCGAACGCGCCTGCGTCGAAGGCGTTCCGCGCGGCGGCGGAGCAGTTGGCGGCGCAGTTGTCGATCGCGAGCTATGGAAAGAAGTCAATCCCGTTGACGCCCATCGCGTGAGGTCTTCATGAACAAATTGATTGCGGTGCTCGGGTTGGTCGTGGCGGCCGGTGTGGGAACGGTGATGGCTCAGACCACCGAGCATCAGACGGCGATCATCTCTTCGTATCTTCAGATTCACGCAGCGCTCGCGGCCGACAAGATCGAGGGCGTGAAGCCCGCGGCGCAGGAGATCGCGAAGCACGCGGCTGCGCTCGGCGCATCGGCAGAGGCCATCGGCAAGGCCGCAACGGTGTTGGAAGGCGCGGCGGACATCAAAGCGGCGCGCGCGGCGTTCGGCACGCTGAGCGACGCGATGCTCGCGGCGCACAAGACCGCGGCGTGGAAGGACGTGAAGGTTGCCTACTGTCCCATGGCCAGCAAGTCGTGGCTGCAGACGGGGGACACGATCCAGAACCCGTACTACGGCTCGTCGATGCTGACCTGCGGCGAGTTCAAGAAATAGCGAACCGCCGCGCGAACGCTTTCGTTGGCCGCCGCGCGACCGCGCCTCCATCACGAGGCACCAGGTAGCAGGCGGCCACCCCCCGCGCCTCCGCCCACCGCAGACCTGCTTCCGGTCCCATCACGAACAACGCCGTCGACAGGATGTCGGCGACGAGCGCGTCCTCGTGCCAGACGGTTACCGATCCGGTGAACGAAGCGGGCTGGGCCGTGCGCGGATCCAGGATGTGCGCGACGCGGCGTCCGCTGACGTAGAGATCGCGCTCGGACCCTGCACTCGTCGCCAGCGATCCCTCCTCCAGCCGGAGCTCGAAGAGCGGCGTTCCTCGATCGAGCGGATGCGCGACTGCGACGGGCCAGCCGTCGCCGCCGCCTGCGGATCCATGCGCGGCGATCTGGCCGCCGATGTCGATCATCCACGGGGCGTTCTCGCCGGCGACGGCGTCCCTGGCCCGATCGAGGCCTTCGCCCTTGCCCCACGCGCCGACGTCGAGCGACGTGCCTCTCGGCAGCGCGATCGTGCAGCCGTCGGAATCGAAACGGACACGGCTCCAGCCGGCGTGCTGTCGCGCCTCGCGAAGCTCCGTGGGCGCCGGCACTCGGCCCTTGCCGTGAACGTCCCACGCCTGTATCACCGATCCGATTGCCGGATCGAACGCGCCTCCGGTCTTCTCGACCCAGCGCGCGAGCTCGCCAGTCGTACGGCACAGCGCGTCGGAGAGCCGCACCGGACCAGTGCCGGCTGCGGCGTTGATGCGGCTGACTTCGCTGGAGTCACGCCACGTGCTCAGTTGCTGTTCTGTGCGTTCGATGGCGGCGAGCAGCCGCTCGAGTCTGGCGATCCCGTGTCGCCGATCGCCGTCGAGCGTCGTCAGCGTGGCCGGCGTGCCCATGACGTAGACCTGCCGGGCGACAGGTTCGGCGGAAGGAGCGCCTTCCAATTGGCCGCCACGTGGATGTGAAAGATGCGCGCCGGCGAGCAGTACAGCGACCAGCGCGACTCTCATGCCGCGACGCAGTCCCGCCCGAGGCGCCGCTCGCGTACCCACATGCGCAACCCGATGGCGAGATGCGTGAAGTAGGCGAGTGAGAACACGACGCCGCTGCCCGCGTGAGCGACGAGCCAGACCAGGCGGAGATTCTCTGCCGTGCTGACCTGCAGCAGGTAGCCGGATCCCGTCATGACGACAAGGGTGACGAGGGAGAGCAGGCCGGATCTGCGATTCGGGATCTTCTTGCCGATCTTCCTCGCGATGTGTGAATTGAAGATGATGCCAAAGACGACGAGGAAGGCCGGCGCGGCGAGTACGTGCGCCTGCAGCATCACGGGCTGCAGCGGGTGATTGACGACGGCGAACGGATCGTCGGTCGTCATGAAGTACTTCATCCAGAAATACGCGACGCCGGTGACCGCGAGCACCGCCGTCAGCGCCGTGAGGGAATAGCGTTCCCAGGGCCTCATTTGAGCACCCCGTCGATCGCCAGCGCGCGTCTGACGGCATCGCTCACCGCCCGTGCGGTGAGCGTGGCGCCGGCGATCGGCCGAATGGCACGCTGCAGCCGCAGATCGTCGGACAGCGGCCTGCCGTTGAACTGGTTCAGGAAGGGCTGCGGCGCCTGGTATTCAACCGGCTCCAGGAACGCCGTCGTGTCGACGCGCTTCACGCGGCCCTCGGCATCGAGCGAAATCAGCAGCGTTTCTTTCTTCGTTCTCACGTTGTGCGTGTCCACATACGCACGCCCGACGACCTTGCCGTCCTTGCTGGCGACGTAGCGTGCGACCAGGCTCGACGCCGACGCCGCGCCTGACTCCGCGGTGACGCGCTTCTTCTGCTCCTCCGTGAGGAACACCCGTTCCGCCGCGATCGTGGCGCCTGGATAGGCCAGCGCCAGCGCCTCCTCGCGGGTCAGCAGCGGACCTGCCGACAGCCTGCCGGCGGCCAGCACGATCGCCAGCGCCGCCGCCCCGCGCACGATCGCCGAACGCTCGATCCGCATCAGAACGAGTAGCCGAGCGCCACGTTGAACTGGTCGCGGCCGGTCTTCGCCTTGTTGCCGATCGACTGGTAATCCGCCTTGAGGACGACGTTCGGAATCGGCTTCACTTCGACGCCGAACGTGTGCACCGTCAGGTTGCGCGAGGGGTCCTTCGTGAAGCCCGCGGGGACCTCGCTGTGAGTGTCCAGCTTCTCGAAACGGTAGTACGGTGTCACGGCCGTTTGCCGCGCCGTCTGCGACAGGACGTTGTAGCCAACCTGCGCGTATCCTCCCTGCTGCAGTTCTCCGATCCCGCTCGCGCCCACGAGGCTGCGGGCGCGGTTCAGCGCCGCGACGTCGTCCAGCATCGCCCGCGCATAGAGACCACGCACGTCGAAGCCGCGGATCTGCGCCTGGCCGTGAACCTCGCCGATCGTGGTGCCGACGTTGACACCGGCATAGAGCGCCTGATCCGATCCGCCGGAGTAGAGCCCGCCCCCGACGAACGTTCCGGGCGCCGGC
Organism: Vicinamibacterales bacterium; assembly: GCA_048594885.1. Taxonomy (GTDB): domain Bacteria; phylum Acidobacteriota; class Vicinamibacteria; order Vicinamibacterales; family 2-12-FULL-66-21; genus JBMDXB01. The sequence continues at coordinate 4,186 of JBMDXB010000114.1, forward strand.
GACACGTCGACGCGGCCGGCAAAGGCCCAGTCGGCGACGCGGGCTTCCGCGCCCTTCTGCCGTCCACCGCGCAGTCCCGCCGCGCTGAATCCCGACGCGTTGAGGCCATTGACGACGTAGGCGCGGTAGCTGACGGGGCCGGCGGCGCCGACCGCGCCGAAACCGTTCTCGCGCCAGGTGGACGGAAGGATTTGCTGCTCGACCAGCGGCCGCCGCGCGCCGAGGAACACGTTCGGCTCGTGGAACTCGTTGACGAGGCCCATCGGGAGCAGCAGCATGCCGCCGCGCAGCGTGACGTTGTCGTTCACCTTGAAATCGATGTACGCAAACTCGACGGAGATCTCCCGCGAGTGCTCGACTTCGATCTCCGAGTTGAACAGGAATCGATCGTTGAACCGGTAGCCGGTGTACAGAATCGCGCGCAGGAAGTCGATGCGCGAGGCGGGGGCGTTGCCGATGCCGCCCTGCGTCTTCGCATCGAAGTTCTCGTAGAGCATCTCGCCGTAGCCCGAGAACGAGACGCCCTGCTTCCGCTCGTAGACGGCGGCGGCCGAGGGTCCGAGACCGAGCGACCGCCGCTGCTCCGGTGTCAGCGTCGTCCGCGTCTCTTCGCCGCTGCGCAGTTGCTCGACCTCGGCGGCCAGCAGCTCGACGCGGCGCTGGAGCTCCTGGAGATCCGGCTGCTTCTGCTCGTTGTCGCTGCTCGCTGGCCGCTGTCCGCCGTCCGCTGTCCGGGGTTCGCCCGCCGCAGGGGTGCCTTTATCCGTCGTCTGCGCGGCGGCCGCGCCGGCGCCGAGCAGCACCGCAAGGGCCGCGGCGGCAAGCCGCTGCAGAACTCCCTCAATCCTAATTCGCATCAATGACTCCAAAATGAGACTATTCGCAAAACGAATCGTCCAAGCCTATATCCGACCTTTTTGGTCGGTCAATGGGGAAATGTCACTGCTCAGCGGGTGCCAGCAAATAATCGCGAGATTTCGGCCTGTTTTCTGATATCCGAGCGCGATGGTCGTATATCTGCCGGATTCCCGGCAGCCAGGCGGGAGGGTTCAGGTCGAACGCCAGAGCCGCCTCATGGCCATGGCGCCGAGCACCGGCCCCGGCACGAGCACCAGAAAACTCCAGCGCCAGCCGAAGGCTGCGGCCGCCGCGGGGACGATTCGGAGGCTCGCCATCGTGAGCAGAAAGCCGAGGCAGGTCTGGAGCGTGAGCGCGGTGCCGACGTGCGTGCGCGGGCTGAACTCGGAGACGAGCGCGGAAAACTGTGCAGAATCCGCGACGACGGAAAATCCCCAGACGAGCGCGAGCGTGACGAGCAGGACCAGCGGCCCGCCGTAGACGAGGCCCGCGGCTGCGGCGCAGCAGGCGCTGACGACCATTGCGGCGCCCGCGACCGGCGCCTTGCCCCAGGCGTCCGCCCAGCGTCCGGCCAGCACGCAGCCGACGGCGCCGCTGGCGATCGCGGTGAACGCCAACAGCGATCCCATGCGCGCGCTGCCCGTGCCGGCGGCGCCAATCGACGCGGCCGCGAACGCCGGGATCCATGTCCACATCGCGTAGAGCTCCCACATGTGACCGAGATAGCCGAGCGTCGCGAGACGCACGCCGCGGTTGCTCGCCACGTGGCGGATGGCGTGCGCATCGAATGGCGCGGACGCCGTGACGTACGGGCCGTCGCCGACCGCGAACAGCACGAGCGCGCCGCCCGCGAGCGCCAGCGTCGACGAGATCAGCATCAGGCTTCGCCACGGAACGTCGGCGGCCGCCCACGTCAGGAGATGGGGAAATGCGGACCCGATCGTCAGCGCGCCGACGACGATCCCGAGCGCGGTGCCGCGTCGATCGAGGAACCAGCCCGCGGCGATCTTCATTCCGGGTGGATAGACGCACGCGAGCGCGGCGCCGGTGGCGAATCGCAGCGCGATGATGGCTCCGGCGCTGTCGACGAATGGGATGGCGGCGTTTGCAGCCGCGCCCGCAACGCAGCCGAGCGCGAAGAGGCGGCGTGCGTTGATCACGTCCGCGACGTTCAGGGCGGCGCTCACGAACGTGCCGGCCACGAAGCCCGCCTGCACGGCCATCGTCAGCCACGCCATCCCGGAGTCGGTCAGGGCAAAGTCCGCGGCGATGGCTGGCGCGGCCGCCGTCGCCGAGAACCACAGCGTCAGCCCGAGGAACTGAGCGATCGCGACGAACGCGAGCATGCGCCTGGCCATTAGCCGTTTACCATCCGTGAAATAGTCGTTAGGATTCAACTGTGATTTCACGTCTTCCGCTGAACGTCATCATCGTCTTCATCGCCGGCGTCCTCGTACGTGCGGCCGCCCCGGAGCTGCAGCCGCAGCGACCCGCGCCGATGCCGACGCTCCGCGGCGAGTTTCGCGGCAGCACCGCGGTCGTCGCTGCCGGGCGCACGTTCGTCGCCGACGCCGGCGCGCAGTTGATCTCGTCGGGCGGCAACGCCGTCGATGCGGGCGTCGCGTCGATCTTCGCCGCCGCCGTGGTGGAGATCTCGCACTTTGGCCTGGGCGGCGAAGCGCCCATCATCATCTATTCCGCACGCGACAACCGCGTGATTGTGATCAACGGGCAGGGGCCCGCGCCGAAGGCCGCGAATCCCTCGCTCTTCGCCGGACGCCGCTCGATTCCCGGCAACGGACCGCTCGGCGCGACGATTCCCGCCGTCGTCGACTCCGCGGCGCTCGCGCTCGAACAGCACGGAACGAAATCGCTGAGCGAGGTGCTCGCTCCGGCGATCGCACTCGCTGACGGCTTTCCGATGTACGAGTTCCTGCGGCGGTATCTCGAGAGCGAGCGCAAGGCGTCCGAGCCGTACGAGTGGTCGATCAAGACGTATTACCCGAACGGCCGCGTGACGCCGGCGGGCGAGACGTTCCGGCAGGCGAATCTGGCGGCGACGCTTCGCGCGCTCGCCGCGACGGAGCGGAAGGCGCTCGATGCCGGCGCGACGCGCGCGCAGGGGATCCAGGCCGGCCGCGACGCATTCTACAAGGGCAGCATCGCACAACGGATCGCCGCCGCGGTCCGCGCCGCCGGTGGCGTGATGACGGACGACGACCTGGCGTCGTACCGCGGCCGCATCGAGGAGCCCGCGACCGTGACCTACCGCGGGTATTCGGTGCACAAGGCGGGCTTCTGGAATCAGGGACCGGCGCTGCTGCAGACGCTCAAGCTGCTCGAGGGCTTCGACCTCGGATCGATGGGACTCGGCTCCGCCGACGCCATCCACACCGTCGTCGAGTCCATCAAGCTCGCCTATGCCGATCGCGATCGTTACTACGCCGATCCGGACTTTGCCAAGGTGCCGGGCGACGTGCTGCTGTCGGCCCCGTACGCAGCCATGCGCCGTGCGCTGATCGACTCACGAAAGGCGAGTCTCGAGCAGCGCCCTGGCGATCCGTTCAAGAACGCCCCGACCACGGACACCGTGCGCATCGACGCGGCATCGAATGCGCCGGCACGCGAGCCGGGAGACACGACGGCCATTCAGGTCGTCGATCGAGAGGGCAATCTGTTTTCGGCAACGCCAAGCTCCGGTTGGCTGCTGGGCGGAGCTTTCGTTGCCGGAGACACGGGCGTGCCCATGAGCAACCGCATGCAGGCGTTCCGCCTCGAAGCGGACAGCCCGAACGTGCTGGCCGGAGGCAAGCGTCCTCGGACGACGCTGACGCCGAGCGTCGTGCTGAAGGACGGCAAGCCATTCCTCGCCATTGGCACGCCGGGCGGTGACAGCCAGGATCAGCAGATTCTCCTCGTCCTGCTGAACATCATCGATTTCGGGCTCGACGTGCAGGCGGCCATCGAAGCGCCGCGCGTCAACTCGCTGCATCCGCAAAGCTCGTTCGACGATCACAAGGCCCAGCCTGGTGTGCTCGAAGCCGAGACCTCGCTGGCGCCCGCCACGCTGGACGAGTTGCGGGCGCGCGGGCACGTGATTCGCACGCGTCCGCCGTATGGCATCTCGACAGGAGTCGTGGCTGCCGGGATCGATCCTGCGACCGGCCGCCTCCGCGGCGGCGCCGACCCGCGCCGCGAGCGCGCACTCGTCGTATGGTGAGATGAATATCGCCTTCGTTCGCCACAGGCTCCCCAACGGCCTCGACGTCCTCGTCCACGAAGACCATCGCGTTCCCATCGTCGCGGTGAACGTCTGGTACCACGTGGGTTCGAAGAACGAGCAGCCTGGCCGTACGGGCTTCGCGCACCTGTTCGAGCACCTGAGGTTCGAGGGCTCGCAGCACCACGATCGCGGCTACTTCCAGCCGCTGCAACAGGCGGGCGGCTCGCTCAACGGATCGACGAACGCCGACCGGACGAACTACTGGGAGGTGGTCCCGACCAATGCGCTGGAGCTGGCGCTCTGGATGGAATCGGATCGCATGGGCTACCTGCTGCCGGCGCTGACCGAGGCGAAGTTCCAGAACCAGCGTGACGTCGTCCTCAACGAGCGCCGCCAGAACTACGAGAACCGTCCGTACGGTCTCGCAGGAATGGCGATTGTCGCGACGCTCTATCCGCCGGATCACCCATATCATTGGCTCACCATCGGTGCCGCGGCGGACCTCCGCGCAGCCCGGCTCGACGACGTGCGCGCGTTCTTCCAGACGTATTACCGGCCTGGGAACGCGTCGCTCGCGCTGGCGGGTGACGTCGACACGGATCGCGCGTTCGCGCTCGCCGAGCAGTATTTCGGCGAGATCGACGCCGGCGAGGAGCCGCCTGACGTTGCCGCACGGAAGCCGCATATGCCGGACGTCACCCACCTTCTGCTCGAAGACCGCGTCGAGCTGCCGCGGCTCTATATCGCCTGGCATTCGCCGGCGATGTTCGCGCAGGAAGATGCGGAACTGGATCTCGTGGCGGAGCTGCTGGCCGGTGGCAAGTCGTCGCGCCTGTATCGCAGCCTCGTGTTCGATCAGCGGATTGCCACCGAGGTCGCGGCGACGCAGAACTCGCGCGAAATCGGCGGGTTCTTTCAGATCATCGCCACCGCGGCGCCGGGGCGAACGCTTGCCGAGGTGGAAGCGGCGATCCTGCGTGAGGTGCGCGCGTTTGCCGACGAAGGCCCGACAACCGTCGAGATGGAGCGCGGGCTCGCGCAGGCGGAAGCGCATTTCATCTTCCGGCTGCAGACAGTCGGCGGGTTTGGCGGCAAGTCCGATCAGCTCAACGCGTATAACGTCTTCGTCAGAAACCCCGGGTTCTTCGACGAGGACCTGGCGCGGTATCAGAACGCGACGCCGGAAGGAATCCGCCGCGCGGCGGTCAACTGGCTGCCGCTCGATTCGGCGGTGCGTCTCAGTGTGGTCCCGCGTGGACGCGTCGATCTCGCGCTCCCCGGCTCCGCTCCAGTGACGGTGTCGTGATGGGCGCAGACCGATCTCGCCTGCCGGGACTCGGTCCCGAACCGACGTTCACCTTTCCCGAGATCCATCGCCACTCGCTGTCGAACGGGCTGCGCGTGTGGACCATCGAGCACCGTGCCGTCCCGTTGATCAGTTGCCTCGCCTTGCTGCCGGTCGGATCCGCCGCCGATACGCCCGAGCGGCCCGGGCTTGCGGCGATCACCGCCGACATGCTGGATGAAGGCAGCGGCGAGCTCACGGCGCTGCAGTTGCACGATGCGCTCGGCCGGATCGGCGCGCAGTTCGACACCGAGGTCGGCTCCGACGCGACGCTCCTGAGCGTCACGGCGATCGAGCGGTTTGCCGAGCGCGCCGTCGGCCTGCTCGCCGATATGCTGATGCGTCCGCGTCTGGAGCGCGCCGATTTCGAGCGCGTTCGCGAGCTGCGGCTGAACCGTCTGCTGCAGTTACGCGACATGCCGCCCGCGCTCGCCGACCGCGCGTTCGCCCGGCTGCTCTATGGTCCGCACCCCTACGGGCATCTTGCGAGCGGCACCGAGGAATCGCTCCGCGCCATGACGCTCGACGATATCGCCCGCTTTCACGCGCGCATGTATGACCCATCACGCGCGACGATCGTTCTCGCGGGTGCCGAGCCGCATGGCCGCCTCGCCGAACTTGCGGAACGCGCGTTTGGCGCGTGGACGGCTGATGGCGGGGTATCGGATCTCCCAGACGTCGCCGGCGCCGCTGTTCCAGCCGCACGCGAGCGGCTCGGCGTCATCGACCGACCCGCGGCCGCGCAGTCGGAGCTGCGCATCGGCCACGTGGCCGTGCCGCGGAGCACGCCGGATTATCACGCGCTCGTGGCGATGAACATGGTGCTCGGCGGGCAATTCGTCAGCCGCATCAACATGAAACTGCGCGAGGAGAAGGGTTACACCTACGGCGCGCGAACAGGCTTCGAGTTCAGGCGCGGCCCCGGGCCGTTCTCGCTGCAGGCCAGCGTTCAGTCGGACGCGACTGCCGACGCAATTCGCGAAACGTTCGCAGAGATGGAAGCCATTCGCGGCGGGCGGCCGATCTCGCGTGCCGAGCTCGATCTCGGCCGCGCGGCCTTGACGCGCGGATACCCGCGCAACTTCGAGACCGCGGAGCAGATCGCCCGCAGCGCCGCGCAACTGGCGCTGTACGACCTGCCCGACGACTACTTCAGCACCTTCGTGCCGCGTGTCCTCGCGCTCGATGAGGGGGATCTGATGCGCGCCGCGGAGCGGCACATCGACCCGTCGCGGCTGGTGACGGTGATCGTCGGCGATCGCGAACGCATCGCGCCCACGCTGCCCGCGCTACAGCTCGGCGAGCCGTCGTATCTTTCGATGGCCTGACATGAAGGCGGTGCGGTTTCATCAGCACGGCGGGCTGGAGGTCCTTCGCTACGAGGACGCTCCCGAGCCGTTCTCCACACCGGGGCGCGCCATCGTCCGCGTCCGCGCCTGTGCACTCAATCACCTCGATCTCTGGGAACGGCGCGGCATCGAGCGCGTCCGTATTCCATTTCCGCACATCTCGGGCAGTGATATCTCAGGCGATGTCGTCGACGGCGGGGGCGGCGGCATCCCGGCCGGGACGCGTGTGCTCCTTCAGCCGGGCCTCGGCTGCGGGAGCTGCTCTGCGTGCACCGCAGGCCGCGATAACCTCTGCTCCCGGTACGACGTAATAGGACTATTGAGTGACGGCGGCTACGCGGAACTCATCGCCGTGCCGATGGAGAACCTCGTGCCGATTCCGGATCACATCCGCTACGTGGAGGCGGCGGCGTTCCCGCTCACGTTCCTGACCGCGTGGCACATGCTCGTGACGCGGGCGCAGGTCCGAGCGGGTGAAGTCGTGCTGGTGCTTGCGGGAGGCAGCGGCGTCGGACAGGCTGCCATCCAGATTGCTGCACTGAACGGCGCGCGCGTGTTTGCGACGTCGGCGCCGTCGAAGATGGACAAGACGCGGGAGCTCGGAGCAGAGGACGTGTTCGATCATTACAGCGACGACTACTCTCAGCGCATCAGGGGCGCCACCGGCGGCTACGGCGCTGACATCGTCGTCGAGCACGTCGGCGAAGCGACGTGGGACCGCAGCGTGCGGTCGCTTGCGCGCGGCGGCCGCCTCGTCACCTGCGGCGCCACGAGCGGCTCGAAGGCCTCGTTGGACCTACGGCACCTCTTCGCGCGTCAGTTGTCGCTGCTCGGGTCGTACATGGGCGCGAAGGCGGAGTTGAGGGCCGCGGCCCCACTGTTTTTCGAGGGCCGTCTTCGTCCTGTGGTCGACTGCACATTTCCGCTCGCCGAGGCCGCACGCGCGCAGCAACGGCTGGAACAGCGTGAGCAGTTCGGCAAGATCGTGCTGACGGTATAGGAACCTTTCGGGTCGCGAGGCGTCCAAGTCACAGTTACGCAGGCGTTGTAGACTGTAACGATCCCTATGACTTTCCCCCGGCTGAGCCTGAGCCTCGTTGGTATCGTAGGGGCACTCGCGGCGACCATGGCCGGCGCGACGGTCTGGCTCATCATCACCGAGCCGGTGACGACGGCACAGAACGTCAACCGGATGGCCGAGGGGGATATGTCGCCGTTCGTCCGCGCCGTCGGCTCGGTCCTCTACGAAGCGCTGCGCGGCATCCTGAAATACCTCTGATTACAGGTTCCTCGACAGGAACCTGCACAGCGTCAGCCCATCCATCCATTTGAACGGCGTGACGCCCGTGCTGTAGTGACCGCACGGCAGCACCGCCACCTCGTGATCGACGTCGCACCGTTCGAACTCCGAGATGAGCATGCGCGAGAGGTGCACCGGGAAGGTGAGGTCGTAGAGCGCGTACACGAGCAGCGTTCGCGCGTGGCGCACGCGCGGCACGTAGGGGAACGGGGAGATCGGCAGCCACAGACGCCGCAGCCGATCCAGATCGATGTCGTTGTCCAGTCCTTGCCGCACGTGCGCCGTCGAGAGCCCTTCCCAGACGACGTCAGCGAAGTACGCCGAAACGTGGTTGAACGCGGCAGCGCGCACTAGCGGCTCGTGCGCCGCGGTCAGCATCGACAGACACGAGCCGAGGCTCGTGCCGAGGATGCCGATCGACTCGTATCCCTGCGAGGCGAGCCAGTGAATCGCGCGCCTCGCATCGACCACCGCCTGCCGGCAGACCTGCGCCGTGCGTCCGACGTTCGAGCTGACGATGTAGTCGGCGCGCTGGAGTTCGGGCGGCATCCGCGCGTCGTGATACGGCAGACTGAGCCGCAGTGCGCTGATGCGGAACGCGTTCATCAGCCGGCAGAGACCGATGTGACCCTCGGGGTCGGCGTTCCACTGCGGCAGCACCAGCACGGCGCGCCGGCGGCCGCGAGGCGACCGCTCCGGAAAGTAGCGGGCGCGGACGACGTTGTTCTCCGGATGCGGCGTGACGACCGCGCTCGGGAAAGAGAGGACGTCGCCGGCGAGTGTGTAGTCGTTGCACGGCTCGACCGCGTAGAACCGATCGCTCTCGGCGACCGCACGCGCAGCCCACGCCGCGAGCGCGGCCTCGGCGTCGCCGTTCGGCTCGATCTCGGGAATCCAGTCGAGTCCCCACTCGAACGGCCGGACGACACGATTGTCGGCCCCGGCTGCGAGCCGCCGCTCCCAGTGGTGAAAGACGCGGGCAATCACGTGCGAATGGGCTCCCGTCCGGGCCGGGCAAGCCCGGCCCCTACATTCCTCGGGCCGGGCCGGGCAAGCCCGGCCCGGACGCGGCAGATGGCATCGTAGGGGCCGGCCTTGGCCGGCCCTCTGGTGGTCGGTGGCAAGACGGTTGCAGCCCTGCCAACTTCATGATCGAACAACCGCCGAAGCCGGACGTGCCGCACCCGCCGGACGTCATCAAGCATCCTCCGCCGGTGAACACGCCGGTGCCGCCCGGCGAGCCGGAAACGGAATCGCGGCCCGACATTCACCCGGTTCCGCCGCCGACCGACCCCGGCCCCGTCGCGATATAGGATTCGACGGCGGCCGCGATCGCGATCAAACGGTCCGTCGCGTCGCGGCGCCCGACGAGCTGCAGGCCGACGGGCCATCCGTTCGCCGTTCCCGCGGGCAGCGCAATCGCCGGATGCCCGCTGATGTTGAACAACTGCGTCAGTCGCAGCATCGTCGCGCGGATCGGCTCCCTGGCGCCGTCGACGTCGACGCTGGCCGCCCCAAGTGGCGGCGCAGGAATCGTCAGCGCCGGCAGCAGCAGCGCATCGACACCTGCGAGCGACCGATCGACGGCGGCGCGCAACCGCTCGCGCAGCCGCATGGCCCGGACGTAGTCCTCCGCCAGCACGTACCGTCCCATTTCCAGCCGCAGCCGCACGCCCGGTGAGTAGCGCTCCGGGCATTCCTCCAGCGTGCGCGCGTGATACGCGGACGCCTCCGGCAGGACGATGTGGAGATACACGTCGGCGGTCCACTCGGCATGCTCGATGGCGAGATCGATCACCTGATGGCCGGCAACCGCAAGACTCGAGCGCGCGCGATCGAGCGCAGCGCGAACGCCGGGATCGAGCCGCTCGCAGAAATAGGGGACGGGCACGCCGAATGTGAGTCGCCCTGTCGCGGGCTGCGCGTGCGCGACGTCCGAACCGCGCATCGTCTGGAACAGCAGCGCGGCATCGCCGACGGTGCGCGCCATCGGCCCCACGTGATCCAGCGTCGTGCTCAACGGGATGACGCCCTCGCACGTCAGCTCACCAAGCGTCGGTTTGATGCCGACGATACCGCACGCCGCGGAGGGAATGCGGATGGAACCGCCCGTGTCGGTGCCGATCGATCCGAAGCACATGCCCTCGACCAGCGCCACGGCCGCGCCGCTGCTCGAACCGCCAGCCGATCGCGTGCGGTCCAGCGGATGGCCCACGGGGCCGAACGCTGTCTCGTCGCCGGTCGTGCCGAAGGCGAACTCGTGCAGGTTGGTCTTGCCGATGACGATCGCGCCCGCGTCGCGAAGCCGTTTGACGACGGGCGCATCGGACGTCGCGCGGCGCGGCGGCACAGCGGAACCCGACGTCGTGTCCGTTCCTTCGACGTCGACGAGGTCCTTCACCGAGACGGGGATGCCGTGCAGCGGCCCGCGATGACGTCCGGCGGCGATCTCCGCCTCGGCACGCCGCGCATCCTCGCGTGCGCGATCCGCGAGCACGGTGATGAACGCGTTCAGCTCGCGCCGCGCCTCGATGCGCGCAAGACAGGCCTCAACGAGATCGACGGGCGATATCGTCCGCGCGGCGAGCACGGTGGCGGCATCGGCGATGCTGCGGGTGTCGGCGCGAGTCATGTCGGTTCGGGTGGCCGCTGTTCGGGCCGGGGCGGCCCCCCCGCCGCCCCGAGCGCGGGGGGGGGGGGGCGGGCGGGGCCGGGCCCGGCGGCCGCGGGCTGGAGGGGGGCCGC
>JBMDXB010000115.1:0-2286 GCA_048594885.1 Vicinamibacterales bacterium
CAGTACTACCTGACGCCCAACGTCGTCAACAACGGTCATCCCGCCGACAAGCTCGGCTGGGCGGGTGCGGTTGGCGGCCAGCTCAACCTGCAGGGCGGCGACCAGATCGGCATGAACTTCTGCTACTCGGAAGGCAATGGCGGCTACTGCACCAATGCCGGCCTGTTCGGCAAGTACGACTCGAGCAACAGCGTCGGCGTGGGCTGGATCGCCAACGGCATCTTCGATACCGGCACCGCGGTCGAGCTGACCCGGGTGTGGAGCGTCAATGCCGGCTACCAGCACATCTGGAGCCCGAAGTGGCGGACCTCGCTCTACGGCGGCTACGTCAACATCGACTACAACGGCGCGGCCACCAACATCATCAACTCGCACTTCGACGCGGCGGGTAAGGCGGCTTGCGGCGTGACGGCACTGCCGGGGGCGAATACCTTCACGTACATCAACGCGCGTGCGGGCAACAGCTGCAACCCCGACTGGAGCTTCTGGTCGGTCGGTACGCGTACGCAGTTCAACCCGGTGCCGCAGCTCGACATCGGTCTGGACCTGCTCTACACGCACCTGAACTCCGCCTACAAGGGCGCGGCGGTGGTGGCGGCGACGGGCGCTCGGCCGGCGATCGCGGGGCTCAACGTGATCGACGACCAGGACGTGTTGTCGGCATTCTTCCGCTGGCAGCGTAACTTCTATCCATGATCGCCTGATCGTGGTCTCGACCTTCGAACCCCCGGCGGGCAACCGCCGGGGGTTTTTCATTTCCGGCCGACGAGATCGATCAGGGCGGACATGCCGGCGTGTCCGGTGCCTTCCTCGACGACGCTGTCGTGCTCGTGGATCGCAAGGGACGCGAAGTCGCCGAATGCGTCCTCTAGCAGGCGCCGCGTGTACAGATTTTCGACCTGCGGCGGCCCGCCGGTCCGGTAATCGAGCTGCTCGGGCCGGTAGCCCTGCATCAGCAGCAGCCCGCCGGGCTTCAGCGCGGTCCTGATGCCGGAGAAGATCTTTCGGCGAAACGGCGGGTCGGCGAATTGGATGAAGATGGCTGCGATGACGTCGAACTCCTCGGCCGGCCACCGCCATTGCGCAAGGTCGGCGAGCTCCGTTCGCAGCTCGACGTGCCGCGCGGCGGCCAACGCGCGCGTCTTTTTCAGCGCGTTCGGCGAGAAATCGAGCGAGAGCACGTCGAGTCCCTGCTCGGCGAGCCAGACCCCGTTGCGGCCTTCGCCATCCGCCAGCGCCAGCGCCTTCTGGCCGGCCCTGAGCCGGTGCGCCTGGCTGGTCAGAAACGCATTCGGCGCCGTCCCGAAATGATAATCCGAAGCCGCGAACCGGGCTTCCCAGCGCTCCAACTCGGACATGTCCTGCGTCATTTCATCTCCACAGGAAGGGGGGCGGCCCGTCTCCATGTTGTCCGCTCTACAGCCTGGTCGGATTGTCGACCTGCTCGGCCCGCGCTTAGCGCATGGTCCGGCGAAGTGGGCACCGGTTCGCCGTCAAGGACATGCGCCACTCGACAACTCTAGAAGCAGGTCACCCCCATCTCGATTCTTCGCAGCCCGCAACGAAAGCGGCAATGCGGGCGATGACGTCGGCCTCCATCAACAGCGGCGCATGCCCTTGGTCCGGCACCTCGGCCACGTCGAGAGCGGGGTGGCGTGTGCGCATGGCTTCGACGGTCGCCGCCGACAGGATGTCCGAATTGCCGCCGCGGATCACCATCACCGGCACGCGGGCGAGGGCGTCGAACTCGTTCCATAGCTCCGGCAGCGGCCGCTCGAGATCGACGGTCTCGAGGGTGGTCGCCAGCTTCTCGTCATAGTCGGGCACGATGCGTCCGTCGGCGCGCTTGAACGTGCGGCGCGCGAAGGCGGTCCAGTCGTTGTCGCTCAATGCGGGAAATTGGCTGGCGAACATCCCCCGCAGCATCCGGCCCGCATCGTCGAAGCTGGCCGGCTGCGGGAGCTTGCCGACGTAGCTCTTGATGCGCATCACGCCTTTGGCCTCGATCACGGGCCCGATATCGTTGAGCACGCAGCCGGCTATCGCCGCCGGGCGTGCTGCCGCCAGCAACATCGTCAGGATGCCGCCGCGCGACGTTCCGACGAACACCGCGCGCGCGATCTCCAGCGCGGTGAGCACGGCGATGAGATCGGCGAGCTCGACCGGGAGGCTGTAGTTTTCCGGATTGCGGTCGTAATCGGAGCGCCCGCGGCCGCGCGAATCGAGCGCGACCACTCGCCGCGGCGCCTTCGGATCGCTCGCGAGCGCGGCGGCCAGCGTCTCGAA
>JBMDXB010000116.1:0-74530 GCA_048594885.1 Vicinamibacterales bacterium
CGCCGGCGCTACGCGCCGGCAGCCTACCGTCTGAGCGTTGGGGCCCCACCCCCCACGCGCGTTACGCGCCTTCGGCGCGACGGCCTTCGGCCTTGCCGCCGACGCTACGCGCCGGCAGCCTACCGTCTGAGCGTTGGGGCCCGTCGCCTTCGCGTTTCGCGCTGCCAATCCCCAATCCCCAATGCATTCGACAATCCGGCAATCCCGCAATCTCAATCCGCAATCGACGATCGGCAATCCGCAATCGATCAGTAGACCCCCATGGGTCCCCAGTCGGAGGCCCGGCGTCCGTCCTCGCGGCGGCTGCTCAACTTGAGCAGCGCCAGCGATTGTGCGTGGAGATCGTAAAGATCGCCGCCGTGCAGCCGGCGCGGCGCCGCCCACGGGTCGGCCGTATCCAGCATCGACTCCCATCGCTCGGCGGGGGACACGGCGGGCAGCACGAAGGGAACTGTCCCGGTGCCGGCGTTCAGCATCATCAGCAGCGTGTCGCCGACGACGCGCTCGCCGCGTTCGTCGACTTCGTCGATGGCATCGCCGTTCAGGCGCAGCGCCAGCGTCCGCACCTCCGGCGAGTTCCAGATCTCGTCGGTCATCTCCCGGCCGGACGAGTCGAGCCAGGTAATGTCGAGCACTTCCGCGCCGCGAATGCGGCGTCCCTGGAAGAACTTGCGCCGCCGGAATACGGGATTCTCGCGGCGGAGGCGGATCACGCGGCGCGTGAACTCGACGAACTCGCGCTGCTGCGGCGTGAGATCCCACGGCGTCCAGCTGATCTCGTTGTCCTGGCAATAGGCGTTGTTGTTGCCTTGCTGGGTGCGACCGAGCTCGTCGCCGCCGCTGATCATCGGCACGCCGACCGAGAGCAGCAGCGTCGCCATCAGGTTGCGCCGCTGCTGCTCGCGCAGCGCGAGGACGCGCCGATCGTCGGTCGGCCCTTCGACGCCGCAATTCCAGCTCAGATTGTGGTTCTCGCCGTCGCTGTTGCCTTCGCCGTTCGCCTCGTTGTGCTTCTCGTTGTAGCTGACGAGATCCGCGAGGGTGAAGCCGTCGTGCGCGGTGATGAAGTTGATGCTCGCGTAAGGACGCCGCCCGCTCTGCTCGTAGAGATCACTGCTGCCCGAGAGCCTGGTCGCGAGCTCCGAGACGCCGCCGCCGTCACCGCGCCAGAACCGGCGCACGGTGTCACGGTACTTGCCGTTCCATTCCGTCCACTTCGTGGGGAAGTTGCCGACCTGATAGCCGCCCTCACCGAGGTCCCACGGTTCTGCAATCAGCTTGACCTGCGACAGCACGGGATCCTGATGAATGATGTCGAAGAACGCTCCCAGCTTGTCGACAGCATGCAACTCACGAGCCAGTGCGCTCGCCAGATCGAAGCGGAACCCGTCGACGTGCGTCTCTTTCACCCAGTAGCGCAGGCTGTCCATGATGAGCTGCAGCACGCGCGGGCTGCGCATGTTGAGCGTGTTGCCGCAGCCGGTGAAGTCCTGATAGAAGCGCGGATCGTTCGGCTGCAACCGGTAGTACGACGCGTTGTCGATGCCCCGCAGCGACAGCGTCGGCCCGCGATGGTTCCCTTCCGCCGTGTGGTTGTAGACGACGTCGAGGATCACCTCGAGACCGGCGGCGTGCAGCGCGCGCACCATCATCTTGAACTCGCGCACCGCCTCCATCGGCGAGCTCGACGACGCGTAGCGGATGTCCGGGGCGAAGTAGGAGAGCGTGTTGTAGCCCCAGTAGTTGGTCAGGCCCCGCTGCACGACATGCCGCTCGTCGGTGTGGTGATGCACCGGCATCAGCTCCACCGCCGTCACGCCCAGCGCCGTGAGATAGCGAATCGACGCTTCGGAGGCGAGTCCAAGATAGGTGCCGCGCAGCGGCTCGGGCACGTGCGGATTCAGGCGCGAGAACCCCTTCACCTGCAGCTCGTAAATCAGCGTCTCGTGCCACGGCGTGCGCAGCGGCCGATCGTCACCCCACGTGAACGCGGTGTCGATGACGGCGGCCAACGGCGCGTACGCCGCGCTGTCACGGTCGTCGAAGCTCGTGTCGTCGCTGTCGATGCGGAACCCGAACAGCGAGTCGTGCCATCGCGTCGGACGGCCGACGACCTTCGCGTACGGATCCATGACGAGCTTGTTGGAATTGAATCGGTGACCGGCCTGCGGAGCGTAGGGACCGTGGACGCGATAGCCGTAGAGTTGGCCGGGATGCACGTCCGGCAGATACCCGTGCCACACCATGTCGGTGTGTTCGGGAAGCGGGATCGTCAGCGACTCGGCCTCCGCATCAGGCGAATCGAAGAGGCAGAGCTCCACACGCGTGGCGTGCTCCGAGAAGATGGCGAAATTGACGCCGACGCCGTCCCAGGTCGCGCCGAGCGGGTAAGGGGCGCCGGGCCATACGCGCAACGTTCGCTGCGGCACAGAAAGACGTTGGTACTACGGGGAAGGGGGAGGCGTAAAGGGTAAAGGGTGAAGGGTAAAGGGTAAGGGGTAAGGGTAGGCCCTCGCGCGCCGCGGTAACATGCCGGGATGCGCGATCCGCGTCAGCTCGAGGT
The DNA here is from genome assembly GCA_048594885.1 of Vicinamibacterales bacterium. Classification (GTDB taxonomy): domain Bacteria; phylum Acidobacteriota; class Vicinamibacteria; order Vicinamibacterales; family 2-12-FULL-66-21; genus JBMDXB01. The sequence goes on from JBMDXB010000116.1 coordinate 2,564, forward strand.
CCTGCGCCGCTGGGCGTACCTCCTCGACAGCGTCTTCCGCGTGCCGGGTACGCGCATCCGCTTCGGGTTCGACGCCTTGGTCGGCCTCATCCCCGGGCTCGGCGATCTGTCGGCGCCGGCATTCGCGGTCGTAATCCTCATCACCGCGTTCCGATTTCGCGTGCCGGCCGTCGTCCAGGCGCGCATGGTGCTGAACGCCGCGATCGACATGCTCATCGGACTGGTTCCGCTGCTGGGCGACGTGGCGGATATCGCATGGAAGGCGAACCTGAAGAACCTGGCGCTGCTCGAGCGCCACGCGCGTCCGGGGGTGCCGCCTTCGCGCAGCGACCATGTGTTCGTGATCGTTGCCGTGATCGTGCTCGTGTTCATCGCGATCGTGCCGATCATCGGCTTCGCGTACATCCTCACGCACTGGCCGCTCGTCTGACGTGCGACGTGCACGTGCCTATTCGCCGAGAAGCTCGCCGATCGGCTGCAGATCCTCGATCCGATCGCACACCGCTTTGATCGTCATCAGCATCGGCACCGCGAGGATCGTGCCCCACACGCCCCAGACCCAGCTCCAGAACAACAGGCCGACGAAGATCGCGACCGGATTCATGCGCGCCGCGCGGCTCATGAGCGTCGGCGTCAGCAGCCAGCCCTCGAGGCTGGTAATCGCCAGCGTCACGGCGCACACGTAGGTCGTCTTCCAGAGATCGTCGAACTGCATGAAGGTGATGACGCCGAGGCCGCCGGTGACGATGACGGGTCCGAGGTAGGGGATCGAGTTGAAGAGACCCGCGAGCAGCCCCCACATGACGAAATGCTCGACGCCGAACCACCAGAGCGCGGCGCCGGTGGCGACCGCGACGATGATGCTGGTGAGGACCGTGACGCGGAGGAAGCTGCTGATCTGCAGGTTGATCTCGTCCATGATCTGGACGGTCACTTTCTTCTTCGTGAGCGTCGGCCCGGCGATCTTCACGAGCTTCTGCTTGTAGAGATCGCCCGAGACGAGCAGGAAGTACACGAGGAACAGCACCATCGCGACTTCGCCGAGAAGCCACAGCAGGCCCGCTCCGCCCGACCACAGGTAGGCGCGCGCGCTGAACGCCGGCTCCACGATCTGCACTTTGGGCGGGCCGCCCGGCACTTTCGGCGCCTGCGCTGCCTCCTGCGCGGCCTGCTCGATCTCCGTGGCGGCCCGCTCGACCTTCTGCAGCGCGCTGTCCCGCTGGCGCCGTTGCCATTTCACGCGGTCGCTCAGCCGCTGCGCCGCTTCAGGGACGCTTTCGACGATGGCGACCGCCTGGCCCGTGAGGAAGTAGATGCCGGCGCCGACCGATCCGATCAGCAGGGCGAGAACGATTGCCGACCCGATGAACCGCGGGATGCCGCGCTTGGCAAGCGACGTCACGGCGGGGGCGAGCACGTAGCTGACGAGGATGCCGACGACGATGGGGATGAGAAGCTGTCGCGTGTACTGGAGCGTCAGCACGATGCCGATCACCGCCAGCACGGCCAGTGCGAGCGTCCGCGGGTCCGTCGACATATCGATGACGACATTCCGTCCCTCGTCGCGTGCCTCAGTCATCGCCTCGATTGTACGCTTGCGGCGCCACTGAAGTGGCGCCCTACGGTTGAGACCGCTCGGTCGTGGGGCGCAACTTCAGTTGCGCCGCGCCGGCGATGCTACAGTCGGATCCATGTTGGTTTCGCAGTTCGATTTCGAGCTGCCCGACGAGCTGATCGCCCAGGAGGCTGCCCCGCGTGGCGCATCACGGCTGATGGTGCTCGAGCGCCGAACCGGCACGATCCGGCACTCCACCGTCGCCGATCTTCCCGCCTTCCTCGCGCCTGGCGATCTCCTCGTCGTCAACGACACGCGCGTGTTTTCGGCACGGCTGCTGGGGCGGCGTGTTCCGAGCGGCGGCGCGGTCGAGTGTCTGCTGCTCGGCCGGAGAGCGGAAGCGGACGCAAACGGCCGCGAGCGGTGGGACGCGCTGATGCATCCGGGGCAGAAGCTGAAGCCGGGCGCGCTGGTCCGCTTCGAGGGTGATGCCGGCGTGCTGATGGCAGAAATCCTCGAACGGCACTTCCAGGGGCGCCGGACAATCCGTCTCTGGGCCGAGCAGGGCAGCGGCATCTCCTCGCTCATCGACGGGCTCGGGCACATTCCGCTGCCGCCGTACATCAAGCGAAGCGACACACCTGCCGACCGCGAGCGCTACCAGACGATCTTCGCCCGCCGGCGCGGGTCGGTTGCCGCGCCGACGGCCGGCCTGCACTTCACGCCGGACCTGATGGCGCGGCTCGAGCGGCACGGGATCGAGCACGTGGCGCTCACCCTTCACGTCGGCTACGGCACGTTCAAGCCGGTTCGCGTCGAGACCGTGGAAGCGCACGTCGTCGATCCCGAGCCGTACGACGTGTCCGAGGCGACTGCGGCCCGCATCAACCGCGCGCTCGAGGCGGGACGCCGCGTGGTTGCCGTCGGCACGACGACGACGCGCGCGCTCGAGGACGCGGCGCAGCGCGGCGGCGGCAGGATCCCCGCGGGCTCAGGGTCCGCATCCGTCTTCATCTACCCGGGTTTCGACTTCCGCGTCGTCGGCGCGCTGGTCACGAATTTTCACCTGCCGCGCTCGTCGCTGCTGATGCTCGTCTCCGCGTTCGCCGGACGCGAGCGCATGCTCGCCGCCTACCAGGAAGCGGTCGCCGAGCGGTATCGGTTCTACAGCTACGGCGATGCGATGTTGATCGTCTGAGGAGGCGGCGGGCATTCGGCAGCGCCGTTGCCGAAAATCCGGCCCGCGCCGGAGGCGCAACTACAGTCGCGCCCTACGACTCCTCCGTCGCGCACGTTGCACGCCGCACGTGGCACGTTTATGCTCTGCCGGTGCCGTTTCCGTACGAAGCGTTCGACCTCTCGGCCGTCCGGACCTATCCGCTGACGTCGCGCAAGAGCAAGGCACACGCCGCCGATTTCGGACGGCCGTTCCAGAGCGGCACGGGTGTCTCCGGCCTGCTCGAGTCGCTCCCCAACATCCTCGCGGCGGCCGACTTCAAGGCCGTCGTGCAGGCGATCGCCGCCGCGCGGCACGCTGGCCGTGGTGTCGTGTGGGGGCTCGGCGCGCATGTGATCAAGACCGGCCTCTCGCCCATCCTGATCGATCTGATGCAGCGTGGATTCGTCTCCGCGATCGCGACCAACGGCGCAGGCGTCATTCACGACTTCGAGCTCGCGCTTTCGGGAGCGACATCTGAAGAAGTCGACGAAGCGCTCGGGCCGGGGAAGTTCGGGATGGCGGAGGAGACGGGCCGGCTGCTGAACGCCGCGATCAACGACGGCGTCCGTGACGACCTCGGCATCGGTCAGGCGGTGGGGAAGCGCCTGCGCGAGATGGCGCCGCCGCACGAAGCGCTGAGTATCCTCGCCGCGGCTGCGCGACTCGGGATCCCGGTCACGGCGCACATCGGCATCGGCACCGACATCATCCACATGCATCCGTCGGCGTCTGGCGCGGCGCTCGGCGAGGGCAGCCTGCGCGATTTCCGCTATTTCGTGTCGAACGTCGCACGATTGCAGGGCGGCGTGTATCTGAACTGCGGATCGGCAGTCGTGCTGCCGGAAGTCTTCCTGAAGGCCGTGGCGCTCGCGCGCAACAAGGGCATCTCACTCGACGGCTTGACGACGGTCAACCTCGACTTCGCGCGCATGTACCGTCCGCAGACCAACGTCGTCTCACGCCCGGTGGCTGGCATCGGCCATGGGTACTCCCTCGTGGGCCATCACGAAATCATGATCCCGCTGATTGCCGCCGCTCTGATCGACAGCGGCGCATGACAACTCCCAAAGGCCAAGGCTCAACTGCCAAATCGTTCAACTCCAAACTCCAACCTCCCAACTGCCAAGAAGCCGTTTGGCCTTTGGCCTTTGGTCTTTGGCCTTTGGAAGTTGACCTGCTTGGGAGTTGGCAGTTGGCCCTTGGGAATTGTTATAATTCAAGGTTCCGGCGGTGTAGCTCAGTTGGTTAGAGCATGCGGCTCATATCCGCAGTGTCCGGGGTTCAAGTCCCTGCACCGCCACCATCTTTGTTCCCTGAAGTCGTGAATGGTGAGTCTTGAATGGTGAGTCATTCGCCAGTTGACCACTCACCATTGACCACTCACCATTGACCACTCACGATTCACGATTCACATGCTGGCCGCGCGCATCCGGCGGACCATTCAGCGCCATGCGCTGATGGACCCGGGTGCGCGCGTGCTGGTCGCGCTCTCCGGCGGCGCTGATTCGGTCGGCCTCGTTCACCTGCTGCGCGAGCTCGAGCGCGATGGCCTGCTGCAGGTCGTGGGACTCGCCCACTTCAATCATCGGCTGCGCGGCGACGCGGCGGACGAGGACGAGCGTTTCTGTCGTGACATGGGCGCCGCGCTCGGGATTCCCGTCGAAGTCGACGGCGCCGACGTGCGGGCGCTCGCGCGCGAGCAGGGCCGTTCCGTCGAGGATGCCGCGCGCACGGCGAGATATGCGTTTCTCGATCGCGCCGCGACGACGCTGCACGCCGACGTCATTGCCGCCGGCCACACGCGCGACGATCAGGCGGAGACCTTTCTTCTCCGTCTGCTGCGCGGCGCCGGTCCGCGAGGGCTTGCCGGCATCCGGCCGCGCTCGGGACGGGTCGTCCGACCGCTGATCGATATCGGCCGCGACGAGTTGCGCGAGTACGTCGCGCGGCACGGCCTTGCCTTCCGCGAGGACGCCACGAATGCGGACGTCAGCATCCCGCGCAACCGCGTGCGGCACGAGCTGATTCCGTATCTGCAGCGCGAGTTCTCGCCGCGAATTATCGATGTGCTCGCGCGGGAGGCGGCCATTGCCCGCGAGGACGAGGACCGATTGCATCGCGAAGCAATCGATCTCGCGGGTTCGGTCGTCTTAAGAGAAAGCACGCCCGGTCAGGCGGTCGAAGTTGATGCCGCCGCGCTCACATCGCTGCACCCGGCGCTGGCGTCACGCGTTGCGAGGCTGGCTCTGACGAATCTGTCAGACGGACGATTCGTCGGCTACGAACACGTCATCGCCTTTCTCGACTTCGTCCGTGACGCCCCCGCGGGATCCGAGCTGAGCCTGCCGGGCCAGAAGGCGCGCCACCGAGGAGCGCGGATCCTGCTGGAGAGGAGCGGGGCCGGGCCGCCGGAGAGAAACTCTTTCGCGGTTTCGTTGTCTATTCCTGGAGAGGTCACCGTCGGCAGTCAGGGATGGACGATTTCGGCCGAGCGGCTCGACGGAGAGCACACGGGTCCACTGACTGCCCGAGGGGACATGGTCGCAGTCTCGGCCAGCGCGGTCAGCCCGCCGTTCACGGTCAGGAGCAGGCGGCCAGGCGACCGGTTCCGGCCGCTGGGGCTGGGCGGGTTGGAGAAGAAACTGCAGGACTTCCTGGTCGATCGCAAAGTGCCCCGCGAGGCGCGCGATGACCTGCCGCTCGTGGTGGACGGTGACGGGCGGATCATCTGGGTCGTGGGACAGTCGATCGGCGAGGATTTTCGCGTCCCGGCACCCTCGACAGGCGTGATACTCTTGAAAGCAAGGCGGTTAGGAGGCGAAGGTTGAACTCGACCCTCAAGAGCTTGTTCTTTTGGATAGCCCTGGTTGTGGTGGGGGTCCTGATCTGGCAGTTCACCGCCTTTCCCAAGAGCGAACAGCCAATTAGCTTTTCCGACTTCCTCGACAACCTGAACAACGGACGCGTCGCGTCGGTCGTCATTACCGGCAACGAAATCACCGGTCAGCTCAACACGCCCGACGGCCGCAAGTTCAGCACGCTCGCGCCCGCCGGCTGGTACGAGCGTCTCGCCACCAGGCTGGAAGAGAAGGCCGTCCAGATCAACGTCAAGAAGGAGACGACCAGCCCCTGGGCGTCGCTGCTCTACGCCTGGGCGCCGATCCTGCTGATGATCGGGTTCTGGATCTTCATCATGCGGCAGATGCAGAGCGGCGGGAACAAGGCCCTGTCGTTCGGCAAGAGCCGCGCGAAGCTCTCGTCCAGCTCGCAGAAGAAGGTCACCTTCAAGGACGTCTCCGGCGTGGACGAGGCGAAGGAGGAGCTCCAGGAGATCATCGAGTTCCTCAAGGAGCCGCAGAAGTTCCAGAAGCTTGGCGGCCGCATTCCGAAGGGCGTCCTGTTGATGGGCCCTCCGGGAACGGGCAAGACGCTGCTCGCCCGCGCCGTCGCGGGTGAAGCGAACGTTCCGTTCTTCTCGATCAGCGGCTCGGACTTCGTCGAGATGTTCGTCGGCGTCGGCGCGTCGCGCGTGCGCGACCTGTTCGAGCAGGGCAAGAAGAACGCGCCCTGCATCGTCTTCATCGACGAGATCGATGCCGTCGGCCGTCACCGCGGCGCGGGCCTCGGCGGCGGACACGACGAGCGCGAGCAGACGCTGAACCAGCTCCTCGTCGAGATGGACGGCTTCGAGTCGAACGAAGGCGTCATCCTCGTCGCCGCGACGAACCGTCCCGATGTTCTCGATCCGGCGCTGCTGCGGCCCGGCCGCTTCGACCGCCGCATCGTCGTCAACCGCCCCGACGTGAAGGGACGCGAGGGCATCCTCGCCGTCCACACCAAGAAGATTCCGCTCGCCGACGACGTGAACATCCACGTCCTCGCGCGCGGCACGTCTGGCTTCTCCGGCGCGGACATCGCGAATCTGGTGAACGAAGCGGCGCTCAACGCCGCGCGCTACAACCAGAAGGTCGTCCGCATGCTCGACTTCGAGTTCGCAAAGGACAAGGTCCTCATGGGCTCGGAGCGGCGCTCGATGATCATCAGCGACAAGGAGAAGAAGGTCACGGCGGTGCACGAGGCCGGCCACGCGCTGCTGGCGGCGATCCTGCCGCACGCCGACCCGGTCCACAAGGTCACGATCATCCCGCGCGGCATGGCGCTCGGTTTGACGACGATGCTGCCGCTCGAGGACAAGCACAATTACACGCGCGAGTACCTGAACGATCAAATCTCGATCCTGCTCGGCGGCCGCATCGCTGAAGAGATCACGATGAACGGCATGACGACGGGCGCCGGCAACGACCTCGAGCGCTCCACCGAGCTCGCGCGCAAGATGGTGTGCGAGTGGGGCATGAGCGACGCGATGGGCCCGCTCACCTTCGGCAAGAAGGAGGAGCAGATCTTCCTCGGCCGCGAGATCGCGCAGCACCAGGACTACAGCGAGGACACGGCGATCCGCATCGACCAGGAGATCAAGCGGTTCGTCACGATGAACTACGATCGCGCGCGGCAGCTGCTCATCCAGCATCGGGAGGCGCTCGACCGCATCGCCGACGAGCTCCTCGTCCGCGAGGTCCTCGACGCCGACCAGGTCAGCCACATCGTCAAGGGCGAGCCGCTCGAGGAGCACAGGCCGGCTGCGGCTGCGACAACGCCGGATGATGCGAGCCGCAAACCGGCGAAGGAGCGGCCGTCAATCGTGCCGCCGATTCCGCCGCTCAACAAGCCGGTGACGCAAGAGTAGCCGCGATTCGCAAACGCTACACGCTGCCCTTACCTGACGGCCGTACGCTCGCTCTGGGCGAGCGTACGCTCGTCATGGCCATCCTCAACGTCACTCCCGATTCCTTCGCCGACGGCGGACTCCACTTCGATCCCGATCGCGCGGCCGGCGCGGCGCTTCAGATGGTCGCCGACGGCGCCGACATCATCGATATCGGCGGCGAATCCACGCGGCCCGGCGCCGATCCCATCGCGGCGGACGAGGAACTGCGGCGCGTGCTCCCCGTCATCGAGCGCATCACCTCGCAGACCAAAGCGCTGATCTCGATCGACACCTACAAGGCAGCGGTCGCGCATGAAGCGGTCGCGCGCGGGGCTTCCATCATCAACGACATCAGCGGGCTGCAGTACGATCCGGCGCTCGCATCGGTAGCCGCCGAGACCGGCGCCGGGCTGGTGCTGATGCACACGCGCGGGCGTTCGCGCGCGATGTACGACCTTGCGGTCTATGGCGATGTGGTTGGCGAGGTATGCCGCGAGCTCGCGGAAGCCATCGGCCGTGCCACCGTCGCCGGCGTCCGGCGCGACGCCATCGTACTGGACCCCGGGCTCGGGTTCGCCAAGCGCGCGGAGCACAGCTATGACCTGCTCGCGCGGCTCGATCGTCTCGCCGCCCTCGATCGGCCCATCCTGTCCGGTCCCTCTCGTAAGTCCTTCCTGAAGGACGCCCTTGGCGATCGGCCGCCGTCCGAGCGCGAGTGGGGGACCGCCGCCGCCATTACCGCCAGCATCCTCGCGGGCGCCCACATCGTCCGGGTCCACGGCGTGCGTGCGATGGCCGACGTCGCACGAGTCGCCGATCGAATCCTCAATCAGGTAATCTAACGTAGCCCAATGCTCGAGTTCGCACGCGGCATCTTCCGCCGGCCAGAGGTTGGCTGGTGGGACGTGCTCGACATCCTCATCGTCTCGATCCTGATCTACGAGTTCCTCAAGTTGATCAGGGGCACCCGCGCCGTCCAGATGGCGGTCGGGTCGCTGTTCATCGTGACGATGCTGTATGCCTCGCAGCTTGCGCCGCTGCAGACGGTGAACTGGCTGATTCGCAACCTGCTCGTCTACATGGTGTTTGCGGCCATCGTGATCTTCCAGTCGGACATCCGCCGCGCGCTGGCCCACTTCGGGCAGGCGCGGTTCTTCAGATACTTCAGCCGCCAGCACGCCGCAGACGAGACGATCGAGGAGATCGTCGTGGCGGCGACGATGCTGTCGGCGCAGAAGGTGGGAGCGATCGTCGCGGTCGAGCGCGAGATCGGGCTGCGGAACTACATCGAGAGCGGCATCCCGATTGACGCGAGGCTCACCTACGATCTCCTGGTGACGATCTTCCAGCCAGGCTCGCCGCTGCACGACGGAGCCGTCATTTTGCAGGAGGATCGCGTGGCGGCGGCGGCCTGCTTCCTGCCGCTCACCGTCAACCCGCGCGTGAGCCGCGAGCTCGGGACGCGTCACAGAGCCGGCATCGGCCTCACCGAGGAGAGCGACGCGGTCGCGCTCGTCGTTTCGGAAGAGACCGGACAGATCTCGCTGGCACGCGACGGCAGCATCGAGCGCGGCCTGACACCCGACGAGCTGCGCGAGCGGCTGCGCCCGCTGGTTTCGCTGCGGCGCGGCGGCTCGCGAACCTCGGCGCGCTCGTACGAGCTGTGATGGCGTATCACCCGTTCCGCCATCTCGGGCTGAAGGTGCTGGCGCTGGCGTTGGCGACGCTGCTGTGGCTGACCGTCGCCGGCGAGCACATCGCCGAGCGCCTGATCCGCGTGCCGCTCGAGTTTCACAACATCCCGCCGCAGCTCGAAATCGTCGGCGATCCGCCGACGAGCGTCGACGTGCGCGTGCGCGGCTCGTCGGGGATCATCAGCCGTCTCGAGCCGGGGCAGGTGGTGGCGTCGCTGGACCTGGGGTCGGCACGCCCGGGATCGCGGCTGATTCACATCGAGGAAGTGCGCGTGCCCTACGGCGTCGAGGTGACGCAGGTCGTGCCCGCGACCGTGGCATTGGAGATCGAGAAGTCGGGACGGCGGATCGTGCCAGTCGTTCCCGCGCTCGAGGGCGACCCCGCTCCCGGGTTCGTCGTCGGCCGGTGGGGGGTGCAGCCGCCAGCCGTCGAAGTGGTGGGACCGGAGAGCCGCGTGCGGCAGCTCTCGGAGGCGACGACCGAGCCGGTGCTCCTGACCGGCAGCCGCGGGCGCGTGCGCGACACGGTGACGATCGGCGTGGCGGACTCGGCGGTGCGTCTCGTCGAAGGGCAGACGGCGACCGTGACGGTCGAGATCTGGCCGGCGCCGCTCGATCGCGAGCTGTCGGGTGTGCCGGTGCGCTACCGCAATCTCGCCAGCGGCCATCGCGCGCTGATCGTGCCGTCGGTGGTGAACGTCACGGTCCGGGCGCAGCGCGACGTGCTCAGCAGCCTGCAAGCCGATACCATCGATGCGTTCGTGGACCTTGCCGGCCTCGGACCCGGTCACTACAATCTTCGTGTCCAGACCGCGCCGGGCCAGGACTTCGGCGTCAGCTCGCTGGACCCCGCAGTCGTCGACGTCACCATCAAGTAGCCTTTCTCCATGTCTCGACTCTTCGGAACCGATGGCGTGCGTGGAACCGCGGGCGAGTACCCGCTGGATCGCGACACGGTGGCCAGGCTCGGCGCGGCGCTCGTCCGCTCCATGGCGGCGTCTGCCGGCGGACGGCCGTTGCGATTCGTGGTTGGACACGACACGCGCGAGTCGGGCGAGTGGATCGAGCGCGAGCTGGCGCGCGGCATCCGCTCGGAAGGTGCGGAGCTGACGAGCGCCGGCGTCATCCCGACACCCGGGGTCGCCTACGTGGCGCGCGAGATGGACTTCGACGCCGGCATCGTCATCTCCGCATCGCACAATCCGTTTCAGGACAACGGCATCAAGGTGTTCTCCGGGCGCGGTGAGAAGTTCACCGAGGCGCTCGAGCGGCAGGTGGAAGCGATCGTCGCCGACACGAGCTGGCAGGTGAGCGGGACGCCAGCCGAGGCCGCGCGGCGTGCCGATCTCGTCGACGCTTACGTGGCGCATGCCGCGCTGATCCTGCAGAATCCGCGGGCGCTCGGCGCGTTCCGCATCGCCGTCGACACCGCCAACGGCGCGACGACAACCGTCGCGCCGCGGCTGTTTCGCGACCTTGGCTTCGACGTGCATTCGATTGGCGCGTCGCCCGACGGGCGGAACATCAATCTGAACTGCGGTTCGACGCACCCGGAGCAGCTCGCGCGAGCGGTTGTCGAGCAGCGCTGCCGGATGGGTGTGGCGTTCGACGGCGACGGCGACCGAGCGATCTTCGCTGACGCAAACGGACGCATCGTCGACGGCGATGCCGTGCTGCTGATGTGCGCCAGGCACCTCGCGTCGCAGGATCGGCTCAAAGGCGACGCCGTCGTCGCGACCGTGATGAGCAACATCGGGCTGGAGATCGGGCTGCGGGAGAGTGGGATCGAGCTCGTGCGGTGTCCCGTCGGCGACAAGTACGTGATGGAGGAGATGGTGCGCCGCGATCTCTCGCTCGGCGGCGAGCAGTCCGGGCACATCATCTTCTCGGACCATTTGTTCACCGGCGACGGGATCGGCACGGCGCTGCAGGTGCTGCGCGTGATGGCGGAGACGGGCCGCGAGCTGGCGGACCTGGCGTCGCAGTTCGTGGCTTACCCGCAGGTGCTGGTGAACGTTCGCGTCCGCGAGAAGAAGGAGCTCGCGTCCGTGCCGGAGGTCGCGCGCGTGATGCAGGACGTGGAGCGCCGCCTCGCTGGCGAGGGGCGCCTGCTCGTGCGCTACTCGGGAACCGAGCCGCTGCTCCGCGTCATGATCGAGGGACGCGACCAGCAGGAGATCCAGTCGTGGGCGTCGGAGATCGCCGGCACCGTACGAGATCAGCTGGGGTAAGTGCGATGCGACTAGCGGTGAACATCGATCACATTGCCACGTTGCGCGAAGCGAGGAAGGCGCGCGAGCCGGAGCCGGTGGCGGCGGCGCTGGTTGCCGAGATGGCGGGCGCCAAAGGCATTACCGTCCATTTGCGCGGCGATCGCCGTCACATCAAGGAGCGCGACCTCGAGCTGCTGCGGCAAACGATCGCGACGAAGCTGAACGTCGAGATGGCGGTGACGTCCGACATGGCGCGGGTCGCGCTGCAGGTGCGGCCGGACCAGGTCACGCTTGTCCCCGAACGGCCGCAGGAACTGACCACCGAGGGTGGGCTCGACGTCGTGCTGCAGGCGGCGGCCGTGAAGGACTTCGTCAAGCAGATGCACGACGGGGGCATCCGCGTCAGCATCTTCCTCGACCCGGACGGCGACCAGGTGCGCAAGGCGAAGACGGTCGGGGCCGATGCGATAGAAATCAACACGGGCCGGTACGCGGAGGCCGCCGAGTCGGCGAAGCCGGGCGAGCTCGCGCGCATCGCGGAAGCCGCGCGGCTGGCCGCGCGCCACGAGCTCGAAGTGCTCGCCGGCCACGGACTGAACTACTTCAACGTGACGGCGATCGCCGCCGTCAGCGAGATCGTCGAGTTGAACATCGGCCACAGCATCGTGTCGCGCGCCGCACTCGTCGGGATGGATCGCGCCGTCCGCGACATGGTTGCCCTCCTGCGGTGAGGGCGATCGGCGCGCTTGCGCTGCTGCTGCTCGGGGCGGCATCCGCCGGCGCGGCGCAGCGCGTCAGCTTTCGCACAGATGACGGCATTACGGTGGCGGCGACGTGGTACGAGCCGTCGTCGCGGCCCGCGCCGGCCGTGATTTTCGTCCACATGCTGCACCGGTCGCGTCGCGACTGGGATCAGATCGCCTCGCGGCTCGCCTCTGAAGGCGTCGGTGCCCTCGCGATCGACTTGCGTGGACACGGCGATTCCGGCGGGTCGATTCCGGCGCCGGACGGGTTCCCTGCATTCGTGCAGGACCTGAAGGCGGCGCGGCGGTACCTTGCCGGGCGTCCGGACGTTCAGCAGGGCCGCATCGGCATCGCCGGCGCGTCGATCGGGGCGAACCTCGCCGTCCTCCACGCTGCCGCGGATCCGACCGTCGGCAGCCTCGCGCTGCTGTCGCCGTCGCTCGACTATCGCGGTCTCAGAATCGCGGACGCCCTGAAGAAATTCACGCGCCCCGCGCTGCTGGTTGCGAGTGACGACGACCCGTATGCCGTGCGTTCCGCCCGGGAGCTCCAAAAGGGGCCGGCACTGCGCGAGCTCATCGTCCTCAACCGAGTCGGACATGGAACCGTGATGCTCGGACGCGACGCCGATCTGCCGCGGCGGCTGGTGGACTGGCTGCGCCGGACGCTATAAGATCAAATCCTTTCAGCACTTATCCGCTTTCGCTGTGCGAACTGATTCAATCTTTTTCGGCGTGTCGGGCGTGTTTTTCGGCCTGCTGGTCGGCTGGATCATCGGCGCCAACCAGGCGCGCGAGCCGCAGCGGACGCAGACGGCCGCGCAGCCCACGCAGCAGTCCGCCTCGGCGGAGCGGCCGGCGCCGGCGCTCGACGAACGGCGCGCCGCCGAACTGAAGACGACGGCAGATCGCAGCCCGTCGGATGCAGAGACGCGCGTCGAGCTCGGCAATCTGTACTTCGACGCCGAGCGATACTCGGAGGCGGCGCGTTGGTACGAGGAGGCGCTCAAGATCGATCCGCGTAACGCGAACGCGAGCACCGATCTCGGAATCGTCTACTACTACACGAACCAGCCGGATCGTGCGATCGCGCAGTTCGAGGAATCGCTGAAGATGGATCCGAAGCATTCGAAGACGCTGCTGAACATCGGCATCGTCCGCGCGTTCGGCAAACAGGACCTCGAGGGCGCGGCCAAGGCATGGCAGCGTGTGCTCGAGATCGCGCCCGACACGCCGGAAGGCAAGGCCGCCAAGCAGATGCTCGACGGCCTGCGCACCGCGCATCCGGGACCTGCGGCCAAATGAAATACCTTCTCTACGCGATCCTGTTCTTCTTCCTCATCCGAGCGTTTTCGCGGCTGTTCAGGGGCGTGCTCGAGGGGGCCGGGTACACGCGCGGTGGAGGCTCGCAGAAGCCGTCCGTCAATCTCGTGCGCGATCCCGTCTGCGGCATGTTCGTCGTCCCGTCCCAGGCACTGACGCTGGGCACCGGCAGTCAGACGCGGTACTTCTGCTCCGAGAAGTGCCGGCGCGAGTGGAAGGGATGAGCAGCGTGCTCGCTGGACGCTGCCATGGCTCGCTGGCGCTTGCACGACGGCACGAAGACACGACGGCACGAAGCTCTCTCGTTCTTGTGTCGTCGAGTCGTCGCGTCGTCGCGGCGTCGTGTTGGCCGAAGGCCCTGCCGTCAGCGACGTGGGCCTGAAGGGCGTCAGAAATGAGCAGCGAGTCACAGCTCCGCGCCGACATCGTCGAAGTCGGGCGGAGACTGTACGCGCGCGGCTATACCGCCTCGAACGACGGCAACATCAGCGTGCGGCTCGACGACAGCCGCTTGTTGATGACGCCGAAGAGCGTCTGCAAGGGGTTCATGGACCCCGCGATGATGTGCATTACCGATCTCGAGGGGCGCAAGCTCGCCGGCGAGCGCGATCCGTCCTCAGAGATGCTGATGCACCTCGAGGTCTACCGTCAGCGTCCCGATGCCAGGGCGGTCGTGCACGCGCATCCGCCGATCGCGACCGCGTTTGCCGTCGCGGGCATTCCGCTCGACCGCGCCGTCCTTGCCGAGGTGGTGACGACGCTCGGCAGCGTGCCGATTGCCGACTACGCGACGCCGTCGACGATGGAGCTGCCGGCGGCGGTGCGGAAGTACGTGAAAGCGCACGACGGGATGCTGCTGGCGAATCACGGCGCGCTGACGCTTGGCGGCGATCTCTACGCCGCGTACTACAAGATGGAGACGATCGAGCACTTCGCGAAAATCAGCTTCATCGCGAGGATGCTCGGCGGTGAGCGGCTGCTGTCGCGCGAGGAGGTCGATCGGCTGCAGGGGCTGCGCGGGAAGTACGGGATCGCGTCGCCTGCGCCGATTTGCCCCGACCCGCTGGCGGCGTCCGGATCGGATTCGGCGGCGTGTCAGGTGGTGCTGGCGCCGTCGTCGCCGGGCCAGCGGCTGGTGCCGGAAGATCGGCTTGCGCGCGAGATAGGACCCGACGGAGAAATTCGGCTAACATACCGCGAACTCACAGCTCTGATAGAAGATGCGGTCCGCAATCTGAAGTAATCTTGTGTCTGCGTAGGGCGGATCTTCAGATCCGCCAACAAGGAGATCACACATGGGTGAGGCGCTCGGCATGGTCGAGACCAAGGGCCTGGTCGCGATGATCGAAGCGGCCGACGCGATGGTCAAGGCCGCCAAGGTGACGCTGGTCGGATGGGAGAAGATCGGCGCCGGCTACGTGACGGCGATCGTCCGCGGGGACGTGGCTGCCGTGAAGGCGGCGACGGACGCGGGCGCTGCCGCGGCGCGGCGCGTCGGCGAGCTGGTGTCGGTGCACGTCATTCCGCGCCCGCACGCGAACCTCGAGGACGCACTGCCGATCGGCAAGGCCGCAGCCACCACCAAATGATCATTGCCCGGATTGTGGGGACCGTGGTCGCCACGCGCAAGGACGAGCGGCTGGTCAGCAACAAGCTGCTCATTGCGCGCGCGGTCGATCCCCACGGCAAGGCGGAAGGCAACTACCTGGTCGCCGTCGACACCGTCGACGCCGGCGTCGGCGAGACCGTGCTCATCGTCAGCGGCAGCTCGGCGCGGATGGCCTCCGGCATGAAGGACTGCCCGGTGGACGCCGCCGTCGTCGGTATCGTCGACACGATCCAGATTCGCGAACAGGGGAGCTGACGTGCAGCTCGCCCGCGTCATCGGCGAGGTCGTCTCGACGGTCAAGGATCCCAACCTCACGGGGACAAAGCTGCTGGTCATCCAGCCGATCACGGCGGCGGGCGAGGACGCCGGACGGACGCTCGTGGCGCTCGATTCGGTGGGCGCCGGCGTCGGCGAGAACGTGTTCTTCGTCCGCGGCCGGGAGGCGGCGTTTCCGTTCTACCCGGTCGAACCGCCGACGGACGCGTCGATCGTCGGCATCGTCGATCATTGGGACGTGCCGTAGCTGGGGGGCCCGGGGGCCGGGGAGCCGGGGGGCCGAGCGCCAAACAATGCAAATTGGAAGAGTTGTCGGCACGGTCGTGTCGACACAGAAGAACCGAAAGCTCGAAGGCGCGAAGCTGCTGCTCGTGCAGCCGCTGTCGCTCGACGACCGCCCGCGCGGGGTGGCGGTGCTGGCGATCGACTCGGTCGGCGCCGGCGTCGGCGAAAAGGTCCTGCTCGTGATCGAGGGGAAGGCGGCGGGCGACGCGCTGGGACGGAAGGCGGCTGCCGTTGATGCCGCGATCATCGGTATCATCGACAGCGTGGAGCTTTCAGAGACCCCATGAACGAGGAGCTGGTTCGTGCGCTCGTGCGCGAGACGATTGCGCGGCATCTCGCAGGCGCCGGCCCGGGACGTGAGCCGGATCCGGACGTGCCGCTCCAGCCGCTGCACTTCGCCCGGCACAGCAGCCACTACCGCTACACGCTGCCAGAGTCGGCCGGTCCCTGCCAGATCGAGCCTGGCGTGCAATGTACTCATTGCGGCTATTGCGAATCACACGGGCATTAGGTCAATGCTGAATGCCGAATGCTGAATGCTGAAAATGCAAAATGCCGAATTCAGCATTGACATCCCGCACGAATGAACGTCCTGCTCACCAGAAGGATCCCGTCGTCGGTACTCGCCAGGCTCGAGGCCGTGTGCGACGTCGACCTGTTTCAGGGCGAGTCCTCGATGACGCCCATGCCGCACGACGAGCTGACGCGGCGCGTCGCGGACAAGGAGGCGTTGATTAGCGTCCTCGCGGACCGCATTGACGCCTCGCTGCTCGAGTCCGCCCCGCACCTGAAGATCGTCGCGACCATTTCCGTGGGCTACGACAACATCGACGTCGCGGCGGCGAAGGCGCGCGGCGTCATCGTCACGAATACACCGAACGTGCTCACCGCGGCGACCGCGGAGCTGACGTGGGCGTTGATCCTGTCGGCGGCGCGCCGCGTCGTCGAAGGCGATCGCCTCGTGCGCGGGGGGCGCTGGAAGGGCTGGGCACTCGATTTCATGCTCGGCACCGAGCTCACCGGAAAGCAGCTTGGCATCATCGGCGCCGGCCGGATCGGGCGGGCCGTGGCGGAGAAGGCGCCGGCGTTCGGCATGACCGCGGTGTTCGCGCAGAAGCGCGGGCAGGGAAGGGCATTAGCGCCATCCGGCATCCGGACGCTGCCGTTCGACGAACTGCTCGCCACCTCCGACGTGATCTCGCTCCACGTCCCCGGCGGCGCGGCGACGCGGCACATGATCGGCCGCAAGGAGTTCGCGCGGATGAAGCGGACGGCGATCTTCGTCAACACCGCGCGTGGCTCCGTCGTCGACGAGGAAGCGATCGCCTGGGCGCTGCAGGAGCGGCTGATCGCCGCGGCCGCCCTCGATGTCTACCAGCGCGAACCGCACGTCCCGGACGCGCTGTTGGCGTTCGAAAACGTTGTTCTCGCGCCGCACCTGGGAAGCGCGACCCGCGAAACGCGCACGGCGATGGCGGATCTCGCCGTCCGTAACGTGCTGGCGGTGGCGTCCGGCGCTCCGCCGCTGACGCCGGTATGAACCGCCGCATCGACACCGCCATGCGCCGTCTGGCGCGCGCCATCGAAGCCTACGAGGCACCTGCCGTCGAGAAGATTGCCGAGAATCAAAAGGAAGATCCCTTCCAGGTCCTGATCGCGACGATGCTCTCCGCGCAAACGCGCGATCCCGTCACGCACGCGGCGTCGACGCGGCTGTTCCGCGCCGCCCGCACGCCCAGGACGATGGCGAAGCTGACGGTGAAAGAGATCGAGCGGCTGATCTACCCGGTGAGCTTCTACCGCCACAAGGCGGTGCACGTGAAGCGCGCGTGCGAACAGATCGTCGCTCGATACGGCGGCAAGGTGCCGGACACGATGGAAGAGTTGCTGACGCTCCCAGGCGTGGGCCGCAAGACCGCGAACCTGGTCCTCATCCTCGCGCACGCCAGCGAGGCGAACATCTGCGTCGACACGCACGTCCATCGCATCTCCAACCGGCTCGGTTGGGTGACGACGAGGACGCCTGAGGAGACGGAGCACGCCCTCTACCAGGTGGCGCGGCGCCGGTGGTGGCCGCTGATCAATCTGTACCTCGTGACGTGGGGCCAGAACATCTGCCGGCCCGTCTACCCGCGGTGCGGCAGTTGCGCGATCGGCGATCTTTGTCCGAAGATTGGGGTAACCAAGGCAGGCAAATCATGAGGATGCGAAATGCGCTCACCGTCGCCATTGTCGTGGCGATGTGCGGTGCCGTCCTTCCCGCCGGGCAGACCTCGCCGGGCGCCGGTCCGATCATCGTGCTCGACACGGAGAAAGGCGTCATCGAGTTCGAGACCTATCCCGACGAAGCGCCGAAGACCGTCGCGCACATCGTCGGGCTGGTGAAGCGCAACTTCTACAACGGCCTGCGATTCCATCGCGCCGAGCCGAACTTCGTCGTCCAGATCGGCGACCCGCAGACGCGCAACATGCAGATGATCGAGTGGTGGGGCCGCACCGGAAGCGGCAAGCCGATCGGCGTTGCGGAGCTGTCGAAGAAACGACGGCACCTGCGCGGATCCGTCGCGATGGCGCATGCCGGCGACGCGAGGTACGCCGAGAGCCAGTTCTACATCCTGATGCGGGCGGCGCCGGAGCTCGATGCCAAACACGTCGTGTTCGGCCGCGTCATCAAGGGCATGGATGTCGTGATGCGCCTGCAGAAGGCCGACCGTCTCAAGAGGGCTTACGTGAAGGAGGCAGGAAAGTAGCCGGCGGCAGGACCCTCACGATCCCCTTCAGATCCGGATAGCGCTCGACGAACTCCTCCGGGTACTCGCCAGGCACCGGCTGCCCGAGCTGGTGCTTGAGGATGGCTGCATTCGCCACCGACTTCGCGGAGAAGTGATTGTTGGCGTACAGGTACGCCTTCTTCACCTCTCGCGAGGCCGCCTCCGCCGCCTCGGCAAACGGCTGCAGTTCTTCAGCGGAATAGAGGTAGTTGTAGCGGTCTTCCGACTTCTCGTGCTTCCACCACTGCGCGGCATTGCGGCCGTGCAGCCGCAGGTAATAGAACGACTTCACGTTGGGCGCGAGGTTCTGCCGCACGGAGACGCGGAATTTCGGCTCGTCGATCTGCGCCCAGGCGGCGTCGAACGCGTTCAGCAGCTCCAGCGTGCCCAGCGCATCGTCGCTCCAGCTCCGGTGACGCAGCTCCACGGCGACCATGTAGTCGCGAAAGCGCTGCAGGATCCACTCGAGATAGCCGCGGGCGTCCGGATCGTTCTTGAAGCTGGCCGGGAACTGCGCGAGCAACGCGCCGAGCTTGCCCGCCGCCGCGATCGGGTCGATGGCGGCACGAAACTCGTCGACGTCGGCCTGATCGAGATCCCACGGGTCGGCGCCGGTCGCCTTCTGGAACATCTCCGGGTGCGTGAATTTCTGAAAGAGCTTGAGCGAGAACTCGAACCGATCTGGCGTGCGCTCCGCCCACTTGCGCGCGGTCTCGGGTGAAGGGATCCGGTAGAACGTGGAGTTGATCTCGACGGTGTTGAAGTGCTCCGCGTAGAAACGGAGCTCATCGAACCCGCGTCTGCCGCGCGCCCCGGCCGCGACGGGGTAGAACACGCCGTTCCACGTCCCTTGGCCCGACGGATAGCTCCACCCCGACGTGCCGATCCGAATGCGCTCAGGTGAGTCTGTCGTACGCGTCCCTGTTGAACCCGAACGTGACTTTCGATCCGCGAGCCAGGATCGGCCGCTTGATCAAGTTCGGCTGCGCCATCATCAGGTCAATGGCCTCCTTCTTCGACTTCGGCAGCGGCCGCTCCTTGAACACCGGGCTGCGCGTGCTGACGAAGTCCAGGAACCGGTCCTCGTCGATGTGCTTCTCGAGGAATGCTCGATCGGGCGGGTTCCTGTTGAGGTCACGCTCCTCGACGTCCACGCCGTGCTGCTCCAGAAAACTTCTGGCGTTGCGGCAGGTCGTTCACGTCGGCTTCCAGTAGAAGACAGGCTTTGGCATGGCGGCCCCATTCTAGATCACCGCCAAGTGGTACACAGCAGGCGTCACGGGGTGTCACGGTCGCCTTCGGCGAACACGAAGGTACGACGACACGAAGGCGGGAAGGGCACGAATCCTTTGTGGTCTTCGTGTCTTCGCGTCTTCGTGTCTTCGTGCAGCGGCAGCCGGAGCCGTGGCCGCGTGGCTCAGGCCAGTGGATCGGCTCGGCGAGTACAATGTCCCTTTCTCGCCGCTCCATGCTGACCGTCAACGAGATCTTCTATTCGATCCAGGGAGAGTCCTCGCACGTCGGACGTCCGTGCGTGTTCGTTCGCCTGACGGCATGCGATCTCCGCTGCACGTGGTGCGACACGGCATATGCGTTCCACGAGGGACGCAAGATGAGCGTCGACGACATCCTCGACGAAGTGAAGCGCCACGGCTGCCCGCTCGTCGAGGTCACCGGCGGCGAGCCGCTGCTGCAGAAGAACGTCTATCCGTTGATGGAGCGTCTGCTCCGCGAGGGTTACTCCGTCATGCTCGAGACGGGTGGCCACATCAGCATCGAGCAGGTGCCGGAAGCCGTCGTCGCGGTGATCGACATCAAGTGTCCCGCCAGCGGCGAGTCGGAGCGGAACGACTGGCATAACCTGGAAATCCTGCGTCCGAACGACGAAGTGAAGTTCGTCATACAGGATCGAGGAGACTACGAGTTCGCGCGCGACGTTGTCGCCAGGCACGATCTGCCGCAGCGGTGCCGCGCAGTGCTCTTCTCGCCGGTGCACGGCGTACTCGACCCGAAGGATCTTGCGGCGTGGATGCTCGCGGATCGCCTGCTGGTGCGGCTGCAGCTCCAGGTGCACAAGTACATCTGGGGTCCGACGACACGCGGGGTGTGATGGAGGGGAGCCGGGGGGCCGGGGGGCCGGGGGGCCGGGGGGCCGGGGGGCCGGGGAGTCCGAGGCGAGCCGTCGTGCTGCTCAGCGGCGGGCTCGATTCGTACACCGCGGCAGCGGTCGCTCGCAGCGAAGGCTATGACCTCTACGCGCTGACTGTCCGCTACGGTCAGGTCCACGCCCGCGAAGTGGAAGCCGCACGTACCGTCGCGCGCGACCTCGGGGTCGTGCGGCACATCGAGCTCGACGTCGATCTGTCAGCCTTCGGCGGTTCGGCGCTCGTCGGAGACGGCGCCATCCCCAAGGATCGGCCGCTCGATGATGTCGGCATCCCGTCGACGTATGTTCCGGCCCGCAACACGATCTTCCTCTCGCTGGCGTTGGCGTGGGCGGAGGTGACAGACGCGGCCGCCATCGTCATCGGCGTGAACGCGCTCGATTACTCTGGGTACCCCGACTGCCGGCCGGAATACCTCGCGGCCTTCGAGCGCCTCGCCGCGCTCGCAACTCGCGCGGGAGTCGAAGGGAATCCTTTGAAGGTGCTGGCGCCGCTGCTCCACCTGACCAAGGCGGAAATCATCCGCACCGGAATGGGTTTCGGGCTAAACTACGCGCTCACCCATAGCTGTTACGATCCGGGGCCCGATGGGGAGCCGTGTGGCCGGTGCGACAGTTGCCGGCTGCGCGCGCGTGGCTTCCAGGAGGCGGGTGTTCCGGATCCCGCGCTTCGAGGTGACGGTCAGTGACCGAGCGGCTGTACTACACCGACCCGTATCTCGCCGAGTTCGACGCGACGATTCTGCGACTGGAGCGCGACGGCGCACGCACGACGGCCGTGCTCGATCGGACGGCGTTTTATCCGACGTCCGGCGGGCAGCCGTTCGACACGGGCACGCTGGGCAACGCCCGCGTCGTCGACGTGATCGACGCCGAGGACGGAACGATCCGGCACGTCGTCGAGGGCGCCGCGGTGGAAGGTCCGGTGCGGGGGCGTGTGGACTGGACGCGCCGCTTCGATCACATGCAACAGCACACGGGCCAGCACGTGCTGTCCGCTGCGTTCGACCACGTCGCGGGCGCGCGGACCGAGAGCTTTCATCTTGGCACGGCGGCCTCGACGATCGACCTGGGGCGCGAAGTCTCGGTTCAGGAGATCGAGCGCGCCGAAGACGAGGCGAACCGCGTCGTCTGGGAGGACCGGCCCGTCCGCGTGCGGTTCGCGGACGCGGAAGAAGCGGCGGCAATGCCGTTGCGCAAGGAGTCGGCGCGTACCGGCACGCTGCGGCTGATCGAGGTCGAGGAATTCGATCTCTCGGCCTGTGGCGGCACCCATGTGGCGCGCAGCGGCGCGATCGGCATCATTGTCGTCGCCTCGTGGGAGCGGTTCCGCGGGGGGACGCGGATCGAGTTCGCCTGCGGCGGGCGCGCGCTGCGCTCGCATCGGGCGCTGCGGGACATCGTCGCCGCCGCCTCGCGCGCGCTGTCGGTGTCGGGCGAGGAGTTTGCTGGGGCCATCGAGCGGCTGCAGCTGGAAGCACGCGACGCGCGGCGGGCGATCAAGGCGATGCAACTCGACGTGGCGCGGCATGAGGCCGCTGCACTCGCCGATCGGACGGAAACGATCGGCGGCGCCCGTGTGGTGGTCGCGGCGCTCGAAGGATGGGATGCCAACGGACTGAAGGCGGTCGCCGCCGGCATCGTCGAGCGTCCCGGTCACGTGGCGGTGTTGTTCAGCAGTCCGCCGCCGAGCGCCATCGTGGCGGCGCGGTCGCCGGATGCCGCGGTCGATTGCGCGGCCGTGCTGCGGGCGCTGGCGCAGAAGTTCGGCGGCAAGGGTGGCGGTCGCCCCGACCTGGCGCAGGGCGGCGGTCTGCAGGGGGACGTCCAGCAGATGCTCGAGTTCGCGCGCGCCACGTTCAGGACGAACGATTGACGACTCACGACCAACCACCTACTCGATGATGCGTCCGATTCTCATGGTCGTCGACGACGACCCTTCGGTACTTTTGCTCGTGGATGTGCTGGCGGAACGTTTGGGTTTTCGCGTGAAGGCGGTCACCTCCGGCCTGCACGCGCTCGAGCAGCTTCGCGACGGCTTCCGGCCGGACGTCATCCTCCTCGACATCATGATGGAGCGGATCGACGGCGTCACGTTCCTCGCGCACCTGCACGAAATGGACGACGTCGGCGGGCTGCCGGTGATTGCGATGAGCACGGCCACGGTGCTCGAGCACTACGGATCGCAGTTGAAGGTGGATGGTACGCTGACCAAGCCCATTACGCAGCAGACGCTCGCGGCCGCGCTGGAGCCTTACTGCCAGCCGCAGGCGTCCGACACGGCGGACCTTCCCGACTAACGCTGCGCGGACACGACGACCAGCGCGCGGCCGGCTTCGCGTGCGACGTCCTCGTCCTTGTCACCAGCAGCCTTCTTCAACGCAGGCACGGCGGCGGCTGCGGCGGCGCCGAACTCCTCGAGCGCGGTCGCCGCGGCGAGGCGCACCGGAACGTCGCCGTCGGCGAGCGCCTCGATCAGCGCCGGGACTGCGGTCTCCGGCGATGACTGCACGATTCCGAGGTAGGTCGCCGCGACGGCGCGCACGCTGCCGTCAACGTCCATGATGCCGTTCAGCAGCAGCGGTACCACGGCTTGCGGATCGAGCGGCCCGCGCTTCTGCAGCTTGCCGACGGCGCGCAGGGCCTCACGCCGGACCTCGGGGTTGTGGTGCGTTGCCGCCATGCGCAGCGGCTCGAACGCGTCGGGCCCCATGAAGCTCAGTGCCGCGGCCGCTTCGGCCGTGAGCTCGGGGTCGACCAGAAGTTCCGCCGCGAGCGGAACGGCAGCAGAGGCAGTCGCGCCGAGAAGACTGCAGGCCTTGAGCGCCGATTTCTTCCGATCGGCATCCGATGCGGAGTCCCTCAGTGTGGCCAGGACCACGGGCATCGCGTCCTCGCCGATCTGCTGAACGTAACCGGCGGCGGCTTCGGCGTCTTTCGGATTCTGGCTGTAGAGATGATCCAGCCACGCGTCTTCCGGCTCCTGAGTGTTCGACGCCACGATCGCCTGCGGTCTGAAGAACTCCGGCCGGAAGAGCCACACGGCCGCGCCGATGAGGAGCGTCAGCGCCACGGTCCAGGTGAGCACGCGCAGGAGCACGATCCCATTGTACGGCGGCGAGAGACCTCGTCCGGTGAAACGGACGGGTCAGCGACGCGTGAAGTTGGCGACGATCTCGACCGCGAGGTCGGCGATCCACTGAACGGTGGCCGCCGGAATGACGAAATCGTTGGCGACGATGGAGAAGACGACCGGCTCGCCGTCGCGCGTTCTGACGAATCCGGACAATGAACGCACGTTGGCGATCGACCCCGTCTTCGCGACGGCGTTTCCCTCGGCACGCGTCCGGCGCATGCGCGACGAGATCGTGCCGTCCTTGCCCGCGATCGGCAGCGTCGCGACGAAGGCGTCCCTGTCCCGGTCGCTCCGGTGCTTCCGCTCGAGGATGGCCGTGATCGTGGAGGGCGCGAGGTAGTTGTGGCGGGACAGTCCCGACCCATCCGCCATGACGTAGCCGTCCGACGGGATGCCCCACGACGTGAGCGTCTGACGGACGGCGGTGAGGCCGGCCTGCGTCGTGCCCAACCCTCCACGCGCGGCACCGATCGCCTTGAGGAGCGTCTCCGCATAGAGATTCTGGCTGACCTTCATCAGCACCGTTCCGATCTCGCGCAGCGCCGGCGACTCGGTCGATACCAGTGCACGCCGCGTGCTCGCAGTCGACGCGAGCAGCTCCGCGGCAACGTCGTCGCCGTCCACCGCGTCACCGGTGACGGCGATGCCGCGCGCCGTCAGCGCGTCCTTGACGGCCTGCGCGAGGAACAGCGTGGGATTGAGGACCGCGACGTTTCGCCGGATCGGTTTCGCGAGCGCGGGGATCGAGCCGGACACTTCGAGGATGGGAGCGTCGATCCGCCGGCGGACCTGGATGGTCTCTTCCGATCCGGAAGGACCCGTCATCGCACGCGAACGGAGGGCGTATCCACTTCCGGCCTGAAGCCGCACGAAGGCGGCGTCGCCGTCGGCCGCAGGTTCGACCGTGAGCGCCGCGATGTTCTCGTTGAACTGCAGCGCGCCCGACGGCGCCGCGTACCCCGCCTCGAGGTAATCCCACGACCAGCCCGGGCCGATCCCCTCGTCGTCAAACGTCTGGTCGTCTCCGATGAGTCGGCCGCGGATCTCGCGGACACCGGAACGCCCGAGCGCGTCTGCCCACTCGGTGAATACCGCATCCGCGCGGCCGCCGCGCGTGTTGATCGTCGGGTCGCCGTTGCTGCGGATGAAGAGATCGCCCATGAGCACGCCGTCAAGGATCGGCGCGCTCGTTTCGAGCGCCGTCGTGAACCGGTACTCCCAACCGAGGATCTCGGCCGCCGCCGCGATCGTGACGATCTTCATGTTGGACGCCGGCATCATCAGCTTGTCCGCGTTCAACTGATAGAGCGCCTCGCCGGTTCCGAGCGAGCGGATATCGACGCCCCAGACGCCGCGCGCCATGATCGCCGCGTTGAAGACCTGCGCGAGATCCGCCTGGAGCTGACGGACGGATTTTGATGGTCGCGCGTCGGCCCGGGCAAGCCCGGGCCCTACGTGTTCGTAGGGGCCGGCCTTGGCCGGCCCGATCCCCAGCAGGACGACCAGAGGGATCGCGCCGTACGAGCGGAGGTGGCGGGCTATTTCAGCTCCTGGAGCGCTTTGATGATGGAGTCGAGGGTGGAGGCCTGAACCTTCGCGGCGCCGGGCTCGCCGGCGCGCGACGCAAACGCATCAGCCCCGCTGCGCGCGAACGCGACGCGGTCTTCCTTCTTGCCTTCGTCGAACTTGATGACGATCGACAGCTCAGGCTTTGCCAGCGCCTTCGTCGCTGCCTGCGCGTCCTTACCGTCGACGTACGTGTCGGCGCGGGCGCCCGTCGCGGCGCTCAGCAGCGCGTCGATCTTGGCATTGTCGATGTCACGCGCCGACGGCGCCGTCTGACGCCATTTCTCTTCTTCCTTCCCGTCCTTGTCCTTGACCTTCGTCTTCTCGAAGGCGACCGTCTGGCCGGCTCGCGTGACCTCCATGTGCGTCGAGTTGAACGCACGCGCGTCGAAGAGGTCCTTCTGGCGGAAGTCTCCTGGCGTCTTCTTCAGCTCGTCGAGGAGCGAGGACTCCACGGTGAAGACCGCGGGCCGCGCGAGATCCTTGGCGTAGACGTCGCCCGATTCCGCCTTCTTGCCGAAGATGATCGTGGCCTGCGACGAGCCGGTGCCGATTCTGACCGTCGCGTCCGGCTTGTCGAGGCCGTACTCCTTGAGATCCGCCGGTTCCGCGGCGACGAGCGATTTCATCTGCAGCGTGCCGAGGCGGCCGATGACGCCCTCGACCGTGGAGTAATCCGCCCGCGCCGCAACGGGCGCGGCCAGGCGCCACTCGTTGTCGGCTTTCACGACCTTCATCTGCCGATCCGCCGTGACGACTTCGACGGCGTCGATCTTGTCGCGATCGAGCTTCAGCGCCGCCTTGTCCCGTAGATCGAACGTCGTCCGGTTGAAGGTGGAATCGAGGTACGAGGAGATGAGGAAGACCTTCTTCTGATCCGCGAGCCTGGCGTAGACGTCCGTGCCGGGCGGCGTCTTCTGGCCGATGTGGAGCGTCTGCTGCTTGCCATCCGCCTTGAACGAGACTTCCACGCGAGCGGGCTCGAGCCCGTAGGCGGTGAGATCCGACGCGTTCTCGTCGATGACGCGCTGGATCTCGAGCCGCGAAAGATTGGACGTCAGCCCCGACACTTCGGCGTCGTCCGGCTTCGCCGGCCCCGGCGCCACGATCTGCCAGTCGTTGCCGCTCTTCTTCAGCGTCGTCCGTTCGCCGGACTCCGACTTGACGGAGATCTCCTCGATCTTCTCCGCCTCGACCGTGAACACCTTGTCGCGCTTCTCGCTGTCTTCACCGGGTGTCTTCTTCGAATCGACGAAATAGAGATACGCGCCCAGCGCAATCAGGATCGCGAGCATTCCGACGAAGGATCGCAGCCCACGCATTTACCGCCTCCGCCACCACGTCCAGATGCCCGTCACGAGGATCAGGCCCGGAATGACTACAACGGTCAGCCAGAACGTCACGATCTGCTGATCGGCCGTCATCGTGATGCGGCGATCCTCCGGATCGCGCGGCCGGATCGCGATCATGTTCTCCTGCTGACCGAGCCAGTTGACCGCGTTCAGGAACAGATCGCTGTTGCCCTCGAAGCCCGCGATGCTGTTCGAAGCGAAGTCGGAATCGCCGAACACCACGATGCGCGACTCCGGCTTCGGCGCGTCGTCCTTCTTGTCGCCGGCGTCGCCTGCCGGCGCGGGCACGTCCGTCGCCGGCGCCGACACCGCCGCTGCCAGCGACAGCGGCCCTTCCTTGTCCCCCTTGTCGGGGTCGAACGAGACCTTACCTTCCTTGAGCAGCCGCGCCACGTCCGATTCGGCCCAACTGCTCTTCGTTGTCTCGACGAGCGTCTGCGCGGATCGGCCCTCTGCACCGGCCGACGCCGGCGAGATTACCCGCGCGAGCCGGTAGACACTGTAGCGGCGGAAGCCCTGCATGATCGGGTGCTGGGTGTACTTCGCCGCGAGCACGTAGGTCCCGTCACCGCCTCGCACCGGCGCAAGCGCCGCCAGCTCGATCGCCTCGCCCTTGGGGACCGCCGCGTCCTGCGGCGCGTGCACGACGACGCCGGATCCGACTTCGATCGCCCATTCCTTCAGCAGCGCGGTGATGTTCGTCAACTCAGGCGCGCCGACGCGATCCGGCGGATCCAGCATGAACAGGATCTTGCCGCCCCTGGCGAGGTACTTCTTCGCGGCATCGACCTCGTTCGGCAGGAAGTCGGATTTCGGCCCGGCGGCGATCAGGAGCGTCGCGTCGGCGGGAATCTCCTTCTGTTGGGCGAGCACGATCGTGCTGTGCTCGAAGTTCTGCGACTTCAGCAGCGACGCAACGCCCGCGTACCCGTTGGCGTCGGACTCGTCCGGCGACCGCTCGCCGTGCCCCTGGACGAAATACGCCTTGTTCTGCCTGCCCTGAACGACCTTCACGAGCCCGTTCGTCAGCTCCTGCTCGGCGTCGCCGGTCACGCGTTCCACGCGTCCCTCGTACTCGAGGACGACGGTGTTCAGCGACGCGATCTGATACTGATTCGCCTGCCGCGGATCGCGCTCGGGATCGATGTACTGGATGGCGATCTGCTTCGCGTAGTGCTGGTACTCCTCGAGCCGCTCGCGGAACCGCGGGAACTCCTCGGACCGCGCGAAGACTTTGATCTGCAGCGGCTTGTCGAGGCCCTGGAGCACCTTCTTCGTCTGATCCGACAGCGAGAACTGTTTGGCCGCGGTCAGGTCCCAGCGTTTGGTGTGGCGGACGCCGAGGTAGTTGATCGCCGCGAGGATGGCGATGACGACGAGGACGCTGGCTCCGGCGAGGGTCCCGAATCGCGCATGGCGGCCGGAGAACGACCGCGCGATCTGTCGCCATTCGCTGAGGATGTAGAGCAGCACGCAGACGAGGCCGGCCAGCGCGAGCCGGAACCGCCACGGATCCCATTCGGGCTTGAGGAACTTGATGGCCACGGCCGCGAACACCAGCGCGACGCCGAGCCATCCGAGGAGTCCGAGAATTCGTTTGAGCATCTATCCTCTCCACCGCTCCACGTCCACCGACTTCGCGGTGAGGAACAACCCGAGCGTGATGAAGCTGAGGTAGTAGACCAGATGTTTCGTGTCGATGATGCCGCGCGCGAAATCATCGAAATGCTCGATCACCGACAGGTGACTGACGATGTCGCGCGTCATGCCGGAGCCGCCTTCGCCGAACCAGCCGATGATCCAGAGCGTCAGGAACGCGGCGAACGTCAGGAAGCCGGCGACGATCTGGTTCTTCGTCGTGCTCGAGATGAACAACCCGAGTGAAATGAACGCCGAGCCGAGCAGCAGCAGCCCGAGATACCCGGTCAGCACCGGCTTCAGCTCGGGATCGCCGAAGTAGAACAGGATCGCCATGTAGACGACCGTCACGGCGAGCATGCACAGATAGAGCGCCACGGCGCCGAGGAACTTGCCGACGATGATCTGCGCATCGGTGACCGGCGACGTCAGCAGCAGCTCGATCGTGCCGGACCGCTTCTCTTCCGAGTACGTCCGCATCGTGATCATCGGCATCACGAACAGGATGATCACCGCGGCGTTCTGCAGCAGTCCGCGGATCATCGCCTGGTTGACGTTCACGTTGCCGCCGAACTGCGACATCTGCAGACTCTGGCGGAGGAACGCCTGGAGGTACAGGTAGAAGAACACGCCGAACAGCAGCGCGAACAGGCCGATGAAGAAGTACGCGATCGGCGACGCGAAGTAGGAGCGCAGCTCCTTGCGGGCGATGGCGAGCACGTTACTCATTGGGCGTCTCCGGTGCGGGTGTCTGTGCGGCGGTGGCCGCGGCCGTCTCGTCGGTCGTCAACTGCAGGAAGATCTCCTCGAGGCTCATGCGCATCGGGCGCAGCTCCAGCAGCCCCCAGCCGCGGTTGACGACCGTCCGCGCGATCTCACGGCGCACGTCGGTGCCGTGCTGGCTCTCGACCTCGAACGCGCCCGTCACGCCGCGATGATCGGCGGCCACGACCCGTGTTACGCCGGCGAGCGTCGATAGCGCGGAGACGACGTCCGCTCCCGGCGCGTCCACCTGCACGTACATCGTCTCGGCGCCGCGCAGCCGCGCCGTGAGGTTCTCGGGCGAGTCGACGGCCACCACGCGTCCCTTGTTGATGATGACGACGCGCTGGCAGGTCTGCGCGACCTCCGGGAGGATGTGCGTGCTCAGGATGATCGTGTGATCGCCGGCGAGATTCCGAATGAGCTCGCGCACCTCGATGATCTGCTTCGGGTCGAGGCCCGCCGTCGGCTCGTCGAGGATCAACACCTCCGGGTTGTGAATCAGCGCCTGCGCGAGGCCGACGCGCTGGCGGTACCCCTTGGAGAGTTTCGCGCAGTGGCGATCCGCCATGTCCGTGATGTGCGTCCGCTCGATCACCGACTTGACGCGGTCGCGGCGCTCGCGCGCGGGCACGCCCTTGATGCGCGCCACGAAGTCGACGTATTCGCGCACGGTCATGTCCGGGTAGAGCGGCGGCGTCTCGGGCAGGTAGCCGGTGCGCCGTTTCGCCTCGACGGGCTGGTCGAAGACGTCGTAACCGGCGACGGTCGCGCGGCCCTCGGAGGCCGGCATGTAGCCCGTCAGAATCCTCATCGTCGTGGTCTTGCCGGCGCCGTTCGGGCCGAGAAAGCCGAGGATTTCGCCGCGCTCCACGCGGAAGCTCACATCATCCACGGCGGTGACGCGGCCGTAGCGCTTGGTGACGTGCTGGACCTCAATCACGGGGACGGTCTCCAGTTGGACAGGTAATGTATAGACGGCACGCTGATTAGCGGGCCAAATCCGGATACTACCGAGTGCGCCAAAAAAGTGTCAAGTTCGCCTGAGCTGTCGGTTGCTTTGGCCCCGGTGTGTCCGGTAGGCTATATATGAGCAGTTGCTCATATATTCAGATGTCTGACCTGACGCCCAACGCGATAGAACGGCTCGCCGACACCTTCCGCGTGCTCGGCGATCCCACCCGCGTCCGCATTCTCGACACGTTGTCGGCAGGCGAGCGTTGCGTCTGCGCAATCGCCGACAGCGTCGGCATCAGCGAATCGGCCGTCTCGCATCAGCTGCGCCTCTTGCGCAGCATGAGGCTGGTGCGCCCGCGCCGCGCCGGAAGGCTCGTGTACTACAGCCTCGACGATCACCACATCATCGAGTTGTTGCGGCAGGGGCTCGTCCACGTACAGGAGGCGCGGTAGTGGCGTCCGCATCCGCCTGCCCCGTCTGCGAGCTGCACGCCGAATCGACGTTCAAGGTCGAGGGGATGGACTGCCACGAGGAAGTGGCGCTCCTCGAACGCCGGCTGAAGAAGCTCGAAGGGCTCGAAGCGTTCGACGCCGACGTCATGGCGCAACGGCTGCGCATCAAGTACGACGCCGCGAAGCTGACGACGTCGGGCATCGCCGAAGCGGTCGCGCAGACTGGCATGCGCGCGTGGCTGGAACACGAGGAGCCCGCGCCCGCGGCCTCCGCCGCCTCGCGCCAGCGTCTCGTGCTGCTGTCCGGTGTCGCGCTCGGCGCCGGGCTGATCCTGCTCGTGACACAGCCGTCGCTGTCGTGGATCCCGTTCGTCCTCTCGATCGGGCTCGGCGGCATCCACACGGCGCGGCGCGCGTTCGCGTCCGTTCGGGCCGGCGTCCTCGACATCTACGTGCTGATGATGGTCGCCGTCGCCGGCGCGATGGTGCTCGGCGAGTGGTCCGAAGGCGCCTCCGTCATCTTCCTCTTCGCGCTCGCGCAACTGCTCGAGGCGCGCGCCATGGACCGCGCGCGGGGCGCGATCCGCGCGCTGATGGATCTCACGCCGGCCGAAGCGCTGGTTCGCCGCGGCGGCGCCGAAGCGAGAGTCGCGGCCGACGACGTCAGGGTGGGCGAGACGGTGATCGTCAGGCCGGGAGAAAAGATTCCGCTCGACGGGAAGGTGATCGTCGGCGACAGCCACGTGAACCAGGCGCCCGTGACCGGCGAATCGCTGCCGGTGGAGAAGACGGCGGGCGACGACGTGTTTGCCGGCACGATCAACGGCCGCGGCGCGCTCGAGGTCGTCGTCACGCGGCCGCGGCGCGACTCGACGCTCGCGCACATCATCCACCTCGTCGAGCGGGCGCAGGCGCAGCGCGCGCCCAGCCAGACGTTCGTCGAGCGCTTCGCGCGCATCTACACGCCGGCCGTTCTTGCCGTCGCCGTCCTCGTCGCGCTCGTGCCGCCGCTGCTGTTCGACGCGCCGTGGAGCGTGTGGGTCTACCGCTCGCTCGTGCTGCTCGTCATTTCCTGTCCGTGCGCGCTCGTCATCTCGACGCCGGTGTCCATCGTCTCGGCGCTGGCGGCGGCCGCGCGCAAGGGCGTGCTGATCAAAGGGGGCGCGCGGCTCGAGCGGCTCGCGGACGTGCGCTGCGTCGCGTTCGACAAGACCGGGACGTTGACCAAGGGCAAGCTCACCGTCGTCGACGTGATGCCGGTCAACAGCGCCGGGCGCATCGACATCCTGCGAGCCGCCGCGTCGCTCGAGCAGCGGTCGGAGCATCCGATCGGACGCGCGATCGTGGAGCGTGCGTCGGCTGAGCGCGTTGCGCTCGCGCCCGTCGATCGATTCCACGCGCTCCCCGGACGTGGAGCGGAAGCGACGATCGATTCGCAGACGGTCGTTGTCGGCAGCCATCGGCTCTTCGAGGAACGCGGGATGTGCTCGGCGGACGTCGAGAGCGTGCTCGAACGCTTGTCGGCGACGGGGCAGAGCACCGTCATCGTCGGCGCCGGCGGGCGGCCGATTGGCGTCATCGGCGTGGCCGACGAAGCGCGCGAAGCGGGCCCGGACGCGATCGACATGTTGCGGCGGCAGGGTGTCGAGCACGTCGTGCTGCTGACGGGCGATCACGAGGACGCGGCGCGAACGCTCGCGGCGCGGCTCGGGGTCGATGATTTCAGGGCCGATCTGTTGCCGGAGGACAAGGTCGCGGCGGTGAACGAGTTGCGCGAGCGTTACGGCGTCCTGGCGATGGTTGGTGACGGCGTGAACGACGCACCGGCGCTGGCCACCGCCGATGTCGGCATCGCGATGGGCGCCGCGGGAACGGACGCGGCGCTCGAGACCGCGGACGTTGCGCTCATGGCGGACGAGCTCCTCAAGATCCCCTACGCGGTTCGCCTGAGCCGTGCCACGTCGCGCACGATCCGCGCGAATATCGGCTTCTCCATCGTGCTGAAGGCCGCGTTCCTGGTGATGGCTGTCGCCGGCGCCGCGACGCTGTGGATGGCCGTCGCCGCCGACATGGGCGCGTCGCTGGTCGTCATCGCCAACGCCCTGCGTCTACTGCGCGAATAGAAAACCGTGACACTCACCGTTTCTCAAAACGAGACACGCGACGTGGCAAATCCTGCGTACGTCGCAATTTCTCGAACGCGCCGTGTTCCATTTTGAGAAACGGTGAGTGTCACGGTTTCTCAGGCTCAGCTACGCCTTGCGATTCGTGAAGAAGTGCTGGTCGATGAACTCGTCGATCGCGCGCTGATCGGCGGAGTCGACGCGCTCGAACTGCAGGCCCATGCCGATGCGGCGATCGCTCCACGCGACGCGCGATTCGGCTTCGATGTCGCGCTTCGATCCCGGCAGCCGGAACCGCGCGCGCGCTTTCGATCCCGTTTGCAGCGGGCTCATCGTCCGAATCGCCACGCCACCCTTGCTCAGATTCAGCGTCAGCGCCGCGGCGATGGTGTTGCCGAACCGGTACGCGACAGGGATGCCGAGCACGACGCGCGGGCTGCCGCGGCGATTGAAGTTGTCGGGAAAGAGATGCGGCGCGAGCGACGGCAGGATGTGCTGCACGGCGCTGTACTCGTTCACGTAGCCGGCGACGCCGAGCCCGGCGAGATCGCGCACTTCATCGGCCGTCGCGATCGTTCCGCTGAAGATGAGGATCGGCACGCGGCCGCCATCGAGCTTCCGGATCGCGCGCACCAGCTCCACGCCGCCCGCATGCGGCAGCCGCAGATCGAGGACGATGAGATCGAGGCGATCCAGATCCGCGCGAACGCGTCCGAGCAGTTCCGCCGCGCTCTTCGCCGTCAGAGCGGTGTGCCCCGCCGTCGCCAGCGCCGACTCGAAGCGGTCGCGCACGAACGCGGTATCATCCGCGACGATGACGGTCTTCGTGGTGGACACAGTGAAGGTCACGCCAGACATCTCCGAGAGGCCCTGTCTGAGCGTTAGCTGCGTTGCAGAATTTATCAGGTTCTCGCTATAATCCGAACCTCATTGCGCGATCCCGTTCATGACGGAGATCGCCGAGCCGCGGAGAGACAGCCGCCGCCTGGAGCATGTATGGCCACCTGTCCGGAATGTGATGCAGACATCGAAGTCGACGAGTTCGACGTCGACAAGGGCGATCTGATCAGC
Source organism: Vicinamibacterales bacterium (assembly GCA_048594885.1). Lineage (GTDB taxonomy): Bacteria > Acidobacteriota > Vicinamibacteria > Vicinamibacterales > 2-12-FULL-66-21 > JBMDXB01. Next base: position 36,239 of record JBMDXB010000116.1, read on the forward strand.
TGTCCCGAGTGTGGCTCCAATCTCGAAGTCACGAGCACGTCGCCGATCGAGCTGGACGCCGTCGACGAGGACGAGGACGAAGAGGACGAGGACGACGAGGGCGACGACTTCGACGATGAGGACGAAGGCGACGACCTCGACGATGACGACGATTCCGCGGGAGAGGACTGGGACGAGTGACCCTACCGGTGCAGGCCTGCCCTGAGTCTCTCGAAGGGCGCGCCGGCGCATCCGAGCTCGAGCGCAAGGCGGAGGCCCTCTCTGCAATCCTCCGCGAATTTCCCTCGCTCATCGTGGCCTACAGCGGCGGTGTCGACAGCGCATACCTCGCCTGTGCCGCCACCGCCGCGCTCGGTGACCGTGCGCTGTGCGTCACCGCCGACAGCCCGAGCTATCCCGAACGGCACCGCGCGCTGGCGATCCGCATCGCCCGCGAGTTCGGCCTGAAGCACGAGATCATCCGGACGCGCGAGATGGAGCGCGAGGAGTACCGCGCGAATCCCGAGAACCGCTGCTACTACTGCAAGCACGAGCTCTACTCGTGCCTCTCGGCAATCGCGCGTGAGCGCGGCATTGCGGCGATCGCCGACGGCAACAACGCGGACGATCGCGGCGACTACCGTCCCGGACGCCAGGCCGCGCGCGAGTTCGGCGTGCGCAGCCCGCTCGACGAAGCGGGGTTGACGAAGGACGATATCCGCGGGCTGTCGCGCCGCGCCGGCCTGCCCACGTGGGACGAGCCGGCATCCGCCTGTCTGTCGTCGCGCATTCCCTACTTCAGCGAAGTGACCGACGAGAAGCTGCGGATGATCGAGCGCGCCGAGGCTATCCTGCGCGATCTCGGCTTCCGCATCTGCCGCGTGCGCCACCACGACACGCTGGCGCGGCTGGAGCTCGGGCGCGACGAGATCGCGCGAGCGCTCGAACCGGAGATGTCCGCAACGATCGATCGCGAGCTGCGCGCGATCGGCTACACCCACGTCACCGTCGATCTCCGCGGGTATCGGCTCGGCAGCCTCAACGAGGCGCTGAAGCTCCGGCCACTGTAGCAGGCCGCTGAACGATGGCGGCCTGCAAGGACCAAGGGCCAAGCGACCAAGGAACCGACGTTGGCCTTTGGTCCTTGGTCTCTTGGCCTTTGATTGGGGTGCTCTTCCTCGCCGCGCACCTGCCGTTTCTGCCGCCAACTCTCGAGGATCTCGATTCCGTCAACTTCGCGCTGGGCGTCCGTGACTTCGACGTCGCGCGCCATCAACCGCACCCGCCGGGGTACCCCATCGTCATCGCCCTGGCGAAGGTGTCGACGGCGATGGCGCGTGCGGCTGGCGTCGCAGCGCCGGAGACGCGCGGCCTGGCGGTTTGGAGCACGCTCGCCGGCGCGGCGCTCGTCTTCCTGCTCCTCGCGTTCTTCAGGGCGCTCGACGCCGATTCACGCCGCGCGTTCTGGGCCACGGTCATCGTTGTCACGTCGCCGCTCTTCTGGTTCACGGCCCTGAGGCCGCTCAGTGACATGCTCGGTCGCGCCGCGGCGGTCGCCGCACAGACGCTGATCGTTGGCGCGATCGCGCCCGCCGGGAACAACGCATCTCAGATGGGCAGGCGGCTCATGGCGGGCGGCTTTCTCGCGGGCGTCGCGATCGGTGTGCGATCGCAGACGTTCGTCCTCACACTGCCGCTGCTCGCGCTCGCGGTCGTCTGGCCTGGATCGGTCGCGCCGTGGCGCGCACGCATGGCGTCGATCCTCGCGGTCGTCTTCGGCGTGCTCGCATGGGCAATCCCTCTGCTCGTCGTGAGCGGCGGTCTGTCTGGGTATCTCGCTGCGCTCGGCACACAGGCGGGCGAGGATTTCTCGGGCGTGACGATGCTTTGGACGACGCGTCAGGCGCGGGTGGCGCTCGAGGCGGCACAGAACACGTTTCTCTGGCCGTGGGGCAGTCGCCTTCTCGGCGGCGTCGTCTGCGCGGTGGCGGGTGCCGGCGTCCTTCGCGCTGCCTGGCGCATGCCGCGCGCCATCGTCATCCTGACGGTCGCGTTCGTGCCCTACGCAGCGTTCCACCTGCTGTTTCACGAAGTCGTCACCGTGCGCTACGCGATGCCGCTGCTGATTCCGATCGCGTATCTGGCGGCCCTCGCAGTGGACGCCGTCGATCGTCGCGCCCTGCCCGTTGCGACGATGGTGCTGGCGGTCGCGATGCTTTGGACCGCGCTGCCAGCCAGCGTCGCGTACGGACGCCAGCCAAGTCCGACGTTCGCGGCCTTCGGCGAGCTGAAGCGGACGTCGGAGGCCGAGCCGCTGCCGGTCGTGATGCACGCCTTTGCGCGGCGCGCGGCGGAGTGGGAGATGCGCGGGCTGTCCGGGCGCGTCCTCACGCCGCCGCATCGTCACGAGTGGCTCGCGGCCGTCGAGGAGCTGCGTCGCGAGCGGGCCGTTCACTTCGTTGCCGATCCTCGCCGTACAGATCTCGCGTTGTTCGATCCGCAATCCCTGAAGCGCGTAGGCGAGTATCGCTGGCCGTTCGCAGAACCGCCGTTCGTCGGCGGCGCGCGGCCCGGTCCTGCGGACCTCTATCGCATCGAGTCGCCGGGATGGATGGCGGATCGCGGCTGGGCGCTGACGGCGGAAGTCGGCGGCGTGACCGCGCGAGATGGTCTCGGTCCGCACCTGCAGCCGAGCGTCGCGTGGATTCGTACCCAGAGCCGCCAGAAGACGGTCGTCTACGGCGGCCGGCATCTCGGAATGGCCGGCGATCCGCCGGTGCGGATCTCGGCCACGCTCGCCGGCCAGCCGCTCGACGCGTTCGAGACGCGCGCAGGGTTCTTCGTCCGGCGCCTCGAGCTGCCCGTACGCGTTTCGCCGGACGCGTACGTTCCGATCGAGATCAGGTCGGAGACCGTCGGCGCCGGGCGCCCGGTGCCCGTCGCGCTCGAGCAGTTCGACGCGCAACCGTCCGGTGTGCCGATGATGGCGTTCGAGGACGGCTGGTACGAGCCCGAATACAACCCGCTCACCGCCAGAGCGTGGCGGTGGGCGAGTCCGAACGCGGTCCTGTGGATACGCCCGATCGGCCGCGACGTCACGCTGACGGTCGACGGCGAATCCCCGTTGCGCTACTACGACGCCGCACCGCTCGTGCGCGTCCTCATCGGCGACAGCGTTGTCTCCGAATTCCGGCCCGAATCCGATTTCACGCGCGAGATCACGTTGCCCCACGCCTCGCTGGAGGCTGCCCGCGGCCGCGTCGTCATCACGAGCGACAAGCACTTCTCGCCGTCAGCAGCCGGCGCCGCCGACCCACGCCAACTCGCCCTGCGCATCTACGCCGCGCGCGTGCGCTGACACCATCCCCGAAGGACCAGCAGGCGTGCTGCGCCGCGGCTCCTGCGTTCGCGCCGCGGAAAATCGGGGCCTTCGGCGTCGGAGCTGACGATGGCGCCGGCTCCAGGTGATCCGCGCGGGTAGCCATTCATCGGTTGGACGCCGTTGTGGTTCGTGCGTTGCGGCGAATCAACGTCGCCCGCCCTGGCGCGCCTGCGGCCCCGATTTACCCGCTGCGATGTCGCGGCGCGAACAAGTCGCCGCGGCGCAGCACGCCCGCTGGTCCTTCAGCCCGAGAGGCGCATCACCGCTTGACGGCGAGCGCGAGCAGCGAGCTGCCGAAGGGCATGTTGACGAAGCGCAGCGCGGCGGCTTCGACGGCGAGCAGGCCGTTCAGCGCGGCATTGACCGGCGCGGGCGGGATCGAGATCTCCTGCTGCGACTCCTCGTGTCCGGTGACGCGCTGCGCGAGCCGGACGAGCGCGACGACGGGCGCAATGGAGGCATTGGTGTATGTCATCCGCCGGACGTCGAAGCCGGCGCGGACGAGACGCGCGCGCAGCGTTGCGCGGGAGTAGCGCCGGATCTCGCCAGCGAGCAGCGAGTGATTCCCCTTGAGCAGGTCCATCGCGGCGACGTTGACGACGAGCGCGCCTCCCCGCCGCAGCACGCGATGCATCTCGGCGATCGCCGCTGCCTCCACGCCGTCGGGCAGTGCGTAAATCACGTCGAACGACGCGACGACGTCGAACGTGCCGTCCGGAAAGGGCAGCGCCGCGGCCGACGCCTGCGCGACGCGACGCTCACCGCGCTCGCGCGCGTACGCGAGGCCGCGCCACGTGACGTCGATGCCGGTGGGCCGGCCAAAGCGTCGCAATAGCGCGAGGTTGACGCCTGTGCCGGATCCGCAGTCGAGAATCCGCGCGTCCGTGCGCCCCCGCACTGCTTCGGCGACGAACGGCGCGACGAAGCGGCGGAACGCGCGGAACCAGAAATGATCGCGCTCGGCGCGCGCCGTTGCTTCGAGCAATCGATCCATCAGGCAAACAGGGGAGCGGCGAAAATTGACAGCATTCGGAGATGGACGGTAAGCTCCAATCTTACTGAGTTCAAGGGTGTCGCTGCTGATGCGCGGCGTCGTCGCCGCGCGCGTGGCGCCCGCTAGGAGAGAAGATGATCCGCAGTGTTCGCTTGTGCGCCGCCGCCCTGGTGATTGCCGCGATGACCGCGGGCGCGTGCGCGAAGAAGAAGCCCGAGCCGCCGGCTCCGGCGCCGGCCCCGCCGCCCGCGGCCAAGCCCACCACGCCGCCACCACCGCCGCCACCGCCGCCGCCGCCGAAGGAAGCGCCGCCGGCTCCGCTCACCGAGGACGAGATCTTCGAGCGCACGACGCTCGACGAACTGAACAAGCAGAAGCCGCTGGCGGACGTGCTCTTCGCCTACGACTCAGCCGAGCTCTCGGAAGCGTCGCGCACCACGCTGCAGAAGAATACCGAATGGCTGAAACGGCGGTCCAGCACGAAGGCCACCGTTGAAGGGCATGCCGACTCGCGCGGCACGAACGAGTACAACCTCGCGCTCGGTGAGCGCCGCGCGGCAGCCGTGCGCAACTACCTCGTGAGCCTCGGGGTGGCGGCCGACCGGCTGCAGGTCCTCAGCAAGGGGGAGGAGCAGCCGCAGTGCACGGAAGAGAACGAGTCGTGCTGGCAGCAGAATCGCCGGGGCACCTTCATCTTCACTGCGAAGTAAGAAGTAACAGGAGCAAGGGAGAAAGGGAGAAAGTTTTTCTCAAAAAAGGTTTCTCCCTTTCTCCCTTGCTCCTGTGACCTGCGCGATCTCCGAAGCAATTCGCTCGGCTGCGTTGCGCGGGTCCGCGGCTCCAATGATCGGCCGTCCGACGACGATATAGCTCGCACCGGCGGCGAGCGCGTCGCCGGCGCTCATCGTGCGCTCCTGGTCGTCGCGCTGCGCGGTCGTCGCGCCGCCGCCGCGAATGCCCGGCGTGACGATCGCGAAGCCGGGCCCGCAGAGACGCCGGATCATCGCCGTCTCGCGCGGCGACGCGACGACGCCATCCAGCCCCGCCTGCTGCGTCAACGTCGCCAGCCGGGCGACCTGGTCCATCATCGGCGCGCTCACGCCGGTTTCGTTCAGCGCCTCTTCCGACATGCTCGTCAGCACCGTGACGGCAATGACGAGCGGTACAGGTCGTCCCGACCTCGCTGCGGCGTTTCCCGCCGCATCGCGCGCCGCCTGCATCATGCGCAGGCCCCCCGACGCGTGAACGTTCACCATCCAGACGCCGAGCGACACGGCGGCCTCCACCGCCGTCGCCACGGTGTTCGGGATGTCGTGGAACTTGAGGTCGAGAAAGACGCGGCCACCGCGATCGGCGAGCGCCCGGACGACGGACGGTCCCTCCGCGGTGAAGAGGCGGCTGCCGATCTTGAAGCCGCCTGCGGTGTCGCGAAGCGTGGCTGCGAGCTGCAGCGCGCGCTCGCCTGATTCCACATCGAGCGCCACGAGCAGCCGTTCGTCGGGCATGCGAACCCGAAGTATACACTTGCATCATGCGCTTCCTGCGGATGCTGACGAACTCGGTGCTGGCCGGCGCGTTCGGCGCCGCGTATCTCACCGTGCTCGTCCTGCAGCTCAATCCGGAGATGCCGATCCGGTCGGCGAGCACGTGGCGCTGGTTCTATTCGCTCGGCATGTTCTACGGCGTTCATCTCGCCGTCCTCTTCTACGTCGTCATCGTGTTGCGCGAGCTGTTCGCGAGCACGGTGTTCTCGCCGGGCTGGATCAGCGTACGGCTGCTCGCCTGGATGGGGGCAGTGGCCGCGGCGGTGGCCGCCGGACTGATGTGGGTGAACGTCGGCGGTCTTGCGCTCGCGCTCGGCGACGCCGCCGCGCGGCGCATGACGGCCGGCGCCATTGCCGCCACGGCATCGGCGGTCATCCTGATGGGCATCGCCGTCGCGCACTATTCGTTCGGCCGCCGCGGCAGCCGCGTTGGCGCTGCGCTCTTCGTGCTGGCCGCATTCGCGTCGCTGGCGCTGCCGATTGCGGCGCGCGGCCGCGCGGTCGACGCGCCGCCGTCACTCGTGCGCCCGTCGCAGTCGCCGCCCGCAACGATCCGCGGCGGGCCCCGCGTCATCGTCACGCTGCTCGACGGCGCGTCGCTCGACTACATCTGGCCGAGCGTCGCAGAGGGGCGGCTGCCGAATTTCGCACGGCTGCTCGAGCGCGGCGCCACGATCGATCTCGCCACCTTCCGGCCGACGCAGCCAGACCCGGTGTGGGCGGCCGCCGCCACCGGCATGTATCCCTCGAAGAACGGCGTGCGCTCGGCCGGCGCCTACTACGCCCGCGGTGACGACCGCGCCATCGATCTGCTGCCGCAGCGGTCGCTGTCGCACGTGCTGGTGCAGCTCGGCTTCGTCCGCGACGAGCCGAAGACGTCGGATGCCTGGCGCGCGCGGCCGATCTGGGCGATCCTCTCGCAGGCGGACATTCCGGTCGGGATCGTGCGGTGGCCGCTGACGCATCCTGCCGACCCGGTGAACGGATTCCTGCTGAGCGACCGCTTCGATCAGGTGACCGCGTCGCTGTTCGAGTTCGAACGTGCTCTGTACCCGCCGTCGCTGCTGTCGGCCCTGGCGGATGCCACGGCAGAGGCCGCTGTCGACGGGAGCGCGCATGAATCGTCAGGCGTGGTGGCATCGGCGCTCCGCCGCGATCGGCTGTACACCAGCGCCACGCGCGCGCTCATCGAACATATCTCGCCGCGATTCGTCGCGGTACGGTACCAGGGGCTCGACACCGTCGGCCACTACTACCATCGCTACATGCTGCCGGGCGGCATGCGCGCGGTGAGCGAGGAAGAACGGCGGCGCCACGCGCAGCTGATCGACCGGCACTACGGGTTCATCGACGAGCAGATCGGACAGGCGATGGCCGGCCTGCAGGGTGACGACCTGCTCGTCGTCGTGTCCGGCTTCGGGATGGCGCCGCTGCATCCGGCGAAGCAGATGCTCGGGCGGCTCTTGAGCGATCTCGACCTGACGGGCACGCATGAAAATGCGCCGGACGGCTTCCTGCTCGCGTACGGCACTGCCGTGCAGCCGGGACGGCACGATCGCGGTTCGATCGTCGATCTGACGCCGACGCTGCTGTACTTTCTCGGCCTGCCGATCGGCCGCGACATGGACGGCTACGCACGCGCCGACCTGTTCACGCGCGAGTTCACCGCGGAGCGGCCGATCGACTTCATTCCGAGCTACACGCGATAGACTGCGGCTCGTCAAAGACCAAGGGCCAAGGGACCAAAGGCCAAGCGACACAACCCGCAAGGATCAAGACCAACTCCCAACTGACGCTTTGGCCTTTGCCCTTGGTCGATTGGTCCTTGGGAGTTGAGTAGTTTGGCCCTGGGTCAGTTGGTCCTTGGGAGTTGAACAGTTTGGCCTTTGGTCCTTTGGTCTTTGGGCGTTGATATGTGCTAGTATCACCACACTCTTTAAAGCGTCCCCGCGAGGGCGCGAAGAGGTGCTTCGTGAGTATTTCCAGTCCGTCCACATTGCGGCATCCGCCGCCCAACTTCCACACGCAACTATTGCTGTTCCTCGCGGCGGCGAAGACCCTGGCCGCCGGAGCCTTGGCGGAGGCGGCATGCCCCAGGTGATGGACGCGGACCGCATGTCACGCGCGCTGACGCGGATCGCGCATGAGATCCTCGAGCGGAACCGCGGCCTCGACGAGATCGCGCTCGTCGGCATCCGCACGCGCGGCGTGCCGCTCGCGCGCAGACTCGCGCACGCGCTGCGCGACATCAATGGCGACGACGTGCCGACCGGCGCGCTGGACATCACGTTGTATCGCGACGATCTGATGCGCCAGCCGGTCGGACCGCAGCCGGTCGTGCGCAGGACGGAGATTCCGTTTTCGATCGACGACCGCAAGATCCTGCTCGTCGACGACGTGCTCTACACGGGACGGACGATCCGGGCGGCGCTCGATGCGCTGATCGACTTCGGGCGGCCTCGAGCGATTCAGCTCATCGTGCTCGTCGACCGCGGCCATCGCGAGCTGCCCATCAAGGCCGATTACGTCGGCAAGAACCTGCCGACATCGCTCCGTCAGAGCGTCCAGGTGCGCCTGCAGGAGATCGACGGCGTCGATGAAGTCGTAATCGAGGGGGAACCATGACGAGCCGAACGGTGGATCAGAGCATGGTGCAGGTTTCGCAGACCACCGGGATACCGGCGGCGCCTCCGCGGCTCCGGTCGCGGCATCTGCTGGGCATCGATGGATTGAGCGCGGACGAGATCGCGCTGATCCTCGAGACCGCCGAGGCGATGAAGGAAATCGGCACCCGCCCGATCAAGAAAGTGCCGACGCTGCGCGGCAGGACCGTCGTCAACCTGTTCTTCGAGCCGAGCACGCGGACGCGGACGTCGTTCGAGATTGCCGAGAAACGCCTGAGCGCCGACACGCTGAGCATCGCGACGGCGACCTCGAGCGTCACCAAGGGAGAGACGCTGCTCGACACGCTCCGGAATCTCGAGGCGATGGCGCCGGACATGGTGGTCATGCGGCACGCGTCGTCAGGCGCGCCGCACCTGCTGGCGAGGCACTGCCACAGCGCCATCATCAATGCCGGCGACGGCATGCACGAGCACCCGACGCAGGGGCTGCTCGACGCGTTCACGATCCGTCAGCACAAAGGGCGGCTCGCCGGCCTGAAGATCGCGATCGTCGGCGATCTGCTGCACAGCCGCGTGCTGCGATCCAACATCCTGCTGCTGAACACGATGGGCGCGGACGTGTGGGCATGCGGCCCGGCGACGCTGCTGCCGCCCGGGCTCCAGCAGTTCGGCGTCACGGTGACGACGGCGCTCGACGAAGCCGTCGAGGGCGCCGACGTCGTCATGCTGCTGCGCATCCAGAAGGAGCGGATGCACGGGCATTTCATCCCGTCGGTTCGAGAGTACTTCGCGCTGTTCGGCATGACGGCGGAGCGCCTGCGCCGTGCGAAGCCCGACGTCATCATCATGCACCCGGGGCCGATGAATCGCGGCGTGGAGATCGACTCCGAGGTCGCCGACGGCCCATTCTCAGTGATCCTCGAGCAGGTTTCGAATGGAGTTGCCGTCCGGATGGCAGTGCTGTATCTGCTCGCCGGCGGCGAGCATCAGTAGGCAGTAGGCAGTAGGCAGTAGGCAGTAGGCAGTAGGCAGTAGGCAGTAGGCAGTAGGCAGCGAACATGCAACTGATTCTCAAGGGTGGCCGAATCATCGACCCGGCCAACGGCCGCGACGGCACCTTCGACATCGCCATCGAGGACGGCCGCATCAGCCGCGTCGGGAAGGACCTGCCGGTCGGAGAGGCCGAGGTCTTCGAGATTTCATCGGACTGGATCGTCGTTCCAGGCCTGATCGACATGCACGTGCATCTGCGCGAGCCCGGGCAGGAGCACAAGGAGACAATCGCCACCGGCTGCGCCGCGGCTGTGGCCGGCGGCTTCACCGCTGTCGCGTGCATGCCGAACACCGAGCCGGTCAACGACCACGCCGGCATCACACGTTCGATTGTCGAGAAGGCCGTCGCGGCACAGCTCGCGCGCGTGTATCCAATCGGCGCCGTTTCGATGGGATCGAAAGGGGAACAGCTCGCGGAGCTGGGCGAGCAAAAGGCTGCCGGCTGCGTCGCATTCTCGGATGATGGCCGGCCGGTTGCCACGGCGCTGCTGATGCGCCGCGCGCTCGAGTACGCCGGGATGCTCGGCGTGCCGATCGTCGATCACTGCGAGGATCCCTCACTCAAGGGCGACGGTGTCGTGCACGAAGGTTTCCACGCCTCGGCGCTCGGGCTTCGCGGCATCCCGGGCATCGCCGAGTCGCTCATGGTCGAGCGCGACATCTCCCTCGCTGAGCTGACGCGCGCCCACGTACACGTCGCGCACATGAGCGCGCGGCAGTCCCTGCGTGCCGTCCGAGGTGGCAAGGAGCGCGGCGCGAGCGTGACCTGCGAAGTGACGCCGCATCACTTCACGCTGACCGACGAGGCGCTCGACGGACCCGTCAAGTACGACACCAACCTGAAGATGAATCCGCCGCTGCGCGAGGCGGCGGACCGCGACGCGATGCTCGAAGGGCTTGCGGACGGCACCGTCGACGCGATCGCGACCGATCACGCGCCGCATCACGCGGACGAGAAGCTGGTCGAATTCGACCATGCTCCGTTCGGCATCGTCGGGCTCGAGACGGCGGTGCCGCTCGTGATCGACCGTCTCGTTCACACGAGGCGCATCACGCTGCGCCGGATGGTTGAGCTCTTGTCGCTGAATCCTGCGAAGCTGCTGAACGTGCCCGGCGGCACATTGTCCGATGGCGCGGCCGCCGACATCACCGTGGTGGCGCCGGACATGCCGGTCACGATCAGCGCGGCGGCGCTGCGATCAAAATCGAAGAACACGCCGTTCGACGGCTGGCAGCTTCGTGGCGGCGTCGTCGCGACCATCGTCGGCGGCCGCATAGTGTATCGGAACGGGAATTGATGGGGGCCGGGCAAGCCCGGTGGGCCGGGCAAGCCCGGCCCCTACGAAACAGGAGGCGTAGGCGCCGGGCTTGCCCGGCGCGCAGGAGCACATGACCACACTGACGCCAAACCGCGCCCAGGAATTGAAACGCCTGGCTCTCCAGAAGCTCGAAGAGTTCGAAGTGCTGATGCGCAACGGGCACTTCGATTACGGCAACGGCTATCACGGCCGCGTGTACCTCAACCCGCACCAGTTGTTCCGGTATCCCTCGACGATCTGGCGGCTCGCGCAGGACCTGCTCGATCTGCTGCCGGCCGACCTGGTGGAACGGACGGAAGTGGTCGCGGGACCGACGACCGGCGGCGCGCTGCTGGCGCACACGCTGGCCGGTCTGCTCGACGGCCGGCGGGCGCTGACGCATCCGCCGTGCAGCTTCGCGCCGTTCACAACGGGGACCCGGGGGGCCGGCTTGGGCGCCGACGCGCGTAGCGCGAAAGCGGCGGGGCCGGGGAGCTGGGGGGCCGGGGAGCCGGGGGGCCAGGGGAGCGGCTTCGTACTCCGCGACTTTTACGCCAGGCAGATGAACGGCCGCCGGGTGCTGCTGGCCGACGACGTGCGGAACACGGGGAAGACGTTCGAACGATGCGCCGAACTGGTGCGCGAGGCGGGAGGGACGGTCATCGCGACGGTGGAAATCTGCGATCGCCTGGAGGCCGTCGTCGATCTCGGCGTGCCCAACTTCACCCTCGCCGAGTACCGCGCGCCGGAGAACTATCCGGCGGCCGACTGTCCGATGTGCCGTGCCGGCGAAGCGATTACCGCCTTCTGAGCGCAGCGGCCGCCTCGCGGCGGCCCTCGGCAGCCTCTACCACGACTACAACCGGGTCGATTCCGCCAGCGATCCCGTCCATCGCGTCCGTCCGTTCACGGATCCCGCCGACCGCGAGATTGCAGGCTTCTGCGCGGCCACGCTCGCGTTCGGCCGCGTTGCGAGCGTGCTCAACTCGATCGACACGCTGCTCGGGATCATGGGTCCGCATCCGGCGGCGTTCGTCCGCGGCTTCGACCCGGACGCAGCGCACCCCGAGCTGCGCGCGATGGTGCACCGCTGGACGCGAGGCACCGATATCGCCGCGCTGCTCTGGATCCTGCGGCAGATGATCGAGCGTTCGGGTTCCATCGAAGGGTTCTTCCTCGAGGGCTACGCGGCCGGCGACCCCGATGTCGCCAACGCGCTCGACAGCTTCTCGCGTCGCGCGCTGGCGCTCGACATCCGACGCGTCTACGAGCGCGTGCCGCGCCGTCCCGGCGTCTGCTACTTCTTCCCGCGTCCATCAACCGGCAGCGCGTGCAAGCGCCTCAACCTGTTTCTGCGATGGATGGTGCGGCGCGACGAAGTGGATCTCGGCGTGTGGACGAGGATTGCGGCGTCGAAGCTGATCGTGCCGCTCGATACGCACGTGATCCGGCTGGGGAAGTGCCTGCGGCTGACGCGTTACACGAGCCCGGGATGGAAGATGGCCGCCGACATCACCGCGTCGCTGCGGGCGCTGGACGCCGGCGACCCCGTACGCTTCGACTTCGCCCTGTGCCACGTCGGCATGATGAACGCCTGCGGCTACGGCATCGCACAAGGCGATGCTCAGTGCCCATTGAAGGGCCTATGTAATCCGCGGGGGCGTCGTCAATGCTGAATGCCAAATGCTGAAAGCTGTATTAATGTTGAATGGCGAATGACATTCGACATTTTCAGCATTTGGCATTCAGCATTCAGCATTGACTCTCGTCAGAAGACGAAACGTCCGCCAAACCGCACGAAACGCTGACCGCCGGTCGTGCCGCCAATCTGGCCGAACGTGTTGCCGGCGGACGTGCTGAACCCCGTGTTCGGGTTGCCCCAGCGCACCGCGTTCGGCACGTTGTAGGCGTCGATCCGGACTTCCGCAAAGCGGCTGCCGGTGATGTGGAACCGCTTGAACAGCGATCCATCGAGCTGCCAGAATCCCGGGCCGTCCGGTCCGGCGTTGCGGCTCATGTTGCCCTGAACGCCCGCGGCCGGCAACGCGTACGACGCGGGATCGAAATACAGCTTGCCCGGTCCCAGGCCGCCGAGGATCTTGTCCGGCGCGACGCGATCCGGGTAGGCCGAGTTGCCGGGGGTGTTGAGCAGCGTGCCGTTGCCGCCGATGTTCAGCTTCTGTCCAGACAGCGCGGAGAAGACGCCGCTGATCTGCCAGCCGCCGAGGATCCGGCCGGCCAAGCCGTCGTTCAGCCACCGCTTGCCCGGGCCGACCGGCAACTCGTAGATCACCGTGCCGGTGTACATGTGCCGCCGGTTCCGTCCGGGATCGGCCGGTCCCCAGCTCTTGGATGGATCGATCGGCGTGCCGAGCCCCCCGTTCTCGTCCGAGTAGTTCAGCGCGCGGCTCCACGTGTACGAGTTGGTCAGCATCACGCCGTTCTTGAAACGGCGATCGATCTTCGTCTGCAGGCCGTGGTACTCGGTCTTCCCGAGGTTGGTCCGCGTCCGGCTGTTGCCGGTGCGGTTGAACTGGGCGAACTGCGGCCGTCCGGTGTTCCCCGAGCCGTAGACGAGGCTCGCGTTGCGATCGATGTCCATGACGATGTCGACGCCGCGGTTGCCGACGTAGGCGATGTCGGCGCTGAAGCTCCACGGCAGTTCGCGCTGGTAGGCCACGTTCCACGAGTGGAGCCGCGCCTCGTGCAGTTCCGGCGTAATGACGTCGAGCGTCGCATTGTGCAGCGACGTGCCGGCGATCGCGATGACCCCGTCCGACGGGATGTCCAGCAGCGCCGGGGCAGGAAAGCCGGCCGCCATCGACCCGGCGCGCTGGTAGTCGTTCGGCCGCGAGCCCGCGTAGTTCTGCTTCACCGGATAGTTGAACGCGTAGCGGTTGTCGGGGAATGGGATCGTGCTCGAACCGTAGCCGGCGCGCACGACCTGCCGGTCGTTGAGGCGCCACGATACGCCGGTCCGCGGGTTGAAGTTCTTGTAGTACGGCTCGACGTTCACCGAATTGCTGGTGCTGCCGTAGCCTGCGACACGAATGCTGTGGATGGACGGGTCGTAGTTGGCGAGCGTGCCCTTGCCTTCGATGCCGACGAGCGGCGAGTAGTACTCCCAGCGCAACCCGAGATCGACGGTGATGTTCGAACGGGCCTGCCACTTGTCGTGCACGAACACCGCCACGCCCCAGTGCTTCGTGCCCGGCGTGTCGAAGACTTTCAGGTCGCGCGACACCGACGTGGGCCAGTCGAGGAGGAACGACGCCAGCGGATTGGCGAGGCCGCTCAACGTGGCGGATTCGGCGGGGTTGCCGGTGCCCGCAGCATTGAACGTGAACTGCCCGCGCGGTCCTCCCGCGTCCTGCGTCTGCAGCAGCACGTCCTTGTTGTTCCGCCACTCGCCGCCGACCTTGAGCGTGTGGCCCGTCATCAGCCGGGTCATCGTCGAGGCGATGTTCCACGTCGTCTCCGATCGATCCCACGGCTGGCTCGCCGAGAAGCCGAGCACCGGTCCGGTGTAGCCGTTGATGTTGATGGTCGGGATCGCGCTCGTGTATGCGTCGAGATTGGCACCGGGGATACCGACTTCGTCCGCCGTCTTCAATCCGTGTCCCTGGGTCTCGGTGACGTTGTGGTAGTAGTTCAGCCCGCCGCGGACGTCGAGCACGGTCTTCTGGCTGAACACGCGGGTCCACGTAGCCGCGGTGCTGGAGCTCGTGTTCGTGCCCGTGCCGGCGAAGCCGCCGTTTGCCGGTCCGCCGTACACGCCGTACTGGCCCGGATCGAACACCACCGGCCGCATGAAGCTGGTGCGATACGAGAGCTGATCGCGCTCGTTCAGCGTGTGGTTGATCTTGACGTCGAACCCGTCGGTCGTCTTCTCGCGCGTCTGTGCCTGGCTGAAGTTGGCCTGGCCGAACGGCGCATCGATGTTCGGCGCCGGCAGGAACGACACCAGTTTCTTCGCGATCGGGCTGATGCGGCCTTGCGGGATGACGTTGTTGTCGAAGGCCGTCCGTCCGGTGCCGTTGATGGCGCCGGTGAAGGGATCGTAGATCTTCGACGACACCGCGCTGAAGTCGCCGTTCCGCATCGCCATGGTCGGAATGACGGAGCGCACGACGTAGCCGAGATTGTCGATCGTCCGCTGGTAATCACCGAAGAAGAACAGCTTGTTGCGGACGATGGGGCCGCCGAGCGTGAATCCGGCGTTGACGAACTTGGTCGGCGCCTTCTGGTGCGTGAAGAAGTCGCTGGCTACGGTCGCGTCCGTGTTGCCGAACAGGAACGCGCTGCCTTTCAGATCGTTGGTGCCGGACTTGATCGTCACGTTGACGACGGCGCCGCCGGAGCGGCCGAACTCGGCGTCGTAGTTGCTCGTCGTGACGTTGACGGTCTCGAGTGCGTCGGCGGCGGGGATGATCACCTGCAGCAGCCCCGTCTTGTGATTGTTGTCGAGCCCTTCGATCAGCGTGTTGTTCGCCTGCCGCGGCTGGCCGTTCACTTCGACGGCGAGTGAGTCCTGCGAATTGAAGAACTGCGAGTGCTCGCGGTGCGGCCGCGTCGTGCCGGGCACCGTCATCAGGATGCTCTGGAAGTTGCGGTTGAAGGTGAGCGGGAGCTCGGCGACGAGCTTCGACTCGAGGACGCGCCCGGTGTCGGTGCGGTCCGTCTGCAGCACCGGCGTTTCAGCCGTCACGGTGACGGCCTCCTCCATGGCGCCGACTTCGAGAGTCATATCGATACGAATCGTGGTGTTGACGTCCACCTTGACGTTCTGCCGGATGACTTTCTTGAAGCCCTGGAGCTCCGCGGACACGGTGTAGCGGCCGTTCAGGAGGCTCGTGAAGATGTAGTGGCCCGCCTCGTTGCTCATCACGCTGCGGCTGACGTTGGTGTCGGTTTCGGTGGCCGTCACGGTCGCCCCGGGCACGGCGGCGCCGCTCGAATCGGTGATGTTCCCCAGCAGCGTGCCGCTGACGGCCTGCGCCCTGGCGGTGGAAGGCATGGCGAAAACGACCGCGGCCAGCGCGACTGGAGCGAGCGCCCCAAACGCCCGGCTGACAACACGAAGCATAGATATCCCCCAATGACCGGAGAAATGGCTCCGGAAAGACTGGAGAATTCTACTCCCAGCTGGCGCGCAGCACGCGCAGGAAGTTCCCCGAGGCGATCAGCTCGACGTCGGCGGCGGTGAAGCCGCGGCGGCCGAGAACGTCCAGCAGTCGGGGCAGGTCCCCGATGGTCGCAAGGTCCGATGGACACTGCTCGCGGCCGAAGGCGCCGTCGAGATCCGAGCCGATGCCGCAGTGCCTCGAATTGCCGGCGATCTGGCAGATGTGATCGATGTGGTCCCCCACGGTTTCCAGCGTGACCCCCGCGCCTTCCGGCGTCGTTTCTCCGCGTTTCCAGCCGGGCACGAGCATCCACGCATCGAAGGCTGCGCCAATGACGGCATCGCGGGCGATCAGCTCGCGAAGGTGGTCGTCGGGGAGCTGCCGCTGGTGCGGTACGAGCGCTCGGCAGTTGGAGTGGCTCGCCCAGACGGGCCCGTGGAAGTGATCGAGCGCGTCGCGGAAGCTCTCGTCCGAGAGGTGGGTCACGTCGAGGATCAGTCCAAGACGATCCATCTCGCGCAGCAGCTCGCGTCCCCGCGCGCCGAGGCCGCCGGTGGTGCTCGTCCCGTGCGCGTAGATGCCCGGCCCGTAGTGCGCCAGACCGACGGCGCGAAGGCCCTGTTCCCATGCGCGCTCGAGATATGACAGGGTGACGATCGAGTCTGCCCCCTCGAGGCTCAGGATGTAGCCGATGGGGCGCTGGGGGTCAGGTCTTGAATTATCAGTTTTCCGGTGAGGCTCCGAACCTGATAATTCAAGACCGGACCCCCAGCGCAGGTGTGTCTCCAGCCCCTCCCGGTCACGGATCTGCACCAGCTCGCCGCGCTCTTCCATCACCCGATACCAGGCGAGCTGCGCCTGGGTCATCGCCCACGCCTGTTCCTGCGAGTGCCAGCCAGGCAGCGGATTGCCCGGCGCAACATACCGCGCGATCTGCGTCGCCACGCACAGGGTCACGCCGCCGCGGCGCATCTCCGCGAACGACACGGTGCCGCGCCCGCGATCCGGCTTGTCCGTCAGCCCCTGCTCGCGCGCGCGAATCTCGTCGATCGGCCGCGTGAGATCCCGGTTCCACTCGATCGCGTTCATGGCGAG
The DNA here is from genome assembly GCA_048594885.1 of Vicinamibacterales bacterium. Lineage (GTDB taxonomy): Bacteria > Acidobacteriota > Vicinamibacteria > Vicinamibacterales > 2-12-FULL-66-21 > JBMDXB01. The sequence goes on from JBMDXB010000116.1 coordinate 53,334, forward strand.
ATCGAGATGCGCGTCGATGATCATTCAGCCCACCACCATCGCCAGCAGCAGCACCGCGGCGAGACCGGCGACGGAGATGATCGTCTCCATCACGGTCCACGTCGCCAGCGTCTGCGGCACCGTCATGTTGAAGTACTCCTTCACGAGCCAGAACCCGCCGTCGTTCACGTGCGAGGCGATCAGCGACCCGGCGCCGATCGCCAGGACCATCAGCTCGCGGCTGACGCCCGGCATCGACGCCGCCATCGCGGACACGATCGTCGCGGCCGTGACACACGCGACCGTCGCCGAGCCGACCGCCAGCCGCAGCACTGCGGCGATCGTCCATCCGAGCACGAGCGGCGCGATACGCATGCCTTCCATGCTCGTCGAGATCGCGCTCACGACCCCTGCGTTGACCAACACGCGCCCGAAGCCGCCGCCCGCGCCGACGACGAGGAGAACGCTTGCGATGGGCGGCAGCGCCTCTTCGGCAAAGCGGAGCAGCCGCGCGCGATCGAAGCCGCATCCCCGGCCGAAGGTGACGAAGGAGAGGAGCGTCGCCAGCACCATCGCGACCAATGGACTCCCGCTGAAGACGACGGCGTCGCGCCCCGTCCCGGCCGGCAGCAGCGTCTGCGCGAGCGCCGCCGCCAACATCAGCAGCGCCGGCATCAGGATCGTCGTCAGCGTGATGCCGAGCGAGGGCGCGCGAGTTGCCGCCGAGACGGCCGTCAACTGGTCGGCCATCGTCCCGGGTACGACGGCGAACCGTCGGCCGATGATGCGGCCGAACAGCGGGCCAGCGACGATCGAGAGCGGTACTGCGATGACGATCGCGTAGAGCAGCGTGCGTCCGGTATCCGCGCCGAGCCGCTCGATGGCGGCGAGTGGTCCGGGGTGCGGTGGCGTCAGGCCGTGCGCGACGGAGAGGCCGGCGACGACCGGGATGCCGAGGCCGAGCAGCGTGCCGCTGTTGCGGCGGACGGCGGTGAACAGGATCGGCGCGAGCAGCACGAGGCCGACCTGGAAGAAGACGGGCAGTCCGATGAGGAGCGCCGAAAGCATGAGCGCCCAGTCGAGCCGGCGTTCGCCCATCGCGCGCGTCAGCGCGTTGGCCACGACGGCGGCGCCGCCGGATTCGGCGAGCAGCTTGCCCATGACGGTGCCGAGCCCGACGACCATGGCGATGAAGCCGAGCGTGTCGCCGACACCGGACTGGAAGGCGCGCGGAATCTCCGCCAGCGGCATCCCCGCCGCGACGCCGACGAACAGCGACGCCACGGCGAGTGCGAGAAACGCCGGCAGCCGCACCCATGTCGACAGCAAGACGACGAGCAGGACGCCGATCGCGGCGATGACGAGCAGGGCGAATGCGCTCAACGCGAAGATCTCCTCCACCGGAAAACGCCGAGGCTGCCGAGATCGCCGAGGATCTCGACGACCTGGGGCAGTAGACGCGATCGGGCCGCGCTTCGCCGGCCGAAGGCCGCCGCCCGATCGCTACCGTCTTGGTGCTGCTACTTCGCGCGGTCTCTCCGCGCCCTCCGCGTCCTCTGCTCCCTCGGCGTTTCCCAGCGCGGCCGAAGGCCGCGCACCCTCTCGAACAGCAACCAAGCCGCAATCTATTCGCGATCCTGCGACTCCTGATGCGGCCGCTGTGCCACCCGTTGGTAGACCCGCAGCGTGTCCTGCACCATCCGCTCGGCGCTGAACCGCTCGCACACACGCGCGCGTCCCGCGTCGCCGAGCGTCTGACGCAGCGCCGCGTCCTCGAGCAGCCGCACGACGGCATCCGCCATCGCCTCGTGGTCGCGCGGCGGCACCAGCAGCCCCGTCTCGCCGTCGGCGACCACCTCGGAGATCCCCCCCGCCGTCGTGGCGACGATCGGTTTGCCGCACGCCATCGCGTCGAGCAGCGACGTGCCGAGACCTTCGGTGACGGAGCTCATGACGAAGATGTCGAATGCTTTGTGCACCGACAGCACGTCGGGCCGGAACCCGGCGAGCATGACGTGCTTCTCGAGGTGGTGCTCCGCGATCTGCCGCTCGAGCGCGCCGCGCAGCTCTCCCTCGCCGGCGATGATGAATCGCGCGTCGGGCACTCGCCGGACGACGAGCGCGGCGGCTTCGATCAGATGACGCTGGCCTTTGTGCGGCACCAGCGCGGCGACGTTGCCGACGATCGGCGCCTGGTGCGGCAGCCACAGCTCTTCGTGCAGCTTTGCCGGCCGCGCCGACCTAACACGCTCGAGATCGATGCCCTCGTGCACTGTGACGGTTCGCTCCTCCGGGATGCCGTCGGCGATGAGCATCTGGCGGATGGTCTCGGACGCGCAGATGAAGCAGTCAACCTGCCGGTACTTCCAGCGGGAGAGCGAGCTGCTTCGCAGGTGGAAGTCCACGCGGCGTGACGCGACGAGCGGCGGCTTCGCCGGCTGTGTGCTCATCGAGAGAGCGATGGCGGCCATCGCGACGCCGTGTGGATCGTGCGCGTGAACGATGTCCGGTTTCAGCTCCTTGATCACCCGCGACAAACGCCAGGCGGCACCGAGATCCATCTCGGTCCGGGGTGCGATCGGCACCAGATCGAGGCCCTCTTTCGCCCGCTGCCGGAGCTCGCCCGCGGCGTGCGCGACGAGCACCGTCCGATGGCCGAGCGAGCGCAGGCCGAGCGCCGTCACCAGCACTTGGTTCTGCCCGCCGCGCCATGTGCGGGCGGTGTCGATGTGCAGGGAGAACATCAGAGGTCCCTGGTCACGGGTCCCTGGTCACGGGTCCGCTGGTCACGGGTCCGCTGCTCACGGGTCCCTGGTCACGCGTCACGGGTCCCTGGTCCCTGGTCGCGAGTCGATGCAGCTCGCGGAGCTTTGCGTATTTCAGAAAGACGTAATAGGAGTTGAGAATCGAGACCGTCAGGCCGGCGGTGCCGTCGCGGAAGCCGCGGCGGAGGATGTAGTTCCGCAGGAATGCAAAACGGGGATGGAAGAACAGGTGCAGCGCGCCGGCGCGGCGGCCCGCTGCGAGCCACTCCTCGGCCGCGAGCGTCGTGTATCGATCGATGGTCGCCAGGTGATGCGAGAGGTCCCGGTACGGGTAGTGCTGCAGCTCGTGGTGCATGCGTCCGGCGACCCCGTGCAGATCGACGGACTCGTGAACGCGGCGTCCGTTCCAGCGGCCCGCGCGTCGGTCGTAGAGACGCAGTTGGTAGTCCGGATACCAGTCGGTGCTGCGGATCCAGCGGCCCAGATACCACGCCACCCGCGGGATGCGGTATCCCGAGACCTTCGGCCCACTCTCGAGCACCGTGCTGATCTCCGCGCCGAGCTCACGCGTGACGCGTTCGTCGGCGTCGATCGACAGGATCCAGTCGTTGCGCGCGAGCTCCGCGGCGTAGTTCTTCTGATCGCTGTAGCCCGCCCAGTCGCGCACCTCTACGCGCGTCGCGTGCCGCCGTGCAATCGCGACGGTGTCATCCGTGCTGTGCGAGTCGATGACGATGACCTCGTCGGCCCAGGAGACCGATTCGAGCGCGGCGGCGATGTTGGAGGCTTCGTTGCGGGTGATGACCGTAACGGTCAGCTTCACGGGAGGGGAGTGTATCAGGGGGCCGGGGGGCCAGGGGGCCGGGGGGCCGGGGGGCCGGGGGGCCAGGGGGCCGGCTCCCCGACTCTCCGGCTCCCCGGCCCCCCGACTCCCCGATTAGAACGCGCCGCCGAGCGGGACGACCTGGACGGCCTCGAAGTTGACCAGCGCGCGGTTGTAGTCGATCACCGCCTGCACTTCCGACCGTTTCGCGATGGCGAGATCGCGCTGCACCTGGAACACGCGGAACGTGTCGGACAGGCCGACCTCGAGCCGCTTCTGTTCCGCCTGCAGCCGCTGCTCCGCCAGCTCGCGCGCCTTCTTCGTGGACGCGACACGCTGCAGGCTCGTCGTCACCTGCCGGCCGGCGTCGCGCACCTGATTCGTGATCTGCATCTCGCTCTCACGCAGCGTCGTGAGCTGCTGCTGCCGCTGCAGGCGCGCGGAGGCGAGCGCCGCATCGGCCGCGCTCGTGCCGAGCGGATACCGGACGACGAACTGGAAGCTCCACGAACGGAAGTTGTTGCCGAACACGTCGCGCAGCGCGTCGCCGAAGCTACGCTGCGTCCGACCCCTCTCGAGGAACGTCGAGTAGTCCCAATCGATCTGCGTGCCGCCGACGCCGACGACGCCGTAGTTGGCGAGGAGATTGACTTCGGGTAGCCGCTGGTTCTTCAGATAGTCGAGGCTGATGTCGGTGGAATCGACCCGCTTCTTCATCGTCGCGAGATCGGTCCGGTTCGCGAGCGCGTTCGCGACGGCTGCATCGACGTCGATATTGCGCGGCTCGAGCGTGGGCTGCTGCGCGGGCTCGATGCGGGTCGTCCAGAACTCCGGCTGCTTCGGGTTCATGATGAGCGCGCGCAGCGCATCCTCGGCGCTGCGGATGGTCGCTTCAGCCGTGATGACGCTTTCCTCGACGCGCGCGACCTCCGCTTCTGCTTCCAGGATGTCGATCGGCGCCATCACGCCGACCTCCACCTTGCGCTTGTTGTTGCGCAACTGCTCGTTGGCGAGATCCAGCGACTGCTTGGCGACGTCGAGGCCGGAAATGGCGCCGACGAGCGAGTAGTAGGCGTTGCGCACGCCGCGGGAGATTTGGGTGACGCGCTGCCGCAGCTCGATGTCGGCGATCTGCTCGGAGTTGCGGCTCTGAAGGAGCTGCTGGCGAAACGAGTCGATCCTGAAATTCCGTAGCAGCGGCTGGCTGTAGGAGGCGTCGAGGCTGGCGCCCAGATTGGGGTTGAACGCCGCGAAACCGCTCGTCGTCGAGCGCGTGCCGAGGAATGACAGCGAGTACTGGCCGCCGCCCCAGGGAACGTTCTGGCCGACGCCGACGTTGCTGCGGGTCGATCCGCTGCTGATGACGGCCTCGGTGCCCGCCAGGAAGTCGCTCGGCGGCCGCGCGCTGCTGCTCCGCGTCGTCGTCGAGAAGAGCTGCGGAGCGTAGGCGGAGCGCGCCTGCGCGACGCCGAGCGTGGCAATCTGCGGCCCCAGGCGCTCGGCCTCGAGTCCAAGATTGTTCTGAACCGCCATCTTGACGGCGTCCTCCACGCTGACCGACAGCGCCGGTCCGCTGGCTTGGGCGGGCGGCTGCGCGACGGTCGCCGGCGGCTGGCTCGCGGCCTGCTGTTCAGAAGCGGACACCTCGCGCCCGGATGCGAACACGCCCGCCACGAGTGCGAACGCGGCCACAGGCACGAAACACGCGGATATTTGCTGCTTGAAACGCATTGCACCAATCTCCAGGGTCAGTAAGTAGAAGCGTGCGGGACTTCCAGATAGCAAGAAGTCTGACCGTCCAGATAGTGGACGCACCGGCCGGGAGCCGAGTTTCCTCAAATGTATACTTTCAAGCCATATGCGCCGATTTACCGTCGCTGTGTCGATAGCTCTACTGGCAGCGCCATCTGCCATTTCCATATCCGCCCAGAAAGCGGCGTCCGCCAGGTTCGAACTCACCGTTGACAGCATCATGCGGGGTCCTGACCTGGTCGGATGGCCCCCGTCCGCCTTGCGCTGGTCCGCCGACTCCAGGCACCTCTATTTCGACTGGCGGAAACCCGGCGAGGATGAGGAATCCACCTACGTCGTCGTGCGGGAGGGCGGCGAGCCGCGGAGACTCTCCGAGGAGGAGGCGAAGAACGCGCCGCCCGCGGCGGGACGCTGGGACAAGGCGCGCAAGCGCGCGCTGTTCACCGACGGCGGGGATGTCGTGCTGTTCGACTCGACGACCGGACGCCGGCGGTACATCACGCGGACGACCGGACCAGAGTCGAGCCCGCGCTGGGCGCGGCAGGACACGCACGTCACGTTCGTTCGCGATGGCAATCTCTTCATCGTGCCGCTCGCTGGCGACAGCGCGGCGCTCATAGCGCAGTTGACCGACGTCGGGCCGAAGAAGAACGAGCCGAAGCTCACCGACAGCCAGAAGGTCCTCCGCGACGAACAGGAGAAGCTGATCGGCTACATCCGCGACCAGAAGGAGAAGAAGACGAAGGCCGAGGAGAAGGCGAAGAAAGACAAGCTGCCGGCGTTCGAGCTGCAGGATCGCCAGGCGGCGATCGACCTGATGCTGTCGCCCGATGACACGCACGTTTTCATCCTTGTTTCCGAGCGGGCCTCAGGCGCGAAGACCACGATCGTGCCGAATTACGTGACGGAGAGCGCCTATACGGAGGACATCCCGGCGAGAACGAACGTCGGCGACGCGCAGGATCGGCGGCTGCTCGCCGTCTTGAATCTGAAGACGGCGAAAGCTGTCTGGGCCGGGAAGTCCGAGATGTCCGAGAAGTCCGAGAAGTCCGAGAGGTCCGAGAAGTCCGAGTTGCGTTGGAGCATGCCGGTCGTTTCGGAAGACGGCAAGTACGTCGTCGCAAGTGCGCGCTCGACGGACAACAAAGAACGCTGGCACATGACGCTCGATCCCGAGTCGGGCAGCACGAACGTCATCGACACGCTGCGCGACGAAGCCTGGGTGCGCGAAGCGTCAGGGGTGGAGTTCCTGCCCGACAACCGCAGGATCTGGTTCCTCTCCGAGCGTGACGGCTGGATGCACCTCTACACGCTGGACGTATCGGGGGGAGGCGGCCAGGCGAAGCAGCTGACCTCAGGAAAGTGGGAGATCTCGTCCGCGGAGCTCGCGCCGGATCGGAAGAAGTTCTACTTCACGAGCACGGAGGTCCATCCCGGCGAGCGCCACCTGTATGCAGTTCCGATCGACGGCGGCGAGCGGACGAAGATCACGTCGATGACGGGCTCGAACGACGCGCAGGTCTCGCCGGACGAGTCGACACTGGGGCTGGTCCACTCCTACAGCAACAAGCCGCCGGAAGTGTACCTGATGCCGAATACGCCCGGCGCCCAGGCGAAGCAGGTGACGACGACGCCGACGGAGGAGTGGCGGTCGTTCAAGTGGGTTGATCCGAAGGTGATCACGTTCAAGGCGCGCGACGGCGTAGACATCTACGCCCGGCTGTTCACGCCGGAGATGGCCGGTGTCATCTACGATCGGCTCCCGAATACGAAGCGGCCCGCGGTCGTCTTCGTGCACGGCGCCGGGTATCTGCAGAACGCGCACAAGTACTGGTCGACCTACTACCGCGAGTACATGTTCCACAACCTGCTGGCGCGCCGCGGGTTCGTCGTGCTCGACGTCGATTACCGGGCCAGCGCCGGGTACGGACGCGACTGGCGCACCGCGATCTACCGACACATGGGCGGCAAGGATCTCGAGGACATCGTCGACGGAGCGAAGTACCTCGTCGATCGGCAGCAGGTCGACGCGAAGCGTATCGGCGTCTACGGCGGCAGCTACGGCGGGTTCATCACGCTGATGGCGATGTTCACGACGCCGGACGTGTTTGCCGCAGGCGCGGCGCTTCGTCCCGTGACGGACTGGGCGCACTACAATCACGGCTACACGGCGAATATCCTCAACATCCCGCACAAGGACGGCGAGGCGTACCGCAAGAGCTCGCCGATCTACTTCGCCGAAGGGTTGAAAGGCGCGCTGCTCATCTGCCACGGCATGGTCGATACCAACGTGCACTTCCAGGATTCTGTCAGGCTCGCGCAGCGGCTGATCGAGTTGCGCAAGGAGAACTGGGAACTGGCCATGTACCCAGTCGAGAACCATGGGTTCACCGAGGAGACGAGCTGGGCCGACGAGTACAGGCGGATCCTGAAGCTCTTCGAGGTCAACCTGCGGGCGAAGAACGGGAAGACATAGTGGATTCGGCGACGGTTCTCGATCTGTTCCGCAAGTCTGGCGCCCTGCTCGAAGGGCATTTCCGGCTGTCCTCGGGCCTGCACAGCGGCAGCTACCTGCAGAGCGCGCTCGTCCTGCAGCATCCGGAGATGGCGTCGCAACTGGGCGAGGCGCTGGCCGCGCGCACCCGGCATCTGCAGCCGACCGCCGTCATCTCGCCCGCGCTCGGCGGCATCGTCATCGGGCAGGAGGTCGCACGTGCGCTGGGCGTGCGCGCGATCTTCGCCGAGCGTCAGGACGGGACGCTGACACTGCGCCGCGGCTTCACGCTCTCGCCGCAGGACCGCGTGCTCGTCGTCGAGGACGTCATCACGACCGGCGGCTCGACGCGCGAGACGATCGCCGTGGCGCGTAATCTCGGAGCGCAGGTGCTCGGCGCTGCGGCCATCGTCGATCGCGGTGGCGACCCGGCCCGCGTGTACGTCCCGATGCAGACGCTGGTCAAGCTCGACGTGCCGGTCTATCTGCCCGAGAGTTGTCCGCTGTGCGCGAAGGACATTCCGGTCGTGAAGCCGGGCTCGCGGGCTTAGCGACCAGCGATCAGCGATCAGCGATCGGCGATCAGCGATCGGCGATCAGCGATCGGCGGCACATGCGCAATCTCAAGCTGACGCTCGCGTATGACGGCACCGAGTTCGTCGGCTGGCAGCGGCAGGCTGCCGGCGTCTCGATTCAGGGACTTCTCGAAGACGCGCTGAAGCCGTTCGAAGGGGAGCCGGTGACCGTCCACGGCGCCGGCCGCACCGACGCGGGTGTCCACGCGCTCGCGCAGGTGGCGAACGTCCGGCTGACCGCGACCATCGAACCTGCGGCGCTCGCGCGCGCGATGAACGCGGTACTGCCGGCGGCCGTCCGCGTCCTCGACGTCGAGGCCGCGCCGGACGATTTCCACGCGCGCTTCAGCGCGACCGGCAAGACCTACGAGTACCGCATCGTCAACGCGCCGTTCGTCTCACCGTTCCTGTATCGCTACGTCTGGCACATCGGCCCGCGGCTGGACGTCGCGGTGATGCGCGCGGCGGGGGAGGCGCTGCAAGGCCGGCACGACTTCAGCGCGTTCCAGGGCGCCGGCTCGGAGGTGCACACCTCGGAGCGCACCGTCCATCGCATCGAGTGGGACGGCGACAGCGCGCCCGACCGGCCGCTCGTCTTCCGAATCACCGGCGACGGCTTTCTCCGCCACATGGTGCGGAACATCGTCGGCACTCTCGTCGAGGTGGGGCTGGGACGATGGCCGGCGGCATCCGTCGCGGAGATTCTCGCCTCGGGCGACCGTTCCCGGGCAGGCGCGACGGCGCCTCCGCACGGGCTGTTTCTGGTGGCCGTGATGTATCCTTAGCCTTTACCCTTATCCTTACCCTTTGTCAGCGTCAGTAATGTCTCTGGAAGAGCTGCTTTCCGTCGTTACACCGGGCTCGCCCGAAGAGGCGCTGGCGCGACAGGTCAACTTCGATCGGCTTCCGCAGCACGTCGCCGTGATCATGGATGGCAACGGCCGCTGGGCCGCGCAGCGCCATCTGCCGCGCGTCGAAGGCCACCGCGCCGGCATCGAATCGGTCCGTGACGTCGTCGAAAGCTCCGCGCGGATCGGCATCAAGGTGCTGACGCTCTACGCGTTCTCCGTGGAGAACTGGAAGCGCCCGGCGACGGAAGTCTCGACGCTGATGTCGCTCCTCAAGCGCTACCTCCGTCTCGAGCTGAACACGCTGCTCCGCAACAACATCCGCTTCAAGGTCCTCGGGCGGTACGACGAGCTGGCGGCTGACGTCAGGCGCGAGCTGATGGAGGCGGAGGAAAAGACGTCGGCGAACACTGGCATGCTGTTCAACATCGCGCTGAACTACGGCGGTCGCGCGGAGATTGTCGAAGGGGTCAAGCGGGTGATCGCGTCTGGCGTGAAAGCTGACGAGCTCGACGAGCAGCGCTTCGCGGGATTCCTCTATACCGCCGGCCAGCCGGACCCCGATCTGCTGATTCGCACGAGCGGTGAGATGCGCGTGAGCAACTTCCTCCTGTGGCAGATCGCCTACGCCGAGATCTGGGTGACGGAGACGCTCTGGCCGGACTTCCGCAAGCGGCACCTGCTCGAAGCCATCCTCGCCTATCAGAAGCGCGATCGCCGCTACGGCGGCATCACGCAGCCCGCGGTCGCAGGACGGTAGCGCGTGCAACGCGTCCTCAGCGCGTTGGTCCTGATCCCCGTAGTCGTCGGCACTATCTGGTTCCTGCCGCCGCTTGCCACCCTCGTTCTCGCATCGATTGCCGCGGCATTGGCCTTCGTCGAATACGCGGGAATCGCCGCCGCGCTCGAGGCTCGCGTGCCACGTATGCCCGTTGCCGCCGCCGTAGTTGCGGCGTGTGTGTCTGTGAGCACGGCGGAGGCGTCCGCAGCCGTCGTGCTGATGGCAGCAGTGATCGTCGTCGGCGCGCTGGCCGTGGCGTCGGGTCACCCAGGTCCGGCGATTCTCCGCGACACCACGGCGTCGCTCTTCCCCGTGCTCTACATCGGCCTGCCGCTCGGCGCGCTGGCCGCCGTGCGGGCGCTGCCGTCAGGCCGGGAAGCCGTCCTGCTGCTGATGATCGTGATCGTCGTCAGCGACTCCGCTCAGTACTACACGGGGCGTGCGTTTGGACGCCGTCGGCTCGCGCCGGCGATCAGCCCGAAGAAGACGATGGAGGGCGCGGCCGGTGGCTTTGTGTTCGGAACCGCGGCAATGGCGGCGGCTGGCACGCAGGTGTTTCCCGAGGCGCAGGTGTGGCTGCTCGCGCTCGCCGGTGCGACCATCGTCGCGCTCGGCATCGTCGGCGACCTGTTCGAATCGCTGTTGAAGCGGAGCGCCGGCGTCAAGGACTCTTCCGCGCTGATTCCGGGCCATGGCGGCGTGCTCGATCGGATCGACAGCTGGCTGTTCGCCGCACCGCTCTACTACGTATTCGTCCGCTACCTGCAGTTCTGATGAAGCGCGTCGCCATTCTCGGCTCTACCGGATCCATCGGCCAGAGCGCCCTGTCCGTGGTCGAGACGCACGCGGACCGCCTGCAGGTGGTGGCGCTTGCCGCGGGCGAGAACGCGGTGCGATTCGCCGATCAGATCGAGCGATTCATGCCTGACGTCATTGCGATGGCGACGGGGCATGCGTTCCAGGAGGTTTCGAGCGAACTGGAGCGGCGCGGCATCCCGCTGCCGGCCGGCGCAGGCTGCGGAGCCGACGCCCTCATCGCCGTCGCCACGCACCCGCAGGCCGACGTCGTCCTCTTCGCGTCGTCGGGGACGGCGGGCCTCGACGCCGTGCTCGCGGCCATCGACGCCGGCAAGACGATCGCGCTCGCGAACAAGGAAGTGCTCGTGATGGCGGGCGCCGTGGTCATGGAGGCGGCGCGCCGGCGCGGCGTCCAGGTACTGCCGGTGGACAGCGAGCACAACGCCATCCATCAGTGCCTGCACGGCCGTTCGCCGCGCGAGGTTCGGCGGCTGCTCCTCACGGCGTCCGGCGGGCCGTTCCGTCAGTTGTCGGATCGGGCGCTCGCGTCGGTGACGCCGGAGGACGCGCTGCGCCACCCGACGTGGAGGATGGGGCCCAAGATCACGATCGACTCCGCGACGCTGATGAACAAGGGACTCGAGGTGATCGAGGCGCACTGGCTGTTCGGCGTCTCGCCCGATCAGATCGACGTCGTCGTGCACCCGCAGTCGATTGTCCATTCGATGGTGGAGTTCGTCGACGGGTCGATCATCGCGCAGCTGGGCGTCACCGACATGCGGCTGCCGATTCAGTACGCGTTCTCCTATCCGGAGCGATGGACGGCGCCGGTAGCGCCGCTGGACCTCGCGCGGGCGGGCCGGCTGGACTTCGAGGCGCCCGATCGCCGGCGCTTCCCGTGCCTCGATCTCGCGTTTCGCGCGCTGCGGGGGGACCCCGGGCTGCCGATCGTGCTCAACGCGGCCAACGAGATTGCGGTTGCCGCGTTCCTGGATGAGCGGATCGGCTTCACCGACATTGCCGACGTGATTCACGACGCGATCGAGGCGTACGAGAGGACGGCCGGCGGAGAGGTCACAACCCTGCCGGACGTCCGGCGCATCGATGCCTGGGGCCGCCTGTTCGCGACCCGCCGGACGGGTGGGGTACAATCGAGATTCCGACTCCCCGAGGGTTCTGAGTGAACAGCATTTTCGCCTTCATCTTCGTTCTTGGCGTCCTCATCTTCGTCCACGAGCTGGGCCACTTCCTGATGGCGCGGCGCATCGGCGTGCGCGTCCTGACGTTCTCGCTCGGGTTCGGACCGAAGCTGCTCACCTTCCGGCGGGGCGAGACCGAGTACTGCGTCAGCGCGATTCCGCTCGGCGGCTACGTGAAGATGGCCGGCGAGAACCCCGAGGACAACCGCACCGGCGCCCCGGACGAATTCCTCTCGAAGTCCAAGTGGCAGCGATTCCAGGTCCTCGTCATGGGACCGGTGATGAACCTCGCCCTCGCCGTCGTCGTGATGGCGGTCGTGTTGTATCAGGGCGCGCCGGTACCGAAGTACGAGCGCGACCCGGTCGTGGTCGGTGGCTTCCACGAGAACTCCGTCGCTGCCGCGGCCGGCATCCAGAAGGGCGACCGCATCCTCGCGGTCAACGATGCGCCGGTCGAGACATGGGAACAGTTCCTGATGGAGGTCGGCGGGAAGCCGAACCGTCAGCTTTCGCTCGCCGTCAACCGCAACGGGCAGCTCCTGCACGTCAACGTCGTACCGCGTGCCGTCGGCTCCTTCGAGGTCGGCGACGTCGGGGTCATCCCGTTCCTGCGCCCGCAGGTCATCGACATCCGCGAGGGAGCGCCCGCGCACGCGGCCGGCCTGCAAAAAGGAGACGTCATCATTGCCGCACAGGGCGAGCGTGACGTCCTCTACAACCGCCTGCTCGACCTGATCAAGTCGAACGAAGGGAAGCCGCTGACGCTCGAGGTGGCGCGGGGCAGCGAGACGAAGACGCTGACGATGACGCCGACCGTCATCGAAGGCGTCGTCCGCGTGGGTGCCACGTTCCAGGACCTCGAAACCGTGACGATCGAGCCGGGGCCCCTCCAGGCGCTGTCGATGAGCGTCGAGCGGAACTGGCAATGGTCGAAGCTCATTGTGAAGACGCTCGTCGGCCTGTTCACGCGCGAGACGAACGTCAAGCAATTGATGGGACCGGTGGCGATCGCGCAGGTGTCGGGCTCCGCCGCCGCGGAAGGCTGGCTCCCGCTCTTCAGCCTGATGGCGATGATCAGCCTGAACCTCGGCCTGCTGAACCTGATGCCGATTCCCGTGCTTGACGGCGGGCACATCACGATCCTCGCGCTCGAGGGCCTCTCGCGCCGGGACTTCAGCATGAAGGTGAAGGAGAAGATGCTGCTCGGCGGCTTCTTCGTGCTGGTTGCGCTGATGGCCACGGTCATCTACAACGACCTCACGCGCATTGCCTGGATCGAACGGCTGATGCCGTGGCGATGAAGCGGCGGCTGCTTCTCCTCGTCTCCGTCGCCGCGATTGTTCTCGCCGCCTCCACTCTGCGCGCGCAGGATCCCGCCTTCGATCCGGTCGCGACGTTTTCCATTCTCGGCTACGACCCTGACACCGGTGAACTGGGCGCCGCGGTGCAATCGCGCGTGTTCTCCGTCGGCAACGGCGTGTTGTGGGCCGAGGCTGACGCCGGTGTCGTGGCCACGCAGGCGATCGTCGACGTGAGCTACGGCCCGAAGGGGCTCGCGTTGCTGCGCGCCGGGATGACGCCCGGCGCCATCGTGAAAGCCTTGTGGGAAAGCGATCCCGATCCCCGGCCGGGCAACTGGACGAAAGAAGGCCGACAGTTCGCGGTGATGGACGCGAAGGGGAACTACGCCGCGTTCACGGGTCCGAAAGCGACCGAATGGGCCGGCCACAAAGGCGGGAAGTTCTGTACGGCACAGGGAAACATCCTGGCGGGCGAAGCGGTCGTTGCCGGCATGGTGGACGCCTTCGAGAAGACGCCGGGGCACCTCTCGCTGCGCCTCATGGCGGCGCTCGACGCCGGGCAGAACGCCGGCGGCGACAAACGCGGCATGCAGTCGGCCGCGATGGTCATCGTCAAGAAGGACGGCGGTGTGTGGCTGAACAACGATGTCGTACTGCGGCTGCAGGTCGATGACAGCCCGGAGCCGCTGAAGGAACTGCGGCGGCTGGTCGAAATCGCCGGGAAACAGCGCGCCCGCTTCCGGCGCTGACGTTGTCCCTTTCCGGCGGCAGCGATCCTCCAATATCCCTCGAGAATCGCGAAAAACCCCTGAAAATTGTGGCACTTTCCCTGGCACAGCCGTTGCGGTAAACGGATGGCCACCCTGCTCGTTGGAGGACGGAACCATGCGCCGTTTTCTCCTCGCCGCCATCCTGGCCGTTCCGGCGGCGGGCCTGCCATCTTCGTCGCATCTCGCCGCCCAGTCGCTGACCTGCGATCCGGCAGCCATCAAGCCGGACAGCTACCGCCTCGCTGTCGAAGCGCAGGCGCTCAACGTCACGAAGCCCCGCTACCGGTGGCGGGATCAGTACGACATCCGCAAGCCGTCCAAGGATCTCGCGGACCTGAACGACGTGGCGATCGCGATTGCCGAGCGGGCGCGTGAGCTGGACGACTCGAACCTGCTGGCGCATGCGCAGCTCGCGCGCCACTACGTCATCGGCGCCGTCGACGCGAAGCGCGCGTACGACGAGTGGCGCCGCGTGCTCGACGCCGGCGGCGCGATCGCGTGGACGGCGACGCTGCACGACGTCGATCCGCTGTCGTACTTCGTGCTCGCGTTCGATCGCGGACGCATCCGCATCTACCGCTTTGGCCAGCTCGCCGGCGCGCTGCGGACGCACTCCGGCGTGCCCGACTTCCCCGGCCCCGATCGCGAGGAGCTGTGGCGCGCGCTCGGCGGCTGCGTGCCGGACGCGATCACGCCGGAAGCAACGATTCCCTGGAGCGCCGTGCGCGAGCTCGAATCAGGCGCCCTCCTGCTCTCGTTCGATCTCGATCGGCGCGTGACGATCACATCGGATCGCCGCAAGCGGCGGGAGCTCGATCGCCTCGCGGTCAGCCTTCACGGCGCCGCGGGCGCCGCCGATCTTCGCTACGGGGCGTTCGGTCCCTACCGGCGTCCGATCGACTACGGCGGCGTCGCGGGGACTCCGCCGCTCTTCCAGGAGCGCATCCGCGGCACGCTCGTGGAGATCTTCGATCCCGAGGGACGCATCAAGCTGCCCAAGCAGCGACTCGCTGCCGGCTGGTGGTAAGTCGCCGCGAAAGGTCGTCGTTTTCCGCCCGCCCGTCGTGTAGACTAGCGGCTCCACGCCAGGATCGCCATGTCTGGAGAGGACCGCTTCGCCGCATCGCTCGGCGGAAACCCTCCACTGGACGTGTCTCCCGGTGCGATCCGGGACCACCTCGCGCATATTCTCGCCAGCCGCCCCTTCGCGGGGTCGGATCGCCTCAAGCGCTTTCTCGAATTCGTCGTCGAACAGGCACTGGCCGGCGATTCGCACCAGCTGAAGGAGTACGTGATCGGCACGCAGGTCTACGACCGCGGGGAATCATTCGACCCGCGGACCGACGGAATCGTGCGGACCGAGGCGAATCGGCTCCGAACGCGGCTCGAGGAGTATTACCAGTCGGCCGGACACAAAGACGCCATCCGGATCGAGATCCCGAAGGGCGGTTACGTTCCGGCATTCCGCGTGGCATCGGTGACCGACGTCGTGGAGCCCGGCGGTCAGCCGGCTCTCGGTGAGACGTCCGAATCGACACCGGTCGAGGCTGCCGCGTCGCGCGGCTCGCGGTGGCGCCGCAGCGCCCGCTCGTGGCTGCCTGGCTTCGCCCTGGCCGTGGTGCTGTTGACGGCGGCCGGATGGCGCTATCGGAACGAATTCTCCTCGCCCCCCTTCGCCGAGCGAGACTGGCTGTTGATCGCCGACTTCGAGAACCGGACGGGCGAGCAACTCCTGAGCGGCACGCTGGAGCTCACGATGGAGGTGGAGGTGAGCCGCTCGCAGTTCGTCAACGTGGCGCCGCGCGAGCGGGTCTACGACACCCTGCGACTGATGAAGCGCCCACTCGACGTACCATTGCCGAGCGACGTGGCACGGGAGGTTGCGCTGCGCGACGGCGGCATTCCCGTCGTGCTCGCCGGGACGATTACCAAAGCAGGCCGCACATACACCGCCAGTCTTCGCCTGATTGACGTCGCTACGGGTGGCTCGTTCGCGATGCGCGCTCAGGACGCCACAACGCCCGATGCGCTGCTGGTGAGCGTTCGTCGAGCGGCGCCATGGGTGCGGCGCAGCCTCGGAGAGCGCGGCATCAAGCCGCCTTCGGGGGATTCGCTCGAGCCCGGAATTACCACGCGTTCCCTCCAGGCGCTGCGCTTCTTCAGCCAGGGAATGGCGGAGGTCAATCGCCGCCAGTGGGCCCCCGCGGAGGCGCTGTTGAAGCAGGCGGTCGCGGACGATTCCGAGTTCGCGACGGCGCACATCTACCTGATGTTCGCCGTCATGAACCAGCGAAAACCGGAAGCCGAATGGCGCCGGCATCTGGCGCGTGCGAGGGAGCTGGCACCTCAGGTCTCGGAACGCGAACGGCTGTTCATCCTCGGCGCCACTCACCACCTTGAAAGGGATCATCCCGCTGCCATCGCGTTCTACGAAGCGCTGCTGCGCAAGTATCCGAACGAGTTCTGGGCCTGCAACAACCTGGTGTTTCTGCTGCGTGATCCCAAGCAGCTCTTGCTTTATAAGCAGCGTCTGGCGGACATGCGTCCGCAAGACTGGACGGTCAACGCGACCGCCGCTTGGGCAGTAGCGCGTAACGAGCGCAGCCTCGTGAAGGCCGACCGATTCCTCGCCCGTCTCCGAAAATTGGCGCCCTCGAGTGGCGCCGCCTACGAGTTGGAACTGTTCTCGGCCTTCGAAGCGTGGATGCGCGAAGACTTGGCGTCGGTACGCGAGACCTTGAAGCACATCATCGACGGATGGCGACCGAGCGGCGGCTTCAGTGACGAGAACGTGATGTTGATGCCGATCGGCCTGGGCATGCTCACCTTCGTCGAGGGCGACATCCGGCGAAGCGGCAATCAGCTCTCCTTTCATCGATGGATGCCGTGGGCCGCCGAAGCGCGGGGCGACATGAAGGCGTTTCGCAGGCACGCGACAGGCCTTACAACAAAGGCCGGGCCGAACGCGCTCTCGGCAATCGTGTTGGTGCGGGCTGGCTATCTCGATGAGGCTCGCGAGATGATCGTGAGGGGTGGCGACCGTGTAGCGAAGCTGGACGAACGACGTTCATTGGGAGTCTGGCAGGTGGCGCGCGGAGAGCTGGCGCTGGCGCTCGGGCGCGTGGACGAGGCCGCCGCGTTGCTGGAGGATGCGCAGCGGCTCCTCGTGCCTGCGTTGGCGCTTCCTGAAACCTTCATTGGCGCCGAATCGCTTGAACGCCTCCTGGGCCAGCGCGGCCAGGTCGAAAAGGGGCGCGACATTCTGCGGACTGTGGTTTCGGAGCGAGCGGCCGCCTTTGGGTACCCGCTGTACTTCTGGGTCCGCTGCGCCAAGCGCCTGGCAGCCATCGAACGGCGCCTTGGCAACCTGGACGCCGCCACCACGCTGGAACGACAACTCGACGATCTCCTGGCCGACGCAGATCCCGACTTCAGGCCCGATCTGGACCCGTTGCCGCTGCGTGCCGGCGCAGGGCGACGGCGCACGCCGCAAGGTGGTCACAGCCGCTAGGCACGGCTTGCTGAATCGGCCGCCTCGCGCCCTCTCCTAACCGTTAGCTGACGCTCCCCTGACTCCCCGCACCCGCCCGCCACCATTAGGCTCGTCCGCGCGACGCCGCCCGCTCGAGACGCGGCGTCTGCGACATCTGGAGGCGGACATGAAACCTATGCGGATCATCCTGTTGAGCATCGGCGTCGTTCTAGGCAGCGGCTTATGGACCGGAGCCTCGGCGCAAAAGTCGAAGTGTACCGACATTCCCATCAGATGGTTCATCTATCCCGTCGCCACGATGGCGGACGGCACCACGGCGCCGTCAGCCATTACGGGCGACGGTAACTGGTACGCCGCATCCTCGGGGACGAGCAATACCGTCATCCACGTGTGCGGGACGAGCCCCTCTCGCGACGCCACGGTCACGCTTTCCATTGGCAAGCGGACCATCGGGGTCGCATTCCCGGAGCCGATTGCAGGGTCGGCAACCTCCGAATCCGTCCGCGGCAGCTACAACAACGGCGCCGGCATGAACGTCCGGAACATCCTCTGCTCTGGCTGCTCGAAGATGACGGGCGAGCCCTTCACAACTCACATGGGGGTGCAGTTGGGCGGGCTACTGGCGAGGAACGACACCTATCGGCTCCGGTTCATGCCGACGCAGACGGATGCGCCCGACTATCTCATCAACGAGGAGATCATTCCGCTCGAGAACTCGCCGTTCGAGAGCTCCCCGGTACTCGTACTCCCGCAGCCATACGACTGTCACGTGGGTGGCGCGACCAAGCCGTCGTGGATCGTCCGCGCGACGAACACGAGCACGGATCCGAACATCGCTCCCGGTGACAGTCTCCAGGTCGGCACGCTGTCGCGTATCGATACCAAAGGCGCACGTCATGCGGCCGGCCAGTATTCCATGCCGTTCGAGATGCGCATCGAGGCACTCCGCTGTTTCAGCTACTGACGGGAGGTTGCTGTTCACAACCGTGAGTTGACGTCGGCCTAACTCCCTCACGACGGAAGTCGACCCGCACGCTTTGGCGCCGAGAGGTGCCATGCAGCGTGGGCTCGTCGTGATGCTCGCCGCCGTCGTCATGGCGGCAACGTCAGTCGGCGGGTCGGAGAATGGCGGACGTCAGCCCACGCATCCGGTCGCTGTCTCGGTGCTGAAGTATTTCGAGGCGCGGTCCGCTGACTTCGACACATTCCTCCGCGAGATTCGGCCGCCGCCGCCCAGCGCCGCTCTCCGGGCGGCCGTGCTCAGGACGTTGCCAAAGGAAGGAGAGCTTCGACCCACGGCGCGGCAGGCGGAGAAGCTTGCCGCGATACGCGCCGTCCTGGCCTTCAACGGCCGCGAACACGACCTGGACATCCGTCTGGTCGACGTCCGGCCCCGCGCGGCCATCGGCTTGTATGCACGGGCCGTGCTGATCGTCTCGAATGACGCGGCCGACATTCTGACGGCGAAAGAGCTGCAGGCAGTCACCGCTCACGAGCTCGGTCACGAGTATGTGTGGGATGAGTACGAACGAGCGCGCCGGCGGTCGGACGCGGTCGCCAGGCAGGAGCTTGAGCTGAAGTGTGACGGCCTGGCGGTCATCACCATCGATCGCCTCGGACTCGATTTCAGCGACTTCATGTCCGCTGTCAGCCGCCTTACAGATCACAACGACCTTGTCGGAATGACGGGAACGGCGGCGGCGAACTACGTGCCGCTCGATCAGCGCCTGCACTTCATATGGGCCATGGCAGCTCTGATCGCCCGCACAAAAAGGGAGCGGTCATAATGGTCCTGCCGGATGTTGCCGTCCTTTCACGATCTCCAACAGGAATTCAAGCCGATGCTCTCGCTGGCGACGCCGGTTGTCGTGGCGGAGCTCGGCTGGATGACGATGGGGATGGTGGACATCCTGATGGTCGGCCGGGTGAGCCCGGAAGCGATTGGCGCGGTCGGCATCGGCAGCTCGCTGTTTCTCGCGGTCGACATCTTCGCGATGGGCCTGCTGCTCGGATTGGACACGCTGGTGGCGCAGGCGTTCGGCGCGGGCCGGCTCGACGAGTGTCACGTCTGGCTCGTTCACGGCGTCGCGCTGGCGCTGGCGCTGTCCGTGCCAATCACCGCGGCGCTGTGGCTGGTGTCGGCCAACCTCGATGCGTGGGGGCTGCACCCGGCCGTTCTTGAACCCACACGCGCGTATCTCGATGCCGTGACGTGGAGCCTCGTGCCGTTGCTGCTCTACGCGTCCTTCCGCCGTTACCTCCAGGGCATGGGCGTCGTGCGGCCGGTGATGGTGGCGCTGGTGCTCGCCAACGTCATGAACGCGGTATGCAACTGGATCTTCATCTTCGGCCGGCTCGGCGCGCCGGCGCTCGGCGTTCGCGGCGCCGCGTGGGCGACGGTCGCGTCGCGTCTGGTGATGGCGGGTGTGCTGCTGGCGGTGATCGTCTATCGCGAGCGTGATCTGGGCCTGCCGCGCCGAAGCGCCGGCTTGTCCGCCGGAGCGCGAAGCGCGAAGGTGGAAGGCGCGAAGGGCCTGCCGCGCCGAAGCGCCGAAGGCGCGAAGGTGGGACTGTTCCACACGCCGATGCGTCTCCGGCGATCGCGCATGACGCGGCTCGTCACTCTCGGCTTTCCGGCGGCAATGCAGGTGACGCTCGAGGTCGGCGTCTTCGCGGCGGCGACCGCGCTCGCCGGCCGGTTCGCGCCCGCGGCGCTCGCCGCCCATCAGATCGCGCTGCAGTTCGCCGGCGTCACCTTCATGATCCCGCTCGGCGTCTCGTCGGCGGCGGCCGTTCGCGTGGGGCACGCCGTCGGACGGCGCGATCCCGCGGGCGTGCGGCGCTCCGGTTGGACGGCTATCGCGATTTCGGCGGCGTTCATGCTCTGCGCGGCCGTTGTGTTCATCGCGTTCCCCCGCGTGCTGATCGGCGCTTTCACCCGCGACGCCGGCGTGCTCGCGCACGGCGCGTCGCTGCTGTTCGTCGCCGCGATCTTTCAGTTGTTCGACGGTCTTCAGGGCGTGACGACCGGAGTGCTGCGCGGCCTCGGCGACACGCGCTCGCCGATGCTGTGGAACCTCGCCGGCCACTGGTTCATCGGCCTGCCGCTCGGCTACGTGCTCGCGTTCGTCGCCGGCATCGGTGTGATCGGATTGTGGTGGGGACTCTCGACCGGACTCATCATCTGCGGCGTCGCGCTCGTGATCGTCTGGATGAGGCACCTTCGTGCAGGCACCGCGCTTGCTGCTCTCCCTCGAACGGAGGGAAAGCATGCCTGAAGAACGCGAACGGCCCAGGCCGCACGGCGATCCGCTCGAGCCGGCGATCGAGCGCAATCCTGAAGAGAACCGCGCGCAGAATCAAAGCGACGCGCCGTCCGACGAGATTCCGAGTAGAGGCGATCGCGATTTGCGCGATATGTCCGATCGCGCCCGCGGCCGCGGCTCGACCGCGAACGGCATCCCGGAGTTCGACGAGGATTCCGGCGATCTGCGGAAGCGCCAGTACGGCGACGGCGCGGAGATCGTCAGCGGGACGGATTGAGTCGCTCGCTCCGTTCCGCTGCGGGTTTGCGCGCGTACCGCGTGTCGACGTAGTTGTCCACGAGCTCGCGGAACGC
>JBMDXB010000117.1:0-6584 GCA_048594885.1 Vicinamibacterales bacterium
GCACGTTGAACACGCCGTCGGGAAGACCCGCGTCGGCGGCCAGCGCGGCGATGCGGATCGCCGACAGCGGCGACTTCTCCGACGGCTTCAGGATCAGCGAATTGCCCGCCGCGAGCGCCGGCCCGATCTTCCAGGCGGCCATGATCAGCGGGAAGTTCCATGGCACGATTGCCCCGACCACACCGACCGGCTCGCGCGTGATCATGGCGAGCGCTCCCTGTCCGGTTGGCGCAATCTCGTCGTAGATCTTGTCGATCGCCTCGGCGTACCAGGCGATGCAGCGCGCAGTGGCGGGTATGTCGACGGACAGGCTGTCGGAAATCGGCTTGCCCATGTCGATGGTCTCGAGCAGCGCGAGCTCGTCGCGGTGCGCGAGCAGCAGCTCGGCGAAGCGCAGCAGCACCTTCTTGCGCACGGCCGGTGTCTGCCCGGACCAGCGGCCCTGCTCGAACGCGCGGCGCGCCGCGGCCACCGCGTGATCCACGTCGACCTGGTCGGTCGACGCGACGCGCGCGATGATCCGTCCGTCGATCGGACTCACGCAGTCGAAGGTCGCACCCGACGCGGCGGGCACGTAGCGGCCATCGATCCAGGCGTGCCCTTCCGGCATCAACGAGTGGGCGCGATCGCGCCAGGTGGCGGCGCTTGCTGCAGCAGTCGTGGCTGTCGTCATGTCGTGATCCCTCGCATCCGGTGCGTGCCGATCGGCCGCTCAGAACGTGGGCGGCGTGCAGGCCGAAATGATCTCGCAGGCTTCCTTTTGCGCGTTGCGGAATCGATGCGGCACGGCGCTCGCGAAATAGTAGGCATCGCCGGGGCCGAGCACTCGGCTTTCGCCGCCGACCGTGAGTTCGATCTGTCCGCGAACCACGACGCCGCCCTCCTCACCGTCATGCCGCAGCATGTCGGAGCCCGTGTCCGCCCCTGGCGCGTAGCGCTCGTGCATGATCGCCATTGAGCGGCCCGGGCGGCGCGCGGCCACCAGGCGCAGCGACACCTCACGGTCGCCGAGGTCGGTGAGCTCCTCGCGACCGAAGAACACCTGCGGCGTCGCCGACAGATCCAGCGTGAAGAATTCCGCCAGCGACATCGGGATTCCGTCGAGCACCCGCTTCAGCGAGCTCACCGACGGACTCACGCGGTTCTGCTCGATGAGCGAGATCAGTCCGTTCGTGACGCCGGCGCGCTTGGCGAGCTCGCGCTGGGACATGCCATACATCGTCCGCACGGCCCGCAGGTGTGCGCCGACATCGATCCCCGTTGCCATGAGTGTTGAGTATCCTGCACACCCGAAGCCGGGCGGCTCCTGAAGTTTCGAGGCGGTTTGTCGCCGCTGTCAATTTTTCTTATCATCCGCGGCCCATCAAGGAAGCATCACCATGCCCCTCCACGCGCGCCTCGACCGCTCCCAGCTCGAAGCCTTCTGGATGCCCTTCACGGCCAATCGTCAGTTCAAGGCGAACCCGCGCCTGCTGTCGCGCGCCGCCGGGATGCACTACTGGACGTCGGATGGCCGCCAGATCCTGGACGGCTGCGCGGGCCTGTGGTGCGTCAACGCGGGTCATGGCCGGCAGGAGATCACCGACGCCGTCAGCCGCCAGATCGCGACGATGGACTACGCGCCGCCCTTCCAGATGGGCCACCCCGCCGCCTTCGAGCTCGCCAACGAGATCGCCAGCTGGCTACCGGCGGGGATCGACCATGTGTTCTTCACGAATTCCGGTTCGGAGTCCGTCGACACTGCGCTCAAGATCGCGCTCGCCTGGCATCGCGTACGCGGCGAAGGCGCGCGCACGCGGCTCATCGGCCGGGAGCGGGGCTACCACGGCGTCGGCTTCGGAGGCATCTCGGTCGGCGGCATGGTGAACAACCGCAAGTTCTTCGCCGCCCAGCTGCCCGGCGTGGACCACCTGCCGCACACGCACGATCTGGCTCGAAACGCGTACTCGCGCGGTCAGCCCGAGCACGGCGCCCAGCTCGCCGACGAGCTCGAGCGACTGGTCGCGCTGCACGACGCGAGCACGATCGCCGCGGTCATCGTCGAGCCGGTCGCGGGCTCGACCGGCGTGCTTCTGCCGCCGCGCGGCTATCTGGAGCGCCTGCGCGAGATCTGCACGCGGCACGGCATCCTGCTGATCTTCGACGAGGTCATCACGGGCTTCGGACGGCTCGGTACACCCTTCGCCGCGCAATGCTTCGACGTCGTACCCGACATGATCACGATGGCCAAGGGACTGACGAACGGTGCGGTGCCAGCGGGCGCCGTCGCCGTCCGCGGCGAGATCTATCAGGCGTTCATGACCGGGCCGGAGAACGCAATCGAGCTCTTCCACGGCTACACGTACTCGGCGCACCCGGTCGCCTGCGCCGCTGGCATTGCGACCCAACAGATCTACCGGCGCGAGGGGTTGCTGACGCGCGCCGATGAGATCGGCGGCTACTGGGCCGACGCGCTGCACTCGCTCAAGGGCCGCCCACACGTGATCGACCTGCGCAATCTCGGGCTGATTGGTGCCATCGAGCTCGAGCCGATCGCAGGCCGAGCGGGCGCGCGCGGCTTCGACGCATTCCTGCGCGCGTTCGAGAAGGGCCTGCTGATCCGCGTCACGGGCGACACGATTGCCCTCTCGCCGCCGCTCATCATCGAGCGCTCGCACGTCGATCAGCTGTTCGGCCGCCTCGACGAGGTTCTGCGCGAGCTGCCCTGACCCGTATCCGGGGCCGCGTCCCCAAGGATGCGGGCTCAGTCCCAGGGGAAGGTCGTCGAGACCGAGAAGATCGCCCGCGCCTCGCTGCTGGCGATGTCGCCCGGGGTGCCGTCGAGCGCCTCGGCATCGCTGCCGTCGACCCACTTCAGACCGAGCATGAAGTTGCCCAGCGGGTAGGTGACGCCAACCGACCAGTCCATGTAGCTGTCACCGAAGGTGTCCTCGGCGCCGTCACCATCCGTATAGCCAATGTGTGCGCTCAAGCCGAAATTGGCCGGCAGCTCCCAGCTGGCGCTCGCGTCGTAATACAGCGCCGACCCGTGGCCGAAACCGGCGAGCTCATCCGTATAGAAGATCTTTCCCTTCAGAAAGCCGTACGCGAGGCCGCCGTACAGTTCGACCCAGTTGGCATCGCTTTCGCCAGGATAGGAGTAGTAGATGACTCCGAGATCCCATGTCACGGCATCGCCGCCGGTGAACCCGCCGTAGAAGTCCACTTCGACGTCGGCATCGAAGGAGTCCCCGAAGTCGACGTTGCTGGCCCAGGCCCCGAGATAGAGCCCGTTGCCGGCCGCCCAGTCCATGCTGGCCTGCAGCGCCGGGTCCTGAGCGCTCTGTGTGACGCCGCGGAAATCGTAGTCGGTGATCGGGGTCGCGGTACCTGACAGATCGGCCTGCGCCGCCGAAGCACTCGCGAGCAGCGCCAACCCCGCGAGACCATGACGTAAGTTCATAGATCACTCCTTCGTTGCGTAACCACTACGAACCTGTAGCGGCCGTCGCGCAGATCCTGCCAAGGCGGCAGACGATGCCCTGTTGAAAAAACGGGTTGCAGATTTCATGCCAGCGCGGAATCAGACACTTGCGCGCGGTATACCGTCGCGGGATGCACCGCAACGGCGCACGGCGGATTCGCCGCGCACCGGATTCGCACGCGGAGATCAGCGCTCGCCTGTGGGCGGCTCGTAGATCGCGTAGAACTTCCGGGCGTCTTCGAGGACCTCCCAGAGTCCCTCGAAGCCCGCGGGCACTACGAAGCAATCCCCCGGTCCGAAGGTCCAGCTGCGACCCTGCGAATCCGAGATCCGCACGCGACCCTGCGTGAGCACGCAGAGCTCGTTCTCGGTATAGGAGACGCGCCACGCGCCGCGGGTACTGCTCCAGATCCCCGCGAAAAAGCAGCCGCTTGCGTCCGTGAAGAGATTGCGTGCCGTCTGCGCCGGCATCGGACTGCCAGGCGCAAGTCGCGCCGCATCCAGGCTCAAGGGCTCCGCTTCGCCCGCGCGCTCGTCGATCCGGATGATGGCCGGCGCGGTCCCGAGGGCAGTCACCGCCGCGCCTCGTCGCCGCGCAGGCTTGCCATGCGCTGCTGAAGCTGGCGCTTGGCGGCGTCGAACGCGTCGCGGATCACGACGTAGACGTCTTCGTGCCCGTCGCGCTGCGGCCGTTCCATGTCCACGACCACGTCTTCGCCCGGCAAGCCGACCTGGACCGTCACGTTGTACACCTTGCCCTGGTGATGGTGACGATGCGGCGTATCCACGACCACGCGGCACGACTGGATGCGGTCGCTGAACACGTGCAGATGATCGGCGAGACTGCGTACGCGTGCTTCGACCGCAGGTGAAGGCTCGATGTGCCGGAACGTGATCTGGACGGGTGTTGCCACGGTGACGGGTCCTCGGCTTAAGGTTGGCCCGGAGTGACTTCTCCGGTTCCGAGCCGGCGCTGACCGATCCGTTGGGGCGCGCCCCGGAGGCTCAGGCGGCTCGACCCAAGCGTACACCCGGCGATGCCGCATCGACCACGACCGCGGTCACGAGGTCGGAGCCCGCATCGAGCGTGCTTAGAATCATGTCGAGGACGTGGATCGGGGTAGGCGCCGAACGGTCGCCGGCACGCTGAACCAGACCGGCCGCCCGAGGTACTTACCGTACAAGGCGGCTTTGTCTTGGTTTGCGCGCGGCCGTGCAGGGGGAGCCAGTTCCATGGGGCATCAGCTTCGTCGTTCCAAGGACCTCCGGACGCAGCTCCGGCGCGTCGCCGGCCTCGTCTGCGTATCTGTGCCCGGGCTCGTGCTAGCGGCGCTCATCGAGGGAACCCCGCAGGACGACGTTCTCGAGGGCACGCCCGAGGCCGACACGCTGAACGGCAAGGGCGGCATCGACACGATGATGGGGCTCGGCAGCAACGACATCTACATCGTCTCGCAGAGCGAGGACGAAGTCATCGAAGGCGCGGGCGAAGGGAACGACACGGTAAAGTCCTCCGCCACGTACGCCCTGCCGATTTATGTCGAAAACCTGAGACTGCTCGGAACCTCGGCCATCAACGGCACGGGCAACGGCCTGAGCAATCACCTGATCGGCAATCCCGGCAACAACGTGCTGGACGGTCGCGGCGGCGCCGACGTGATGGCGGGACGTGACGGGGACGACAGATATATCGTCGATTCGGCCGACGACGTCGTGACGGAAGCGGTCAACGAAGGCATCGACACGGTCAGGTCGTCGGTCACTCACGCGTTGCGCGCCAATGTCGAGAGACTCGTGCTGCTCGGCACGGATGCCATCAACGGCGTCGGCAACGGCCTGGCGAACCAGATCACTGGCAACCCGGCGGCCAATGTATTGAGAGGCCTCGGCGGCAACGACACGCTGAACGGACTCGGCGGCAACGACGAGCTGAACGGCGGCGCGGGCAACGACCGTCTCAGCGGCGGCGCCGGACGCGACAGGTTCCTGTTCACGGCGGCGCTCGATGCGTCGACAAACGTCGACCGCGTCCTCGACTTCAACGTGGATGACGACACCATTCGACTCGATGGTGCGGTGTTCAGGGCTTTCGCGACGAGTGGCGCGCTCGGCGAAGGGCTGTTCCGGCGCGGCGCGGCCGCCGCGGACTCGACCGACCGCATCCTCTACGATCCGGCCAACGGCAACGTCCGTTACGATGCCGATGGCACGGGGCCGACCGGCGCCGTGCGGTTTGCCGTTCTTCCTGCCGGACTCGCCGTGACGGCGGCGGACTTCGTCGTGTCGGGCCCAGTGGGCACGCCCGTGGACTACGCGACACAGATCCAGCCGATCTTCACCAACCGCTGCGTGCAGTGCCACAGCGGCTCGAATCCGCCGCGGGGATTGCGCCTCGATTCGACCAACAGCTACGCGAATCTAGTCAACGTGGCGAGCAACGAGGTCCCGAGCCTCAAGCGCGTCGAGCCCGGCGACGACACCAACAGCTACCTCGTCCACAAGATCGAGGGCACGGCGGCCGTGGGCGTCCGCATGCCGGCGAGCGGCGAGCCGTTGACCGCCGCGCAGATCCGCTCGATCCGTCTGTGGATCGCCGAAGGCGCGGCGCCGTCAGCCGGCGGTTCGCCCTCGCCGAGTCCCGGACCGTACTGAGCCGACGCGGGTCCGTCCGGAAGCTCAGGGCGCTCCGCCGACCGGCACGCGCGGCGAGGACGCATCGACCACGGCCGCCGTCACGAGGTCGGACCCGACGTTGGTCATGGTGCGCGTCATGTCGAGGATGCGGTCGACGCCCAGGATGATCCCGATGCCCTCCGGCGGTATGCCGAAGGCCGCCAGGAGGCCGGCAATGAGCGGCAGCGATCCGCCCGGTATGGCGGCGACGGCCACCGCGCTCAGCACCGACAGAAAAACCAGCGTGACCTGCTGCGCGAGATCGAGATGGACGCTGAACACCTGCGCCACGAACAGGACCACACAGCCTTCGTAGAGCGCCGTACCGCTCATGTTCATGGTCGTCCCGAGCGGCAGCACGAATCCCGCGGTCGACGGACGGATACCGAGCGGGTCACGTGCCGCGGCAAGCGCCGCCGGGAGAGTTGCGCTGCTCGAGCTGGTCGAG
>JBMDXB010000118.1:0-12308 GCA_048594885.1 Vicinamibacterales bacterium
TCCCTCGGGGGGGGGGGTGGCGTAACTTACGGCCCCCCCCCCCCCGGGGGCCGGGTCGGCCTCAACTTCTGGCCCCCCTTCCCTAACGGCGTGCGTACGTCTTGCTGAACGTGTTGCGGCTGTTGGAAACGGTGAACGAGCCGTCCTGACGGGCGGAGATCTTGATCCAGTACGCCGGCGTGTGCGCGGCGGCCGCTGCGCCGCGGCCGCGGCCCTGCGGTGTTCCACCCGCTGCCGGCGGCGCGAGGACGGCGGCAATCGTCTCCGGATCGTCGACGTTCGCCACGAACACGCCGGCGCTGTTCTGCTCGATGCCCGCGCGGTGCGACCAGTGCAACTGCCAGATGTCCTCCAGCCCCGGCGCCGTCCTCATCGTCGTCATCGCTTCCGTCCCGGCGCCCTTGCGGGTGCCGTTCTGCATGACCGCGACGCGCGGCCGCGCGGCGTGGACGACGACCGGCGAGTTCGACTGATCGAGCCCGTGGTGTGTCACCAGATAGAGATCGACCGTGCCGATCGGGTTGTTCGGGCACATCAGATCGCGCTCGTTGTTCCACAGCAGGTCGCCGAGATCGAGGATGCGGAACTGCCCGAACGCGACGACGCTGCCGATTGACTGCGAGTTCTCCGGATCGTTGGTGATGTTCTTCGCCGTGAAGCTCGCGCACGCCGGGTTCGCCGCGCCGCCGCCAGGAAGCGGCTTCTTCAGCACCTGCCCCGCCGACGTCACGATCCGCCAGTCGAGATCCTTCAGCGGCAGCTTGTCGCCGGGCTTCACGACCGTGTGCTTCGCCTTCGCGCGCAGCTCCGCGTACGCCTGCTGGAATCCCTGGACCTGCTCCTTCTCCTCGACCGACGGTCCGTGGTCGACGAAGTGCGCGATCGGAATCCGCTTCGCCAGCTCCTGCATCCCGCCGATGTGATCGACGTGGTAGTGCGTGCTGATGAGAAGGTCGATCTGTTTCACGCCTGCGTCTTCGATCGCAGCCATGATGCGATCGACATCGCGGCCGCCGGGATTGCCGGTATCGACGAGCGCAGTCTGGCCCGACGGCGTCACGTAGAGCGCCGCCTTCCCCCCCTCGGTGTCGACGACGTAGATGTCGAGCGGCTTGGTCTGCGCGAGCAACGCCGTCGAGGCGACGAATGTCAGCACTACAAGCAGCAAGCGCTTCATGGCAACTCCAGTCGTAGCGTCCCGACCCTGTGGCTGTTGTGTCTGCTTTTCTCAGTGCGCGTGGGGCCCCACCCCCACGCGCCTACGCGCTTCGCGCGACGGCCTTCGGCCTTGCCGCGGCGCTTCGCGCCGCAGCCTAGTACGTAGCACGACCGCCGCTCAGATCGAACACGGCGCCAGTCGTGTAGGAGTTCTCCTCCGACACGAGCCAGGCGACCATCGACGCGAGCTCCTCGACCTGCAGAAACCGCCTGCGCGGGATCTTCGACAGCATGTAATCGATGTGCGCCTGCGTCGTCTGTTCGAGGATTCGCGTTCGCGCGGCCGCGGGCGTGATGCAGTTCACCGCGATGTTCTGCCCCGCGAGCTCCTTGCCGAGCGACTTCGTCAGCGCGATGACGCCCGCCTTCGACGCGCTGTAGCCGGACGCGTTCGGGTTTCCTTCCTTGCCCGCGATCGACGCGACGTTGACGATGCGGCCGTAGTTCTGCGCACGCATGTGCGGGACGACGGCCCGGCAGCAGAGGAAGACGCCGGTGAGATTGACGTCGATGACCTGTCGCCAGGAATCGACCGGGAACTCCCACACCGGCACCGTTGCGCCGGCAATGCCTGCGTTGGCGACGAGGATGTCGATGCCGCCGAAGCGCTGAACGGTTTCCGCGGTTGCGGCGTCAACCTGCGCCGCGTCGCTGACGTCGACGATGGATGTGATCACCTCGCCAAGCGCGCCCATCTCGCGCGACGCCGACGGCAGCAATTCCCCCTCGCGGTCCCACAGCGACACCCGGGCGCCCGACTGCAGCAGCCGCTCCGCCACCGCCCGCCCGAACCCCTGCGCGCCGCCCGTAATCACCGCGCGGCGATTGCTCAGATCGTACTGATGCACGCCAGCCTCTCTATCGACGATCTCCACAGCGTTTCAACACGGAGCACTCGGAGAACACGGTGCATCTTCTTTTCTTCTTCAGAAGACAAAAATGACTCCGTGTCCTCCGTGCCCTCCGTGTTCAAACGCCGCGTACCAAGCCCTGCCTCAGTGCGCCTCCCGCGCGATCTCGTGTCCTCGGCACCCGACGAGGAAATCGAAATCGGCGCCGGTGTCCGCCTGCCCGACGTGATCGAGGAACAGCTTGACGTAGCCGCCCGGCGAGCACGGCGCCGGCGCGCGCCAGTCGGCGCGGCGGCGCGCCAGCTCCTCGTCCGAGACCTCGAGATGCAGCGAGCGGGCCTCGACGTCGAGCGAGATCATGTCGCCGTCGCGCACGAGCCCAAGCGGACCGCCGACGGCGGACTCCGGCGCGACGTGCAGCACGACGGTCCCGTAGGCCGTGCCGCTCATGCGCGCGTCGGAGATGCGCACCATGTCGGTGATCCCCTGCTGCAGGATCTTCGGCGGCAGCCCCATGTTGCCGACCTCCGCCATCCCCGGATACCCCTTCGGCCCGCAACCCTTGAGCACGAGCACGCAGGTCGGATCGACGTCGAGATCCGGATCCTCGATCCGCGCCTTGTAGTGCTCGATGTTCTCGAAGACGACGGCGCGGCCGCGATGCTTCATCAGCACCGGCGATGCGGCCGACGGCTTGAGCACGGCGCCGGACGGCGCGAGGTTGCCGCACAGCACGGCGATGCCGCCCTGCTCGACGACCGCGCAGTCCATCGTCCGGATCACCTCGGGATTGTGATTCGGCGCCTTGCCGCAGTTCTCCCACATCGTGCGGCCGTTGATGGTGACGACGTCGCGATGCAGCAGGCCTGCGTCGCCAAGAATGCGCTGCACCGCAGGCAGACCGCCGGCGTAGTAGAAGTCCTCCATCATGAAGCGGCCGGACGGCATCAGGTCGACGATCGTCGGCACGTTGCGTCCGAGATCGTCCCAGTCGCGGAGCGTCAGCGGCACGCCGACGCGGCCGGCCATCGCCAGGAGATGAATCACCGCGTTCGTGGATCCGCCGACGGCGCCGTTCACGCGGATGGCATTCTCGAACGCCTGGCGAGTCAGGATGCGTGACGGGCGGAGATCTTCGTAGGCGATGTCGACCGCGCGCCGGCCGGTCTCGTGCGCGAGGCTGTAGCGTCGTGAGTCGACGGCAGGAATCGCCGCGTTCTGCGGCAGCGTCAGCCCCAACGCCTCGACGACCACCGCCATCGTCGACGCCGTGCCCATGACCATGCACGTGCCGGCCGACCGCATCATGCAGGGCTCGGCCTCCATGAACTCCTGCGGGCTCATGGTGCCGGCCTTCACATCCTCGCTGAACTTCCAGACGTGGCTGATGCCAATGGGCGCGCCGCAGTGGTTGCCGTTGAGCGCCCCGCCGCCAGACAGCACAATCGCCGGTACGTCGCAGCTCGTCGCTCCCATCACCAGCGACGGCGTCGTCTTGTCGCAGCCGCAGAGCAGCACGACCGCGTCGATCGGGTTGCCGCGGATCATTTCCTCGACATCCATGCTGACCAGATTGCGGAACAGCATGGCCGTCGGCCTGACGCTCGTTTCACCGGTGGATGTGACAGGGAATTCGAGCGGGACGCCGCCCGCTTCCCAAACTCCACGCTTCACGTGCTCGGCGAGCTGCCGGAAGTGCGCGTTACAGGGCGTCAGCTCCGACCAGGTGTTGCAGATGCCGATGATCGGACGCCCATCGAACACGTCCGGCGGCATGCCGCGGCCGATCCAGCTGCGATGAATGAAGCCGTCTTTGTCGCGTTTCGAGAACCAGGCGCTCGAACGAAAGACCCTGGGGGTACGTGCCGGCAACCGTGTGCCTCCGTCGTGAATGGTGCGCAGTGTACTCTTTTTCAGCCGAATGGACCTATGGCACTATGACCCGTTCATCATGGCTGACAGAAACGTGCTGGAGATGTTTCGCCTCGACGGCAAGGTCGCGCTGATTACCGGCGGAGCGCGCGGCCTGGGCCGGACGATGGCGATTGCGCTGGGAGAGGCGGGAGCCGACATCGCGCTGGCTGGACGCTCTCGCGAGAGCTGCGAGACGACGGCGACGGAGATCGCCGCCGCGACCGGCCGGCGCGTGCGGGCATTCTCAGCAGACGTGACGAACGCCGACGACGTCGCGCGCCTCGCCGGCGAGGTGACGGCTGCGTGCGGCGCCATCGACATCCTCGTGAACAACGCCGGCACCAACATCCGCGGCACGATCGACAAGCTGTCCGAGGCCGACTGGGATTCTGTCGTCGACACGAACCTCAAGGGGCCGTTTCTCTGCGCCAAGGTGATCGGCCCGCTCATGGTGCAGCGCGGCTGGGGCCGCGTCATCAACATGGGCTCCGCGCTCTCGCACATCGGCCTGCCCGGCCGCACGCCGTACGCGTCTTCGAAGCACGGCATCATCGGCCTCACCCGCGTGCTCGCGCTCGAGTGGGCCGGCACGGGCGTGACGTGCAACGCGATTTGCCCGGGGCCGTTTGCCACCGACATGAACAAGCAGTTGCTGAATGATCCGGCGGCGTATCAACAGTTCGTCAGCTTGATTCCGATGGGACGGTGGGGCGAGCTCGAGGAGATGAAGGGGGCGGTCGTCTTTCTCGCGTCCGACGCATCGTCGTTCGTCACCGGCAGTTCGCTCGTCGTCGACGGCGGGTGGACGGCGCGTTAGTTGCCCCGGGTGGCTGCGCAGAAACGGGATCCCGGTCGAGAGATGGTACAGATCACAAGAGAATGGGAGAAGGGGAGAACATTTTTCTTTTCACGCGAGAAATCGTTACTCCCGTTCTCCTGTGCTCCTGTTAAGGCGGGCGCCTCGATGAACAGAATCGATCTGAAAGATCGCAGCGCAGACGTGGGTCGTCGAGAATCACGGCGTTTGGCCGCGGTTCAGCCCCCCGTCATTCCCATCGTCGGCCGGTGGACGGCTGAAACGCCCGGGACGATCTCGCTCGGCCAGGGGATCGTGTCGTACGCGCCGCCGCCGGAGGTGAACGAAGCCGTCCGCCGCTTTGGATCGGCGCTGTCCGATCATCGATACGGTCCGGTCGAGGGGTTGCCGGCGCTCGTTGCAGCGCTCGAATCGAAGCTGGCGCGCGAGAACGGGATCGTCGCCAGACCCGCGAGTCGCGTGGTCGTCACGGCCGGCGGCAACCTCGCGTTCGTCAACGCGGTGCTCGCGGTGACCGATCCGGGCGACGAAGTGATCCTTCCCGCCCCCTACTACTTCAACCACGAGATGGCGATCGTGATCGCCGGCGCGGTGCCGATCGGCGTTCGCTGCCAGCGAAACTATCAGCTCGATCTGCAGGCGATCGCGGATGCGATCACGCCGCGCACACGAGCGGTCGTGACGGTGTCGCCGAACAACCCGACGGGCGCGGTCTACAGCGAACCGTCGCTGCGCGCGCTGAGTGCGCTCTGCGCGGAGCGCGGCGTCTTCCACATCCACGACGAGGCGTACGAGTACTTCACCTACGGCGAGGCGAAGCACTTCTCGCCGGGCAGCATCGACGGTGCGGCCAGCTACACGATTTCACTGTTCTCGCTGTCGAAGGCGTACGCGATGGCGAGCTGGCGTCTGGGCTACATGGTCATTCCGGACAGCCTGTGGGACGCCGTCAACAAGATTCAGGACACGCTGCTGATCTGTCCGCCGGCCGTGTCACAGCACGCCGCGCTCGCGGCGCTGGCCGTGGGGCGCGACTACCCGCGCGCGCATCTTGCCGAACTCGACACGCTGCGGAGGCACATCTTCGCCGCGCTCTCGGATCCGGCGGTCCCGTGCGGTGTGCCGCTGGTCGAAGGCGCCTTCTACTATCTCGTTCGCGTCCACACGCCGCTCGACTCGATGACGGTGGTCGAGCGGTTGATCAAGGAGCATCGCGTCGCCACGGTTCCTGGCTCGGCGTTCGCAGACACAAATCCGTGCTCGATCCGGATCTCGTACGGCGCGCTCGATCCGGCTACGGTGGACGAGGGCGTCGAGCGCCTGGTGAAGGGGCTTCGCTCGCTCGCTTAGAGACCCTTGGGGCGTACCCAGAAGCTTTCCTCCCACGACCCGTTCGGCGGGATGCTCTGAAGCTCCTTGTAACGACCTTTGTGCGCGAGGTTCATCGAGTTCGTGACGCCGGCCATCGGCTCGATGGCGACGGCGCCGCGCTTCGAGGCGCCGGGCGGAATCGCCTGCGGCAGATAGACGAGGACGACCTTGTACTTCGGTCCAAGCAGCACGTCCACCTGCTGCGTCTTGCCTTTCAATGACACGACCGCGCGGCCCTGCGCGTCGCGTTCCAAATCGCTGAACCCATCGTCGAGCGTCAGGCCCTTGAGCGAGACGGTGCGCGGGTTGGGAAGAAGCTTTTCTATCGGCTGCGTCTCGCCCGTCGGGATCTTGTTCGGCGCGAGCAGCCAGTGCGTCTTCGCCGGGATCGACACGGTCCACTCCTCGCGCGATCCCTCGTTCAGCTCGAAATACGGATGGAAGCCGATCGCGATCGGCATCGGCTCGCGGCTTGCGTTGTCCAGCCGCGTGCGCACCTCGAGCGCGCCGTCCGCGAGGCGATACGTCATCGTAATCGTGTGCGCGAACGGAAACTGCTTCATCCATTGCGGATTCCGGTGGAAGTCGAGGCGGCTCGTCACCCAGGCCGACTTTCCGTCCGACTTCGCCTCGACGAGCTCCCAATCCTTCGAGCCGGTCACGAAGCCGTGGATCGGAATCGCGCCGCCGCGGATGTTTCCGAGCTCCATGTCGAAGGTGTACTTCTTCCCGTTCGCGTAGAACGCCGGCTCGTCGAGCCGGTTCGCGAACGGCGCGAGCAGCGGAATGCCGTTGTGCCCCGGTTTCTCCCTGAGCTCCTCGAGCGACGCATACGCCGTGCGCAGCACGTTGTGGCCGTTCACGACGACTTCGTAGGCATTGCTCGTCGTGGTGAGTACTGACACCGTCATGTTCGCGCGGCTGTCGGCCAGCTTGACGACGTCCCCCTCGCGCGTGACCGAGTACCGCTGCTGCGCCGCCGGTGCGGCGGCAATGACCAAGGTGATGGCGATGGCAAGTCGAAGCATGCGCGTATTGTGCCACCACCAGCCGCCGGCGCTTCACAGTACTGGTTCGACGACTGATCCGCGAGAACTACTGGCCTTGTGCCGAACCGCGCGCTGTGCTCCTCCGCGAGGGCCGCACGACACGCGCCGTGACGAAGACGGCGCTGCCGAACTCGCGTTCGTCGAACACCTTTACGCGCCGCGCGGCGAACCGATAGAAGCGGTATTCGTGCGCGGTGCCGGCCGCATCGAGCTCTCGCATCCACTCGGAATACGCGTCGAACCGCGCGGCATATACCCGCGCGGCGGTGCGCGCGGCGACCCCCCGCGCCTTGCGACATCTTCCGAAGAGCTGAACGCCACGATCGAGCGCCCCCCACTCCTGCGGCGATTCGTAGACAGCCATCGACGACGAGGGATGCGACTGCAGGTTGCGGCAGTGGTGCGACTCGGGATGGGAGAGAAAGAACAGGTCGAGCGACCGCGAGTACGCGAAGTAGGCGGTGTTGATGTACGCGGCGCCATGTGCGTCGGCGGTGGCGATCGCGCACAAAGGATTTCTGCGCAGAATACGATACAGCGTCCGCCAGACGCGGGCGGCGCTCAGCCGTGCCACGTCGATGCGATGACCAGACGCATCCGTTGCGAGCAGCCGACTCAGTGTCACCACGCCAGGCACAGAAGCCGATCCTACACCGTGGCTCCGTTTCAGGCGGGCCCTTCACGCCGCAGCGTGAGCAGCAGCGTCAAAGCGACGACCAGGTTGATCGCTAACAGCACGGCACCGATGACGCGTTCGGGGCGACGCGTGAACCACATGTAGATGCCGGTGGCGCCGAGGAGAAGCAAGCCGGCCGACACGATGGCGACGGCTGCGCCCCACCCGTTCATCGCCGTCGTCTCGTGCCGGACACCGGCGGCGTGGTGCAGGCGGTTCAACATGCCCATGAAGCCGGCGACGCTCGTCCGGATCTTCACGTTGCCCGACAAGCGGTCGTAGTCGGCGTCGTGGACGGTGCCGGGCAGGACGACGCGGAGAGCGACGCCGCCGGGCCGTGGGCGGATATTCGTCAGTTCGCCGCGGATGCTCTCGTTGCCGTCCATCACCTCACGCGCGACCTGGCGCGCGTCGGTGCGTCCCGGCATCACCGACATCTCGTGCTCGTGCACGGCGGGCTTCATCGTGAACCACGACGGATGCGACATCTGCACGGAGCTGGCGACGTACATCAGCAGGAACGGCAGGCTGAACGACGCGACGAGCAGATGAACGTTGCGGATGACGATGTACATCGCCGCTACCTGAACGCGATCCACAGTGCCGCGAACGCCGCCGTACCGGCGGCAAGCGAGATCCACGCCCAAATCGAGCGCGCCTGCGCGCTCAGCCACAGGTACACGCCGGACGCGCAGAACGCGGCAAGACACCACAACGCGAACTCGTTGTAGTACGCCCAGACGCGCAGCAGCCGCGGCGCCTCCGGATCGCTCATGGTGATCGCATGGGCGATCACCATGAAGTGTGCAGCGGTGTTTCGGATGCTCTCGATCCGCAGCTTCTGCTCGCGCTCGAGCACGGTGACGCGATAGATGCCGTTGACGTTGTAGAAGTCGAGCAGCAGATCGCGTTCCGGCGTGCGCCTGATCGCCCAAGCCGGAATCCGGCGGGTCAGCGGCATGTCGAGCGACGCGAATACGAGGTCGGCGACTTC
Organism: Vicinamibacterales bacterium; assembly: GCA_048594885.1. Taxonomy (GTDB): domain Bacteria; phylum Acidobacteriota; class Vicinamibacteria; order Vicinamibacterales; family 2-12-FULL-66-21; genus JBMDXB01. The sequence continues at coordinate 8,891 of JBMDXB010000118.1, forward strand.
CTTGTCCGTCTTCGACGCCGGCGCCGTGAACGGCACGTCACGCACGGCCCGCGTGCTGCGCAACTCCTGCACCTCGTGGACTGTCGCGACCAGGCCGGCGACGCCGTAGAGCACGAGCTGCGCAAATGTCAGAAGGCCCGCATAGATATGGACCTTGACAATCGCATTGCGCAGGCGCATTGGCGTGCGTATTGTACTCGCCATCCGAGCGAGGCGACGGAGTGAAGCCGCGCGCAGCGCGGCCGCCGAGCGAGAACGCGTGGGGGTGGGGCCCCACGCGCATTAATCCAGGAGACCGCATGCCACAGGTGCCATCCCGTTCGACCGTCCACGACGTCGTCATCATCGGTTCCGGCGCCGGCGGCGGCACCGTGACGAAGGTGCTGGCCGATTTCGGCGTCAAGGTGCTGCTGATGGAAGCCGGCCCGATGGTGAGCATGTCCGACTTCAAGATGCTCCAGGGGCCCTACGACGTGTGGCATCGCGGCGCCGGCGAGCGGGCGCAGTACTACACGACCGGGCAGGCCACGCCGCTGAACTTCGGCGCGGAGTTTCGCGCGAGCGCGGCCGACGAACCCTACACCGTCGCCGAAGGCAGCCAGTTCCGCTGGTTCCGATCGCGCTGCATCGGCGGACGGACGAACCACTATGGACGCATTCAACTGCGCTACTCCGACTACGACTTCAAGCCGCGCTCGTTCGACGGCCTCGGGTTCGACTGGCCGATCTCGTACGACGACATCGCGCCGTACTACGACAAGGCGGAGCGCTTCATCGGCGTGACGGGGAAGCCCGAAGGGCTGCGCAGCGCGCCCGACGGCATCTTCCAGGAGCCGGCGCCGCTGAAGGCGCACGAAGTACTGGTCCAGCGCGCGTGCGCGAAGCTCGGAATCAAGGTGATCAATTCGCGCCAGGCGGTCATTACCAGCGCACTCAACGGACGCGCGCCGTGCCACTACTGCGGGCAGTGCGGCCGCGGCTGCACGACGGCGTCGAACTACGCCTCCAGCTACGTGCAGATCTTTCCGGCGATGAAGACCGGACGCGTCGAAGTGCTCAGCAACGCGATGGCGCGTGAGCTGCTCACCGATGACAGCAGCAAGGTGACGGGCGTGTCGTATGTCGATAGGACGACCGGATCCGAACGGCAGGTGCGCTGCCGGACCGTCGTCCTCGCGGCGTCAGCGTGCGAATCGGCGAGGCTGCTGCTCAACTCGAAGTCGTCACGCCATTCGAACGGCGTCGCCAACTCCTCGGGAGTTGTCGGCAAGTACCTGACGGACTCCGTCGGCTTCAACATGTCCGCGACGGTGCCGGCGCTTGTCGGAACGCCCATTTACAACACCGACGGGTACGGCGCCCACGTCTACATTCCCTGGTGGATGTGGGATCGCCACAAGGAGTTGGACTTCGCGCGTGGGTATCACGTCGAGGTCCACGGCGGCAGCTTCGGCATGCCCGGCCTGGGCTTCGGCGGCGGCGCGCTCAATCGCCACGAAGGCTACGGCCTGGCGATGAAGCAGGCGATCCGCGAGTCGTACGGCAGCACGACGATCAGCTTCAGCGGCCGTGGCGCCATGATCCCCAACGAGCATTCGTACTGCGAGATCGATCCCGGCGTGAAGGACAGGTGGGGTATTCCCGTCCTTCGCTTCCATTGGAGCTGGAGCGATCACGAGATCAATCAGGTGCGCCACATGCGGGAGTCGTTCCGCGCCATCCTCGAATCGATGGGCGGCACCATCAACGCCGGCCGTGACGGCACCGTTGTGCCGGCGACGGCCGTGCCGGTGATGAACCCAGGTGGCGCGATCATCCACGAGATCGGCTGCGTCCGCATGGGAGACGATCGCCGGACCAGCGTGCTCAACAAGTTCTGCCAGGCGCACGACGTCCCGAACCTGTTCGTCGCCGACGGGGGTCCGTTCGTCAGCCACGCCGACAAGAACCCGACGCACACGATCATCGCGCTCGCATGGCGCACGGCGGAGTACCTCGCGGAGGAAATGAGGAAGGGCAATGTCTGAGATCACCAGGCGCGACGCGCTGAGCACTTTGGCGATGGCCTTCGTCACCGCGGGCGCCTTCGATGGCCTGCTCGCGCAGGCGCACCACGCCGTCCAGCAGGCGGCTGCGGCAACGGGCGGCGCTTACACGCCGAAGGCGCTGTCGGCGCACGAGCTCCGCACGCTCGAGCGGCTCGCTGACCTGATCGTCCCCGTGGACAACGGCAAGCCCGGCGCGGTGCAGGCGGACGTGCCCGCATGGATCGATACGTTGCTGGCGGTGAACGCCGAACTGAAGGCGCGTTACACGAAGGGGTTGGCGTGGCTCGATGCCGAGATGAAGAGACGCGGCGCCGCTGACTTCGCGAGCGCGCCGACGTCCGAGCAGACTGCGCTGCTCGACGTGATCGCGTATCGCAAGAACCGATCGCCGGAGCTCGATCCTGGCATCGACTTCTTCATCCTCGCGCGCCGCATGACGGTTGACGGTTTCTACACGAGCCGCGTCGGCATGCGCGATATCTATCCCGGCAACACGCCGATCCGGACGTTCACGGTACCGCAGGAGGCGATCGATCACGTGCTGCGGCGCAGCTCGTTGTAGTGCTGAAGATCGCGCAGCGGCCGCCGCCGCTTTCCTGATTCGCGGTGTCTAAGCGGCAGGATGGCTTTTGACGGCCTCTACATCTGGCGCATACCCACGCTCCTGGGGGCAATGGCGTGCTCCGCGTTGGTGCTGTTTGCGGCGGCCGTCGTGCTATCGGTTGTCACAAGGGGCCGCAACTCGGTCGCAAGCAAGGTCGTCGCATTCGCTGTGCTCGGCGTCCTGGCCGTTGCCGCCGCACTCGTGCTCAGGGCGATAGCGGCCAGCATCGCCCGCGAGCTCGGAATCAGTTTCATTTACGTAGCTCCTGGTCCCCCTTCGTACGGTGGTGCGGTGCTGTATGCGGCTTTCGCGTTTGCAGTCGGTCAACGGACGCTTCAGGGGAAGTGGACTGGCTGGCGGGCACTGCTCTTTTACGCATGGCTGCTCGCCTTCACCGCGGCGAATGTCATCAACTACTGCGCGCCGGGCTGGTGCGAGATCATCGGTTTTCCGTTTCCGTGGCGACACTGGAGCGACCAGTTACTCGAATTTGGCGATTCATGGACGCAGTTCGTGACGGACGCCGTTGGCCAGGGACTGAAGCTGGTCGCCGCCACAGTGGATCTGGTGACATTCACAGCTGTCGCGCACCTTCTTCAGCACTTGCGAATTGCGCGCCGTGGCGGCTAGACCATATGGAAAGACCGACCTCGGCTTTGCAGGGCGCGGGTTACGCTGCGCGTGCACCGCTCAACGCAGAGCCGCATACAAAGGAGGTCGGTCGCCATGCAGTCTACTCCTCTCATTGCGTTCGATCAGCACGCCG
>JBMDXB010000119.1:0-63583 GCA_048594885.1 Vicinamibacterales bacterium
CGCTGAACAACGTGCAGTGGGATCAGCCGAACACGTCGCCGACCAGCTCGAACTTCGGCGTCGTGACGCAGCAGTGGAACACGCCGCGGTGGTTACAGGTGCAAGGCCGCATTACGTTCTGACATTGTCAATGCTGAATGCTGAATGAATGCCGAATGCCATTCAGCATTCAGCATTCCATTCAGCATTTAGCATTCGGCATTCAGCATTGACACCCCCTCAGTCCGTCGCGACGTTCGCGAGCAGGTCCGCGAGCTGCGCCGACGTCGCATTCCCCACGATCGTCCGGCCATTCGCCTCGACCACCGGCACGCTGCGCAACCCCTTGTCGCGGATCACCTGCGGCCTGAAGGTCACGTCCATTTCCACCAGCTCGAAGCCGCTGCGCTTCTGCAGGTCGAGAAGCCGCTGCCTGACGATTGGGCAGAATGGGCACGCGCTCGCGGTGTAGAGCGTGACGCGCGGAACCGCAGGCAACTGCGCGCTGCCTGACGCGGGCGTGTCCGCGACCGAGCCGTACCCCACCCACTTCGACAGGTGCGGAAAATAGCGCACGTAGAGCACCTGCGCGACGACCGCGACGATCAGCACCGCGATGCCCGAGACGATATTGGTGCGAATGCCCACCACCACCGCGAGCAGCGGCACGCCGATCCAGGTGAGCCAGACCATCGGGAGAAGACAGCGCTGTTCCATGATTCCTCTCCGCCCTAGAGATCGCGTGCGAGTGCTTCCACCGGCTTCAGACCCTGTCCAAACTTCGCCATCGCGTTCCGATTCGTTGCGAGATCGGAATAGCGCAGGTACCGTACGCGTAGATCAGAGATCCTGCTCAACGCCGGCCGTCGCAATTGCGCACGAACATCCTCCTCGCGCTCGTCCGGAGCGACCAGGAACAACGCGCGCGCAGCGGCGGCGCCGCCGCCGCAGGCGAGATCGAGCATGCGGACGATTCCAGAGTAGATCGACGTCGTGTGCTCGACCTCGAACGCCGCCGCGACGTCGTCTTTCTCGAGCCAGAGCACGTCGATGAGGCGCACGGCATCGGCTCCGGGCGCCTGCTCCAGCCGCGAGGGCAGGCAATCGAGGCACCCGTCGGCCAGCCGGCCGTCCGGCGTCGGCCGCTGCCGATCGTTGGCAGCGATCCAGACGTCGTAGCCAAGCGCGCGACCGAGATCGCGAAGCCACGTCTGAATCTCCGTGTGCGTCCGGTCACTCGCCTGCGCCGCCCGCAGCTTCTTGTCGGCCGTCTCGGCCGCGGCCCGGACCGCCGCCAGGTCTTTCTCCCATGCCTCTCTCGCCGCCGCATCGTCGAGCGGCGGAGGAAGCGCGTATCGCCGCGACCCGGTGTCGAACAGCAGGCCGGCAAGCGCTCCCAGGTCGTTCGACAGCAATGGACGATGTGCCGCGTTCAGCTCGAAGATGCCGGCACGCATTGCGAGGTAGTCGTCCCACCGGCCGAGGCGCACACCTGCCCCGGTCAGCAGGTTATAGCCGTTGACGATCGCCGTGTTGAACGGCGGCACGAGCGTTGGATGGAGGAAGTAGAGGATGTTGGCAGCCGCGGGCCCAAGGCCCTTGATCTTCTGTCGATCGATTGTCTGGATTGCGGCGATGACTCCCGTCTCGGTATTGCAGCACAGGCACGTCTGCAGGAACCGGGCGAACGCGAGCTGGTTCGGGCGGTTCTCGTAGATATCCGGAATGCGCAATTTCGGCTTCCAGAGAAACGCGTGATCGGCCCCTTTGAAGATCTGCCGCTGCTCGGCGATCGATCCGACGACGGTCTCGAGTGACGATCCTTTGTAGGCGCTGCCGAACGTGCCGTCCTCAATCTCTTCGACGACCTGCGCGATGCCCCGGCGAATCGCACGGAAGTTCTTCAGCCGCTCGTCCCACAGGAACCACGATTGATACGTGCCACCAGGATCCTCACGCCATCGCGAGATCAGGTCCCGGATTCTGTTGCCGTCGGCGGTCTGTGTCATGAGCGCCGCCGGCGTGCAACATCCACTCCCGCGGGCAATGTCCGTGCTGTGTGCGATCTACGGATTCGTGCCGATCGCGGCTGACGGAATTCCGGCGGTGCGGTCGCGCGATCGGCGGCAGTCGATCCGCTAACCGCCGCTCTTCTGGCGTTTTCGCACGCCGAGCATGCGGTTTGCTGCGCGCGCGACATTCGATCATGGGCAAACGTCTGCGGAAGCACGATCTCCTGAACGAGATTCGCATCGAGCGGGACGCACTCGACGAGCTGCTGGCGCGCGTGAGGCCGTCGGACATGACGCGGGCCGGGGTGACGCGTGGCGGGTGGTCCGTGAAGGACGTCCTCGCGCACATCGTCGACTGGCAGGAGCGGAATCTCCGCTGGCACGACGCGGGGCTGCGCGGCGAGACGCCGGAACTGCCTGAGCCCGGCATGACGTGGCGCGAGCTGCCACGGTTGAACGCGCAGATCTACCGCAAGCATCATCATCGACCGCTCGATGAGATCCTCGACGACTACGTCACTTTGCACGACCGGATGATCGCGCTGATCGCGAGAGTGCGGGAGGCGGATCTCGTCGCGCTCGGGCGCTACTCGTGGACGGGCCCGAGCTGGACGCTGAGCGACTACATCCGCGCCAACACCGCGGCGCACTATCGGTGGGCGCGCACGCGCATCCGCCGGTGGCTGCTGGCCAGGGCCGGCGCGCGGATCAGAGGCCGACCGACGCCAGCACCTGCTCGAATCGCGGGTCGGCGGGGAACACGGACGCGATTCCCATCCGCCAGAACGGCAGCATCGGGTCGTTGATCGCCGCCGCTCGTCTCATCGTCTCAAGCGCCTTGTCGCTGTCTCCCCGTCCGACCTCGACGCACGCCATCGAGGAGGGGCTGACGAATCCCTGGCGTGCCCGGGCCTGAAGCCGATCGTACAGCTCGTCGCCGGCCCTGCGATTTCCCTCGCGGTAGTGCACGCACGCCAGCACCGCAAGGGCGTGCGTCGCGTTCTCTGACAGGGCCGCTGCACGTTCGGCATACTCGAGCGCAGCGCCCGTGTCGCCCAGGCGGGCGCACAGGACCGCCAGCTCCCACCACGGCATCCAGTACGACGGATTGCCTTCAGCGATCTCGCGCAGGGCCTCCACGCCCTCGTCTCGCGCCCCGGCTGACGCCAGCCAGAACGCCGCCCACGCGCCAGTCGTTGGCGACACGGGATCGAGCCGCAGCGTCAACCGCGCTTCGAGCATCGCTTCGTCGAAGCGGCGAAGGATGGTGTAGAGACCCGTCAGATGCAGGTGCGCAGTGGCGAGGCTCGGGCTCAACTGCAGCGCGTGGAGCGTGCACGCTTCCGCGTACGGCCAGTCATGTCCGAAGTACCCGGCGATATTCCCTTTCCCCACGTGCGCCTCGGCACAGTCGGGATCCAGCGCCAGCGCCTGTTCGACCAGCGCGCTCGCCCGGTCGGCTGCAGGCGCCGGCTCGATGTCCGCCCAGAACGCTCCGGAGGCGTACGCCTGCCCGAGGAACACGTACGCGGGCACCAGATCCGGATCGAGGCGGATCGCCTCCTCGAAACAGACGCGGCTTTCCGCGAACGCTTCGACCGAGAGCCGGTTCCAATGGAAGATGCCCTTCAGGTACGCGTCGTAGGCGAGCAGGTTCCCGGCGGGGCGGCGCCGCATGGCGCGCCGCTCGCGCGCGAGCAGGCTGACCTTCAGCTTGTCGACGACGGCGAGCGCGATCTCGTCCTGGACGGCAAAGACGTCGGCGGTGGGCCGATCGTAGCGCTCGGACCAGAGATGCGACCCGTCGGCAACCTGCACCAGCTGCGCCGTCACGCGCAGCCGATCGCCGGAGCGCCGCACGCTGCCGTCGACGATCAAGCCGGCGCCGAGCCGCGCGCCGATCTCCCGCACGTCCTCGTGGCGCCCCTTGAACGCGAACGACGAGGTTCGCGCGAGCACGCGCAGGCCGTCGACGTGGACGAGAGCGTTGATGATCTCCTCGGCGATTCCGCAGCAGAAGTAGTCCTGCTCGGGATCGGCGCTCAGATTCGCGAATGGCAGGACGGCGATCGACGGACGCTCCGTGCGGTCGTCCGTTGCTGCCGCCACCGGCGCCTGGGCCTGCCGCACGAATTCGCGTAAGGCGAACGCGAGGTCGGAGCACGATTGGAACCGCCGCTCCGGACTCTTCTCGAGACAGCGGCCGATGATCCGCTGGAGGTCGCCCGCATCCCGAACGCCGGACGCGGGCAATTCCGGCGCCGGCTCCTGGAGCGTGGCTCGCACGGAATCGGCCAGCGACGGCCGCGCGAATGCGGGCTTGCCGGTCACCAGCTCGTAGGTCACGCATCCGAGGGCGAAGATGTCGGCACGATGATCGGTCGTGTCGCCGCACACCTGTTCCGGTGCCATGTAGCCGGGCGAGCCGAGCACGGCACCGGGCGCCGTCACGATCTCCGCCGTTGGCGCGTACGTCGCGGCTGCAACCGGCTGCCGCATTGCGAGTCCGAAGTCGATCACCTTGATACGGCCGTCATCAGCAATCAGCACGTTCTCCGGCTTGAGATCGCGATGGACGATGTGCCGCGCGTGCGCGGCGGCGAGCGCGTCGGCGATCGTGGCGGCGAGGTCCACGGCCTCCGCGCGCGGGAGCGGTCCGCGCTGCAGCCGCTCGCGCAGCGTCTCGCCCTCGACCAATTCCGTTGCCGCGTATGCGACGCCGCCTTCGACGCCGAACGCGTAAATCGTGAGGATGTTGGGATGCACAAGCGCCGCGAGCGCCCTCGCCTCACGCTCGAATCGCGCCAGCCGATCCGGATCGCGCGCCACGTCGTCGGGCAGGACCTTCACGGCGACGTCGCGCGCCAGCGCGAGGTCGCGCGCGCGGTAGACCTCGCCCATACCGCCGGCGCCGATTCGGGCGCGGATCTCGTACCCGCCGAGGCGTGTGCCCGCGATGAGGGACATGGAATGCTGCCGCGGCCGTGCGGCACGGGCATTCTGGATCCGAACGCGTACGGCGGGAAGCGCAACCGTCTGCCGGATTTCCGGCAGCGCGGTTCGCCGCTTCACGCGAGGTGCATGGCAAATCCTTGCCGGTCTGATGTTTGCCCCGTGGCTCGCTTCCTGCTGTGCGTCACGCCAGCCCGGGACCATCCAATTCCAGTGCAGACGGGACGCCTTACGCCCTGTCCGTTTCGCGTGCTCGTCACGCGTATGTTCCGCGAGCTCGAGGCGCGGCAGCGGATCTTCGATCTGCCGTCCTCCGCGTTCGTGACCGGCGGCGGCCTCCACGATTACTCGGTCCGTTTCCACGGACGCGTCGCGTCCACGCCGTTTGGCCCCGCCGCGGGGCCGCACTCGCAGCTCGCGCAGAACATCGTCCTGTCGTGGCTCGCCGGCGGCCGCATCATCGAGCTGAAGACCGTTCAGGCGGACGACCACGTGTCGATTCCGCGGCCCAGCATCGACGCGAGGACCGTCGGCTTCAACGTCGAATGGTCGCAGGAGCTGACGCTCGAACAGTCACTCGACGAGTACGTGAAGGCGTCGATGCTGATCCGGATGCTGGCGGCGAGCGGACTCGTCGCCTTCGCGCCCGGCTTCGATCGGCATCTCTTCGATGTCAGCGTCGGCTACGACTTCGCGGGCGTGTCCAGCGAGCGCGTGCAGAACTTCATTCGCGGGCTGCGCGATGCGACGACCGTCATCGAGCGCCTCGCCGGGGAGGTTCCAGCGGAGTGGGCGCCGTACTCGAACGTCGACTTCGATCCGTGCGTCGCGTCGAGCGTGACGCTCAGCACCTTCCACGGCTGCCCGCCTGAGGACGTCGAGCGGACGGCGGCGCTGCTGCTGCGCGATCTCGGCGTGCCGGCGGTCATCAAGCTGAACCCGACGCTGCTTGGATTCGACGAAGCCAGGCGGCTCCTCCACGACGCGCTCGGCTATGACGACATCCACCTCTCGCGCGAGGCGTTCGATCGCGACCTCCGGTGGGATCGCATGTGCGCAATCGTCGAGCGGCTCGAGCGCGTCGCGCGCGATGCGGGCGCCGGCTTCGGCGTGAAGTTCACGAACACGCTGGTCGTCGAGAACGACGGTGGCTTCCTGCCGTCCGGCGAGCGATGGAAGTACCTGTCCGGCGCACCGCTGCACGTGCTCGCCATGCATCTCGTGCGCCGCTTCAGGCGCGAGTTCGGCTCGCGCGTCCCGGTCTCGTTTTCGGGCGGGATCGATCGCATGAACTTCGCCGACGCCGTGGCGCTCGGTCTGACGCCGATTACCGTGTGCACCGACTTCCTCAAGCCCGGCGGCTACGCGCGCGGCCACAAATATTTCGCGGAGCTCGCCCGGCGGATGGACGCCGCCGGCGCCCGTACGATCGACGAGTTCGTGCTGCGCGCCTACGGACGCGCCGAGGAGTCACCGCACCCGCTCGACGTGTCCCAAGCCGCGCTGCTGAACACGGAGCACTACGTCGGCGACCTCGAGAACGACCCGCGCTATGCGCGCGAGCGGAACCAGCGCCCGCCGCGCAAGGTCGGCCGCAGCCTGAGCCTGTGGGACTGCCTGTCGTGCGACAAGTGCGTGCCGGCCTGTCCCAACGACGCGAACTTCACGTTCGCGCTTCCGGTCGGGGAGATCCCGCGCGAGACGGTGCGGCGCGACAACGGCGGATGGCAATCGTGTCTCGAGGGCGCCGTCACGATCGTCATGACGCATCAAATCGGCAACTTCGCCGATCTGTGCAACGACTGCGGCCACTGCGACGCGCTCTGCCCGGAGGATGGCGGGCCGCATCGCAAGAAACCGCGTTTCTACGGCTCGGTCGACACCTGGCGCGCGGCGGCGCCGGATGATGGGTTCTATCTGCACGCGACTGCGACGGGAGATTTGATGATGGCGCGCTTCGACGGCCGGGAGTACAGCGCCTTCTTCCGCGACGGCTTCGTCTGTTACGTCGGTCCCGGCTTCGTCGTCGAATTCCTAGAGCGGCACCCGACGGCGTCGATCCGCGGCGACGCGTCCGGGGACGTCGACCTCACCTTCTTCCGCATCATGAACGCCTTGCGGCTGGCGGTGCTCTCGTCACCCGGCAGCAACTACGTCAATTGTCTCCAGTGAGAGGTCCATGCCCATAACCACAGAGCGAACGACCGAGATACAGAAGCTGGCGCAGCGATACGCGCCGGAGATGGTGCGCTTCCTGCGCCACATGATTGCGATTCCGTCGGAAAGCGGTGAGGAGCGCGCCGTCATCCAGCGTGTCGGCGACGAGATGGCGGCAGCGGGATTCGACGAAATCAAGATCGACGGGCTCGGCAACATCCTCGGACGTATCGGCAGCGGTCGGAAGGTGATCGCGTTCGACGGGCACGTGGACACCGTCGGCGTCGGCGATCCGTCGACGTGGAGTCGCGATCCTTACCAGGGCGAGCTGAAGGACGGCATCGTCTACGGCCGCGGCGCCGGCGATCAGGAGGGCGGAGTGGCCGCGGCGGTCTTCGGCGCGCGCATCCTGCGCGAGGTCGCGCTGGACGACGACTACCAGGTGTGGGTGACGGCGACCGTGATGGAGGAGGACTGCGACGGCCTGTGCTGGCAGTACATCCTGCGCGAAGGCATCCTCTCGCCGGATGTCGTCGTCATCACCGAACCCACGAATCTCGACGTCTACCGCGGTCACCGGGGCCGCATGGAGATCGAGGTGCGGACGCAGGGGCTATCGTGCCACGGCTCGGCGCCCGAACGCGGAGTGAACGCAATCTACAAGATGGCCCCGATCGTCGTCGACATCGAAAGGCTGAATACACGGCTGCAAGAGCGCGTCGTCGATCCGTTCCTCGGCCACGGGTCGGTGACGATCTCGCAGATCCGTTCGACATCGCCGTCGCTGTGCGCCGTCGCCGACAGCAGCGTCATCCATCTCGATCGGCGGCTGACCGGCGGCGACACGCTGGAGTCCGCGCTCGACGAGATTGCGTCGCTCGCCAGCGTCCGCGTCATGGAAGCGACCGTGACCGTGCTCGACTACGCGAGGCCGTCGTACACGGGGCTGACGTACCCGACGAAGAAATACTACCCGACGTGGGCGGTGGCGGAGGAACACCCCGCGATCCGTGCGGCCGCACGCGCGGCGCAGCGAATCACCGGGCGCCGGCCGCGCATCGGCAAGTGGACGTTCTCGACCAACGGCGTCGCCACCTGCGGCATGTTCGGCGTGCCGACGGTCGGCTTCGGCCCGGGCCACGAGATCTACGCGCACTCGCCCAACGACCAGTGTCCGGTCGATCACCTCATCCAGGCGGCGGCGTTCTACGCGTTATTCCCCTCGACGTACGTGCGCCACATTCGGAGCCTCTGAATGACGACGGGTCCCGGTTCGCCCGCCACCGCCGGCCTCCACAATCGCGACTTCCTGCTCACGTGGGATCACGACGAGGCCACGATCCGCCTCGTCCTGAGCACGGCGCAGGCCCTCCGACAGCTGTGGCGGGCGGGCGTGACGTCGCGCGTGTTCGACACCGGGCTGGCGGTCTCGGTTTTCCGCGACAACTCGACGCGCACCCGATATGCGTTCCGGTCCGCGTGCAATCTGCTCGGCCTCGCCGTCGAGGAGCTCGACGAGTCGACGTCGCAGATCGCGCACGGCGAGACCGTGCGCGAGACGGCGGCGATGATCGGCTTCCACACCGAGGTCATCGGCATCCGCGACGACATGTTCCTCGGCGAAGGCCACCGCTACATGAAGGAAGTCGCGGCGTCGCTGGACGATGCGTTCGAGTCGGGAGTGCTCGCGCACCGGCCGGCCGTCGTCAACCTGCAGTGCGACCTCGATCATCCGACGCAGTCGCTGGCGGACCTGTCGCATCTCGTCAGCACGTTCGGCAGCCTCGAGGCGCTGCGCGGCCGCAAGCTGGCGATGACGTGGGCGTACTCGCCGAGCTACGGCAAGCCGCTGTCGGTGCCGCAGGGCATCATCGCGCTGATGACGCGGTTGGGAATGGAGGTCGTGCTCGCGCATCCGCCCGGCTACGAGCTCGTGGACGAAACGACGGCGATCGCCGCCGAATTCGCGCGGCAGAGCGGCGGTTCGTTCCGCATGGCCTCGAGCATGGCAGACGCGTTCGACGGCGCCGACGTCGTCTATCCAAAAAGCTGGGCGCCGCAGAAGATCATGCGGCGCCGGACGCCGCTGCGGCAGCGCGGCGATCGCGACGGTCTGAAGCGGCTGGAGCAGGAGGGGCTGGCGACGAACGCGCGTTTCAAGTCGTGGGAATGCGACGAGGAGCTGATGGCATCGACGCGCAACGGCCGCGCGCTCTACATGCATTGTCTACCCGCCGACGTGAGCGGCGTGAGCTGCGAATCCGGCGAGGTAAGCCGCGGCGTCTTCGAGCAGGCGCGCCTGGACACCTACCGCGAGGCCAGTTGGAAGCCGTACGTCATCGCGGCGCTGGTGCTTGCGACGCGCTTTCCGGATCCGGAGGCGATTGTGAGCCGGCTGGCTCAACGTGGCGCGCCGCGTGTATCGCCGGCAATCTGACGGCGAACGCCTGAAAAGACGACGAGCATCTGCTCGCGGCGCGCCGACGGGTCGGTCTTGAGCATCTGCATCAACCCGGCCAGCCCCGCGGACCCCGTGTGATCCACGTCGATGCCGGTCGTCTCGCGCGCGAGCGCGTTTGCGGTCTCGAGCTCGTCCTCGTCGACCACGATCGCCGACCCGCCGCTGCGGAGCATCCCTTCGACAACCGCCGCCCAGTCGTAGGTCTCATCGTCGAGAATCCCGTGCGCGACGCTGCGCGGCTCCGTCTCCCACGGCCACATGAACTGCGCCCGGTGTGTGCGTGCGTATCGCATCGCGGCGTCGATCCCGTTTCCGGCCGTCAGCCGCTCGACGACCGCTTCGTATGCGCGCACGAGCGGAAACGCGCCGCGGGTCTGTACGGCGTGGACGCGGGGCGACCCGGTCATCGTGCCGTTCGCGTGCAGGTCGTCGAACGCCTGAACGCACGCCGACGCAAGCGCGCCTCCACCGGCCTGCACGAACACGCGATCGATATGCGTGCCGGTCAGCGCCTCCGCCGCCTCGAGCCACAGCGTCTCGCCGCCTTCGATCGTCAGGCCGTTGTCCGGTCCCTGGCAGCAGAAGGGCAGCGCCCCATCGCGCAGCGCATCCTGAAAACCGACGTAGCTTGGATCGCCGTTCACGCCCTCCTGGCGGGGGCAGACGTTCACCCGCGCGCCGAGCGCTTCGATCTGCGCGAGTACAGCGGGGTTCGCGGTTGCCGGAACGAACACGCTCAGCGTGTAATCTGCCGCGCGCGCGATGACTGCCGCGGCAAGCGCCGCGTTGCCGCAACTGGCAATCGCGAGCGGACGGTGGCGCGGGTTGTCGAGGCCGAGTGTCTCGACGACCTGCAGGTAGAGCATGATGGCCATCAGGTGGCGCGCCTTGTGTGAGCCCGCGACGCAGCCCGTCTCGTCCTTGATCCAGATGGCGCCCGGCGGCTCGATGCCGAGCTGCGCTTCCAGCGGGGCGCTGCGCTGCGGCGGCGTGGTGACGAACCCGTGGCCGGCGATGCCCGCGACCGCGTCGTCGAGGCGGCCCACCTGCTCGACGAACTGTGCGTCCGTCATCCGATGATGCCGCGCGAAGTGATACGAATGAAGGAAGCGGCGGTAGCGAAGGAACGGATTGGCGTCGTGCTCGCACGCGATGCCGACCGACGCGGGATCGAGCCAGCGGCGCAGCACGTGATCGATGTGCGGGAGCTCGTCGCTCCACGGACATCTGAACGGGTAGACGTGCCACCCGAGATCGACGCCCGTCGGATGGACCTTCAGGCCGCGATGCTGGACGACCAGCACTGCCCCGCAGCCGGCGCACGCGACCGACCACGTTCTGGTCATGCTGACGACGCCATGGCAAGGCGCTGGTTGTATGGCTCGATGGCGGCGTCCCACTCGCTGACGGCGTCGCGCTGGCGGCACCAGAACGCCTGATCGCGCCGTGCTGTAAAGGCGTGCACCGGCACACCCTGCTGCTCGACCCAGGTGAAATACCCAAGGTTGAAGATGCGCTCGCGATCGCGCTCGGTGAGCTCGAGAAAGTGGTCGGTCGTCACGCCGGCAAGGTGGCGCGCGAAGGTCTCCGCGGCGCGACCGGCATCGAACGCGCCGTCGAAGTGCCGTTCGGTCGCTTTCGCGACCTCGCTCGCATACATGTCGGCGCCATCCGTCGCCACAGTGAGCACGACGTCGTCGGCACCGAATCGGTAGTGGCGTGCCGTCTTGATGGCGGCGACGACGTTGCAGATGCTCGAGAGGCCGAAGTTGGAGAGCTGCGCCAGAAATGGGTCGTCGACCCCGATGCGCCCCGAGAGGTACTCGTGCCCTTCTTCAGTGTTGAAGAGCACGTTGAGCGTGTCCGTCGATCGATCCGACACGGCCGTCACCGCGTCGGTGTTCATCACGTTGTGGATGAACGGCACGTGCTTGTCGCCAATCCCCTGGATGTTGTGCTCGCCGAATCCGTTGTAGAGCAGCGTCGGGCATTCGAGGGCCTCGACGGCGACGATGCGCGTGCCGTGCCGCGCCTTGAGGTAATCGCCGGCTGCGAGCGTGCCCGCCGAGCCGGTGGCTGCCACAAAGGCCGAGGGCCGCGCGGCCGGATGGGCGTCGCGCAGCGATTCGAAGACGTGCTCGAGTGCGCGGCCCGTGCAGTGATAGTGTGCCGCGTAGTTGCCGAACTCCGAGAACTGGTTCAGCACGACGTTGCGCGGCTCGCGCGCGAGAATCGCGCAGGCGTCGTAGATCTCCTTGACGTTGCTCTCCGAGCCGGGCGTCCTGATGATGTCGGCCGGATCGCTGACCCACGCGTCGAGCCAGCGGAAGCGCTCCTCGCTCATGCCCTCCGGCAGGATCGCGACACCGCGGCAGCCCATGATGCGCGAGATCGCGACGCCGCCGCGGCAGTAATTCCCGGTGGAGGGCCAGATGGCCTTGTGCGCCGACGGCTTGAATGTGCCGTTCACGAGCCGCGGGGCAAGGCAGCCGTAGGCAGCGAGCACTTTGTGCGCGCGGATCATCGGAAAGCGATTGCCGAACGCGACGGCGATCGGCGCGGCGACGCCCGTCAGCGATGGCGGCAGCACGACGTGCTCGGGAACCGGCACCAGCGTGCGGCGATCCGCGCCGTTGTACCAGTGCACGCGGAACAGGTTGAGCGGATGCGGCTCGTCGGGATCGATCGTGCGCAGCGCCTCGCGGATCGCCGGCGCGATCCGCTGCGGGTTGGCGAGTTCCGCGAACGTTGGCAGGACGACGGTCATCGAGTCTCCCCAATGGCGGAACTGAAGTTCCGCCCTACGGACGTGTCAGTTCCGCCCGACGGACGTGTCAGTAGCGCGCAACTTCAGTTGCGCGCATCACCTTCCAGAGGCGCTGCGCCTGCACGTGAGCGGTGGCGCGAATTCGCTCCATCGCGTCCGCGCCAGGAGGCAGCGACGCGTGCGGCAGCGAGCCGCCGAAGCGCTCGCGGGCGAGACGCAAACCGTTGATCAGCCGCGCATCGAGCTCGGCCGGCGACTCCGCGTACTCGGCGCCGATCGCCGCCAGCCCTTCACGCTCGGCCCGCATGTCCGAGGGAAAGCCGTCGGTCCCCAGCGCGACGCGCTCCACACCCCGGATCGCCATCGGGTAGCCGACGCGGTTGTGACGGTTCGATCGCGGGTTCTGCACGATCCAGCAGCCAAGCGCCGCCGCACGATTCACCTGTTTCTCGCTGAGATGCACGCCGTGCGCGAGGATCGATCCACGCGGCAACGCGCCGAGGATGTCGAGCCGCTCGAGCGGCCCGCTGTAGCCGTGCCTCCGCGCATGCTCCACATCGACGACGTCCTCCGCCACGTGCACGTGGAGCACGGTGCGGAGCTCGCGGCACAGTTCACCGGCCTCCCGGATCGTGTCGTCGGAGACCGTGAACGATGCGTGCAGCCCGACGACGCCGCGAATCAGCGGGCGATCGTTCGATTTGATGAAACGCCGGCACTCGGCGAGGCCACGCTGCGCTTCGGTGCGGCCGCCGTTCCGCTCGGTCGCGCCGTAGCAGAGGACAGCCGGCATGCCGAGCTCATGGCAGGCGTCCGCGATGACGTCGAGCGATCCCTCGATGAATTCCGGCGACTCGTGGTGATCGATGAGCGCCCTGGTGCCGTGCGCGAGCGCCTCAGCCGCATACAGGCTCGCGGCGGCGCTCAGCGACGCCGCATCGAGCGCGCGGTCGAGCCGCCACCAGACCTTCCGCAGGATCTCGAGGAAGGCCTTCGGCGGGTCAACCGCCGGCATTCCCAGCGGCGCGAGGCCGCTGTACACGTGCGTATGGGCATTAACCATCTTCGCTTGGCGCTCGGGGCCGCCGCGGCGCGGCGGTGCCCTCCGGCCCCTCGCTTTGGCTCACTCCACTGCGCTCGCGCGTTGCCGCTCGCTCCGTTCCGTTCGCTTTGCTTGGCGCTCGGGGCCGCCGCTCCGCGGTTTGACGGCCGACACTCATCGCCCGCGCGGCAGGGGAGTCACGCATCGGCAGTCGGTAGCGGCGGATACCGTCGAACGCTTCCAGCGCTCCGGCCACCGCCGCGGCGGTCGGCACGAGCCCGATCTCGCCGACACCCTTCGCGCCGAACGGCCCTGCAGGCTCTGGATCCTCGACCAGGATGACCGTCACCTCCGGCATGTCGCGCGCGCGCAGGACACCGAGATCGCGCAGCTTGAACGTGACGGGCATGCCGTCTTCGCACGCGAGCTCCTCTGTCAGCGCGTAGCCGAGCCCCATGTGAATCGCGCCCTCGATTTGCCCGGCACACAGCGCCGGATTGACGACGCGTCCGACGTCGTGCGCGGCCACGATGTGCTCGACGCGTCCCTGTTCGTCGAGGATGCAAAGCTGCGTCGCGAAGCCGTAGGCCGTGTGCGTCTTGATGCGCGGCGTCACGGCGCCGGGCGCGGTCGTGTCGTCGACGAGCGTGTCAGCCGCGTACGTGCGTCCAATCAGCGTCTGCAGCGTTTCGCCGTTGTCGAGATCGGCACGCAGTTGCTCCGCGGCAGCGATCACGGCGCGTCCGCCGAAGAGCGTCGCGCGCGATCCCGTCGTCTGGCCGCACGCCAGCGCGTAGGTGGAATCGACCTTCGGGCGGAACACGGACGCAGGCAGTCCCGTGACGGTGCACGCGAACTGGATCACCACCGTCAGCAGGCCCTGGCCCATCTCCGTGTAGCCGTTGTAGAGCGACACGGTGCGATCCGGCTCGACGACGAGCCTGACTTTGCCCCATTCCTGCGCGCCATTGCCGATGCCGCTGTTCTTGATGCCGCAGGCGACGCCGACGGCGCGGCCGTCCTGCCGCGCACGGCTGTAGGCGTCCTTGACGGCGAGCAGCGTCTTGTCGAGGCCGACGCTCTCCTCGAGCACCTGGCCGGTGCAGAAGGTGTCGCCGGCGCGCAGGGCGTTGCGCCAGCGCATCTCCCACGGATCGATGCCGGCCTTGCGGGCGAGCAGATCGACACACGCCTCCATCGCGAAGTGCGCCTGGTTGGCGCCGAAGCCGCGCATCGCGCCGCACGGCGGATTGTTCGTGTAAACGGCACGTGACTCGATGTCGACATTGGGCACGCGGTACGGTCCGGTGGCGTGACCCGCCGCGCGCTCGAGCACCTTTGCGCCGACCGAGGCGTACGCGCCGCTGTCCCCGACCATTCGCGCACGCACGGCGGTGAGATGCCCGTCGGCGTCGCAGCCGACGGTGTACTCCATCGCGATCGGATGCCGCTTCGGATGCATCCGGATCGACTGCTCGCGCGTGAGCGTCACGCGCACGGGCCGGTGCGTGAGCCACGCCAGCAGCGCCGCGTGCGGCTGGATCGACACGTCCTCCTTGCCGCCGAACGCGCCGCCGCCCGGTACGAGCTCGACGTCGATGTCTTCTTCGGGCACGCCGAGGAACGCCGCAACCTGCCAGCGATCGTCGAAGATCCCTTGTCCCTGCGTGGACAGCTTCAGCCGTTCGTCGTCTCCGGGCTCCGCCAGCGCGCTCTCCGGCTCGAGGAACAGATGCTCGATCCGCTGCGTCGCCCACGTGCCACTGACCACGTGCGTGCTCGCGGCGAGCGCGGCGCCCGCATCACCGCGGCGGATGACGGTGTGCGACAGCAGGTTGTCGTGCCGCGGGTTGACGCGCGGCGCGCCGGGCGCGAGCGCTGCTTCCGGGCTCAGCACCGGCGGCAACACCTCATAGTCGACATCGACCAGCGCGGCGGCCTCCCGCGCGATCCACTCCTCCTCGGCGGCGACGACGGCAATCGCGTCGCCGACCGAGCGCGCTTCTTCGCCGGCCGCGATGAGACCCGGCCAGTCGCGCTCGATCAATCCGTACCAGCGGTCGCCTGGCACGTCCGCCGCCGTGGCCACGCGTACGACACCGGGCAGCGCCGCGGCGCGGCTCACGTCGATGGCGCGCACGAGCGCACGCGCGTGCGGGGACTGCACGATCGCGCCGTGGAGCATGTGCGGCCGCACGAGATCGGCGACGAAGGCCTTCGTGCCGAGCACGAGATCTGCGGCGCGGTAGCGCACGAGCGAGTGGCCGACGCCGCCGTCCAGCGGCAGCTCCGGCAGCGGCTCGCCGAGCCGCGCCTGCGCGAGCAGCTCGATCGCGTCGATGATCCGGCGGTAGCCCGTGCAGCGGCACAGATGCACGTCGATCGCGCGCGCGATCTCCTCGCGCGACGGCCGCGGATTTCGATCGAGCAGCCACTTGGCGCGCAGCGCGATGCCCGGAATGCAGAAGCCGCACTGGACGCCCGCGGCGATCGAGAACGCGCGCGCGCACCGCTCGCGCTCCTCAGCCGGGACGCCCTCCATCGTCAGGATCTCGCGCCCCTGCGCGTGGCTCGCGGGCATGGCGCAGGTCACCTTGGGCGCGCCGTCGATGAGCGCCAGGCAGCAGCCACATTGGCCTTGCGGCGAACAGCCGTCCTTCAGCGACACGATGCCGCAGGAGGTCCGCAGGACCTGCAACAGCGTCAGTTCCGGCGGCGCCTCGATAACGCGGCGCGTGCCGTTCAGGGTGAAGTCGATGCGCATCTGGAGGCTGCCGGATTCCCGGCAGCCAGCTCGTCAATGCGCCTCTGGAGGCGAAAAGTATGCCGGGAACTTCCTACATCGGAGAAACGGAGTAAACAGAGGACGAACGGAGCTGTTTTGTCTTTTTTCGAGTTACTCGGTTCGTTCTCCGTTGTTTCGGTTCCTCCGTTGTGAAGGTCAACCTCTGTCCTCTCCCTCGCTGACCTCGCCTGTCACGCGGTGCGATATTCTCCGTTCGTGGATACGCCGCAGCGACCCTACTGGTCAGGAGAACCCGCGGTCATCGGGGAACTGTTTCGCGTGCGCAAGCTCTCGTGCAGCCGGCAGCTCGAAGCCGTGTGCGAGCTGCGCAGCCATGAGTTCGGCTGGGAATGCCGCCTGACGGTGGGCGACGATCTGCTGCGTTCGGAAGTGTGCCGCAGCGAAGACGCCGTCACGGCGTGCAGCCACCGATGGAAGTCCGCGATGATCGAAAAGGGCTGGCAATGACCGCTCGGCGGATGCCAGCGCACCCCGATATCGCCGGAGGAGTGAGATGTTCTTCACCATGGCTCAGAACGAGTACTTCACGGCAAGCTGAATCACCCGCGGCGATCCGGCCGACGTAATCTGTCCGAAGTTCGGCGCCGACACGCTGTTCGCGGGGTTACCGAGGTTCACGCGGTTGAACGCGTTGAAGAATTCGGCCCGAAACTGCACCGCGTGTCCGCGCGTCAGTCGCACGTTTCTCACCAACCCGAAATCGACGCTCGCGAATCCGGGACCACGAAGGATGTTCCGCCCCGAGTTGCCAAACGTACCGGGCGCGTTCACCGTGAATACGGTGGTGTCAAAGTATCGCGCGACGAGCTCGCCACGCGGGCGGCTGGTATCGAGCTCAGGGTTGCCAGCGATGTCGGCGCGGTCGCGGTTCACGCCGGACTGGGAGTTATCGCGTCCCGAGACGATGCTGAACGGGCCGCCGCTCTCGAGCGTGACGATGGCGTTGGTCTGCCAGCCGCCGATCACGTGTCGCACCCAACCTGCCTGTGTGGCGAAATCCGGCAAGTGCCAGATGAACGAGGTCACGAAGCGGTGCTCGAGATCCAGGTCGGACGGTCCCCAATTGGCGTCCAGATCGAATGGATCGGGCGGGCCGTCGCCGTCACCCGACGCGTTGTCGAGCAGTCTGCTCCACGTGTAACTGCTCAGAACACTCAACCCGTGCGACAGCCGCCTGTTCAGCGAGAACTGCAGCGCGTGATACTGCGATCGGGCGTCGCTCGATTGATTGGTGATGGACGCGAAGACTGGATACAGCTTCCGCCGCTCGTCGAGCGTGCGCCCCGGAGCGCCGAAGATCGCCGGATTGAGCTCGTTCGTCATGAACAGGTGATCGCCGCGGCTGCCGACGTACGCGACGGTGACGATGTAGCTGCCGAACAGTTGCTGCTGCACGTTGACGTTCCACTGTTGCGCAACGGCATTGCGGAAATCCGGATCCCACTGCGTGATCGCCATGGGTGTCAGGAAGCGATACGTCGAGCGCTGTTCCGGCGTCTGCGGTGGTACGAAGGGAAACGGGTTGCCCGTCGTCTGGTACGGGTTGTCGATGCCGCCAGGGGGATTGTTGATGGTGAGCTTCAGCGAGAACGGCTGGTTCGTGGAGATCTGGTTGTGCGCTTGCTGCCGGATCTGCGAATAGAAGACCCCGTAGCCGCCGCGCACGCTGGTGCGGCCCTCGCCGAAGGGATCCCAGGCGAAGGCGAGGCGCGGTCCGACGTTCGACAGCTTCCGCTCGATGACGCTCCGGGGGATCCCAGGATCGCCCGGGAAGACGACGCCCTCCGGTGCCGTCGGGAAGACTGACGATTGCCGTCCGAGCCGCACCTGCGAGAAACGGTCGGTCTGGTCGACGAACGGCAGATACGGATCCCAGCGCAGCCCGAGGTTCAACGTGAGCCGCGGCGACACAGTCCAGTCGTCCTGCACGAACAACGAGTACTCCGTCGTGCGCGGATAGTTGGTGTCTTCGGCGATCTGCTCGACGACGCTCGGAAGGCCCAGCAGGAAGTCGGCCGCGGCGTTGCCCGTGAAGGTCGCGCGGAAGCGTACGAACGGATCCCCCCGGAAGAACTCCTGGAGATCCAGTATCGACCGGCGCACGTCGCCGCCCACCTTCAGCAGGTGCGACCCGCGGTTCAGCGTCACCACGTCGGACACCTGGATGTTCCTGCGAAAGTGGTTCAGCGGAAAGCGGGAGAAGGCGTTGAAGTAGCCGTCGACCTGCGTGTGCATGCCGGCAGGCGCGCTGGCCGTGAACGTTCGGGTGAATCCGGCGCCAAAATCGGTCCAGGTCTGGTTGCCGGGCACGACCGAGAGCTGGCGCCGGTCGATGTCGTTGAAGGAGAAGGTCAGGGCGTTCGTCAATCGCGGACTGAAGATGTGCAGGTCGTTCAGCACGAAGCTCCAGTTCGAGTACTCGATCGCCGCGAGGAATCCCGGAAGGTTGCCGGTGGCTTCCCCGCGGTCGTTGAAGTTGTAGAGCACCCGGCCGGACAGGTGGTTGGATCGCCGCAAGTGGTGATCGACCTTGACGATGACCTGATCGTCGGTCAGCGTTTCTTCGCTGGCGAACGTCAGCAGACCGCCGGGACGATTGGGCTGCGGCACGAAGGCGTCGAGGAACCGCTGCGATGCCTGGTGCAGGCGGTTCGCGGGAATTCGGTTGCCCGGGAACGTCCCGCCGCGCGGGTCACGAAGCGGTGTGGCCAGCTGCGAAAAGTCGCCGCCGCGCTGCGCGTCGGTCAGCACCGTCGCTGTCACCGATCCGGGTGCACTGGTCTGCGTCGTGCGCTGATACGAGACAAAGAAGAACGTCCGATCGCGGAACACCGGCCCGCCGGCCGTGCCGCCGAACTGGTGCCGCTCGAAGGGGGGCACGGTGTTGGAGAAGAAGTTGCGCGCATTCAGCGCGTCGTCTCGCATGAACTCGAACACCGTGGCATGAAAGTCGTTCGTCCCTGACTTCGTGACGGCGTTCATCAGCGCGCCGGCGTTGCGCCCCTTGTCGGCGCCGTACGAGCTGGTCTGGAGGCTGAACTCCTCGAGGGCGTCGGGCGAGGGAAACACCGACGGCGTGTTGAAATACGGATCGTGATTGTCCGCGCCGTCGAGCGCGTAGTTGTTGGAGTTGGTGCGCGATCCGTTGATCGAGATCGAGTCGTTCTGGGCCTGCCCCTGACCCGCGCGTCCGCCCGCGCCCGGCACGAGCAGCTGCAGTTGCAGCGGGTTGCGTCCGTTCAGCGGCAGCTCCACGATGCGCAGCGAGTCGACGACTTCGCGCAGCGTGCCGGTGCGCGTATCGACCTGTGCCGCCGTTGCCGCGACCGTCACACGCTCCGTGCGCTCGCCCACTTCCAGGACGACATTGACCCGCCGGTTCTCGTCGACCTGGACCTGAATCTGTTCCTGAAGAAACGTCTTGAAGCCGGCAAGCTCCGCTTTCACGGTATAGATGCCCACCGGTAGCGCCGTGATCGTGTAGTTGCCGCTCGCATCCGACACGGTGACGCGCTCGAACGCCGTCGCCGCGTTCGTCACGGTAATCGTGACGCCCGGCACCACGGCGC
The DNA here is from genome assembly GCA_048594885.1 of Vicinamibacterales bacterium. GTDB lineage: Bacteria > Acidobacteriota > Vicinamibacteria > Vicinamibacterales > 2-12-FULL-66-21 > JBMDXB01. The sequence goes on from JBMDXB010000119.1 coordinate 19,746, forward strand.
CCGAGGCGTCGTTCACCGTTCCGAAAATCGTGACAGACCCTTGCGCCGCCGCAGCGGCCGGCGCAAGCGCCGTCGCCAGTGCGAGGACGAGATTACGTGCGATCGTCGTCATGATGGTCCTCCGGATGAAACCGCCTTCACCGCGCACCGGGAATTCTTCGTAGCGTCATGGCCTTGAGATCGATCGCGGGCTCTCCAGGTTTCGCCATCGCCCGCACGCTCACGGTCGTGCGCCCTTCCAGCAAGAGGACGGTGCCGATCTTCAGCGTCGCCCACTCCATCTCGTAAACCGATGCGCGCGGCGCGCGATCGGGCGACGATCGCTGCCGATACGGCGTCCGTCCGGCAGCGGCTTCGACGCTCGAACCGCCAGCCGCAGCGCGAACGCGCGCGCCGCCGGGGCTCAGATACTGCAGCCCGAGTTCGTACTGCCCCGCGCGGACGACGTCGACCTCCCACTCCGCGACCGCCTCCGCATCGGTCCATCCCGTCAGCCACGCGTTGTTCGGATGACGGCCGCTGAAACGCAGCCCGCCCCGGAACCGTGCCTGCGGTGCCGGCAGCTCGACGAGCGGCTCTTCCAGGTGTCCGACAGGAATGCGCGGACGCGGAGCTTCCACCTCCGGCAGGATCTGGCGCCACCACTGCGCGTACGCGTCGGCCAGACTCCTGACGATTTCCGGGTGCGCCGCGGCGATGTCCCGCGCTTGAGCGGGGTCCGCCTCCATGTCGAATAGCTGCCAGCCCTTCCCGTCATCGACGAGACGGTACCGATCGGTGCGCACGGCGCCAGTGTGGCGGTTGTTCTGCGGCACGACGTGCTGCGTGAAAAGCGTTCGGTCCGGCCAGTCGTTCGTCCGGCCGTCCAAGAGGGGGACGAGACTGCGGCCATCCTGCGGAAGCGTCTTGGGCATCGGCACGCCCGCCAGCTCCAGCAGGGTAGGGAAGACGTCGATGTGCGCCGCGATTCGGGTGATCACCGCCGGCTTGTGGAACCGGGCGGGCCAGCGGATGAAGAACGGCACCCGGGATCCTCCCTCGTGCAGGCTACCCTTGGTGCCCCGCATGCCGGCGTTGAAGCGCTCGCCGTTCGGTCCGTTGTCGCTCAGGAAGATGACGATCGTGTTGTGCCTCAGCGCGAGCCGATCGAGGTGGGCGAGCACGCGCCCGATGTTGACGTCCATGTTCTCGACCATGCCATAGACGCTCGCCAGATAGTCGTTCAGGCCCGCCGCTTTGTAGCGCTCGAAGTAGCGATCCGGCACTTGAAACGGGGCATGAGGGACGTTGTACGCGAGATAACAGAGGAACGGCTCCGCCTTGCGCGGCCCGATGAATTCCAGCGCGGCGTCCGTGAGCACGTCGCTAATGTACCCGGAGGTCCGGACCCACTTCCCATTCCGCTTGAGCGACGTATCGAAGTAGTTGTTCCAGTGTCCCAGGTTGAACCCGAATGCTTCGCTGAAACCCTGGCCCTGCGGCGTGAATGGATAATGCTCCCCGTTGTGCCACTTGCCGAAGTATCCGGTGCGGTACCCCGCGTCTCGCAGCGCTTCGGCGAAGGTGACCTCTTCGGCGCGCATGGTCTCGAGCCCCTGCGCGACTCCTCGCGTGCCGGTTCGCAGCGAATACCGCCCCGTCAGCAGGCTGGCTCGCGTTGGCGCACAGAGCGGGCTGACGAAAAAACGATCGAACCTGATGCTCTCCGCTGCCAGCCGATCGAGGGTGGGCGTGCGTATGTGGGGATTGCCATGGGTGCCCAGATCGCCAAAGCCCTGATCGTCGCTGACGATGATCACGATGTTCGGCCGCGAGGCAAACCTGCTGGCGCGCGCGGGAGGCACAGCAAGGGCGGCCGACACGACCGACGCCACGATTCCCAGCCCAACGAGTTTCTTCATCTGCTGCACCTTGGGTCGATGTAGACCGAGCATTCTAGTCGTGCCGCGCCGATCGATCGATAATCGCGCGTACCAAGCCGAAGCTCGACCATATCGCCCTCGAGCCTACCGCTGACAGAAAAGGCAGTAGAGAAGGGACGCTACTCTCGTGAACAGAGAGCTCAGACGCGTGCTCGGGTTGCGTGATCTGACCCTGTTGACCGTGGGTCTGGTCATCGGATCGGGGATTTTCATCGTACCGGCCGTGGTACTGCAGCAAGTTGGCGGCAGCGCGGGCCTGTCCACGCTTGTCTGGCTCAGCGCAGGTGTACTGTGTCTGCTCGGCGCTCTGACGTTCGGCGAGCTCAGCGCGATGCAGCCGGAAGCGGGCGGCATCTACATTTACTTGAGAGACAGCTTCGGACCCCTTGCGGCATTCCTGTACGGGTGGAGCCTCTTTTTCGTGATCGGCAGCGGCTCGGTCGCCGCTCTCGCCGTCGCCTTTGCCACGTTTCTGGGCGAGCTGGCTAGGTTCGGTCCTCTGTCCGCGCGATTGATATCGATCGCCATGATCGTCACGGTCACCGTCATCAACGTGCGCGGCACCCGTCACAGCGCGAACGTACAGAATTGGACGACGTTCTTCAAAGCCGGCATGCTGCTGCTCATGGCGGTCCTGCTGCTGCTGGCGGGAGACCATCTGTTCGACGAGCCCGGTGCGGCCGTCGCGCGCGACGCCGGGTTCGTCTCGGCGCTGCTGACGGCGATGATCGGCGTGCTGTGGGCGTATGAAGGCTGGCCGTTCGTCACGTTCTCGGCGGGCGAAACGATAGACCCGCAGCGCACCCTCCCGCGCGGCATCGTGGCCGGCACGGTGATTCTGGTGGTGCTCTACTGTCTGGCGAATGCCGCGTACATCAGTGCGCTCGGTCCGTCTGCCGCAGCCGCGAGCGAGCGCGTGGCCGCCGACGCGGTTTCCGCTCAGTTCGGTCCGCTGGCTGCCAAGATGGTGGTGCTGCCGATCGTGGTCGCGATGTTCAGCGCCGCCAACGGGATCACGCTGACCACGCCCCGCGTGTTCTACGCGATGGCGCGCGATCGGCTCTTTTTCAGCCGGCTCTCCGAAGTTCACGTGGGCTTCGGCACCCCGGCGACCGCGATCGTGGCGATGAACGCCGTATCCATCGTCTTCGCCGCCACCGGCACGTTCACGCAGTTGCTCACCTACGTCATCTTCAGCGCCTGGATCTTCTACGCGCTGGGTGCGGCGAGCATCTTCGTGTATCGCCGGAGGCAGCCGGAGCTACCGCGGCCATTTCGCGTGCCGGGGTATCCGCTTGTGCCGTTGCTCTTCGTACTCGCAGCGGCGCTGATCGTGGGAAACACGATCTACGCGCAACCGGCACGCGCAGCCGTCGGACTCGGCATCGTCCTGACCGGTCTTCCCGTGTACTTCATCTGGCGACGCGGTCGGCCGCGATGATCGAGAAGGGCTGGCGCTAGGACTCGATCAGGCGGGCGTGGATGTCCTTGCAGATCCGGACCCACAACGCGTCCCGCTCTCCGCGTCCGAACTGGTCCAGCGGGCGTTCCGGGTCGAGGGCCTGGTACTTCGGCAGGTCGGTCGTGTGCACCGCGCTCGCGCTGACAGGAATCCACAGGATTCTCACACCCTGGCGTTTCGCCCGCTTGAGCAGCGGCGAGAGCTCGTGATCGACGATGAAGTCCGACTCGAGAAAATTCGAGCTCACGAGCATAATCGCCATGCTTGCCTGGTGCAGAGCGCTCTCGATCTGCTCGCGCCATGCAGAACCCGCGGCGATGCGGCGGTCATCCCAGACGTTCATCTGCCCATCGCGCACGTACGGTTTCAGGTGCCGTCTCAGGTCGCGCAGCCATTTCGCATCCTTGTGGCTGTAGCTCACGAACACGGTCGCCGTTGATCTGTGGCGCTTTCGCGGCAGTGCCGCGGGCGCGTCCTCGGTCCGCGCCGGACGCCGGGCCGCAGCGGCCGATGACGCTGGAATGAGCTCGTATTGATCGAACCGGTGCCCGAGGCTCTGACCGGCCTTTTTCAACTCGATTTTCTTCGGACCCCGCGCCGTAGCCAGGCCGGCGCTGGAGAGATGCGTCAGCCGGTCCACCAGGACGCGATGGCCTCCGCGAGCCTGCTGTTCCATGTAGGCGGCGCGCACCACAGGCGTGCCGATCACGGTGAAGTCGGCGATGCCGGCTTCGATCTCGAACGTGCCGACGGTGACTTCGCCCGTGGCGACGCCGACCCCGACGTCGAGGAAGTCGAGATCGTCGTTCATGTGGGACGCCCAGTGCTCCTTCACCTGGCGGAAGCCGTCGACGATGTCCAGCGCGCACTGCACGCCGCGCCGCGCGTGATCGTCGCCGCGAAAGAGCGCGAGCATCCCGTCGCCCATGAACTTGTTGACGATGCCATCGTGCCGCAACGCGCTGCGAGCGAGGAGCCTGAGGAACTCGGTGGCCCGTCTGCCCGTGTGCTCCGGACTTTCGGAGATCTGCGCGAGTTGCGTGAAGCCACGAAGGTCGCCGAAGAGCACCGTCATCTGTTCGCGGCGCGGCGGCTCGTTGAGCTCTGCGAGCAACGCGTCGGCATCCTCGCCCTTCCGCGCCGTGAACAGTCCCATCTGTGCGACCAGACGGCGGATCGTCCGGGCATTGCGAATGGCGACGGACGCGATGCCGGCGAAACGCTCGAGCAGAACACGATCGTGTGCCGTGTAGGGCCGGCCCTTGTTCAGCAACTGGACGACGCCCAGTCGCTCGCCCGCGCAGGTGAGAGGCACGCAGATCATCGACTCGGTGCGCGATCGCGTCTGTTTGTCGACCGCCTTGAAATGGTCCGGGTCGCGCGCAAGTTGCGCGGTCGTGACCGACTTGCCGGTACGGAAGACCTCACCGGCTTTGCTCCCGTGGAGCGGCACCTGCTGCTCGGACTGCTCGCCGAACCGCGCCAGCACCTGTTCGGCCTCCGGGCCCGTCGCCGCCGCGAAGTACAGCGTCTCGCGCTCGGGGTTGAAGAGCATGATGCTCGACTTCTGCGAACCGGTCAGCGTCTGGGCGCGCTGCAGCACGCGATCGAGGAGACGCGGCAGATCGATTTCGAGCGAGAGCGCGTGGGCCGCATCCACCAGCGCGGCGAGTTCCTTCGGGCTGAGCGGCTCTTTCATCGGGGTGCATTCTGCCACAGCCCGCCGGAACCGGCCGTATAATGGCGCATCCCCACGGCATGGTGCAGGTGCTTCCGGAGGAGAAGCACTGTGGCTGTGTCCCTTCAGCGTTCTACCCGTCTCGGTCCATACGACATCGTCGAACCGCTCGGTGCCGGTGGAATGGGCGAGGTCTATCGCGCGCGCGACACGCGGCTGCAGCGCGACGTTGCGATCAAGGTCCTTCCCGAGCTCTGTGCCACCGATCCCGAGCGGCTCGCACGCTTCGTCCGCGAGGCGCAGGTTCTCGCCGCGCTGAATCACCCGAACATCGCGCAGATTCACGGCCTCGAGGAGCACGTCGCCGGTGGCAGCGGCATCCACGCGCTCGTGATGGAACTCGTGGCGGGTGAGGATCTCGCGCGCCGCCTGCGGCGCGGCCCACTGCCGCTCGAAGAGGCGCTGCAGATCGCGAGGCAAATCGCCGAGGGCCTCGAGGCGGCGCACGAGCAGGGGATCGTGCACCGCGATCTCAAGCCCGCCAACGTCCAGGTGCGCCCTGACGGGACTGTGAAGCTGCTGGACTTCGGCATCGCGAAGGCGTTGGAGCCGCCGAGTGCGACGGGCGAAGACGCGATGAACTCGCCGACCGTAACCGGGCAGCGCTCGTCACTCGGGCTCATCATCGGCACGGCCGCCTACATGGCGCCGGAACAGGCCGCCGGTCGAGCGGTCGATCGCCGCGCCGACATCTGGGCCTTCGGCGCCGTGCTGTACGAGATGCTCACCGGCTCGCTCGCGTTTCCAGGCGATCACGCGACGGAGAACATCGCGGCGATTCTCGGGGGCGAGCCGCGGTGGGACGCCCTGCCGGCGTCGACGCCTGCGCGCGTGCGTACGCTGCTTCGCCGCTGTCTCACGCGCGATCCGAAGCAGCGCCTCCAGGCGATCGGCGACGCGCGGATCGAGATCGTTGACATTCTTGCCGGCGGTGGCCCGACAGAGACCGCAGCGCGGACACCTCGTTCGTACGCACTGCCAATCGCGCTTGGCGTCGTCCTGGTGGCAGCTGGTGCGCTGGGATCTGCGCTATGGTTCGGCAACGGCGATCCGGCCGCGCCGGAAACGACGCGCGCTTCTCTCGTCCTGCCGCCGGGCGACGTGCTCGCGGCACCTCCGTTCGGATCGCAAGTGGCGCTCTCGCCCGACGGCCGGACCGTCGTCTACGCGGGTATGCGCGACGGGGCCTCGCATCTCTACCGGCGCGCAATCGACCAGTTGAAACCGGTGCAGTTGACCGGCACGCTCGGCGCCGGCAATCCGTTCTTCTCGCCGGACGGCGCCTGGCTCGCGTTCGGATCGGGCGGCAAGTTGAAGAAGATGCGGCTGGACGGCACCGGAGAGCCGATCGTCATCTGTGATGCCGCAATGCTCGGCGGCGCGCACTGGAACGCGGAGGACACCATCGCGTTCGGAACGCTCCGCGGCGGGATTCAGCGCGTACGCGCGTCGGGCGGCACCCCTGAGCCGCTCACGACGCTCGGAGCGGAGGATTTCCGCCACTCGCTTCCCGAGTTCCTGCCCGGAGGCCGCCACCTCCTGTTCCACATCGACCGCGGCACGACCGACGTGGTTGCGGCAATATCGCTGACCGATCGCAAGGTGACCGAGATCCTGGAGGCAACGGCGGCGCGGTACTCGCCAGGCGGCTACCTCGTGTTCACACGGCCCACGGGACTCTGGGCCATTCCGTTCGACCCGGGGTCACTGCGGAAGACAGGCGAGCCGGTGAAGCTCACCGAGCAGCCGCAGACGGACTCCGCGGGCGGCGTCGCGCACTACGCGTTTGGACCGGGCAACATGCTCGTCTATCTGCCGCAGAAGTCGCTGCCGCTGGAGCGGCCGGTCTGGGCCGGACCGGGCAAAGGGACCGAGCCGCTGCCGATCGAGGAGCGTGCCTACTCTGACATCTCGCTCGCGCCCGACGGAGAGCGGCTCGCCTATTCGACGCCGGGTGAGAGTGACGTCTCTGAAATCTGGGTCAGGGACGTGCGGCGGCGGACGTCTATCCTCGTCGCGGCGGAGCGTGGGGAAGCGAGCAGCGTGCCGACCTGGAGCCCGGACGGCAAGCGCATCGCGTTCGCGCGCTGGCAGGTCAACCGCCTCAACCTGTTCGTCGCCGCGGCGGACGGAACCGGACGCGCGGAGCGCGTCCTCGATCGCAAAGCGCTGTCCGTTCCGCAATTCTGGACGCCCGATGGCAACGGTCTCGTCTTCATGGAAGTGGCCATCGACCGCGAGCGGCTGAACGCCGATCTGAAAATGCTGTCGCTGAAGGACGGAACGGATCGACCGCTGCTCCACACCGAGCATTCGGAGCTGAATGCCGTCCTCGCGCCCGACGGCCGCTATGTGGCGTATCAGTCGAACGATTCGGGACGCTGGGAGATCTACGTGCGGCCGTTTCCGGACGTCGACACGGCGCGGTGGACGATTTCACCCGACGACGGCGAGGATCCGCGGTGGTCGTCGGATGGCCAGTGGATCTTCTACCGAAGCAGCGGCAAGATCGTGCGCGTGGCGGTGAGCGCGAAGGGCCGGTTCAGCGCCGGTCCGCCGCAGCTGGTGTTCGACGCGCGATTGCCCGTCACCGGCCAGGCACCGCAGGCGTACGTGTTCCGGCGGCGCAGCTACGACGTCGCGCCTGACAACTCCCGCGTGATCGTGCTGCAGGAGGACGCGCTCGCCGCACGCGACCGCGCCCCCCGCGAAATCGTTGTCGTCACGAACTGGGTGTCGCAGCTGTCAAGGCAGTAGCGCACCGCGAGATTGCCGTAGTGCAGCCCTTCAGGGCTGCCCGCCGGCCGTTGGCAGGCCTGAAGGCCTGGCGCTACCGGCGGCCGGCGGGAGTTTCCGTCACCACAGCGCCTTGATCCCGAACTGCAACTGCCGCGCGCCGTTCGCCTGGCCCGACACCACGCCGAACGAGCTCGAAGTGACACTCATGTTCGGGCTGCCGAACTGCACGTAGTTCAGCGCGTTGAACGCCTCGATGCGCGCCTGCAGCCGGACGCGGCCGGCGACGGCGAAGTGCTTGAAGAGCGACAGATCGAGGTTGCGTACGCTGTCGCTCCGCAGCAGCGGGAACGTCGCGCCGGCGTTGCCGAACGTAAACGCCGCCGGCTGGCTGAACTTCGACGTATCGAACCACTTCTGCAGGCGATCCTCGCGCTTCGTGTCGAGCCGCGGGTCCTGGCCGTTCCAGTTCGCGCGCGTCACCGGGTTGAGCAGTCCCGCGGTGTTGTTCGCGCTGACCGTGAGCGGCGTGCCGCTCTGCAGCGTCACGACGCCGTTGATCTGCCAGCCGCCCAGCACGCCGTCGACGACCGCCGGCGCCGAACTCCAGAACTTGCGGCCGCGCCCGACCGGGATCTCGTACAGCGCGCTGACGACGAAGCGGTGCGGGATGTCGTACGACGCCACCGAGCGGCTCGCCTTGATGTCGTAGCTGTTCTGATGCGACTCGCCTTCCTCTTTCGCGCGTGAATACGCGTACGACCCGGCCAGCATCAGGCCGCCGTGCATGCGCCGGTTCACGCTGATCTGGAGCGCGTGGTAGAGCGACGTCGCGCCGGTGTTCTGCAGCGGGACGATGCTGGTGAATTGTGGGTACGGCCGCAGCGACTGCGCGCGGCTGATCTGCGATGACACCAGCACGCCGCTGTTGACGATGCCGAAGAACGGGTTCGGGACGAGCTGATTGAGCTGCGAGCCCAGCGCCATGTATTGCGGGTCGAGCTGATTCAGATCCAGGCCGGACTCGCTATTCGTCGCCAGGTTGTGACCTTGGGTGCCGACGTAGGCGATTTCGACGGCGGTGCGCCACGGCAGCTCGCGCTGGACGGTCACGTTCCACTGCCGGTTCCATGGCGTCTTGCTGCCGGTGCGCAGCGGTGCCTGAAGCGGTCCGCCGACGCCGGTCAGCAGGCCTTCGGCGGCGCCGGGTGAGGGCCGGAAGCCATCCGGATACGGATTGCGCAGCAGCCGGAACGGCGTGATGCCGTCGAGCGATGCGACCCACACGTTTTCCGTGCGGAACCCGAACGGACCGACGGTGCCGTTCGCCTGCTGGTACGACGGCCCGTAGACGTGCGAATAGCCGGCGCGCAGTACCGTCTTGGCGTTCAGTTGATACGCGCCGCCGAGCCGCGGCGCGATGTTGTTCGCGTCGGTCTCGAACTGCGTGCGAGGCTGGCCGTCCACGCCGACGAACACGAGCCCGCCCTTCAGATTCGGATACTGCGGCACGCGCGACGCGAGCGGCGACGCGGCATTCGGATCGAAGTAGTTCATGCGGTCGAATCGCTCCGTGCGCGGCGTCTCGAGGTCGTAGCGCAACCCGAGGTTCAGCGTGAGCTTTTCACTGACGCGCCAGTCGTCCTGGACGTAGCCGGCGAAATAGAGGTTCTGCGACGCGACGTTCTTCCAGTTCTGGATCAGCGTGCCGCCGCTGCCGGCGCCGAGCAGGAGCGACGCGAAGCCGTTGCCGGCCGTGCTGCTCGCGGTGTTGGGGTTCGGCCCCTGCGTCATTCCCTGCGAGAAACTGAACGATCCGGCGGCGCGCGCCTCCCACACGTTCACGCGAATCAGGCGGGTGTCGACGCCACTCTTCAGCGTGTGCCGCGGGCTCGTCTTCGTCAGGGAGACGGCGAGCGGATAGCTCATGAACGCGTTGTAGCGGTGATCGTTGCCCCCGAGCGACACGTACTGGCTCGCGCTGAACGCGGGGAACATCTGCCGATCCACCGCGGTATCGATGGAGCCCGGCAGCCCGAGCGACGACGGTTTGAAGCCGAGCCCCTGGTTGTTGTAGACGAACAGCGTCCGGGCGAAGCCGAGGCGCGCCGTCAGCAGCGTCGAGCCGCCGAGCGTGTGGTTGTACTCCGTCACGAAGTTGTGAACGCGGTTCTCCTCGATCACCCGTCCCTCCGCGATCGCCAGATCGCCGGGGAACGACTGGAGCGGCACGTCCTCGACGTAGCGGTGCGAATAGCGCGCGAAGGCGCGGCCGTTCGCGCCGAGGTTGCGGTCCACGCGCACGTCCGTGTTGTTCGTGTTCAGGTTCCGCGTGCCGCTTGCGACGTAGTTGTTGCGCCCGGTGACGGGATCGCCCGGCTGGTTGGGCAGCGGATAGAACTTCATGACGTTCAGCGCGACCGGGTCGAGCAGGTGGCTCGGGATCTTGTTGTCCGCGAACTGATCGCGGATGAAGCCGGATCCGCTCGGGTTGGCACGCGTGGTGAACGGGTTGTAGACGCGAATCAACTGGCCGTTGGACGCGAAGCTGCGCGAGAAATCCCCCTGCCGCTCGAGCTCCGTCGGCACGCTGATGGTCCGCGACGAGAACGCTTCCTCGCGCAGCCCCTCGAACGACACCAGGTAGAACATCTTGCCGACCTGCAGCGGGCCGCCCGCGGCGCCGCCGAACTGGTGCCGCGAGAAATCCCCGAGCTTCTCGCCGCGGCGCTTCTGGAAGAAGTTGCGGGAGTCGAGCGCCGAGTCGCGCAGGAACTCGTAGGCGCTGCCGCGCAACTCGTTCGACCCCGACCGGTACACGACGTTGACGACGCTGCCGAGGCTGCGGCCGAATTCCGCGGGGTAGGTGGCGCCGAGGACCTTGAACTCCTGGATCGCGTCGACCGACGGGAACACCGACATGCCGACGCCGCCCGTCACGGTCGGGAACGTCGCCGTGACGCCGTCGACGAGGGTGTCGCTGCTGCGCGGCCGCGCGCCGTTGATCGTGTAGCGCACGTCGCCGTAGGCGTTGCCGATCGTGCCGCCGACGCCCGGGGTCAGGAAGATCAGCGAGTACACGTTCCGCGTGTTGAGCGGCAGCTCCGCGATGCGACGGTTGTCCACCAGCTTGCCGATCGCAGAGGTGTTCGGATCGACGAGCGAGGCTTCCGCCTTCACCTCGACGCTCTCCTGCACGGTGCCGACCTCCAGCGTGAAGTCGACGCGCGCAACCTCGTCGACCGTCAGCGTCACGCCGGTTCGAACCGCGCTCTTGAATCCGGAGATGCCCGCCTCGATCCTGTAGTTGCCGAGTGGCAGCGGCCCCGACGCGTAACGCCCTTCGGTATCGGTCACCGCCGTCTGCTGACGGCCGGTGTCCACCTGCGTCATCGTGATCGTCGCGCCCGGCACGACGGCGCCGCTCGTGTCCTTGACGATGCCGGTGATGGTGCCGGTGATGGTTTGTGCACCGGTGGTGGCGGCTGCGATGATGAGCAGAGCGGCCGCAATCAGAATCCGTCTGGCTACCTGCATGGTGTGTCCCTTCGAACGCGAGCGCACGTTTCCCCCGGTGCGCGATGCGAGGGGCGGATTCTAGCAGATCAGTCGCGCGGGCGCCGGGTGCGGCGCACCGCCGGAAGACGCAGCACGAACTCGCTGCCGCGCCCGCTTCCGGCGCTGCGCGCCTCGATCGTGCCGCCGTGGTGCTCGAGCAGCGTTCGCGCGACGGCGAGGCCGATGCCGAAGCCGCCGTCGCCGGAGCCGTCGAGTCGCGTGAACACGTCGAAGATGCGGTTGAGCGCCTGGCGCGGAATGCCGATGCCGTTGTCCTTCACGCGCACGATCGCCCGCGCCGCTGTCGACGCCACCTCGACAGCAATCCGTCCCGACGGCGGCGTGTACTTGGCGGCGTTCGACAGGACGTTGACGATCACCTGCTGCAGGCGCAGCGCGTCGGCGTGCACGAGCACGGGCCGCTCGGGCAGCCGCACCTCGATCGCGTGCTGCCGCGCCTGAATCGCTGGCGCCGCGGTGTCGACCGAATGCCGGACGACATCGCGCAAGTCGACGACGGTGCGCCGGAGCGGCACGTCGCCGCGAACGATTCGCGAGACGTTGAGCAGATCCTCGACGAGGCGCGCCATCTGGCCGATCTGCCGGTCGAGCACGGCGTGCGCTTTCTCGCGCGTTTGCGGGTCGGGTGTCTTCATCACCGAAAGGGCGGCGGCGGCCGCCTGGATTGGCTGACGGAGCTCGTGAGCGAGGATCGCGACGAAGTCGTTGGCGGACATTCGTTGGGTATCCGGCGTGTTGCTGACGCCAGCAGCGGCGGGGATCGCGGAGTTGCGTGTGCGGGGTTAGCTCAACTATAACCCGGGACCCGCACATATTCAAGCGGAAAGCGCGCTGACAAATTGTCAGGCGTGTGCGATGTGCTACCTCACCGACCCGGCGGGCCGGACGTTCCTGCCCGAGCGGCCCGTCAGCGAGTCGCCGAGATCGTCACGCGCGCGCTCCGCGACTTCCAGCAGCCGCTTGACGACCTCAGGATGGCGAGCGGCGAGGTCGGTGGATTCAGCCGGGTCCGCTTCGAGATCGAAGAGCGACAAATCGATCTGACGCTTCATGTACTTGCCAGGCGCGCCGTCGCGCCCGCTGGTCACGAGCGACTGATAGGGATGCGGCAGGTGCAGCTTCCACTGGCCGCTGCGGATCGCGTGCAGCTCGCGGCCCCAGTAGAAATAGAGCGCGTCGTGCGGTGCGGCGGCGCGTCTCGGATCGGTGAGCACGGGCCACACATCGACGCCGTCGATGGCCCGGCCGGCCGGAAGCTCGGCGCCGGCGAGCTTCGCCAGCGTCGGCAGCAGATCGATCGTCATGGCCGGCTGGTGGCCGACGGCGCCCTTCGGCAGTTTCCGCGGCCACCGCGCGACGAACGGCACCCGCACGCCGCCCTCGAACGTCGTCCCCTTGCCCTCGCGGAACCCGCCGCGAGATCCGGCGTGATTGCCGTACGAGAGCCACGGGCCGTTATCGGAGGTGAAGATCACGAGCGTGTCGTTGTCGCGGCCGGCGCGCCTCACGGCGTCGACGATCTGCCCGACGGACCAGTCGATTTCAGCGATGACGTCCGCGTAGAGGCCCTGACCCGTGCGTCCTTTGAATTTCTCCGACGCGAAGATCGGCACGTGCGGCATCGAGTGCGCGACATAGAGGAAGAACGGCGTGTCGCGGTGCTTCTCGATGAACTGCACGGCGCGCTCGGTGTACATCGCCGTCAGCAGCGACTGGTCGGGGTCGAGCTTCGCGACGGCATTGCCGTCGATGAGCGGCAGATCGGGGAAGAAGTTCGGCCGCTCGGGATGGCGCGGCCACATGTCGTTGGAGTAGGGCAGACCGAGGTACTCGTCGAAGCCGTGCTGCAGCGGCAGGAAGGGCTCGTGATGGCCCAGGTGCCACTTGCCGAAGATCGCGCTCCGGTAGCCGCGCGGCTTCAGGACTTCGGCGATCGTCATCTCGTCGGCGTTGATGCCGTGTTTCGCGGTGTGGTTCAGCGCGCCGGCGATGCCGACGCGGTTCGAGTACGAGCCGGTCAGGAGCGCCGCGCGCGACGCGGAGCACACCGCCTGCGCGACGTAGAAGTGCGTCAGCCGCACGCCGTCCTTCGCGAGCGCGTCGAGGCGTGGTGTGTGCGGCCGCCGCGCGCCCTTCTCGGTGCTGAAGCTGCCGATGTCGGCGTAGCCGAGATCGTCGGCGTAGATGATGACGAAGTTCGGCGGCCGCTCGCCGCGTTGCGCGGGCGCGGCACTGCCGCGCGGCGCGACGAGGACGGCGAGTGCCAGGATGGCGATCGGGCGAATGGCCAGGCGCATGGTGCGGCTCCGCGGCCGACATTCTACTGCGCGGCGCGGCAGGGGTAACAGGAGAAGGGGGAAACGGAGCAACTTGTGTCTTTTCGGAGCGAATAAAAATTATGTAGACAGTCTCCACAATATAGAGTAGGCTGTCTCCACAATGAAGGACGCGCAGACACAGTTCATTCAGGGGACGCTCGAACTGCTCATCCTCCGCACGTTGATCTACGGCCCCGCCCACGGCCACGCCATCGCCAAGCACATTCAGAGCTCGTCGGAGACTCTGCGGATCGAAACAGGCTCGCTCTACCCCGCTCTTCAGCGGCTCGAGGCGCAGGGACTGGTTCGACCGGAGTGGCGGTTGTCCGACAAAGGAAAACGGGCGAAGTACTACCAGCTCACGCCGGCGGGCAAACGACACCTGACGGCGGAGCAATCGCGTTGGGAACAGTTCGTTCTGGCGATGAATCGGGTCCTGCTGCCATCGGAGTGAGACCATGTCCCAAGTACGCTGGCTGCTCTACCGGCTGAGGAACGTCTGGCGCCGAGAAGCGCGGGAGGCCGAGCTCGATGCCGAACTGCAGTTTCACATCGAGGCCGAGGCTGAAGAGCAGATGGCGGCTGGCCTGCCGGCCGATGACGCACGTCGGGCGGCCCGGCGCTCGCTCGGCAACCTCACCCTGACGAAGGAAGATGCGCGTGAAGTCTGGACTTGGGGCCCGGTCGAGCGCCTCCTCCAGGATGTCCGCTACGCCATTCGCGTGCTTGCCCGGCAGCGGTCGTTCACCGCGACCGCGATTGCCACGATCGTTCTGATCGTCGGTGGCACGACGGCGGTGTTCACGCTCGTCAACGCCGTGCTGCTCCGGCCGCTGCCGTACCCGGCATCCAACCGGCTCGTGATCGTGCGGGCCCACGATCCGCGCGGCGGGACCACGATGAACTATCGCGATGCTGAACGGCTCCACGACCAGCTCGCGAGCGTCGAGGCCTGGGGACTCTACCGCCTTGGCTACGCCGGCGTGCTCGACCAGAATTCCGACCGCCCGCTGCTCGTTCAGGACATGCGGATTACACCGGAGTTGTTCCCGCTCCTCGGTCTCAAGGTCGTGCTCGGCCGTCCGCTCGCGCCCGACGATGCCATGGATGCGAACCCGGATGCGGCGGTCATTGGTCACGACCTGTGGCTGACGCGGTTTGGCGGCACGCCCGACGTGCTGGGCAAGAGCTTCGAGTTCAGACCGGGCCGAACGGTCACTGTCGTCGGCGTCGCCGCACCGGGCTCAGATGTGCCTGGCAACATCAGACCGTTTCCCATCGTGTGGCACGCGATCCGCGTCAGCGAGCGGGCGGCGCCCAGTCCTTCTTTGACAGTGCTGGCGAGGTTGAAGCCGGGTCGACCCATCAGCGCCGTCAACGCGGAGATCACCGCGCGGGGGCCGCTTACGGATGCGAACAGCGGCGCCAAACGCCACGTCGACGCCAGGCTGCTCCTCGATGAAATCGTGGGCGACAGCCAGCGCGTCCTCTGGGTGTTCTTCGGCGCGGTGACGTGCGTGCTGCTCATCGGCGTGGCCAATCTCGTGAGCCTGCAACTGGTGCGCAACGCCGGCCGCGAGCGGGAGCTGGCCATGCGAGCCGCGCTTGGCGCGAGCCGGTGGCGCCTGGTTCGGCAGTTGCTCGTCGAGAGCCTGCTCCTCGGCGTCGTGGGCGGCGCCGGCGGTCTGCTGGTCGCGTCCACGGCGGTCGATCTGGTCACGTCCGCGCTCCCAGCAGGCTTCCCGCGCGCGGACCAGATTGCCATTGACGGCGCCGTCTGGGTCTTTGCCGCGCTCGTGTCGGCGCTCGTCGGCGTGACGATCGGTGTCATCCCGGCTCTTCGCTCGATCCAACCGGGGTTGATGCAGCGCGTGAACGAAGGCGGGGGCGGTGCGACGCTGAGCCACCGGCGTGCCCGGATGCAACGCGGCCTGATCGCATTCGAGACGGCGGCAGCGCTCGTCCTCCTCGTCGGCGCCGGCCTCCTGGTCAACAGCTTCGGCCGGCTCATGTCCGAGGACGCCGGCATGCGCGAGCGCGACTTGTGGGTCGTCCGCGGCACGCTCCCCATGCGATACCGCGCGCCCACCGACATCGAGTTCTGGTTATCCGCCCTGCAACACGTCCGCGAGCTGACGGACGTTGAGAGCGCCGCCCTGGTCGTGAATGACGGCGGACCGCTCACCGGCGGGGATCACGGCCGCGGCGGCATCGTTCCGGCAGGCGAGCCCGCAGGTCGTGGCCGCGGCTTCACCCTCAGTCACCGCGCCGTCGGCGGCGGCTACTTCAACACCCTGGGCATTCCGATCGTCTCCGGCCGGCCGATTCTCGACTCCGATACCGCCGGGACGGAACGCGTCGTCGTTCTCAATCGCGCGGCGGCCGCTGCGCTCTGGCCCGGCGAGGATCCGCTGGGTAAACGACTCGGGGGCATGGGGCGCATGAGAGTGGTCGGCATTGTGCCCGACTTCAAGCTCACGCGCCTGAACGACGAAGTGTCGCTTCAAATGTATACCTCCGTGCTGCAGCAACGCGAGCTGGCTCAGGGGGCCGCAATCATGCTTCGGACGAAGCCAGGCGCGGGAGCGATACCGGACCGGTCGAAGGCGATCCTCCTGAATCTCGAGAAGGACGTTCGGGTGGAAGTCCTGACGATGGCGCAGGTGCGATGGAAGCTGCTCGCGTCGGAGCGCTTCCGCACGGCCGTGCTACTGGTCTTTGCCGGCACGGCAACGTTCCTGGCGCTGATCGGGATCTTCGGGCTGGTGTCGTACACCGTCGCGCAACGCCATCGCGAGATCGGCTTGAGAGTAGCGTTCGGCGCGACCTACTCACGCATCGTGTCGCTGATGCTCCGTGAAGCGTTGGTTCCCGCCGTCCTGGGTATCGTGGCTGGCGTGGCCGGCGCTCTCGCCGGCAGCCGGCTGCTGGCCGCGTTTCTCTTCGGCGTACAAGCCACCGATCCGGCGACCTTCAGCGCCGCCATCGGACTGTTCTTCTGTGCGGCGTTCATCGCCGCGCTCGTCCCGGCGCTTCGCAGCTTCCGCGTCGATCCGGCCGCCGCCCTGCGCCACGAGTAGCGCGCCGGCCGCAGCGATCTTTCCCGAAAAGAGTTTCTCCCCTTCTCCCGTGCTCCTGTGACCGCGTGGCGTTGCGATAACATCTGCGCATCTACCTATCGAGGTGCCCATGTCCGGTATCGATCGCCGAGAATTCCTCGCCAATGTCACCGCCGGCGTCGCGGCCACGGCTGTGACGCTGAACGCGGAGCAGCAGCGTGCAACCGCGCAGAAGAGTTCTGGTCTGGCAGATCCCGCGTTCCGTCCGCTGCCGCTCGGCGCGATCCGGCCGGCCGGCTGGCTGGCGCGGCAGCTCCGCATCCAGGCCGACGGCTTGAGCGGCAACCTGGACACGTTCTGGCCTGACGTCGCGCAGAGCAAGTGGTTCGGCGGCACCGCCGAAGGCTGGGAGCGCGCGCCGTACTGGCTCGACGGCGCGATCCCGCTCGCCTGGCTGCTCGACGACCAGCCGCTGAAGACGCGTATCACCCGCTACGTCGATCACATCGTCAAGAACCAGCGCAGCGACGGCTGGTACGCGCCGTATCCACTCGATGCCGTCACGACGCGCTACGACATGTGGGCGATCCTGCTGGCGAACAAGGTCCTCACCCAGTATCACGAGGCGACCGGCGACGCGCGCGTCCTCGACGCCGTGATGAAAAGCCTGCGGGCGATGGCGGCGGGGCTCGATCGCACGCCGCTCTACGCCTGGGGCAAGTTCCGGTGGTACGAAGGGCTTGTCCCGATCTTCTACGCCTACGAGCGCACGAGCGAGCCGTGGCTGCTCGAGCTCGCGCGCAAGCTGCGAACGCAGGGCGTTGACTTCGCGGCGCTGTTCCGCACCGACGACATCAAGGTGCCGACGCCGCGCCGCGGCCTCTGGAAGTGGACCAAGCACGTGGTCAACACCGGCATGGCGCCGAAGGCGGCGGCTCTCAGCTGGCGTCTCGATCGGCGCGCAGAAGATCGCGCGTTCGCGAGAGAGATGATCGACATCCTCGACCGCTATCACGGCCAGGTCACCGGCATGTTCAGCGGCGACGAATGCCTCGCCGGGAAGAATCCGCTCCAGGGGACGGAGCTCTGCGCGGTTGTCGAGTTCATGTACTCGCTCGAGCATCTCTTCTCTGTCTTCGGCGACCCGTTCTTCGCCGACCGCCTCGAGCGCGTCGCGTTCAACGCGCTGCCGGCGACGTTCGCGCCCGACATGTGGTCGCACCAGTACGACCAGCAGGTCAACCAGGTGCAGTGCACGATCAATCCCGATCACAACTGGTCGTCGAACGGGCCGGAATCGAATCTGTACGGCCTCGAGCCGAACTACGGCTGCTGCACCTCGAACATGCATCAGGGCTGGCCGAAGTTCACCGCGCATCTCTGGATGAAGACGCCCGACGACGGGCTGGCGGC
The DNA here is from genome assembly GCA_048594885.1 of Vicinamibacterales bacterium. GTDB lineage: Bacteria > Acidobacteriota > Vicinamibacteria > Vicinamibacterales > 2-12-FULL-66-21 > JBMDXB01. The sequence continues at coordinate 37,973 of JBMDXB010000119.1, forward strand.
GGCCGCGTGGGCGCCGTGCAGGGTGGACACGCGGCTGCGCGACGCGGACGTCAACGTCACGGTCGACACCGACTATCCGTTCCGCGACACGATCAAGGTGGCCGTCAAGACCTCGCGCGCCACGCGCTTCCCGCTGCTGCTGCGCGTGCCGGCATGGGCCGAGGGCGCGACCGTGCGCGCGGCATCCGGTCCAGAGCAGCGGATGGGCGCTGGCACGCTGCATCGCGTCGAGCGCGAGTGGAAAGGGACGACCGAGCTGACGCTGCGCTTTCCCATGCGCCCGGTCGTCACCGTTCGCTACAACGACGCCGTAGCGGTGGAACGCGGGCCGCTCGTCTATTCGCTGAAGATCGGCGAGCAGTGGACGCGCGTGAACGCCGACAAGCCGCATCGCGAGCCGCCGCACGCGGATTACGAGGTGAAGCCGACGACGCCGTGGAATTACGGTCTGATCGTCGACGAGAAGCGCCCGGCGGACAGCCTGCGCTTCGAGGAGCGGCCGATCGGCGACCGTCCGTTCTCGCCCGAGGGAGCCGGGGTCGTCGCGCACGCGCGCGGCCGCCAGCTCCCGAACTGGAAGATCGTGCGCGGCTGGGCGGGGGAGCTTTCGCTGGCCGACACCGCGTGGAGTGATCCCGGCCGGCGCGTGACGGATCAACCCATCGAGGAGATCACGTTGATTCCGTACGGCTGCACCAACATCCGCATCACCGAGTTTCCGAAGCTGCGCGGTACCGACTCGTGAGCCGCCTTCGCGGCTGATTACGCAGTTGGCGGTATGGGGGCATACCGCCGGCTTCACACCTCTATCTCAGTCGCCGTCGTTCTGCTCGTCAGCGCGGCGGCATCCGCGCAGACCTCGACAGATGCCGAGAGGCTGCCGCGCGTTCAACTCGGCGTGACGGCCGGCGCCATCATCTTCTTCCCGATCGCCGGCGCCCTCCTGAGCGTTCCGGTGCACCCGCGTTTCGCGTTCGAAGCGACAGCGGAGTTCCTTCCCTGGATCCCAATCGCCGAGAGCGACGAGAAGTACGTGCTGGTCCAGGCGCAGGTGCGGCAGCGGTGGGGAAGCCGGCGCACCTGGCAGAAGCATGTCACCTACGGCCTGACCACGGCGATCGAGTACTCGTTCATTCCCGAAGTCCGTGAGCCGCGCCTCGACCGATCGGTGATTGTGTACCCCGGATACCGCCGACTGCGAGTGTCGGGTCCGCCGGTGCTCCATGGCGGCATCGGGGCGGAACGCGTGCTCTCGAACCGCGTCGTGCTGCGATGGGACGTTCAGGGGATGATGCCGGTCGGTGGGCACATCCCCGCGCCGCGAGCGACCGTTGGCATCGCATGGCAGGGAGGCCGCAGGCGATGACATCGGCGAGGGTCGCGGCGGCTGCCGCGATGCTGCTCGGCGCCGCGTGCGGCGAGCGGCCGGAGTCGTACATCATCCCCGGGCCGACCGCACCCGGGCGCGTCGTGACTGAACAGCCACTGGTCTGGGATTCACGAGAGGAACTGCTCGACTGGGTGGCGAACGCCGCCACGCGCGGGCCGATCGCCGTCGAAGGCGACGGACGCGCGGCATTCATCCGTGTGAAGCTCGAGTTCGGAACCACCCTCCTGCGTGGTCCCGATCTCGATCCGCCGGCCGTGGAGATCGCCGGAGCGCGCATCCGCGCCCGCCTGCAGCGCGATGCCGCGCGGCATCCTCAGTTCCTTCCGACAGAGTACGTGGAGCTGACGTTCGAGATCGTCAATCCTCCGGCCCCCTTCGCGCAGGCGTCGGTACTGGCGATGGTGTCGCCCGGCGACTGGCAGGACCTCGACCTCAAACCGGTGATGAACTGCTGCTCGCCGCCCGTGGCGGTGCGCTACGCCTACATCCCCTTCCGCGCCACGACCCCTTCCACCCTGGATATCGATCGCATCGAGCTCACCCGGTAATCGCACCCGTTGTGAAAACCCCCCGATCGTGATGAAGTCTTACGGCATCAATACGCCGAGGTGACTCATGTTTACCGCCACCGCCGATATCGTGCTGCCTTCCACAGTCACCGGGTCCTGGCCGCGTCCGCGCTGGTTCGACGTCAGCATGTGGGGCAGACCGCTCGACACCTGCATGATGGATGTGCACTTCCGCGAGAAGTTCCAGGACGCGCTGGCCACCGTGATCAGCGACCAGGAGCGCGCGGGTCTCGACCTGCTCACGCACGCGGACTTCCACTGCGACGAGGACATGGCTGGCCGCGCCTGGCATCACTATCCGCTGCAGCGGTGGGCGGGCTTCGAGGGGGACTACCTGCAGCCCGAGGAGACGCGCGCGCCGTGGCTCCACTACCCGCCCGGCACGCTGCTGAACGAGATCTACACCGGCTGGCGCTGGCCGCACGTCGTCGGCAAGATCGAGCACCAGCCGCTCGATTATCCGAAGATCTGGCGCATCGCGCAGGCGAAGACGCGCAAGCCCGTGCGGTTCGGGACCTGCTGCTCGCAGGTGATGGCGCTCTTCCTCGACATCCACACGCCGAAATACAAGGACAAGCGCGAGGTGATCTGGGACATGGCCGTCGCCATGAACACGGAGCTGCTGGCCCTGCGCGACGCCGGGTGCCGCCTGATCCAGATCGAGGAGCCAACGTTCCACTTCATGGCCAACACGTTCGGGAAGGACCACGAAGAAGTGAAGTTCCTCATCGAAGCCTTCAACCGCGAGGTCCAGGGGCTGGACGATGTGGAGCTGTGGATTCACACGTGCTGGGGCAATCCCAACATGCAGCGCGTGATGGAGGACACGAGCTACGCGAACTCGATCGAGATCTATCTGGAGCGTTGCCGCGGCGATGTCTGGACGCTGGAGATGAAGGATCGCAACCAGCGCGACATCGAGCTGTTCGCGCCGTTCCGCAACGACCTGAAGAAGAAAATCTGCATCGGCGCGGTCAGCCACCGCGTGCTGCAGGCGGACCGGGCCGACGACGTGGCCGGCGAGATTCGCAAGGCGCTGAAGCACATCCCGGTGGAGCAGTTGGCCGTGTCGAGCGACTGCGGCTTCGGGCGCCAGGGCTGCAACCGCGAGATCGCGTTCTACAAGGCGACCTCGATCGCGCAGGGCTGCAACATCGTCCGGCAGGAGCTCGGGCTGCCGACGACGTATGTGCCGGCTGCCGACGCCATGTTGCAGACGGACGTCGTGCAGAAACGGGCCGTGGTGGAGACTTAACGGCGTGCCGATCGCCCTCTGTCTCGCACTGCTGCTCGCGCTCGTCGCGTCGTTCCGCGCGCAGGAGCCGCTGGAACTCGTCGTCTGCGGCTGGGACGAGGTGTACATCCTGCGGTTCGACCCGGGCACGAACAGCAAGCCTGAGCGCGTGTGGACGTGGCGCGCGAAGGATCGCGCCGACGTTTTGGACGACTTCGAGAAGCTGTTCAACCACACCGACGAATGCAAGCCGTTCGATGGCGGCGCACGCATCCTGATCACGTCGTCGGACGGAGCGGTGGCGCTGGTCGATCGCGAGAAGGATCGCGTGGTGTTCCACGGCCGCGCGCCGAACGCGCATTCGGCGGATCTGCTGCCTGGCGGCAGGGTGGCCGTGGCGGCATCGCACCATCCCACGCTGAAGGGCGATCGGCTCATCGTGTTCGACGTCACGAAGCCTGATCAGGAGCTCTGGAGCGAGGAGCTGCCGTGGGGCCACGGCGTCGTCTGGGACGAGCAGCGGCAGGTGCTGTGGGCGCTCGCCGACAAGGACATCCGCGTCTTCGAGCTGCGCGACTGGAAGACGGCGACGCCGAAGCTTCACCGCGCCGGCTCGATTCAGTTGCCCGAGGGCGGCGGCCACGATTTCTCGGTCGTGGATCGCACGCTGATTGCACTGTCGACGACGAACCACTGCTGGCTGCTGGACCGCGAGACGAGGACCATTCGTCCGCACCCGGAGCTGGGTGACCAGGCGAAGGTGAAGGGCATCAGCCATCATCCGCGAACGGGCCAGATTACCTACGTACAGGCCGAGGGCAAGGACTGGTGGGCCGAACGGATTCACTTCCTGAAGCCGGCCGGTACGCTCCATGTGCCCGGAGAACACTTCTACAAGGTGCGCTGGAACACCGTCGTCAGGTAACGGCACGAAAGGAATACGCTCATGAGATCGCCGCAAATTCGCCATCTGACGACTGTGTTCGGCATCATCGTGCTCGCAGTGTCAGTCTCCGGCAGGGCGTTGCAGCGCGGAGCCGACGTCGCTGTCCCGATCGACAGAGACGACATCGGCGGCATCGTGCGTGGACCGAAGGGGCCTGAAGCCGGCGTCTGGGTCATCGCAGAGACGACGGACCTGCCCACGAAGTTCGTCCGCATCGTCGTGACCGACGATCAGGGCCGTTATGTCATCCCCGATCTCCCGAAGGCGAGCTACAGCGTCTGGGTTCGCGGCTACGGACTCGTCGATTCCGAGAAGATCCGGAGTGCGCCCGGCGCGCAACTGGCTCTCACGGCGATCGCGGCGCCGGATGCGCGCAGGGCGGCGCAGTACTACCCGAGCGGCTACTGGTTTTCGCTCATGCGCGTGCCGGAGAAGAGCGAGTTTCCCGGGACTGGGCCGGGCGGAAACGGCATTGCGCCCGGAATGCGCAGCCAGGCGCAGTGGCTACGACAACTGAAGTCCGGCGGATGCACCGCGTGCCACGGCCTCGGCGCGAAGGCGACGCGTGAGATCCCGAAGGAGCTTGGATCGTTCCCATCGTCGATCGCGGCTTGGGAGCGGCGGCTGCAATCGGGTCAAGCCGGAGGCAACATGATGGCGGGTCTCAGCCAGCTCGGACGCGATCGCGCGCTGGCGATGTTCGCCGACTGGACGGATCGGATCGCGGCCGGCGAGCTGCCACCCCCGCCACCGCGACCGCAGGGCGTCGAACGCAACGTCGTCATCACCCAGTGGGACTGGGCGGATCCGAAGGTTTACCTGCACGACGAAGTGTCGACGGACCGCAGGAACCCGACGCTCAATGCGGACGGATTGATCTACGGCGCGCTCGAGGCCAGTGCCGACTACCTGCCGGTGCTCGACCCGGTCAGGCACACGGCGAGCCAGGTCAAACTGACGGTGCGCGATCCGAAGACGCCGCCGACCTCACCCAACATGCTGCAGCCGTCGCCGTACTGGGGAACGGAGGTGATCTGGACGAGCCGCAACAACGTGCACAACCCGATGTTCGACCACAAAGGACGCGTCTGGATCACGTCGGCAGTTCGCCCCGCGGACAACCCCGCGTTCTGCAGGGAAGGATCGACGCATCCGTCGGCGAAGCTCACGCCGCTCGCGCGCGCCGGCCGTCATCTCCAGGTGTACGACCCGAAGACGCAGAAGCTGACGCATATCGGCACGTGCTTCGGCACCCATCACCTGATGTTTGCCGAAGATGCGAACCACACGCTGTGGACGAGCGGCGGCGCCGGGGTCGTCGGCTGGCTGAACACGAAGATGTTCGACGAGACGGGCGACGAGGAAGCGTCGCAGGGGTGGACGGCGCTGATCCTCGACACGAACGGCAACGGCACGCGCGACGAATTCGTGGGGCCCAACGATCCCGTCGATCCCCTGAAAGACAAGCGCTTGGCCGGCGGCTTCTACTCGGTTGCGCCTGCGCCGGACGGGTCGGTCTGGGGCACGGTGCTCGGATTCCCCGGCGCGATCGTGCGGCTGAATCCGGGCGCGAATCCGCCGGCCACCGCTCTGGCGGAAGTCTACGAGCCGCCGTACGACAACCCGAAAGCAGCCGTGCAAGGGTTCTCGCCGCGCGGCGCCGACATCGATCGCAACGGCGTGGCGTGGATCGCGCTCGCCAGCGGCCACCTGGCCAGCTTCGATCGGCGCAAGTGCAAGGGACCGCTCAACGGGCCGGCTGCCACGGGCCAGCATTGCCCGGAAGGATGGACGCTCTATCAGGAGCCGCTGCCGCAATTGAAGGGCGTGACGGATGCCGGCAGCGCGGAAGCGAGCTACTACACCTGGGTCGATCAGTTCGACACGCTCGGCCTCGGCGCGAGCACGCCGATCAACACGGGCAACGCCTCAGAGGCGCTGCTCGTGCTGAAGGATGGGAAGTGGATCGTCCTGCGCGTGCCGTATCCGCTCGGCTATTACACGAAATGGCTCGACGGCCGCATCGACGATCCCAAAGGCGGCTGGAAGGGCCGGGGCCTCTGGTCCTCCGTCAGCACGCGGACGCCGTTTCACATGGAGGGCGGCAAGGGGACGTCGAGCAAGGTCGTGAAGTTCCAGTTGCGCCCGAGCCCGCTCGCGAAGTGACGCCGGCCGGACAGCCATGATCGTTGTCGTCGGCGCCGGCGCCGCCGGGCTCGTGGCGGCGATCTTCGCCGCCGGCCGCGACCCGGTGCTCGTTGTCGAACGAACGGCCGACGGTGGGCGCAAGATCCTGATCAGCGGCGGCGGCCGCTGCAACATCCTTCCCGTCGCGCTGGAGCCGGAGCGGTTCGTGACCGATTCACCGCCGCATCTGCTGCGCCGCATGCTCCGCGCGTGGCCGCTCGACGCGCAACGCGAGTTCTTCGAGCGCGACGTGGGCATTCCGCTCACCTTCGACGAAGAAACGGGGAAGGTCTTTCCTGCCTCACATCGCGCGCGGGACGTTCGCGACGGCCTCGTCGCGCTCGCACGCCGTGGCGGCGTGCAGTTCCAGTGGAGCACGTCGGTCACCGGCCTCGAGCGGTCGTCCGATGGATGGCGCGTCGAGACGAGCGGCGGCGCGATTGACGCGCGCGCCGTCGTGCTCGCGGCCGGCGGGCTCTCGGTGCCGAAGACCGGCAGCGACGGCACGGGCCTGCAGCTTGCCGCTCGTCTCGGGCACACCATGCACGCGACGTATCCCGCGCTCACCCCGCTCGTCGCGGAGCCGCCCGTCCACGCATCGTTGGCCGGCGTGTCGCTCGATGTCAGGCTGCGCGCGAAGTGGCAAGGCAGGTCGGCTGAATCGTCCGGCGGCTTTCTGTTCACGCATCACGGTTACAGCGGCCCGTCGGTGCTGAACCTCTCGCACTTCGCCGTGCGCAGCCGCATGCACGGCGGCGCTGCGGACGCCGCCGTTCTGCGCGTTGGCTGGTCGCACCTGACTCCCGACGACTGGCAGCGCGACCTGACCGCGTCGAGCGGACTCGTCGCGACGACAGCCGCGCGTCATTTGCCGCAGCGTCTTGCCGAGCGGCTGCTCGGCGAAGCCGGCATTCCGCTCGATCGCACGATCGCCGAGCTCACTCGCCGCGAGCGCATCGCGCTCGTCGAGCGCCTCACGTCGTACGTGCTGCCCTGGACCGGCGACGAAGGCTACAAGAAGGCGGAGGTCACCGGCGGCGGTGTGGCGCTCGACGACGTCGATCCGCGCACGCTCGAGAGCCGCCGCCATCGCGGTCTGTTCGTCTGCGGCGAGATGCTGGATGCTTTCGGCCCGATCGGCGGCCACAACTTCGCGTGGGCGTGGTCCACCGGGCGTTCCGCCGGGCTTGGCGCTGCGGCGCGCTAATCGTGATGACGGCCGGTTGAATGCTCGACCGCCTCGAGCGCATCTGGCGCTGCGTGTCTCCGTTGCAGGCTTCGCGACTGGCTCGGCCCGAGCAGCACAAGCCCGATCACGTACAGCGTGAGCGTGGCAAATCCGATGTATCCCGTCGCAGGCGCGTGGGCGTCGTAATCGAACGCGCCGAGCGTGACGCCTTCCGCCGCCGCGGCAAGAATGCGCGACAGCATGCCGCCGCCGGGCGCATACAGATTCTCCAGCACGACAAAGCGCAAGGCGAACACGGCGCCGAACAGGACGACGAGGCTTCGCAGCATCGCGATGCGGTCCCGAACCGCCGCAATCGTCGTCAGCAGTTGAACGCCGAAGAACAGCGTGAAGATCGCCTGCAGCAGCCCACGCTCGGGCGTGAGCAGGTTGAAGATCTGCGTGGAGGCGGCGAACAGGCTGAGGAGCACGACGAATCCGGAGGTGTTCTCGAGCGGCGTACGATCCGCGTGCATCAGCTCCTCGGGCGCGAAGACGCGGGCGCGTGCCAGCGCGCCGAGCAGCAGCATGCCGAGCAGCAGCGCTGACAGCGGCGGCGGCACGAGGCTGACGCCGGCGGCGAGGCGGAACCCGCCGAACAGCGCCACCGTGAGAAACAGGACGGGCAGAACGATGGCCTCGCGGGGGGTGCTCATTTGCGCCGCTCGAAGAGTTTCAAGGGATTCAGGTCCGAGGTCTCGCGCGTCTGTCCTCGCACGAGCTCGGCCCGGAGCTCGTCCGCCGTCCGCATGCCGAGATCCGGATCGTCTATGGCGAGACGACCCGCCGGCGCGAGCGCGATGGCGCGATCGACCGCCTCCAGCCCCTTGGCAAACAGCTCGTCGTCGTTGTACACACGGCCCCAACCCTGGCGGTAGAAGCTGTAGGCCACGTAGAACTGCGTCCGCGCGTCGCGTCGTGCGGGATCGGCGCGGGCGAACGCCGCTCGCGCCTCGTTGAACCGATCGCGTCTGAAGAAGGCAACGCCCTCGGCGAACGCCTGGGCGTCGATTTCATAGGCCCCGACCGAAGACGCGAGCCCGCCGGTCACTTCGCCGACCGATTGCGGTTGCGTGGTGTAGAGCCACACGATCAGCACGGTGTAGACAACCGACAGGAGCAGGCCGCCCGCCCTGAGCATGCTGCGATCTTAGTCCGGAGTAGATTTCATGGGCACGCCGCCAGGTTTGGCGCCATAATGCGCGGCGAAGGTCTGCCGTGGACTTCGAGACCGTCTACCGCGAGTTTCACGACCCCATCCGCCGCCACGTCGCGCGGCTCGTCGGCGACAACGACGCGGAGGACGTGACGCAGGAGGTCTTCGCCAGCGTCAGCTCCGCGCTGCCGCAGTTCCGAGGCGAGTCGAGCCTGTCGACGTGGATCTACCGGATCGCGACGAACGCCGCCGTGGACCGCCTTCGCAGCGCCGCGTTCAAGCGCAAGGCCGACGTGACCGACCACGAGGCGCACGTCCCGGATCCGGCCGCCGGCGCAGAGCAGACGATGGTCCGCCGCGAGATGAACGATTGCATCCGCGGTTACATCGACCGCCTTCCGGACAGCTACCGCCATGTGCTGGTCCTGAGCGAGCAGCAGGGGCTCGCCAACCAGGAAATCGCCGACGCCCTCGGCATCACGCTGCACACCGTCAAGATCCGGCTGCATCGCGCGCGCGCACGGCTGCGCGAGGCGATGGGCGAGGGCTGCAGCGTCTACCGGGACGACCGGAACGAAGTCGCCTGCGACCCGAAGCCGCCAGGTGTATCCATTCGCAAGTGACCTCCGTCTACACGTGCGTGAAACAGGAGGTCACGCCATGGAATTCGACAATCGCACAACCGAACTGATCGCTCTCGGCGCCTCGGTCGCCGCCAACTGCCAGTCCTGCGTGGAATACCACTTCGGCAAGGCAACCGAGTACGGTGTTTCCCGCGACGAGATCGCCGGCGCGATCGACGTGGGCCGCATGGTCCGCCGCGGTGCCGCCGGGAAGATCGACAAACTGGCCGCCGGCTTGCTGCAGAAGGCGGCGGAACCGGCGGAGACCGCGGCTGCCGGCTGCGGCTGCGGCGCCTAGGAACGGCGGCCTACTGCCGCCACTCGTAGGCGCCAACGTCCACAGCCGTCCCCTGCGGCCGGGGTGTGCCGTCGGCGTCGTGCGACGGCGCGAGTTGCGGCGATCCCGCATCGATCGCCGCGGCGCCCGAAAGGAGCCGCACGTCGAACGCGGCGGCGTTCACGAAGAACTTGCGTGGATCGTCGATCACGACATTGTGGTCGGACGCGACGCCGCTGCCGGCCTTGAACGCCGTCGCCAGATTGTTGCGGATGATGCAGCCGGCCGACGGCGTGCCGTTCTTGTGATCGCCGACCATGATCCACGGCGGCCCCGGCGCTGACGTGTTCTGATCGAGCACCGTGTTGTTGACGATGCGCGTGTTCTGTCCACCGAGCACGGTGATGCCGTGCCAGTGGTCGGTGATGACCACGTTGTTCTCGATGACCCAGTCGACGTAGGTGCCGTCGAACAGCCCGATGCCCTGCAGCGTGCCGCGGAACGGCTGGTTCGGGTCCTCGTAGTTGATGATGCGATTGCCGCGCAGGACGACACCGGTCACCTGTCCTGTTCCGACCTTGCCGTCGCTTCCCACCGACCACGACTGAAACCCGTCGTCGTGATTCGCGTTCACGTCGTAGCAGTTCTTCACCGTGTTGTACTGAAAGACCGTGTGATCGCCGAGACCGCGCATGCCGTCGCCCGCGAAGTTCTCGACGACGTTGCGCTCGACGAGCGAGTGGGTGGCAGTGACGGAGATGCCGAAGTTGACGTTCTTCGCGTGGTTGCCGCGGATGGTAATCCGCGTGCCGCCGGCCTGGAACGCGTTGGCCGCCTTGTCGTTCCAGTCGCGCAGCGTCCACGACGCGGTGTCCTCGACCGAGAACAGCCGGCAATCCTCCACGGTGATGTCGTGAACGAGGCGGTCGGGTCCGCCGTTCGCAATCCTCACCATCGTCCGCGCCTCGTAGGTGGGAGCGAACGAGGGGCTGATGTGCAGGCCACGCAGACGCCAGTGCGCGCTGGCGGTGATGGTGATCTGACTGAATTTCGGCGTGTGGCCGGACTCGGCGGCGATGGTGATGGTGTCGCGATTGGACCGGCCGTCGATCGACAGCGTGCCGTGATAACCGGAACGAAGCCAGATGGTATCGCCTGGCTGCGCCTGGCCCGCGGTGATGACGTCCTGCAGCACACGCCATGGCCGGCTCGGGCTGCCGTTGCCGTCGGCGGAGCCGTTCACCGGATCGACGTACCGATCGGCGGCGGACACCAACGATGGAAGGGCGGAGACGAGCACCGCTACTGCCGCCGCGATCCGCCGCATGTGGTACACTTTTGCCATATGAGTCATACACTGACGATCCGCATTGACAAGGAGCTGGCCGATTGGCTCGAGGAGCAATCGCGGAAAACCGGCCTGTCGCAGGGCCGCATCGTTCGGGAACAGCTCGCCAGAGCCAGAGCGCGAAGCAGCCAGCGGTTCATGCGTCTGGCCGGGTCGGTCAGCGGCCCGCGCGACCTGTCACGGCGCAAGGGATTCTCCCGCGGATGAAAGGGATCGCCGACACAGGCTTTCTCGTGGCGTTCGCCAATCGCCACGACACGCACCATGACTGGGCCGTCGAACTCGCCCGTCGCGTCACCGAGCCGCTCCTCACCTGTGAGCCCGTCCTCGCGGAGGCGGCGTTCCACCTCCAGAGCGTGACCCTCGTGCTGGCGATGGTGACCGACGGCCTGCTGACGGTCTCGTTCGAGTGCAACGAACACCTGCCGCAGCTCGCGACTCTGGCGAAGCGGTACTCGGACCGCCGTCCGGACCTGGCGGACCTGTGCTTGATCCGCATGAGTGAGCTGTACCCGCGGCACAGCGTGATCACCGTCGACCGCGAGGACTTTCGCGTGTACCGCCGCAACAAGCGCGAGGTCATCCCGCTCATCACTCCGCCCGCAGCCTGATCTACAGATCCCTCGCCGCCGGCCAGCCCTCGACGGAGGAGGCCATCATCACGCCACGGACGATCGCGTCGGCGATGACTTCAGCGGCCAGCGTGCCGACGATCGTCACGTTGACGTCGTCGCGTTTCAGCTTGCGCGTCGAGATCGCGAAGAGCTGATCCCCGTCGCCGGTCGTGTGGTACGGCCGAATCGCGCGCGAGGCGCCGCAGTTGGCCATCATCGCGACCTTGGTGAGCTGCGTCTTCGTCAGCGCCACGTTAGTTGCGACCACGGCGAGCGTGGTGCTGCGCAAGAACGGGTCGTGGATCACCTCGCGCGCCGCGTTCTCCTTGACGATCGTGCGCTTCACCACCTCGACGATATCGGCGAAGCCCTTGCCGTCCGGGCGGCGCGCGCCCGCGATGATCTGCCCCTTGCGCCAGTCGAGCACGTCGCCGGCGGCGTTGACGACGGCCAGCGCGCCGACGACGATGTCGCCGAGCCGCAGACTTGCGGAGCCGAGTCCTCCCTTCATGCCGCCGGCGGTGAAGCGCCGGACCATGCGGCCCACCGTGGCGCCGGCGCCGGCGCCGACGGTGCCATGCCCCACCGGACTCGACGACGCCGCTTCGCATGCCTTGTAGGCGGCCGGCGGATCGGGGCGGATGGTCGCATCGCCAAGCGCGAGATCGTCGATGACGGCGCCGGGCACGATCGGCACGCGGACGCTGCCGCCCCAGTCGAACCCGCGCTTCTGATCCTCGAAGTAGCGAATCACACCCTGATGCGCGCCGAGGCCGAACATGCCGCCGCCCGTGAGGAACAACCCATGGACCGTTTCGACCGGGCTGATCGGCTGGAGCAGCACGACGCCGGTTTCGCCCGGCGCGGACCCGTCGTAGTCGACTCCCATTGCGGCGTCGGGATCGAACAGGATCGCGGTGCAGCCCGTCGGACGGCGCGTGTCGGTCCAGTGGCCGACGCGCAGCCCCGGAACGTCGGTGATGGATCCGGCGGCTGACGGTTGTGGCGTCCGCTGCGCGCCGAGCGTGCCGGGTAGGCATGCCGCGCCCGCGACGGCTGTCGCGAATGCACGTCGAGTTACATTCATGCGCGCGAGTATATCGAATCCCCAATCGCGATCAGCGATCAGCGATCAGCGATCGGCGATCGGCGATCGGCGATCGGCGAGCGCCTGCGCTACCATGCTGCACCATGAGCTCGCCGCAACGGCTGCTTCACACGTTCCTCGCGGTGGTTGCGCTCGGCTGCGGCGGCAGCCGCACGCCCGTCGAGCCGGGTCCCACGCCGTCGCCGACGCCGCCGCCCGTGCAGTCCGACACGCTCAGAGCCGCGGGGGCGGAGCGCAACAGGCTGATCGGGACCGCCGTTCAGGCGGGATTGCTCGCCGGACAGTACAGCACCATCGCCGCGCGCGAATTCAGCTACCTGACGGCCGAGTACCAGATGAAGTGGAACGCGATCGAGCCGTCACAGGGGTCGCGCACCTTCGGGCCCGGCGACGCGATCGCCGCGTATGCCGCATCGCAGTCGATGCAGGTGAAGGGGCATGCGTTCATCTGGCACGGCGCGACGCCGCCGTGGGTGAACGCGCTCTCCGCTGCCGATCTGCGCGTCGCGTTCGAGCAGCACATTCGCGCGGTGGCGGAGCACTACCGTGGGCGTGTCCATGCCTGGGACGTCGTCAACGAGGCGGTCGCTGACAACGGCGTGTCGCTGCGCGATACCGTGTTCCTTCAGAAGCTGGGCGAACGCTACCTCGAGGATGCGTTCCGGATCGCTCACGAAACGGATCCCGGAGCGCTGCTGTTCTACAACGATTACGGCGGCGAGGGTCTGAACCCGAAATCGAATCGGATTTACGCGCTGCTGCAGGATCTGCTCTCGAAGGGCGTGCCGATCCACGGCATCGGCCTGCAGATGCACATCTCGGCGAACAGCCCTCCGCGAGCGGACGACATCGCCGCCAATATGCGGCGGCTCGCCGGTCTCGGGCTGATCGTCCACGTCAGCGAGATGGACGTGAGGATCAACAACGTTGCCGGCTCCGATCAGGTCAAGCTCGAGGCGCAGCGCGCGACCTACCGCGACGTCGTCCGCGTGTGCGTCGCGGAACCGCGGTGCGAGGCGATCACGTTCTGGGGGTTCACCGACGCGCACACGTGGATCGCCGGCGATCGGCCGCTGCTGTTCGACGCGCAGTACCAGCCGAAGCCGGCGTATTACGGCGTGCTCGACGCGCTGCGCGGGCGCTGACGCTCGATACAGCCCTGAAGGGCTGCACTACGCCAGCGAGAGGGCGCCGAGATGCTGCAGCGTCTGCGGCACCTGCTCCAGGACCTTCTCGCTCTCGTCCTCGATGTAGAAGAGCGTCGTCCCCGAGTCGCGCGCCGCGCGCAGGACGGCGCGGTAGTCGATCATGCCCGTGCCGAGCGGCACGTTGGTGGACTCGGGCGCGCCGCCGGTGAGATCACCCGTCGCCGTGCCCTTCGCCATGTCCTTGAGATGCAGCGCGTGGAAGCGCCCCTTGTGCTTCCGCAGGAGCGCGGCCGGATCGCCGCCGCCGCGCACGACCCAGAACACGTCCATCTCGTAGTGCACGGCGTCGGCAGGCGTCAACTGCAGAATCGTGTCGAGCAGCGTGCCTTCCGCGCTCTTAGCGAACTCGTAGCCGTGCAGGTGGTACATGAACCGGAGGCCTTCGTTCCGGAGCGCGCGGCCCCAGTCGGTGAAGTGCTTCGCGGCGGTTTCTGCGTGCTCGCGTGTGAACGGCGCTTTGTGTGAAATCCACGCCGTCGTCACGTAGGTCGCGCCGAGCGCCTTCGCATCCGCGACTGCCTGCTTGAGGTCGTCGCGCAGCACATCGTAGCCGGCGTGCATGCTGCGCGCGGTCAGGCCCGCCCGCTTCAACTCCTCGGCAAATTGCGCGGCGGTGCGGCCGTGGTAGCCGGCGGTCTCGACCTCCGTCAGCCCCCAATCGCGCACCACCGCAAGCGTCGCGGGGACGTCCTCGTCCATCTGCCGCCGCAGGCTGTACAACTGCAGTCCGAGCACGCCGCCGAAGCCGCGGAACACTTCGGCCGCCTTCGACCCCGGCTTCTGCCAGGCGGCGTAACCCGCGAAGGGCGTGATCAGACCGGCTCCCACCAGCTGCAGAAAACTTCGGCGCGACGTCATGGAGACCTCCCTAGACGGGAGATTCTACGACGGGATGAGCGGCTTGCGCTGCACGGCCTTCGAGCCGTTCGCCGGCGGCACCCACATGTCCTGCCACGTCAGCCCGCACGCGCGAATCATCTCGATGCAGTACTCCATGCGTCCGAGATCGTCGGGTCCCGCGTTGTTCGTGCCGCACGTGAACTTCACGCCGGCGTGCTTCGCCCGCTTGATGAACGCGGCGCTCGGAATACGGTAGCGGTTGTTGATCTCCATCGCGACGCCGTTCTTCGCCAGCGCGGCGACGACCGCGTCCATGCGAAAGGCGGACCACAG
This sequence comes from Vicinamibacterales bacterium, assembly GCA_048594885.1. Lineage (GTDB taxonomy): Bacteria > Acidobacteriota > Vicinamibacteria > Vicinamibacterales > 2-12-FULL-66-21 > JBMDXB01. The sequence continues at coordinate 53,034 of JBMDXB010000119.1, forward strand.
CTCGTCGTAGCGCGGCGCGAGCTGTTTCGGCAGGAACGTCGGGTTGACGTAGATGTCGATCGGTTCGGTGTTCAGGATCCGCAGCGTCCGGTTCAGCAGCGTGTCCATGAACTGCTGCGCGTCTGCGATCGTGCCGACCTCGTCGTCGATCCAGAGACGCATCCGCTTGCCGTTGTCGTCGGTCCACGTCATCGAGTCGGTGAAGACGTAGTCGAACCGCTCGAGCGCACTCCGGCTGAACAGGCGTACCCATTCACGGCCCTCCGCCTGGAACGCGACGAACACCGGCTTGCCGCGCACCTGGGCGAGGAACGGCTCGAGGCCGGCGTCGTCGTTGATGACGAACCCGAGACCGCCGTTGACTGCGATGCCTGCATAGATGCCCTGCTCGCGCCACCGCTTCAGCACGCCGTCGAGGCCGAGCCCCATCTTCAGGTGCGTGTGGTAATCGACGACGGGGAAGTTCGCCCCGCCGAGGCGAAGCAGCTCGCGATACGTGTTGTCGACGACCGGACGCGCCGCGTTCTCCTCGACGTCATCCGGCAGCCGCCGCACGCGGATCTTTCGGAAGAGTACCGTCGACTTCGGATCGTGCGCCTGAAGCGCGAAGGTCCCCGCCGAGAGGACGCGATCCTTGTAGTCGCCATCCACGGCAGGCGGCGTCGCCTCGGTGTAGTCGACCGTGACCTCGTCGTTGACGCGCACGACGACCTGCTTCCCGCGCACGGCAATGCGCAGTCGGAACCATTTGTCGTCACGCACCAGGGCGCTGTAGACGTTCCGGATGCCGTACAGCGATCCCGTCTTGCGGCGCTCCTGGTACTGCTCGTCGCCGGCGTAGGTGTTGTTGATCTGGACCTCGAGCCCCTTCGCCGGCCAGCCTTCGTCCTGGAAGGCGGTGTGGAAGTAGATCCCGGAATTGGCGCCCGGCCGCGCCATGACCTCCGCCTCGAGCTCGAAGTTCCTGAACGTCTGGCCGCTCAGGTAGAGATGCGAGCGCGGCCCGCTCGCGACGATGGCGCCGTCCTGCACGCGCCACGATGCGACGTTTTCGCTGGCGCGCCAGCCGTTCAGTGACTTGCCGTCGAAGAGCGGCTGCCAGTCGTCCGCGGCGCGGCCGGACGTCGTCGGGAGGAGGAGCAGAAGTAAGAGAACCGCGATCCGAGCGTGGATGCGCACGTGGAACCTCCTGTGGGGGATTTGGAATTGTACGCCGGACGACGGCGTTATTTCTGCAGGAACCGCGTCGCAGTCCTCATTGCCGGCCTGCGCCGGGAGAGCGAACTGCGGCCGGCGCAACTCCAGACAGCGTGGAGTGCGCCTCTACCGCCACAGCCGGATCCCGCACGATCCAGTCCGCGGGCCAGAGCGTGCGCGGCACCTCCGCCAGGTTGACGCCGGGCCGGATCAGATCCTGCTCCGGCCGCCCGTTCAGGGAACAGCGCAACCGCACGTAGACTTCGGGGCGCTCGACACCTTCCGTCCGATAGTGGTCGCGGAGGTAGTGCGCGAACTGGACCGCCATGTCCGGCCGTCCCTCCATGTAGCGCACCTGACGCTCGTCCAGGCGCTCGTTCGGCTTCACCACCCATGCCCTTCCGGTGGCCGGGTCAAACATCGTCACATCTATCCGGGACTGCTTGGTCCGGAGCTTCATCCGCCAAGAAAAACGGTGCCCCTCATCGGTCCAGCTCACGTCGCCCGGATAGAGCCAGTGCCGGAGCGGGATCAGCGTCTGCGCCGCCAGGTAGGCGATCACGAGCGGAATGACCCACCGCGGGCGAGCCGGATCGAGGGCGTTCACGGCCCGCCTTCTCGAAGCGGGCCGCGACTTCGACCCACCGCGAAGCGCCCGAGGCCAGTCCGGGTCGAGGAACAGCAGCGTCATGCCTAAGGCGAAGTAAGGGAAGATGCCAACCTGGAAGAGATGGCTGTTTCCCAGATGGAAGAGGAACGCCAGCACGATTCCCAGCGCCTGGTGCGTCGCCATATCAGCAGGAAACCGATGGAGAGATCGAACAGCAGCGCGGCCCAGCCGATGAAATAAACCATCCAGCCGATCCGGGGCAGCAGCTCGGCGCCCGGCCCATCCACCGGACCGAACAGCCAGGTGCGCAGCGGCTCGCCGCGATTGAGCCAGTCCGGGTTCAGCTTCGCCACTCCTGCATAGAAGTAAACGACGAACAACTGTGCCCGTAGCAGGAAGAGCTGCCAGAACGGGATCGCGGCCGGTTCTTTCCGCCGTGAGAGCCGGCGGTCGAGCGACAGCCACCGGTGGGCGTCCGTGAAACACATCAGGAACGCCACGAGGCAGATCAGATAGAAGTGGTTGAGGTATCGTCCCTGGTCCAGCAGGAACACGTAGCTGAAGCCGAGGAAGAACAGGACCATTGCCGCGCGGCAGAACAGCCCCAGCGCAATGAGGACCGCGAGTACGCCCAGCGCCGAGAAGTGGATGTACATCCCGATCCCCGGCCAGGGGTGAAGCCACTCGAAGAAGAGGTACTTGAACTGGAAGTTTGGCGCGATGTAGTGCTGATGGATCCACCCGTTCGCGAAGTAGCGATAGACCTCCACGAGCATCAGCACGCCGAACATGACGCGGAACGCTCCGGTCGACGCCGCGTGCACTGGGCGAAACAGCCAGTCCGTCTTCTTCAGAAGCGCGTCCGTCATTTTCTTGACCGAACGTACCGGGCGACCCGCACACGCCTCACTTCCGCATCTCGTAGGTTATCTGTCGACTTACGGGGCGGCCGCTTGCAGGGCTCGTGTTGGTGATCGTGAACGTCAACGTGTTCGTGCCCGCCGATACCGCTATTCGACCCGTTCGAGTGCCGCGCCCTGCCTGCCTCGAGGCGAATCCGATGCTGCGAGGGTCGATCCGGTTAAAGGACCATTCCCGCGCAGGTCGAGCTCCTGTCACTCGATGGAAACTGCCGTCCACTTTGCCAATCCACTCCCTGCGCGCTTGCCCGCCTTCGCCGTCCGTCGAAACTCTGATTTCGCCAGATCTCGGGTCGAGTCTGCCGCTCCACTGAATCCGCGTCGCTCTTCGACCATCGCGGCTCCGGCGGCTCTCGGTCATCGGCGCGATGACTGGCGTGGTCAATGTGACGCTGACCGCCTCGCCGCCGTTCTTCTTGAAGGCAATGGTGGCTGGAGTGCCGGGTGCCAGGTCATTATCGTGAAGGGCGGCGTACAAGACACCGGCGACGGCCCTATCGACCGCAAGCAGCAATACCGCCAGGGCGCCACCCGAAAGCCCGTCGTCGTCGTCGTCCGTTTGCGGTGTCACCGTCTTGTCCGAGAGCATGCTGACTCGCGCCGCTGTGCTCGATGCAGAAACAGGAAGCGAGTGAACAGGCAAGACAGCACAGGCAACAAGGAGGGTGATGACCTTCCTGAAGTTCGTCGTCTTCATTTGATGCTCCTATTGCTCGATGTAGGGCAGCAGCTGAGAGATCCATGTCGCATGGCGGCGCGTAATCGTGCGATTGATTTCCGCATTCAACGCCGTCGCGAATCTCGAGGCGCGGCGATCGCCTGCAGTCATGTCGCTTCCCTGGCGCAGCATCCGGCACAGGCGATCGGCGACTCGGTCATCGGTGACGTAGGCCGCCGTGAGTGCGCAGACGCTCGTCCGTGAGAACAGCGTCGTGTCGAGCCCACGCGCCAGCTCCGCGAGGCCAATCTTCGGTTCCTGCGCTTCCGCGATCGTCAGCAGGTCGAGCTTCAATTCCCGCGCGGCCAGCTCCATGAAGCGGTGCAGCGGCTCGCCGACAGCCGGATCCACACCGTCGAAACGGAGGGGATACGCACCGGGAAATTCGAAGAAGTCATACATGCCGACGACCAGATCGGCGTTGCCGTCCGCCAGATTCAACACGTCGCCCGCGACCGTGGGGCCTTGGAAGTACGCGAGCACGGTGCCGGGCGCCTGAGGGTCGAGCTTCAGCAGCTCCAGCACGGTTTCGACGCCGGCGACGAAGACGCGTTCGTGGGCTTTCTGCCTGGCGAGGGCGCCACCCGGCGTGGAGAAGCACTCGACCTTGCCCGACAGTTCAATCCGGCACGTCTGGTCTCCGTGAATGCCTGGGTACCGCGGCTCGCCTTCAATCGCAAAGTGCCCGACCGTGAGAAAGATGAAGTCGTGCGTCAACCCGCCGATGAGGATGTCTTCTCCCCCGCTCGCGCACCGCGACGGATTCAGCTCGCAGAACTCGCGTAGGTCGGCCAGCGAGTCCGGAAGGGTGCCACGGTCGGCGCGGAAGGCGAGCGCGTCGGCGAGCAGCGCCTGAAGCGTCCGCGCGTTCTTTGTGTTGGCCGCCGCGGCTCTGACCTTCTGAACCGCGGGGATCAGCAGTCCGATCAACACGGCGATGATGGCAATCACCACGAGCAGTTCGATCAGCGTGAAGCCTGCCGCAGAGCCGCCGCGCCGGTGTCCGGAACGTGCGCAGATCGTCATGGTTGACCTCTCCTGAAAAGAAAGTCGCAAGACGCGGGCAAACGCCGCCACCCCGGACGAGCGTGGCGGGATCCGCCGAGGCTTCGCGACTTCACCTTTGGAGGGGCACTCCTCCCGAGAAGGAGGTCACCATGCGCATGCTTGCGAGCGCCGTGTTAGCGTGGGGATTGTTGCTGCTCGCCGCCGCCGGCGTGAGCGCCGACCGCAGCAGTCCTACCGTGAGCTTCAAGCCAGGCGTGTTCAAGATGCTCGATGTTGGTGGAGCATCGCTGCCCGCGGCGGGGCAGATCATCAGGGTCGCGTTCGACAAGACGCACAGGCGCTACTCGCACATCGACCAGAAGCCGCTGGATCTGCGCGCGACGGCCGTCGTCCACTGCGGCGACATGAAGCTCCAGGGACTTTCCATCAAGACGCTCGGCACGGAGTACCCGGTCGGCACGTCCGGCCTCTCGCATTCGCACGGCGTCTATAGCGGTTCGAAGACGTTCTCGACCGACACGCTCACGACCGCCGCGCTCGCCTCGTCGGTTCCCAACCCGGTGGAGATCTGCAATGCCGATCTCGAGGCGTTCCTGAAAAGCGATCAGTACGGCAAGGCGCAGAAAGGCTGGTCGCGCAAGTACGACAACGTGCTCCTGGCGGAGCTGGTCGCTTCGTGCAAGGGAGAGAAGACGAAGAAAGGCGGCTTCGAGCAGCCTCCTCCGATCGCGAAGCCCAGCGACTCGGTCCGCTTCCCCGTGTGGGTCCATTGCAGCCCCGCGTCGGTCCACAAGGTCGTCGGGTCGAAGCCTGACGTCCCGGTCAAGAAGTCGGGCTTTCAGTCCGCTCGCGTCTACGTCAACCCGCCGGCGAACGCGGACTACCGCGGTACGTGTCCGAAGGAGATCGCCTTCGGCGGCGAAGTCGAGTACCTGCTCCCTTCGGGCAGCTCACTGGATGTCCGCTACCGCTATCGCACGCACGACGGCGCGGCGTCGCCGGTCCTGTCGACGACGGTCACGAAGTCCGGCAAGAAGACGATCTCGTACTGGAAGCACGAATTCGGTGGAGGCAATCCGACCGGTGGGTACGCGGCGCCCGCGGGCGCCGCCGGCTCGCGCGTCATCGACGGGAGGGTGAGGCTCGAGGTGCTCGGTTCGAGCGGTGACGTGATCGGGGTGGACCAGGCGAGCTTCAAGCTCACCTGCCAGCCGACGCGTGTTTCGGGTCCGGCGGCGGTACCGGCTGGCGGCGGGCTGCAATCACAGATGCCGGCTCCGCCTCCGCAGACGCCGGGCGTGGGCAGGTTCGGGGCGCAGCTGATGCTCGCCGACCTCGTCGTTCAGTCGTGGCGGGCGGTGCCGAGCTCGGCCAACGCGCTGCGGATCCAGGTGTCGAATATCGGCAACGCCGCGTCGCAGCCGACGACGCTGGCGGTGTTCTACCAGCGGAGCGGGCACGTCGTGAAGAAGTCGTTCGAGGTGCCGGCGCTCGGGTCGAAGCAGTCGCGCTGGATCGCCGCGGATCTCGGGTCGCCGGTGGCGCACGCGGAGCGCCTCACCGCCCGGATCAACGATGCCGGCACGGCGAAGGAGTCCGATCTGTCGAACAACACCTTCACCATCAAGTAACGGGCGCCGGATCCGCCGCCAGCAGGCGGCGGATCCGCGCAGTCCTGGCGTCGCCGGCCACGAACTGCCGTTCGGCGTCCTGGAGCGCCTGCGCGAGCGCGCGTGCGGCGTCCGCCCGGCGGCCGAGCGCCAGCAGCGCCTCGCCAAGCGTCACGCGCGCGTCGATCGCCGCGGGATGATCGGCCATGTCGAGCCGCTCGAATTCGGTGAGCGTCTGTTTCGCGAGCTGCACGGCCTCCGGCAGCCGTCCGCGCCGCCGTGCCAGCTCCGCTTGCAGGGCGCGCGTTCGCGGCTGCGAGTGGCCCGCCTTCAACCACTTCTGCAGCACGCGCTCGGCCTCGTCCAGCAGCGCGTCCGCGTCGCTTGCCCGCCCCTGCTCGATGCGCAGGTGGCCGAGCTCGCGCAGCGCCATGCCGACGAGCGCGTGATCGCCGTTGTAGATCCGTCGCAGGGTAGGGATGGTGCGGGCGAGCATCTCCTCCGCCTTGTCGAACTCCCCACGCGCGACCAGCAGGCGCGAGAAGTACACCTCCGTCGTGGCCACTTGCTGGTTCGGCTCGCCGTGCAGCCGGCGGAAGACGGCCGCCGCTTCGCGGTACAGTCCCTCGGCTTCGTCGAGCGCGCCGCGGTCGCGCAGCACGTTGGCCAGATCGCGGAGGGCGCGCGGCAGCGAATCGTGTCCGAGATCTTCCGCGCGCACGTCGAGGGACGCCGATCGCAGGGTGGCGAGCACGTCGCGCAGCATGTGCTCGGCTTCCGCGAGCCGGCCGCGCGTGTGCAGCAGGTCTGCCGCCTCGAGTGTCGTGCGGATGGTGTCCGGGTCGTCGGCGCCGAGCCGCAGCCGACGGATCGCGAGCGCCTGCCCGACGCTCGTCTGCGCCTCCGCGTAGCGGCCGAAGTAGTGCTGGCTTTGACCGAGCCACTCGAGCGCATTGGCCACTTCGATGTGGTCGCCTTCGAACTGTGCGCGTCGCAGCGCCAGCGCCTCTTCGAGCACCTCGATCGACGGTTCGTAGTGACCCAACGCGTTGTAGGCGCGGCCGGCCATCGTCAGCAGCCGCGCCTGCGTGGCGGGCTGCGCGCTCAGCTCGGTGCGCACCATGTGGACCGCGCGATCGACGTAGTCGACGGCGCGCGGCGGCTGCGGCGACACGCGCGGGTTGAACACGCCGCCGAACATGCTCGCGAGCACGCCTTCGATCTGGTTGGCGCGGGCGGCCTCGCGCGCGGTGCGCAGCCGCTGTGCGGCCACGGCCGGCAATCCGATCGCCGTCACCGCGAGCAGCGCGAGTCCCCACGCCAGCCCGACGCGGTGGCGCGCGACGAACTTGCGCGCGCGATATCGGACGCTGTCCACCTGTGCAGCGATCGGCAGGCCCGCTCGATATCGACGCACGTCGGCGATCAGCTCCCCGACCGAGGCGTAACGGCGGTCCGGTTCCTTTCGCAGTGCGTACAGCGCCATCGTGTCGAGATCGCCCGCCAGCGTCCGTGCGAGCGCGCGCCGGCTCACCCCGCGGGCGGCAGCAGTCTCCGCCGGCGCCGACGAGACGCACACGCTCGGCCGCATTGGCTCGGTCGCGCACACGCTCTGTTCGAGCGCGGCCGCGCTGTGGCCAGTGACGGTCTGCGCTCTCTGGCCTGTGAGCAGCTCGTAGAGCAGCAGGCCGAGCTGGTAGACGTCGGACGCGATCGCCACCGGTTCGCCGCGCACTTGCTCGGGACTCGCGTACTCAGGCGTGAGCATCCGCATGAGCGGCTGGGTGACGGTTTCGTGAGGCGCGGCGTCAGCCGCGCTCAGCAGTCTCGCGATGCCGAAATCCAGCAGCTTCACGTCGCCGTCGCCGGTCACGAAGATGTTCGACGGCTTGATGTCGCGATGGACCACGAGCTTGCGGTGCGCGTGTTGCACGCCCGAGCAGGCGCGCGCGAAGAGGTCGAGCCGCTCGTCGATCGTCAGGCGCTCTTCGTCGCAGTACCGATCGATCGGCCGCCCGTCCACGTACTCCATCACCAGGAACGGCCGGCCGTCCTCGAGCTGACCGCCGTCGAGCAGCCGCGCGATGTTCGCGTGCGTCAGCGACGCGAGGATGCGCCGCTCGCGCTGCAGGCGCCGCACGATCGCCCCCGATGCCAACGTCGAGCGCACGAGTTTCAGCGCGCCCTTCTGCTCGAAGTCGCCGCCGACACGCTCGACGAGATACACCGTTCCCATGCCGCCGTGGCCGATCTCCCGGACGACGCGCCAGGCGCCGACGCGCTGTCCGGGTGTCAGTTCCCGCTCGTCCGGCGCGTTCGCCGCCAGCACCGCGTCCAGCAGGTTCTTCGTGAGCGCGCCGGGCGTGAGCGCATCCGGACCACGTTCGTCGGCGAGCCGCAGCAGTTGCTCGACGTCGGCGGCCATCGCCGGCTCGTCGGCGCACAGCCGTTCAATCCACGCCGGGCGGTGTCCCGCCGGCAGCGCCAGCGCTTCGTCGAACAGGGCGTCGACGCGCGCGCGATACGTGTCAGTCATTCCCGTGGCCCGGTCGATTCCGCTGCCGGTCCGAGCTCTTTGAGGAGCCAGGCGCGCGCGCGTGTCCAGTCGCGCTGGACGGTGCGCACTGAGGTGCCGAGCGCCGCCGCAGTCTCGTCTTCGGTCAACCCGGCGAAGTAGCGGCATTCGACGACGCGGGCGAGCCGTTCGTTGAAACGCTCGAGCGTGCTCAGCGCTTCGTCGACCGCCAGCACGAGCTCCGACGGCGGCTCGCAGCCGGCATCGACGTCGTCCAGCGGCAGCGGCCGCACCGCCGACCGCTTCCGCGCTCCGTGGTGGCGTGCGTGATCGACGAGGCGGCGGCGCATGGCGCGCGCGCAGATGGCGAAGAAATGCCCGCGGTCCTGCCATTCGATGCCCGTCTCGTCGATCAGGCGCACGTACGCTTCGTGAACGAGCGCCGTGGTACCGAGCGTCTGCGGCGAGTGGCTGCGCGCGCGCTGTCCGCGCGCGATGCGGCGGAGATGATCGTAGGCGAGCGACACCAGCTCGTCGTACGCGTCGCGTTGACCTGCCTGATACCGGTGAAGCAGGGCGGTGATGTGTCCGTGCGCCGAGTCGCGCACTGTGCCCTCCTCGGAGGCCGTGACGCCTCGCCGTTGGGGGCTGGGGGCAGCGCGAGAGTACGGTACGGGCGCGGAGCACGTCAAGCCAACGCTCGAGCTTCCGCGGCTGCGGCCGTGGAGTGGGTACCGGCTACGCGCGAAACAGCGGAGTGGTGGCGAGTGCCTTCTGTTTGATCGCGCCGGCCTCGGCCTCGGTGAGCGGCTCGAACGCCGCCGCGAGGTCGAGCGCCATCGCGAACAGCGTCTCGTCGCCGGGCGGGATCGCCGCGGTGACGGGATGTGAGAGGGTGAAGCGCAGACCCTCACGCGCGCCGGTTGCGTCGGCGAGCGGCTCGTACCAGCACTTCTTGTGCGTCCGCGTCGCGCCCTCCGGCCAGGGCCGCCGCGCCATCGACTTCAGCGCCAGGATTCCCATCTGCTTGCCCTGCGCCGTCTGCAGCACCTGCGGTCCGAAGTTGCCCGCATGCCAGGTCGCGAAGTTGATGGGGAAGAGGATGGTGTCGAACGGGAAGCGATCCATCAGTGCCAGTGCCGCGGCGACCGAGTGGGCGGAGAAGCCGAGGAAGCGCACTTTGCCGGCCTTGCGGGCGGCTTCGAACGCTTCGATCGCTCCCTCCTTCGCGAAGATCTTCTCGACGTCCGCCGGTTCTGTCACCGCGTGCAATTGATACAGATCGAAGTGGTCAGTCTGCAGACGCTTCAGCGATCGTTCGAGTTCCGCCGTGGCGCCGGCGCGATCGCGCATCAGCGTCTTGCACGCGAGGAACACGTCCTTGCGGTACGGAGCGAGCGCCGGGCCGAGGCATTCCTCGGCATTGGCATAACTGGGCGCGACGTCGAAGTAGTTGACGCCGCGCTCGATGGCGTGCGCGACGCGGGCGGCCGCCTCCGCCGGAGTCGTCTCGGACACGACGATGCCGCCGAAGCCGATGATGGAGAGGGATTCCCCCGTACGGCCGAGCGATCGGCGCTCGAGGCGTCCGGCAGCCCGCGATCGCTGGATGCCGGCGAGCGAGGCGGGGAAACAGGCGGCGACGGTGGCGGCGGATGCGTTCATCAGGAACTCGCGGCGGTGCACAGGCCGCACTATACGCCGGTTTTTGCGCGATCGCGCATCCGGGTCACCAGCGATCGAGCTGCGCGGCAAAGAGGTTGCCGCGCGCGTATCCCAGCGTGAATACGAGCCGGTCCCGCGCCACATCGAGCGGCGGCCGCGAGAATGGAAAGCTCATTCCGTGAGGACCGTGCAGATGCAGGACGGCGGCCGGCGTCCCTCGCGGCTCCCGCGTCGCGGGGTCCAGACGCTGCACCCAGATACACGCCCGACCGTCCTGGGATGACACGTGGTAGAGCCACGTGCCGTT
>JBMDXB010000012.1:0-41309 GCA_048594885.1 Vicinamibacterales bacterium
CCAATCCTCAATCCCCCAGCCAATCCTCAATCCCCCAGCCAATCCTCAATCCCCAACCAATCCTCAATCCCCCAGCCAATCCTCAATCCCCAACCAATCCTCAATCCCCCAATCGCCAATCCAATCGCCAATCCTCAATCACCAATCCAATCCCCAATCCCCCAATCCCAATCCTCAATCCCCAATCCCGTCAATCCGCAATCCGCAATCGACGATCGGCAATCGATTAGGAGAGCGGTACGGATTGCCCCGCTTCGACCCATACGTAGTCCGAGGCGGCGGTGCCGGCAAGGGCGAGCAGCGCCGCGGTGGCGGTGAGCAGGGACGAGGAACCGAAGGCCACCAGAACGACCGGCAGGATGCCGCCGGCGGCAACGGCGCCGCCCCAGAAGAGCCGAGCGTAAGCGCCGCGCGTGATGGCCGCGACGGCGAGCTCGTGGTGCCGTGTCGAGCTCGGCGCGAGCAGGTGCTCGAACGCCAGAATCACCAGATGGACGGCGACGCTCGCCGCGAGTATGCGCGTCAGAGAGGGCACGGTTGATGCCGCCTCGCCGCCCATCAACATCGCGCAGATCAGCAGGGACGCGGCGCCTGCGGCGGCCGCCTGCGCGATGAGATCGATTGCGGCCGACGGGCCCTGCCACAAATCGCGGCCGAGTCCCTGCGCGAAGAGGAATCCCGTGTACGCGGTTGCGAGGAGCGCTGCGATGAGCGTCGGCACGAGCAACGCGCCGATCGCGCTGGTGAACCCGAACCAGCCGCCGGCGAGCCACATGGCGCTCAGCGCGCCGTGCGCCGTCAGGAACCAGGCGCCCCACACCATCCACGACCGCCCGTTCGACCGCGTGAGGATGTAGTAGAAGCGCTCGGGCCGCTCCAGATCGACGACCAGGACGGCGGCGGTGAGCGTGATGAAAACGACCGCTAGCGCCGGCGCGGCAATCGTCACGAGCGAGCCGCCGAATCCGAGCAGCCACAGCGCGGCGGCCACGAGCATCGCGCCGGTCGCGACCGCCTTGAACAGCAGGTACAGCACCATGTCCACGCCCCACGGCTTGCCGTGCGGGATGTCGTAGTCGACGCGGGGCGCGCCCGGATGCGCGGGATCAGGCGCCAGCGCGCCGAGCGGCCGCAGGAGCACCTCGCCTTCCTTGTAGTAAAACGGCCGCGCCGCCAGCTCGGGCCGGATCACGCTTTCCTCGGCGCCGAGATAGAACACCTTGGGTCCGGTCCCCTTTTCCGGCTTGCGCACCATGAACGCATCGCGCTGCACGATGCGCGAGACTTCGCTCGCCGGATCGTCGAGGTCGCCGAAGATGCGGCACTCCGTCGGGCACACGCTGACGCAGGCCGGCAGCAGCCTGTTCTCGACGCGATTCGCGCAGAAGTTGCATTTTTCAGCGGTGTGGGTGTTGGGGTCGATGAAGAGCTGATCGTAAGGGCAGGCCTGCATGCAGGCCCGACAGCCGATACACGACTCGCCGTTCAGATCGACGATCCCGTCGCGCCGCCGGAACAGCGCGCGTGTCGGGCAGATGCGCACGCACGGCGCATCGGTGCACTGGTTGCAGAGGACCGGGAAGAAGAAGCGGCGCGTGTCGGGGAACACGCCCTTCTCGACCGTCTTCACCCAGCAGCGGTGCACGCCCACCGGAATCTGATGCTCCGCCTTGCACGCGATCGTGCAGGCGTGACAACCGATGCATGTCCGGAGGTCGATGGCGAAGCCGTAATTGGGCATTCCGAGGACGCCGAGAGTCCCACTATATCGCGCGTGCCTGGAAACGCAGAGGCCGCAGAGAGCGCGGAGGGCGCTCGACGATTTGCAGCGTCTCGCGCCCGGTCGGCCGCGCTTCGCGCGGTGATCCATTACGTGGTCAACAGCGTTTCAACACGGAGGCCACGGAGAACGCGGAGCCAAGTCTTCCTCTTACATGCGGAAATGATTGCTCCGTGACCTCCGTGTGCTCCGTGTTGAGAAGCAGTGGCTACCGGCGTTTCAACGCCGACCGGGCCGAAGTCGAGGTGCGGCTGATTACCGCGATCTCTCGGCGGCCTCGGCGCGCTCTGCTCCCTCGGCGTTTGATCGGCGAAACGCCGCAAGCACGGCTGCTCGACAGGATGCATCGACGAGCGGGAACGTCCCCAGAATGTGCTGCAGTTCGATATCGGCGAGGCGGTACAGCCGGGCGACGGCAACCTGCAACCGAACGTAACCCTCCACATCGTCCGGGCGCTGCGCCAGCGCAGAGGCAAGCTCCGCGATCTCGCGAAACTCGGCGGACTCCGTCGAGACGACCGGCACCGCCAGCCGCTCGATGATCGCAACGGTCACATGCGTACTCACCCGCAGCCGCACGAGATAGTTCGCCACAAGACTGTTGAATACGCCGCACAGAAACTGCTGCGCGTCGCTATCGAGATCGTCCTTGAGACAAAAGAGCGTATGCGTCGTGACGACCCCAGCCGGCACGACGGCGGCGATGAGCGTGAGCTTGTTGGTCGATGCAGCGACGTCGCGATAGGCGAGCCGTGGCCGGCCGAACGTGCGCTCGGCGCGCAGGAGGCGCGCGGCGACCGCACGCGGGATCGTCTGCCGCACAGCGCCGAGGTCGACGGCGAACGGCGCGATGTGCTTCCCCTCGACCACCGGGAGCCCCCGGCCGTCCTCCGAGAAGTGCCGCCGATCGTCCGTCGCATTCAGCTCGCGCCCGAAGCGGACGTTCCATCCCGCGGCGCCGCCAAGCGCGGGAAAGTCGAGCGTCAATCGAGAGACGATGGCCGCGTCAATGGGCGTTCTCAACTCGGGTACCGCCAGTTGCGGTCCGCTCACCCGTTCGAGCAACTCTCGCGGTACGGCGACGGCCTGAGGATCCGCACCGACGTCTGACAGCTCGTCGAACACGTCGGCGGACCTCACGCCGCAGCGGAGCGACAGGGGATCGGTCCTGCCGCCGAGCGTTGTCGTCAACAGCAGGAACTTCAGCCCACGATGAATCGGGAAGATGCCGTCGCGATTCTCGACGCCGATCATCGTGTCGACGCGGGTCCGGTCGAACAGATGCCGCCGCAGTGCCGCACATCCGTGATCCGTTCCCACACCAGAAGGCAGCACGAGGCCGACGCGCCCACCATCCCGCACGAGCGACAGCGCGCGCTCGAGAAACAGTTGATAGAGGTTTGCGTGACCGGTGCCCTGCAGCCCATACACGCCCGAGCCGCGCGCGAAGTCGGTCAGCCGCGAAGCCGCTGCGCCTGACTGCCGCCGCGCCTCGACGCTCCCGCGATCGCCGCGCAGCATCTCCCATGGAGGATTGCCAACAATCGCATCGAAACCGGGCGCCGCCAGCGGGGCGCCGGCCGGCGTGTAGAAGACTTCGGGGAACTCGAGCGTCCAGTGGAAGAACCGCTCGCGGGCGGCCGCAGCCGACACCTCGTCCAGCAGCGGCTTCGCGACGTGCTCCGGAAGGATTGCTTCGCGTCCGAGCAGCGCGTCTGCCAGCGCGCTGAAGACGCCGGCGCGCTGCGCCGCGCGCATCTGCGGCACGGATCCAGCCTCGCCGCCTGGAAACCAGGGCGCACACCAGAGATCCGCAACCTGCTTCCATCGCGCGAGCGGTCCGCCGCGGTCGATCCGATGCAGCAGACGCTCCTTCTCCCGTACCTGTTCGAGCGTGTCACCCGGCTGGTTCGCGATCGCCAGCCGCGGCGTCACGGTCGCTTCCATCGCCTCATCCAGCGCTTCATCGTCGAACAGCGGCAGTGGAGCCGTACGCGAGCGTGGTCCGGCGAACGGGCGCCGGACGATGTCGAGGAGCGAGGCGCCGAGGAGGCTGTTGCCGGCGCGGAGGTGATGATCGAGAAAGGTGAGCGGCCGATCGCTCGCGAGCGTCGCGAGCCACAGCGACAGGCGTCCGAGCTGCACGGCCATCGGGTTGATGTCGACGCCGTAGAGACATCGCTGCGCGATTGTCCGCCGAAATGCCGCGCGTTCCGCGGGCGTCATGTCGCCGGGCGTCAGCCCGCCGTCGCGCACCATTGCGGTCTCATACGCGGACGCGAGATACCGGCACGCCGCCACGAGAAACGCGCCGCTCCCCATCGCCGGATCGAGCACCCGCAGGCCCAGGATCTGTTCCGGCGTCGCGTGCTCGACCAGCGGCCCTAACGTTCGGCGGACGAGATACTCGGTGAGCGATCGCGGCGTGTAGAACGATCCCGTCGCTTTCCGGCGCTCGGCGCGCACGAAAGTGACGGACGGACGCGGGCGGAGCGCGATCGCCGGTTCGAAGTCGAGAACGCGCTCGTAGACCCCGCCGAGCTGCTCGACGCCGAGGTCCGCATAGGTGATTCGCTGCGCGCCCGACGGTCCTGCGACCGTCGTGAGCGCCAGCAGCGCCTCCCGCACCGCCCCGTCGTCCAGCGGCAGCGCATCCGCGAGCGGCGCGTGCGACGGAGAGAACAGGCGGCCGTTGAACGGCGGCACGCGAAGGGCACCTGCATGACAGCCTCGATGAGCGAGACGGGCAATCGCCTGGAGCGACTCCCAGATGCCGCGCGCCCGGGATCGGGTTTCGAGCGAGCCGCGCAGCGCCTCGATCGTGTAGCTGTCCCGGTACACCGGATGCCATCGCGGCACGAGGCCGCGGGCTTCGGCAAACAGCAGGAAGAGGATGCGATAGACGACGATCAGCGACTCGTCGAAGATCGCGCCGGCCTGCAGCGCGCGCGCCCGCCGGCGGCCGGCGGCCGTGACGAACGCGAGGGCGAGGTGTTCGAGGGCCTGATGCACGCCGTGCTGCAGCGACGATCTGACGTCCGCCCGATGCCGCTCGGACATGCGCAGCGCCAGGTCGAGAGCCGATGAATCTCGGCGGCCGCGAACCGCATCCGCGTGCAGGAGGTTCCAGAGCACGGCAAAAGTCGCTGGATTGTCCGCCGCCGTGGCGAGATCGAATTCCGCGTAGCGTCGCGACCACGTTCGCGCCGCATCGATCAGCCGCAGCGAACCGCCCGTCACGCAGAAGCACCATCGCAGGCCCCCGGCGATTCCATGCCGAACCGCTTCGCGCCACGCCCCGCCGGCGTCGACGCCCCACGCAGTAACCAGCATTGCAGCGATGGGCGAGCCGTCGGCCGCGCACAGCCACCCGTGCAGGTGACCGCCGTGCGCGCTCGACGCCGGCAGGACGTGATAGCCGAGTGCGAGGGCGAGCGGGGCGGCGATCCTGTCGAAGATCGCCCGCGGCGGTGATGCAGGTCCGAGTTCCGCGTACGCAGCCGTCATCAGCGCGCGCAGCCGCCGTAGTGCCCGATCGCGCTCGGCGCCGCCCGGCGCGACGCCAAGCCGATGCGGCGCGGCGCGAAGCAGCGCGTCGTGCGACAGCAGCGATCCGTGCAGGCCGGCAATCATGAGGCGCGGCCGCCTGGACGGCGCGGCAGCCGCACGCCGACCAGCTCCAGCGTCGATTCCATCGGCCCCTCGAGGTCGAGCCTGCGCAGTTGATCCTCGACGTGCGCGCTCAGCGACTCGATGCTCTTCGAGTGCAGCTCCGCCGCACGAAGGGACCGCCGATCGAAGAGGCCGGCCTGCACGAGTTTCCGGGTCGTGTCGGGCAGGACCGACGCGATGCTCTGCTCACGGCGTCTCGTCGCCTCCGCGACGGCAGCGTGACCACGAAGAACCTCGTCACAGGTACGGCGCAGCCGCTCCTCGACGCGCAGTCGCGCGGTTCGCTCGAGCGCAGCGGCGTCGGAGTTGCAGAGTTCGCCGTCGAAACGGACGCCGACGAGTTCCGAGTGCATGGCGTGCCCGTGCGGCAGCCGGATCGACAGCTTCAGCACGACGAGAGCCCGATCTCCAAGCGACGTGACCACCGGCCCGCGCTCGCGGTGCCGCGACGACGAGGGCGCGGAACGCGTCCGCCACTCACGCTGCAGGCGAAGTCGACGCGTCTCAGTTTCAGCCTCGGTGTGGAGGTTCACAGGGGCGTTGCTGCACCAGCGCGCCAGCGTCCCGGATGCGTCGAAGCTGTTCGGAATGGCGCGCCCCTCGAGGATTGCCGCCGCAACGCGGGACTCCGCAATCGACGCCAACAGTCCGGCCGATCCGGGCGTCGCGTCGCGAGCCGACACGGCCCGCCGCACGAGCGGCGCGAGCACGAGCCGCTCCGCCGTGTCCGAGGCGACCAGCAGGATCTCGTGGACCGCCTTCGTCTGCCCGATGCGATCCACTCGGCCGGTGCGCTGCTGCAGTCGTGACGGCATCCACGGCAGCTCGAAATGGACGACGATTCGGCAGCGCCGGTGGAGGTTCAAGCCTTCCGACGCGGCATCGGTGGCAAGCAACAACGATCCGTCGTCGTTGAACGCCCGCTGCGTCTCGGCACGCTCAACCGGTGACATGCCGCCATGGAGTGTCAACGGCGCGTAACCGGCACGCACGAGTGCCCGCTCGATGAAGGCCAGCGTGTCGCGATACTCGGTGAACACGATCGCCGGCTCGCGCACGCGGCGCAGGAGCCGCAGCAGCAACGCGACCTTCGATTCGCCGCGCGACACCGCGCGTTTCGCTGCCTGGACGATCGCCTCCAGCTCGCGCACTTCTGCCGCGCCATCCTCTAGTCCTGGCGCGGCAAGCACATCATCAGAGGGGGCGTCGGCGAGCGGATCTTCGTCGCCGAGCGGCAGCAAGAGCTGCTGCTCGCATTTCTGCTCCGATCCCGAAAGGAGCGCCCGGCGCCGTGTGGCCGTCAGCAGGAGGGCCGTGGCGCCGGAGAGCGCACGTTTGCGCAGCATCACCGCCGCGAGTGTCGCCTGCGAGTCTCCGCGCGTCCGGGCTGCGCTGTGGATGCGTGCTGCGTAGCGTTCGACCAGGCGATGCATGCGCCGCTCGGCGGAAGACAGACGGACGGGGAGCATCGCCGTACGGCGGCGAAGGTCGCCTCCGACCGCCGTACGCGATCGCTGAAAGAAGACGATCGGCGTGCCGTCGGATCCCGATCCGATCCGGCACAGCGACTCGAACTGCTCGGGATCGCCGTTGTGGGGCGTCGCGGTCAGCAGTACGACGAGCCGGCCGCGCGAAGTGACGGCATCGACGGCCGCGCGCCGATCCGTTGCAGGCGCTGCTGCGTGCGCTTCGTCGACGACGACGAGGTCCCAGACCGTGTCTTCGACGGGCCGGAGCGCCTCGGCGCGCTTGAGAAAGTCGAACGACGCGATGTAGACGCCGGGTAGCGACCACGGATTGACGTCCGGCGGCAGCGTGCGCGCCGAGCGGCGCAGCCACGACGCGTCGGCATTCACCGCCGCGATCTCGAAGTGCGCGAGCAATTCCTGGCGCCACTGCTCGCGCAGCGCCGCCGGCGTCACGATCAGCGTACGGGCGTCGTCCTGCCGCACCGCGAGCTCGCGCACGACCACGCCGGCCTCAATCGTCTTGCCTAGGCCCACTTCGTCCGCGATCAGCACACGAGTCGCGCCGTGGCGGAAGATCGCAAGCGCCGGCTCGAGTTGGTACGGCAGGAGGTTGATGGCGCTCGCCGCTACGCCGCGGAGCGCGCCGAATGGATGAACGTCGAGCGCTGCCCGGCGAATTGCGTGCAGCCAGCGTCGAGGAGAGATGCGGCGGCACGTCGTGCAGCGAACGACGGGCGTCAGCCGATCGAAAGGCGTCAGCAGTGTCCGCGTGCGGCCGCCGCCCGGCACTTCGGCCTCGCGCAACCGGACGGATTCGCAATCCAAGTGCGCCGTGCGATCGACGACCGTCCACGCGCGTCCGCGTACGATGACGAGGCTCGAAGGTATGCTGGCGGTGCCCACGCAGCACTGGAGTGGCAACGCCTGTTCCGCATCGCCCGGCAGGCGAGGAACTCGCCCAAGTTGTTCGATCTAAAGAGGTAGGAGACGGCCGCGCAGGAGGCGGTGCGGCGGGAGTTGCAGCCGCTGCCAACCGGCAGCGGCCGCGACGTGGCAGAAATCAGCGCACGTTGGGCGTGCGGATTTCTTCGAGTGCGCGCCGCGAGAGGATCACGGGCTGCTTCGTCCCCGCGTGCGCCGACGCCGACGTTGCCGGCACGCGCACGCGGCGGATGCGGCAGCCGCGGGCGTAGGTGATGCCAGCGACGTGGAACGGGATCGAGAGCCCTTTCATCAACTCGCGCAGCTCGTCACGGGCGGAGGCGGGCGGCTCCGGCGCGCGCGCTGTCTCGACGCGCGCCCAGACCGCCAGCGGCACCAGCCTCACGGTCCCGATCGGCTGTTCGACGGCTTCCAACCGGAACTCCGCGAACGCATCCTGCACCGCCTCCCTGTGTTTGCGCGCGCGCTCGGCCGCGCGCTCGGCCGATCGTTTGCGCGCTTTCTCGCCGTCGCGGGCGGCGCGTTCCTGCTCGCGCCGGCGCGCTTCCTCCTCGACACGCCGCGCCTCTTCGTCACGGCGCCGCGCGTCCTCTTCCGCGCGCATGCGATTGGCGTGCTCCTCGGCCTCGAGGCGGATGCGCTCCGCCTCGCGTGCGACCTCCTCGAGCCGGCGCTCGTTCTCGATCTCCGCTTCCAGGCGCAGCCGTTCCGCCTCGATTTCCGCCTGCTCCCGCAGGGCGGCCGCTTCGCGCTCGGCCTCGAGCCTGACACGTTCGCGCTCGAGCCGCGCCTCCTCGGCCTCCTTCCGGCGGCGCTCGGCTTCCTGCTTCTGACGCGCCGCGTCTTCGCGCTGGCGCTCGGCCTCCAGGCGAAGCCGCTCGGCCTCGGCGCGCGCGCGCTCTTTCTCGCGCTCCGCCTCCAGGCGCAATCGCTCCGCCTCGCGCTCCGCCTCGACGCGTACCCGCTCGGCCTCGCGCTCACGTGCGGCCGCCGCCTCCGCCTGGCGCTGGGCCTCCTCACGCAGGCGCGCCGCCTCGCGTTCGGCCTCCTGGCGCACCCGTTCCCTTTCGCGCTCGGCCTCGATGCGCACGCGCTCCGCGTCACGCTCCCGCGTGGCGGCCGCCTCGGCTTCCATCCGCTGGCGCTCGGCCTCGATCCGCTGGCGTTCCGCCTCGATCGCCTGGCGCTCGGCCTCGACGCGCAGCCTCTCGGCCTCGCGCTCTTCTTCGAAGCGGCGGCGTTCCGCCTCGCGCGCCTCTGCGTCTTCGCGCTGCCTTTCGCGATCGTGCGCGCGCGTGTGGTCCTCGACTTCCGCAGGCGCAATCTCAGGAGCATCCGCCGCTGCCGTCAACGCAAGCGTCCGCGTGTCCGCCGCGGGCCGCCACTCGAAGGGAGACGACCACGCGGACGCGGCGGCAGGTTCCGTCGTTTCGATCGCGGCTGTGCGGAACTCGTCAATGTGGGCAGCCGACCCGCCTCGCGCGGCCACGTCGACAACCGGTTTGGGCTTGCCGCTTTCCGCCCTCTGTTCGGCGGCGCGCTGCAGATAGGCGTTGATTTCCTGGGCGAAGAGCACCGGATCGCACCCGGCGACGGGCTCCGACTCCGTCTTCTTCCGCCGCAGCCTTCCGAACAGGCCGCCTTTTGCCGGAGGGCGCTCCTCGGCGCCGTTCGTCTCGACCTGCGCGAGCTGCGGGATCGAGTGCGTCTGAACGTGCTCGGCGTCGGAACGCGATCGCAGGTGCGCGAAGAGCTCCTCTTCGTCGCGAGGCGAGAGCAGCGCGGTGAGCAGGATCACATCGGGCAGACGCTCGGCGATCGCCGTCAGCGCCGCGTCGCGTGAATCGACGACGGTGAGATCGGCCTGCACGTGATCGTGCATCACGCGTTTGAGAATCGCCGCCTGGCGAGCATCGGGTTCGAGCGCCAGAACCAGGGGAGTCATCGCTGCGCTCGCAAAGTGCTCAGGGACCTAGCTCCGGAACATCGCCACGACGAGCACCGCGCCGACCGCGGTGAAGATCAGCAGCGGCGCGTTCTCGATGCTCTGATAACGCATCGCCGTCATGAGTGCGTCGCCGAGATCCGCAATCCGGTCGCCGAGCGGCTCGATGCCGCCGGATGCCACGAGATTGCCGACCCGCTCGCGAACGCGTTCGTCGAACGACACGAGCGCCAGCAGCATCAGCCCGAAGATCGCGGGCGACAAGACGGCTTCGCGTGTTCCCAGTTTCATTGGCGTAGACGCCTCACATCGCAGGGCGCGAAGCGCCCATTCGCAATCGACGTGCCGCGACCGGCATGCCGCGCCGGCGCCGCGCTAACTCGCTCCAGTACAAGCATTAGATACAACGTGTCGATCGCGATTCGACTGCGCCGGCGCGCGGCGCGCGTGGCGGATGCACCATTTTCGCGGCGCTGCTTACGAAACTGACGAGTGTGCGGTTCGGTGCGCGCGGCGAAGGCGTGCGCGCAATCGCCTACGGCAAGACGCGCGAATCGTCGCGCGATGAACGAGTTGCGCCACGTTGCGCACGTTTCGCGCGACGTCGTGGCATAGCGGTTGCGATATGGCCGGCCGTGGCGCGGCGCGGTGGCCGCGCAGTACTCAATCGCTTGCGGCACCGCCGCACCACTGTCTCGCATGTCGCGAGCAGTCCTCGGGGGAGGATGTCATGTCGATGATCCAGTTCGTCAAGTCGTTCGCGCGCAACGAAGAGGGCCAGGACCTGCTCGAGTACGCGTTGCTCGTCGCCCTCATCGCCCTCGTCGCGATCGTGGCCGTGGAAGCGGCCGGCGGCAGCGTCTCCACGATCTTCTCGAACATCGCCGCGGAACTGAACGGCGCTGCGGGCGGAGTGTAGACGGCGGCGTAACAACTGTCGCCGACTCGCCCGGGGGCGCCGCATAAGGCGAACGGGCGGATCGGATGATGGCGGGCCGGCGGGCGGGAAACCGGGCCGGCCCGCCGGTTTTCGGGACGATTAAACAGATTTCTTTTTCAGCAACAGGACATGCCAGTGGCCGCAATCTCCAGCAGCGCGTTCGTGGTGCTCGCAGCCGGCGTCGTCGCCGCGACTGCGATCGATCTCCGCACGCGCCGCATTCCGAACGAGCTCACCGCCGCCATGACCGGCGTCGGCCTCGCGCTCGCGGTGACGGGGATGAGCAGCGTGTCGCTGGCCGGATCGCTCGTCGGATTCGCGATCGGCCTGGCGCTGATGCTGCCTGGATACGTGCTCGGCGGCACCGGAGCGGGCGATGTGAAACTGATGGCGGCCGTCGGCGCGATCGTCGGTCCGGGTCTCGTTGTCACCGCATTTCTGTGCACGGCGATCGCCGGCGGCGTCCTTGCGCTCGGCGTGGCGATTCGCCGCAGACGGCTCGCGACGACGGTGACGTCGACCGGCCTGTTGATCGCGGCACGCGGCGGACAGGTGCAGCTCACGGCGGCGAGCCGCTTCGCGTACGGGCCCGCCATCGCGGCCGGCAGCGTCATCGCGATGTTCGTTGGATAGGGGGCCGGGGAGCCGGGGGGCCGGGGAGCCGGGGCTGGGGAGCTGGGGAGTTGGGGGCTTGGGATCGAGCGGCTGGGAGAACGCAGATGATCACCAAACGCAACAAAGAAGCCGGCGCTGCGCTGATCGAAAGCGCTATCACGATTCCGATCATCCTGCTGATTTCTGTCGGGGTCTTCGAGTTCGGCCGCGCCTACCAGACCTGGCAGGTGCTGACCAACGCGGCGCGTGAAGGCACGCGCGTGTCGATCATCTCGGGAAAGAGCGACGAACAGGTGACGACGGCGGTCCGGAACTACCTGGCGATGGGCGGGCTGTCGAACGCGCAGTCCACCAGCGTGGTGATCAAACTCGAGCGCAGCGTCACCATCGCGTCGCCCAGCGACCCGACGGTCACCTTCGACGCTTCGAGAATCACCGTCGACTATCCCTACGACTTCATGGTGCTGAACGGCGTGATCCGGCTGATCACGCCCGATTCGACGACCGGCGAGCCGATCACCATGCGCGCCGTCGCCGTGATGCGGAACGAAGGCTAGCGATTAGGGGACCTATATGCGCAACCGAATCTTCGCTGTTCTAGTCCTGGCGATTCTCGCAGGCGGCGGCCTCGCGTACGCCACGTACAACTTCGTCAACAACAAGCCCGCGACGACGGCGGCGATGCCGACGCAGCCGGTGGTCGTCGCCGCCGCGGATCTGCAGATCGGTGCGGAGCTGAAGAAGGACGATCTGGCCGTCGTCAATTTCCCGCAGGGCAAGGCGCCCGAGGGTTCGTTCACCTCGCCCGCCGAGATCCTCGGACGCGGCCTCGTCGTGCCGGTCGTCAGAAACGAGCCGATCCTCGCCGCGAAGCTGGCGTCGAAGGAAGCGGGCGCCGGCCTGCCGCCGGTGATTCCCGAAGGCATGCGCGCCGTGTCCGTGCGCGTCAACGAGGTCGTCGGCGTGGCCGGCTACGTGCTGCCCGGTACGCGCGTCGACGTCATCGCCACCGCGAGTCCGACCAATGCGCCGGGCGACGCGACCTCGAAGGTCGTTCTTGCCAACGTGCAGGTGCTGACCGCCGGCGTGCGGATGGAAGCGGACCAGGAGAAGGGCAAGCCGATGCAGGTGACCGTCGTCACGCTGCTCGTCAACCCGGAGCAGGCCGAGCGTCTCGCGCTCGCGAGCACGGAAGGGAAGATTCAGCTCGCGCTGCGCAACCCGCTCGACCAGGGCACGCCGGCGACGCCGGGTATCCGGCCCGCGGCGCTGCTCGGTAGCACCATGAGCGTCGCGCCGCGCACCGTGGCCAGCTCGAGCCGGCCGAAGGCGCGCACGGCGCCGGCCGTCACGACGACGGGTGTCGATGCGGCACCGGCGCCGCCGACAGTCGAAGTCATTCGCGGCGACAAACGCGCCACTGAAATCGTGAAGTAGGGTCCGGGCTTGCCCGGACCTGAGGAACGCGGGCGGCCCGGGCAAGTCCGGGCCCTACAAGGAAAGAGATTCGGAGGACCCATGTTTCCGGCCATTACGTCACAGATGCGTCGCGCGCGCCGCTCCCGGATGGCGCCGCTCCTCGGGCTGGCGGTGATCGTGGTGCTCGTCGCCGCGCCGTCCGCGCAGCAGCAGACCGCGTTCAACGCCGGCGCCGGCGAGACGCGCGCGCCCGGCGAGATCGCCGGGACGCCGACCGACATCAATCTGCTCGTCGGCCGGTCGACAGTCCTCAACGTCGGCAGTCCGATCGCGCGCGTGTCGCTGACGGTCCCGGACGTCGCCGACGCGATGGTCACGGCGCCGTCGCAGATCCTCATTCACGGCAAGCAGCCCGGCACCATCTCGCTGTTCGTCTGGGACAAGGGGGGCGCGATCAAGACCTACGAGGTCACCGTGCGCCGCGACCTGAGCGCGCTGAAGGAGCAGCTGGTGCAGCTGTTCCCGGGCGAGCCGATCACGGCGTTTGGCAGCGGCAAGGATGTGGTGCTGTCCGGGACCGTGTCGGGACAGTACGTGATTGAGAAGGCGGCGAATGTGGCCGCCGGCTACGTCGAGAAGAAGGAAAACGTCGTCAACCTGCTGAAGCAGCAGGAAGGCGTGGCGTCGAACCAGGTGATGCTGCGCGTCCGCTTCGCGGAAGTGAGCCGCAGCGCAATGCAGGAGCTCGGCGCGTCGTTCGTCGCCGACGCCCGAAACGGCACGTGGTTCGGCCGCGCGACGACCGGCCAATTCCCGGCCCCCGAGTGGGACGAAGAAGGCCGTCTCGTGTTCAGCGACTTCCTCAATCTCTTCGTCTTCAACATGAAGGAAGGCCTCGGCGGCGTCGTCAGGGCGCTGCAGAACAAGGGGCTGTTTCAGAGCCTCGCCGAGCCGAACCTGATCGCGACCAACGGCAAGGAAGCGAGCTTCCTCGCCGGCGGTGAGTATCCCTATCCCGTCGTGCAGCCCGGTGGCGGAGGCACGGCGGTCTCGATCACGTTCAAGGAGTTCGGCGTCCGCCTGAACTTCACGCCGACGGTGCTCGGCGGCGACCTGATTCACCTGAAGGTCCGGCCCGAGGTCAGCGCGCTCGACTTCAGCAACGCGATCATTCTCGAAGGCTTCCGCGTGCCGGCGCTCTCCACGCGCCGCACCGAGACGGAGGTGGAGCTGCGCGACGGGCAGACGTTCGCGATTGCCGGGCTGATGAACAACACGTTGACGAACACGATGTCGAAGATCCCCGGCATCGGCGACATCCCGATTCTCGGCCTGCTGTTCAGAAGCAAGGCGCACCAGAAGAACCAGACGGAGCTCGTCGTGATGATCACGCCGACGATCATCCGCCGCGGATCGACGGGCGTGTCCCAGGGGCTGCCGTCGCTGGTCGAGCCGTACCTCGGAGCTCCGAACAAGTCACTGCCGAACCCCGATCCCTACGTTGGCTCGCCGCGGTATCCGGTGACGTCTCCGCGCGCGGCTGCGCCGGCTCCGACGCCCGCGGCCCCGGCCAACGGCGCGCCCACGAAGAGCGCACCGGCAGCGAACCCGCCGGCCACTGCGCCGCCGCCACCGGCCGCGCCGCCGAGAGCAACGCCGGCGACGCCAACGGCCCCGGCTCCGAAAACCCTGGGTGCCGAAGCGCCGGGCGCGAAGGCGCCGACCAAGGCACAGTTGGAACAGGCAGAGAAGGTCCGCGAAGAGATGAAGAAGGCGGAGGAGGCTGCAGCGAAGCAGCGTGCGGCTGACGAAAAACGCGAGCAGGAAGAACAGCGCGCCGCCGCGAAGCGCGCCGCCGAAGAGAAGAAAAAGGCCGACAAGGCCGCGGCGGAGCGCGCCGCGCGCGAACAGGCGGCGGCCAAGAAGAACGCGGAGCTCGCACGCAAGAAGGCGGAAGAAGAGCAGAAGCGGCAACGGGCGCTGCAGGACGCCGCCGCCCGGCTGCGCGAGGCGCAGGCGGCTTACGACAAGGCGGCGGGCGGCAAGGGGTAAGGGGTAAGGGGTAAGGGGTAAAGGGTAAAGGGTAAAGGGTAAAGGGTGAAGCGTAAATCCGGCCGTTGGGAGTTTCCTATGACGACCTGGCGACGGTTTCGGCGTAATCAGTCCGGCATGACTTACGTGTTCGTCGGCCTTGGGCTGATGTCGATCATGGGCGCGAGCATGCTCGCCATCGACGTCGGCATGCTGATGACGGCACGCAACCAGGCACAGAACGCGGCGGACGCCGGCGCCCTCGCGGGCGCCACCGCGCTGTTCTACGACGACTTCGAGGATCGGTCGGCGAGTGGACCGGCGGTCACGAGCGCGATCACGGCGGCCAAAGCCAATCTCGTTCAGTCCAGCACGGTGCGCGGCGAGGACGGCGTTGTCGACATCACCCCGGCCGACGTCGTCTTCGAGAACGACGAACTCGGCCAGCCGACGCGAGTCAAGGTCACGGTCCATCGTCCCGGCATCAAGACGTTCATCGCGACCATCTTCGGCATGGATCCGTCAGGCGTGTGGGCAACGGCGACGGCGGAAGCCTCTCCGGCCAATGCGATGACGTGCGTCAAGCCGTTCACGATTCCCGACAAGTGGATCGAGATGAACGACTCGCCATGGGATGAAGCCGACGAATACAACGCGTTCACCAAGGGCGGGAATCCGAAGCCGCTGGCGACCTGCACCGTGCCGGGCGAGGGCTGCGCCGACATCTACATTCCGGCCCGGGACTGCCCGTCCTGCGCCGACAATCCTGATTACAGCGGCTACAACATGGAGAGCCAGCGCGGCACTCAGTTGACGATCCGCGCGCCAACCGGCGAAGGCATTTACGTCAGCTTCTACTTCTCGCTGGCGATCGGCGGCATGGAGGGCACTGGCGGCGACCCGTATCGCTGGAACATCGCCAACTGCAATCAGACGATCATGCATTGGGGCGAGCGGTTGTACCAGGAGCCGGGCGCCATGGCCGGTCCGACGATTCAGGGTCTCGAGGAGCTGATCGCGAAGGACCCGAACGCATATTGGGACACGGCCAAGAAAGACGTCGCCGGCAGCCAGTACAACGGCCAGAGCCCGCGCGTGTTCCCGATCCCGCTGTACGACCCGCAGATCTACGACGAGGGACGGCGGAACGGCCGTATGGCCGACCTGTGGGTCGCCAACTGGATCGGCTTCTTCCTCGAGCGCACTGAAAGCAACGGCGCCATCGGCCGCATCATCCCGATTGGCGGCATCCGCGACAAGTATTCGAACGGGCCGAAAAACCTGTTCCCGAAGGCGATTCGACTGGTGAACTGAAATGGCGCAACTGGCAGCCGCGATTGTCAGCTCGGACGAACAATTCAAGCAGCAGGTGTCGCGCCTGTTGCGCGCCGGCGGCGTTCCCGTGGGCATCATGGAAGCGCGCGGCGCGGAAACCAGCGCGCCTGACGTCTACGTCGTCGACATCCGCGCCGACCTGTCGTCCGGGATGGCCGTCATCGAGCGGCTCCGTGCGTCGCACCCCGCCGTCGCGATCTTCGCGATTGCCGGCGTAGCCGATCCCGATTTGATCCTCCGCGCCATGCGCGCGGGGGCGAACGAGTTCTTTGCGTGGAACCCCGGCAACGGTACGGCGATGACGACGATGGAGGAGTCGTTTCAGGGCGCGGTGCGGCGGACCGCGGCGCGCCGTGAAGCGGCGCACGCTGGCAGCCGGCAGCCGTGCCTCACCTACGTGTTCCTCGGAGCGAAAGGCGGCGCGGGGACGACGACGGTGGCGGTGAATTGCGCCGTCGAGCTCGCGCGGCTGACGAAGCGGCCGACCGTCATTCTCGATCTGAAGCCGTGCCTGGGCGAAGTGGCGCTGTTCCTCGGCGTCCGCCAGCGGTTCACCATCCTCGACGCGATCGAGAACCTGCATCGGCTCGACAAGGACTTCCTGCGCGAGCTGGTGTCGCGCCACAAGTCAGGGCTCGACATCCTCGGGGGCTCGGAGCAGTTCGACCGGCCGAACGCGCACGACGCGGGCGCGCTCGAGGAGCTGTTACGCGTCCTCGCCCGCATGTACGACCACATCGTCGTCGACGCCGGGAACACGATCCACGCGTGCTCGGTGGCGGCGCTGTATGCGGCCGACACCGTGTTCCTCGTGACCAATCCCGACGTGCCGTCGATCCGCAATGCGCAGCGCCTCGTCGATCGCGTGCGGCAGCTCGGCGCCGGCAGCGAGCGCGTGAAGATCCTGCTGAACCGCTCGGGCGACCAGCAACTGATTGCGCCCAAGCAGATCGAGACGGCGCTTGGCTACGGCATTCATCACACGTTCTCGAGCGACTACCGCACGGTCTCGACCGCGCTCAACTCCGGCGTGCCGCTCGCGCTGACGAACCACTCGGAGATCGCGTCGCAGTTCGGCAGCTTCACCAAGCATCTCGTCGGCCTGGAAGAAGCCGCGAGGCCGGAGCCGGAGCGGAAGCGGCATTTCCTGGGACTGCTGTAAGGAGTAGACGGTGTCATTCTCGCTGAACAACATCGCCCCGACAGCACCACCCGCGCGTCCGGCCCCGCCGGCGCCGGTCGCGCCGCGCCCGCAGTACATCGAGCTGAAGGCGAACGTTCATCGCAAGCTGCTGAACCGGCTGAACCTCGAAGCGCTGGCGTCCGCCGAGCGGTCGCGCGCCGAAGCGGAGATCCGCGGCCTGCTGTTCGACCTGATTGCCGAGGAAGGCACGCCGCTCAGCATGGCCGAGCGCGAGGTGATTCTCGGCGACGTGATCGACGAAGTGTTCGGCCTCGGCCCGCTCGAGCCGCTGCTGCGCGACCCGGGCGTCAGCGACATTCTCGTCAACACGCACAAGTTCGTGTACGTCGAGCGCGGCGGCAAGCTCGAGCGCCTGCCGACGACGTTCCAGGACGACAAGCACCTGATGCGCGTCATCGACCGCATCGTCAGCGGCGTCGGCCGGCGCGTGGACGACAGCTCGCCGATGGTCGACGCGCGCCTGCCGGACGGTTCGCGCGTCAACGCGATCATCCCGCCGCTCGCGGTCGACGGGCCGCTGCTCTCGATCCGCCGCTTTCCGGCTGAGCGCCTGAAGGCGGAGGACCTCGTCGCGATCCGGTCGCTGACGCGGCCGATGCTCGAGTTCCTCGAGCACAGCGTGCGCGCGCGGCTGAACATGCTGATCAGCGGCGGCACCGGCGCCGGCAAGACAACGCTCCTCAACGTGCTTTCGAGCTTCATCTCGGAGCGCGAGCGCATCGTCACGATCGAGGACGCGGCGGAGCTTCAGCTTCACCAGGAGCACGTGGCCCGGCTCGAGACGCGGCCGCCGAACGTCGAAGGCAAGGGCGCCATCCGGCAGCGGCAGCTGCTCATCAATGCCCTGCGTATGCGCCCCGACCGCATCGTCGTCGGCGAGACGCGCGGCGAGGAAGCGCTCGACATGCTGCAGGCGATGAACACCGGCCACGACGGGTCGCTGACGACGATCCACGCGAACACGCCGCGCGACGCGCTGTCGAGAATCGAGACGATGATCGCGATGGGCGCGACCAACCTGCCGGAGCGGGCGATGCGGCAGCAGATCGCCGCGGCGATTCAGATCGTCATCCAGCAGTCGCGCATGAGCGACGGCACCCGCAAGGTGACGAGCATCTCCGAGATCACCGGCATGGAAGGCGACGTGATCACGATGCAGGAGATCTTCCTGTTCGAGAAGCTCGGCGTGACGCAGGACGGCAAGGTGATCGGCCGGTTCCGGGCGACGGGCGTGCGCCCGAAGTGCTGCGAGCGGCTCAAGGCGTCGGGCATCCACCTCGCGCCGGACATGTTCGAAGGGGTCACGGAGGTCCGGTGATGGTCATCCTGCTGGGGCTGGCATTCCTGGTCGGCGTCGCGATCGTCATGGGCGGGTATTTCACCGCGCTGCACCTGCCCGGCACGCTGCAGCAGCGCCGCCTGGATTCGCGGCTGATGGAGGTCACGCGGCCGATCGAGGAGGCGAAGGAGGCCCCCTCCTCGCTCGTCAAGAAGATGAAGGGCGGCCCGCTGCCGGGACTCGACCGCGCCCTGAGCGGAACGGCGCGCGGCTCGGCACTCGCGCAGTGGATCGAGCAGTCGGGCGTGCGCACGAGCATCAGCAAGATCCTGGTGGTCGCCGTCATCTCCGCCGTCGCCATGGCATTCGTCGTCGCCACTGTGTCGAGGGCGTCGTGGGGATTCGCCGTGGGCGCGGCGCTCGGCTTCGCGGTACCGTTCCTGGTGCTGAAGATCAAGCGCCGCCGCCGCCTGAACGCCTTCGAGGAGCATTTCCCC
Source organism: Vicinamibacterales bacterium (assembly GCA_048594885.1). Lineage (GTDB taxonomy): Bacteria > Acidobacteriota > Vicinamibacteria > Vicinamibacterales > 2-12-FULL-66-21 > JBMDXB01. Next base: position 19,129 of record JBMDXB010000012.1, read on the forward strand.
GAGGCGCTCGACCTGATCTCGCGCGCGCTCAAGGCCGGCCACGCGTTCGCCACCGGCCTCAAGATGGCGGCCGACGAGCTCGCCGAGCCGGTCGGCCCGGAGTTCCGGAAGACGTTCGACGAGCAGAACTTCGGTCTTCCGCTCAATGACGCGCTCGAGAACCTCACGCTGCGCGTGCCGATCCTCGACGTCCGGTTCTTCGCGACCGCCGTCATGATCCAGCGCGAGACGGGCGGCAACCTCTCCGAGATTCTCGAGAACCTCGCGCACGTCGTGCGCGAGCGGTTCAAGATTCTCCGCCAGGTGCGCGTCTACACGGCGCACGGCAGGTTGACCGGCTACGTGCTGCTCGCCCTGCCGGCGTTTCTCGGCGTTGCCCTGTTCTTCATAAACCCGGACCACATGAACCTGCTGTTCCGCGAGAGCCTCGGCCGGCAGATGCTGACCGCCGCGATCGCGATGCAGATCTTCGGCTACATGTGGATCAAGAAGGTCATCAAGATCGAGGTGTAGCGTGGAGATGCTGCTGCCGGCACTGGCATTCTTCGTGGGGACCGGCGTGGTCGGCGCGCTGGCATTCGTGCTCGTGCCCAGCCGGACCGCGGCGATCGATCGGCGGATCGAGGAGCTGATCGGCGATAACACCAAGGAGACCGAGGTCAAGCCGCGGTTCCAGCGCCTCCTCGGATTCGTCAAGCGCGTCGGCGACAAGGCTCCGCGCTCGCCGCGCGAGCTCGGCACGATCCGCCTGCGGCTCGTTCAGGCGGGCTACCGGCGTGACGACGCGCTGACGGTGTTCTTCGGGATCCGCATCTGCGTCGCGCTCGGCCTGTTCGCGCTGTTCGCGACCTCGGTTCTGGGCCGGCCGAACCTGATGTTCGCGCTGTGCGCCCTCGGCCTCGGCTACATCCTTCCGGGCATGGTGCTCGCGCGGCTCGCCAAGCGTCGCGCGCACCGCATCCGTCTCGCGCTCGCCGACATGCTCGATCTGCTCGTCGTCAGCGTCGAGGCGGGGCTTGGTCTCGACCAGGCGCTGTCGCGCGTGTCGGCCGAGCTCAAGACCGCGTATCCGGAACTCTCCGACGAGCTGCGCCTGATCAACCTGGAGCTGCGCGCCGGCAAGCCGCGTCCGGAAGCGCTGCGCAACATGGCCGACCGCACGGGCGTCGACGATCTCAGCTCGCTGGTGACGATGCTGATTCAGACCGACAAGTTCGGCACCAGCGTCGCGCAGTCGCTGCGCGTCTACTCGGAGACGCTGCGGACGAAGCGCCGCCAGCGCGCCGAGGAAGCGGCGGCCAAGACCGGCGTGAAGATGGTGTTCCCGCTCGTGCTCTGCATCTTCCCGGCGATCTGGATCGTGACGATCGGGCCGGCGGCGATCAAGTTCATCACGGTCCTCTTCCCGATGGTGGAAAAGGGGAGATAGGGGGCCGGGGAGTCGGGGAGCCGGGGGCTGGGGGGTCGGGGAGTCGGGGGGTCGGGAAGATGGCGCTGATTGCGAAGAATCTCGATACGGGGGCAGTGATCGCGGATCGCGTCAGCGTGGCGGCGACGCGCGCGGCGCGGCGGCGGGGCCTCCTCGATCGAGCGTCGCTCGAGCCTGGTGAGGCGCTGTGGATCGTGCCGAGCCGCGGCGTGCACACGATCGGCATGCGGTTCGCCATCGACCTGCTCGCGCTCGACCAGCACGGCGTCGTCATCGACAGCATCGCGTCGCTCGCGCCGTGGCGCATCCGTCTTCCGAGGCGGGGCACCGCGGGCGTGCTGGAGCTGCCTGCCGGGTCGCTCGCCGAAAGCGGCACCGCCGTCGGCCACCGCATTCAGTTCGAGCGCCAGAACGGAGAAGGGAAACACCGATGAGCGTCGCCGTTGCCGTGGCTACCGCCTCGACCCCGCAGCCGGCGCCGGCCGCGCCGCCGGCCACGCTGGCCGACACCGGGCTTCATCTCGACACGCTTTCGCAGCTCCTGCTGAAGACGCTCATCGGCGGCGAAGCGAGCGGGACCATGCTCGCGGACAAGATGCGGCTGCCGTACTCGGTGCTGGACTCGATGATCCAGCACGCCCGGGTCGAGAAGCTCGTCGAGGTACGCGGCGCCAGCGGCACCGGAACGGCTGGCTATCGCTACGCGCTCACGGATCTCGGTCGCGATCGCGCGGGGCAGTTTCTCGATATCTGCCGCTACGTCGGTCCGGCGCCCGTGCCGCTCGCGCAGTTCAACGCCTACGTCCGCGCCTGCATGGCCGCGCGTCCGTACATCGATCGCGATCGGCTGGCGACGGGATTCGAGGATCTGGTCATCAGCCCGGCGATGTTCGACCAGCTCGGCCCGGCGGTGAACTCCGGCAAGTCGCTGTTCCTCTACGGCGCGCCCGGAAACGGCAAGACGGTGGTGGCGGAGGGCATCGGCCGCGCGCTCGGCAGCGAGATGTTCGTGCCGCACGCGATCGACGTCGACGGCCAGATCATCACGATGTTCGATCCGGTGAACCACGTGCCGTTGTCCGCGGGGGGTGCGAGCAGCAGCGTGATCGCAGCCGCGGCGCACGATCGCCGGTGGGAGAAGATCCGGCAGCCGGTGGTGGTGGTCGGCGGCGAGCTCACGCTCGACATGCTCGATCTGAGCTTCAACCCGATCTCGAAGTTCTACGAGGCGCCGATCCAGATGAAGGCGCTCGGCGGGGTCTTCGTCGTCGACGACTTCGGCCGCCAGCGGATTCCGCCGCGCGACCTGCTGAACCGCTGGATTGTGCCGCTCGAAAGCCGCGTCGACTTCCTGACGCTGCATACCGGACGCAAGTTCGAGGTGCCGTTCAACGTCTTCATCGTCTTCGCGACCAACCTGAAGCCGCAGTCGCTTGCCGACGAAGCGTTCCTCCGCCGCATCCCCTACAAGATCCTGGCGAAGAACCCGACGGCCGAGGAGTATTGCGAGATCTTCGCGCTGAACTGCCGCAAGCGCAGTATTCCGTTCGATCCGGTCATGGTCGAGTACCTCGATAGGAAGTACTACCAGCCGCGGCGGTTGCAGATGCGCGCGTGCCATCCGCGCGATCTCGTCAACCAGGTCGTCGACATCTGCCGCTATCAGCGGCGGCAGCCGGTGATCACGCGCGATCTGCTGGACGCCGCGTGTTCCAGCTATTTCCTCGAGGAAACCGAGTCTCAGGACTCGGAAGCGCAGGTCTGATCCACCGCCTTCAGCCGCGCGACCGTCGCGCCGAGGTGTGTCTCCGGCGCGTCCCAGAACTCCTCGACGAGCGAGTGCTGCTCCAGCGCCTTCTGCACGATGCCGCGCTGCACGCCCTTGCCGCGGCCGTGAATCAGGCGGACTTCGCGGAAGCCGGCCTCGTGCGCGGCGTTCACGTACTCTTCGACAACTGACTTGATGTCCCTGGGATGGAACGTGTGAAGGTCGATCGAATCTTCGATTGGAACCTCGTGCACCTACCCCTTACCCTTTACCCTTGACCCTTCTCGTAAGAGGCAGTAACGGAAGTGCTGATGCCGCCGCGCACGGAGAAGTCGCCGACCACCGTCATGCGCCGGGGGCTGCAGACGGCGACCAGGTCGTCGAGGATCTGGTTCGTCACCGCCTCGTAGAAGATGCCCTGGTTGCGAAACTCGATCATGTAGTACTTCAACGCCTTGAGCTCGAGGCACAGGTGATCGGGCACGTAGCGGATGACGATCTCGCCGAAGTCGGGCAGTCCGGTCTTTGGACAGACCGACGTGAACTCCGGGCAGCGGATTTCGATGTCGTAATCCCGCCCGGGACTCGGATTGGCAAACGTCTCGAGCGTCTCGCGCGACATCAAAAAATTGTAGCATTCAGGCCGGAAAATCGCGGTTCGCGGCACTGCACGGATTGACACCGGAAAAGACCGCGGGCTAGGATACCCCACTGATTTCTTCGAGATTCTCCGCTGCCGCCGCACGCGCGCACGGCCTCAGGCGGGAAGCAGTCAGCGCGCTCTAGCAAGGGGAACAGCCGATGGCAGAGGCCCGCAGGATGGGCAAATCCGAACTCTTCTCGCATTTCGCGGATCGCTTCGAGGTCAAGCGCACGCAGGCGCGGGAGTTCTTCGACGAACTGAACACGCTGGCCGAGAAGGAGCTGAAGCGCTCGGGCGAGTTCGTGCTTCCCGGAATGGTGAAGCTGGTGGTCCAGAAGCGGAAGGCGCGCATGGGCCGTAACCCGGCCACCGGCGAAGCGATCAAGATTCCCGCCAAGACCGTCGTCAAGGCGCGCATCGCAAAGCAGCTGAAGGACGCCGTCCTTCCGCGGAAGTAGCCTCTGCAGGCCGCGGCGACACGCCGGCCTGCAAGGACCAAGGACCAAGGACCAAGGGCCAACGTGGCCTTTGGTCCCTGATGCTTTGGTCCTCTCTTCTACGCGGCGACGGAGATCCGTGCCGCCAGCAGCCGGCTGTAGACCGTTGCCGGTACCAGCCGTGCCATCTTCGACTCCAGGCCCATCATCGAATCATCGTCAAGGATGATGCGATCCGCGGCGCCGAGGAGCACCTCGCAGCTGTACCGGCGGGCGCCGCGCGCGGTCTTCTGCTCGAAGAAGCGCGTGACGTACATCTGGCCTTCGATCTCGATCTCGCTCACCTTCACAAGCTTCCGAAACATGGTTCCCCCTTGTGGATCTGGCGCGCTATCCCGCGACGAGCGTCAACGCCCGCGTACGCGCGCGCGGGAATTCCAGCGTGAACGTCGTACCCCTGCCTACTTCGCTCTCCACCGCAATCCGTCCGCCGAGCTGCTCGACAATCTTTCTGGAAATCGCCAGGCCGAGGCCGAGGCCGCGCCGCTTCGTCGTGACGAAATCCTCGAAGATCGCGTTGAGCCGATCGGCCGGGATGCCGCAGCCGGTGTCCTCGACGCGGATGCGCACGGAGTCGCGCGTCGCGTCGGTGGCGACGAGCACGGATCCGCCGGGAGCGGTCGCCTGAATCGCGTTCAGAATCAGGTTGCGGTACACGCGGCCCAGCGCGAACACGTCGCCTTCGACGAACGCGTCCTCCGCCGCGAGCTCGGCCCGCAGCGTCAGTCCCGCCGTCTCCGCGTGCTGCTGCATCGTCTCGACGGCCTCGCGGACCACGCGGTTGACGTTCAGGGTGATGCGCTCGAGCGGGATCGGCCGCGCCAGGTTGCGGAGGTCCTCGAGGACGCGCTTGATGATTGACGCCTCGCGCTCGACAGTGTTCTTGAACGTCTCGCGGTAGTCGAGGTCGTCGAACATGCGGTGCACCAGCTTCGCGTTGTTGACGATGTTCTGCACCGGGTGCGAGAGGTCGTGGACGAGGCCGGCGGCGATACGTCCGAACATCGCCTGCCGTTCCTGCTTGCGGACGTCTTCCTGCAGCTCGACGAGCCGGTCGGCCATCGAGTTGAAGGCGTCGCCGAGCTGCCTGATTTCGTCGCGGCCGGAGGGCGCTACGCGCTCGTTCATGCGTCCCTCGGCGATTGCCCGCGTGGCTCGGGTGAGCGCGAAGATGCGCTGGATGAACGACCGTCCCCAGACCCAGCCGCCGACGACCGTGCCGAGCAGGGCGAGGGTGATCGCGAGCAGCAGTTGCCGCTCCAGCCGTCGTGTGACCGCGTAGGCCTCGGCGGTCGGCTGTTCGACGATGACGACCCAGTTGAGGTTGGGGACGAGAGCGGCCGTCGCGACCGTCTGATCCCCGTCGTCGACTGTGTATTCGGCGGATTCCTGAACTCGGCCCGAAGCGCGCAGCAGGACCGCAAGAGCTTGTGCCGGCAACTTCTCGGCTGCGGCAATCAGCCGCTTGCCGTCCGCTCGGCCGTGAGCGACGACGTCGTTGTCCTCGTCGAGAACGAGTGCATAGCCGGACCCGCCGACACGAATCTCGTCCACCGTTCGCCAGAGCTGCTCGAGCGAAATCTGACCGACCACCCAACCGGATTCGCCGCCCGACGGCTCGAGACGGACTGCGATCGTTGTCGAAGGAAGCAGGTCATCGTCCATCGTCACCGGCGCAACGTACACGCCCTTCGCATCGAGAACGCCTGGCTCCGGAATGCTCACTCGCGGGGCGATCAGGCGGCTGCTCGCTATGACCTCACCGGCGGCATTGAACAGGGTGATCTCACCGAACTCCGGGAAATCGAGGACGAAGTCCTTGAGGATTCGTTCACGCTGCCAGTTCTGCATCCCGGCCGTACGCATCTCGACTCCAACCGACCGCAGCACGCGGATGTTGTGAGCGATGTACTGACCGATCCTCGTGGCCACTTGCTGCGCGACGCGGAGGTTGCCTTCACGCACCGAATCGCGCGTGCCGTTGCGCAGTTGCCACACCGAAACGAGGCCATACACGATGAGCGGCGCTACCGCGGCCGTGGCGATCATCAGCACGAACCGCGACGTGATGCGCCTCATTGCCGTGTGATTCCCTGCGTTGCGCGCTGAAACCGCGCGACTCGGCTAACGATGTCGCTGTTCGGCTCGTACGGGACCTCGATGTCGGCACTTACCGCTCGGCTGACAGTGGGCCAGGCCAGGAAGAGGGCGGGAGGATCCTCGTACAGCACTCGCTGGAGCTCGGCGACAGCGCTGCGAATCTCCAGCTCGGTCGACGCGCTGCGCAGCCGGTCCAGCGATTCATCGGCGCTCGAGTAGCCCGTGTTGAAAATGACCGGTGCTCCCGGGGGAGGCGAGCGCCAGATGCGATAGGTCCAAGAGAGCGACTTTCCGCTGATGACCTCCATCAGAACCGCGTCGAACCGGCCCGTCTGCATCCTCGTCACGAGCTCGCCGATTGGGAGGGCTTCGATTTGCATGTCGATGCCGATGTCGTAGAGCTGCTTCTGAAGGACGAGCGCAACGCGTTCGAACCGCGAATCGCCTCCAAACATCAGGCATGTGAAGCGGAAACGACTGGGCATCCGGTCTGGCGTGCGTTCGTTGGCGCGGTCATATCCGGCCGCGTCGAGCCGGAGATTCGCGGCGTCAGGGTTGTAGTCGTACGTGCGCTGCGCCGTGCTGTAGGCCCAGTGATATTTCCAGATCGGCCCATCCGCGATCTCACCCTTGCCTTTCATGCCGTCGCGGATGATCGCCGCACGATCGATTGCCTGGCTCAGGGCCTGGCGCACTTCACGATGGCGCAGGATGGGATGGCGGACGTTGAACCCGACGAAATAGGTATAGGGCCGAACGAACGGATAGGTACGAAGACTCGACTCCGCCTCGACGAACTGCGCGGCATCGCTGCTCACTTCGTGGAGCATGTTGATTTCGCCGCGCATCATCGCCGTCCACGCCGCGCGGAGTGTCGGGTAGCCTTTCACTTCAACCGAGTCCACTTGCGCTTGACCCAGACGGTAAGCGGAGAAAGCGCGCAGCCTGCCTCCCGCGTTCGTCGGAGGGCCTCCGTCCAGCATGAACGGACCGGTACCGATGGTGCCTTTCGGACCGATCGTCATTGAAACCTCGACGAGATCATCTGGAAGAAACGGCTCACGCCGTCGGAGATGAATGTCGACGGTGCTTGCGTCGGCGTCAGCGGTGAGGTGGCTGACCGCGTTGAATGTGAACGCCGAACCGTCCCGGACATCGGCCTCGATCCGCCTCCGCAAGAGGTCCGCCGCGACGTCTGCCGTCAGATGGGACCCATCGTGAAAGAGAATGCCTTCGGGCAGAGTGAGCCGCAGGATGGTGCCGTCGGCGAGCCATTCCCACTTCTGGAACAATTTCGGTTGCACACGGCCGTTTCGGTCAAGGCTGAGAGCGTTCTCCTGATACATGGTGCGGACGACCGCCGGCACACCGCTTTCTTGCACGCCAGGAGGCGGCAGGGCGGCCCCAAGGTGAAGCTTCAGCGCAGGTCCGACGGTCTCGGCAGGCCGGCGTTCTCCACTGCACCCGAGCGCGGTGAGCCAGATCAGCAGAATCCAGGCGAAAGCCTGCAACGGACGATCGCGAAACCGGACCGTGCACCTACCCAACGTCACCGCCATATCGGCCGATCAAGCCGCAGGCATTCTCGCGGCATCAGCGCCGCATCGCAACTCTTACTGTTTCGCCGGTTTGCGCAGGTCGGCGCCGTCAGGGTTGTCCACAAAAAACGGGCACGAGGCGATCGCCGCCTTGATCTTGCTGTTCCCCTGCTTCACAACCTGGATCTTCATAACAATCTCCTGCTGTCTGAAAAATTGAAGGTGATGGGCGGACCGGGACTACCGCAGGTGCTCGACCTGCACGTCCACGAGCCAGGGGCGCAGCGTGCCCTTCTTCTTGTCCGTCTTCTTGTCGTTCTTCATGTCTCTTCTCCTGTTGGTTGACGCTGTTAACGAGTACTCGCTTCGACCATCTCCGCCTGCGCGGCGGTCCGGGCGAGTGAGACCAGTCCCGCTTCGAAACTGGATTTGTGGCAGTTCGGCGCTTGCATGTCGCCGAGCTCCGTCTGCGCCGCCACCGTGCAGCCGCCGGCGCACACGGGGATGAAGGCGCAATCCTGACATTGCTTCCACGCCGCGAGCTGCTCGAACCGGCTCGCGGTCTGCCTCCTGAGAGCGTCACCGGCCCCGCTGATGTGGCCGGTGGACGACGGCGCGTCTCCCGCGAAGCCGGGGCAGGCGTAGAGCGAGCCGTCGGGCCCAATCGTGTGCGCGTGGCGCCGATGGATCTCGCACGGGCCCATGTGCACGCCATCGACGGTGGGGAACCCGCGCTTCATCGTTTCTTCGCGCAGGAACGACATCTTCTCGTCGACGAAGTTGCAGCTGTCGCAGATGCTCGTGCCGCCGCCGGCCGACGTCATGCACGTGCCGCTCAGCGGCCGGCTGCGGTCGTCGACGGGCGTCAGCGAGAGGAACTTCCGCCCCCCGTCGCCTGAGATCTGTGACGGTGCGACTGCGGCAGCGGTTCGAGGTTCGCGGATGACCGGCTTGAAATTGACCTTCGTCAGCAGTTCGGCGAACTCCTGCTCCCGCAGGAAGTCGAGCAGCGCCGGGTACGAGTCGACGGAGGATTCGTCGAAGTTGCCGCCAATGGCGACGTGGCACTTGTGCGCCACTTTGCGGACGTTGGCGATGATCCGATCGAACGTCCCCTGGCCGCCGCGCAGCGGCCGCATGCGGTTATGCGTGTCGCGATCGCCGTCCAGGGTGATCTTTACCCCGTAGAGGCCGTACGGCAGCAGGCGATCGACGACGTCAGGGGTCAGGAGCAGGCCGTTGGTGATGATGTTGATGCTCATCTCCAGGCCGCGCGCCTGGCAGGCCTGCCACATACGCTCGGCCAGGTAGTACATCACCGGGAGGTTCAGCAGCGGCTCGCCGCCAAAAAATGTCAGCACGAACTTCGATGGAGCGACGGCGTCCAGGCGCTCCTCGGACCAGACGGCCACCCGTTCGGCCGTTTCGAGCGACATCTTGGCCGCGTGCTTGTTGTAGTCGCCGTGGTCGCCCTGGATGCAGTAGTCGCACGCGAAGTTGCACTGCAGCGTCGTCAGCACCGTGACCCGGAGCTGGCTGTCGTCCTCCTTCACGCCGTGAAAGAAGTCCGCGAGCTGCTGTCGCTCGGTCTCGCGGTCCGGGACGATGAAGCCGTTCTCGCGAAGCGTCTCGACGGCTTCGCGCTCGCTCGCGTCGAACGCGGGGCCGGAATCTCCGTCGGCGAGCCGCTCGAGCAGCGCCGCAACGTCGCGCGACACGATCAATTGCGCGTCGGTGAACGTGTTCATCAGGAACACGTCGCTCCGTCCGTCGATCGTGTCGAGCGGAACTCGGACATTGAACATCGAGGGCTGCATGCAGACTCCCGCTTTCGGACCTGCCCGTCCGAGCCGGATTCTTGTAAGCGTGGAACGGGCACAATTCGCCCGCGTCGACCTCGAGTGCAACGGGTATTCCGATGTGGCGGATTACTGTCCAAAGAGTCGTTCGGTCCGGGGCATTGTCGATCGCTGGTAGAAAATACCGACCTCGGCAACGGACTCTTTGGACCTTTATTGATGAGTCGCCTTGGCACAGGACCGTGCAAAAATGCGCACGTCGCCGGCCAATATATTGGCCGGCGCGGCCAATGGATTGGCCGATTTTCAGGCGCCGCGAAGCTTCCGAGCGATGTCCCGGAGGTCCAGGCGATCCATCTTGTGCTTGAGCGTGCTGAGGGGAATCCCCAGATGCCGCGCGGTCGCCGTGACGTTCCAGTTCATTTTTTCAAGCGCACGGAGAATAAAGTTGCGCTCGAAGGTATCGCACGCCTGCTGGAACAACGCGCCGCTCGACACCGGGGCGGCATCCAGCTTGGCGAAGTGGTACTCCAGGGGCAGGTCTTCGTCCGTGATCCAGTCCTTGTCGGAGACGGCCACCAGCCGCTCGATCAGGTTTTCGAGCTCACGGATGTTGCCGGGCCACCAGTACGACGACAGGATTTTCAGCGCCGATTCGGAGATGCCGCGCACCGGCTTGCGGAACTTCCCCTTGTAGCGATCGAGGAACAGGCGCGCGAGCTCCGGCAGGTCCTCGATCCGGTCGCGGAGCGGCGGCATGCGGATCGGGATGACGTTGATCCGGTAATAGAGATCCTCGCGGAACCGCCCTTCCTTGACCGCCCTCTCGAGGTCGACGTTGGTCGCTACCACGAGGCGGAAGTCCGTCTTGATCGGCTTCGACCCGCCGACGCGCTCGATCTCTCCTTCCTGGATCGCGCGCAGCAGCTTCGCCTGAAGGTCGAAGCGCAGATCGCCGATCTCGTCGAGAAACAGCGTGCCGCCCGCGGCGAGCTCGAACTTCCCGAGCTGCTGCTTGTGCGCGCCGGTGAACGCGCCGCGTTCATGGCCGAAGAGCGTACTCTCGACGAGTTCGTGCGGGATCGCGGAGAGGTTGACGGCGATGAACGGCGCCTCGCCCCGGCCGGATTCCTTGTGCAGCAGCCGCGCGAGCAGCTCCTTGCCGGTGCCGCTCTCACCGAGGATCAGCACCGTTGCCGACAGCTTCGCCACTTTGTGCACGAGATCGACGATGTCGCGAATCTGCGTGCTTGGCCCGATCAGGAACGTCCGCTCGCTTTGCTCGGCGACCTGCGCGCTCAGCGTGATGACCTGCCGATTCAGGTCCTGCCGCTCGCACGCGTTCCTGACCAGCGACCGCAGCTCGTCGTAGTCGAAGTTCTTCGTGATGTAGTGGTAGGCGCCGTGCTTCATCGCCTGCACGGCGGTCTCGACCTCGTTGATGGCCGAGATCATGATGCACTCGACGAGGCTGTAGTTCTCCTTGACGATGCGGAGGACGTCGAAGCCGCTGATGCCGGGCAGCCGGACGTCGAGAAGGATCAGGTCGACGTCCTCGTTCTTGAGCACGCCGAGCGCCGCCTCCCCGCTCGACACCGTCAGCACCCGGTAGTCGCGCTTGAGGATTGCCGCGATCGTGTCGCGCATTCCCTGATCGTCGTCGCAGATCAGGATCGTCTTCGCCGAAATCACAACGCCGCGGATTGTACACCCGTATGCGTACCCGAGGGTCCGACTAGGCCGAATAGTCCGAGTCGTCGCCTCCGACTACTCGAATCCTCCGACTACTCGAATCCTCGGACTACTCGGATCCTCGGACTACTCGGATCCTCGGACTACTCGGACCCTCGGACTACTCGGACCCTCGGACCCTCGGACTACTCGGACCACTCGGACCCGGTCTACTCGCACAACAGGTCATGGTAAGGTACGAGGGTTGTGCTCACTGGGGTGGTCGCAGGCCTTGCCCTGCTGGTCGGGTTGGCTGCGTTCGCGGCATCACGGCGGCTCTCGCGCAAGCTGGATACCCTGAACCAGTCCTATTGGGAGCTGCGGTACGACTACACCCGCCTGCGGTCGCAGGTAGCGCGCCTCGATCCGGAGCAGGCCGAGCCGCCGCCGCCCGACCCACGCGAGTCCGCCCCCTCCGTGTCGTTCGTCCCGCTGTCATCGATCAGGAAACGCGAGTAATGGCTAACGAATTCGACGTTGCCGTCATCGGCTCCGGCACCGGCGGCTATGTCGCCGCCATCCGCGCGGCGCAACTCGGTCTGAAGACGGCGGTCGTGGAGCGTGCTCCGACACTGGGTGGCACCTGCCTGAACTGGGGCTGCATCCCGACGAAGGCGCTCCTCGAGCACGCGCACGCGCTCAAGGTGGCGCAGGAATGGAAGGAGTGGGGCCTGACGCTGGGCGAGGCGTCGATTGGCCTCGACATGAGCCAGGTGCAGGCGCGCAAGGACAAGATCGTCAAGGGCCTCACCGGCGGCATCGAGCTACTGTTCCGGAAGAACAAGATCGAGTGGATCAAGGGCAGCGGGCGCCTCGCAGGCAAAGGCAGGATCGAGATCACGGAAGGCCAGAAGCAGACGCTCTCCGCGACCAAAGAGATCATCGTCGCGACCGGCTCGCAGGCGCGCAGCGTGCCTGGCGTCGAGCTCGATCGCAAGCGGATCATCACGAGCGACGAGGCGATTGGTCTCAGAGAGGTCCCGAAGTCGGTCGTCATCATGGGCAGCGGCGCCGTCGGCGTCGAGTTCGCGTCGATCTTCCGGCGCTTCGGCAGCGAGGTCACGATCATCGAGCTGCTGCCCCGCCTCGTCCCCGTCGAAGACGAAGCGGTTTCGACGGAGCTCGAGAAGTCGTTCAAGAAGCAGGGCATCAAGGTTCTGACCGGCACGAAGGTGACGAGCGCGAAGGCGGGATCGAACGGCGTCGACCTCGAGGCGCAGACGCCGGACGGCACGTCGAACAAGCTCTCGGCCGAATACCTGCTGGTCGCGACCGGTCGCGGCCCGGTGACCTCGGGTCTTGGCGCTGAGGACGCCGGCCTGCAGATGGATCGCGGCTACATCCGCGTCGATCGCGAGTACCGCACCAACGTGGCCGGCATCTCCGCCATCGGCGACGTGATCACTTTCGAGCAGCCGGGCCACCCGCAGCTCGCGCACCTGTCGTCGGCAGAAGGCATCGCGCTCGCCGAGCGGATCGCCGGCAAGGAGTACCGGCCGATCAACTACGACCAGGTGCCAGGCTGCACCTACTGCGATCCCGAGATCGGCAGCGTCGGCCTGACGGAGAAGGAAGCGCAGGAGCGCGGCTACGACGTCAAGACCGGCGTTTTCAAGTTCGGCGTCCTGGCGCGCGCGCGCATCGCCGCCGAGACGGAAGGCTTCGTCAAGATCGTCTACGACAAGAAGTACGACGAGATCCTCGGCGTGCACATGATCGGCCCGCGCTCGACCGAGCTGGTCGCCGAGGCGACGCTCGCGCTCCGGCTGGAGTGCACGGTCGAGGAGCTGATTCGAACGATTCACGCGCACCCGACGATGTCGGAGGCCGTGGGCGAAGCGGCCCACGCCGCGCACGGCGGCCCGATCCACGCATGACGCCGGCGCGTCCGTCGGACACGCTCACCAGCCGGCAGCTCCTCGAGATGTACTACTTCGCGCGGCTCGCGCGCGACATCGAGGAGCGGCTCGTCATCCTCTTCCGCCAGAGCAAGGTGATCGGCGGCCTGTACCGCAGCCTCGGACAGGAGGGAGAGTCGGTCGCCTCCGCCTACGCCCTCGAGCGCACCGACGCCGTGCTCCCGCTCATCCGCAACATGGGCGCGCTGACGACGATGGGCGTGCGGCCGCGCGAGATCTTCCTTCAGTACATGGCGCGCGGCCATTCGAACTCGCGCGGTCGCGATCTCAACATCCACATCGTCAACCTGCCGGCAGAGGACGCGCCGGAGCCGGTAGTCGTCGGTCCGATCAGCATGCTCGGCGATTCGATCCCGGTCGCGGCCGGCATCGCGATGGGCGCGAAGATGCGCGGACGCAATCTCGTCGCGATGGCGTGGATTGGCGACGGCGCCACGAGCACCGGCGCCTTTCATGAAGGCCTCAACTTCGCCGCCGTCCAGAAGGCTGCGCTCGTCGTCATCGCCGAGGACAACAAGTACGCCTACTCGACGCCGATCGCCAAGCAGATGGCAATCGAGCGGATTGACGAGCGCGCGGCCGCGTACGGCATCCCGCACGAGATGGTCGATGGCAACGACATGCTGGCCGTGTACGACGTGGCGAAACGAATGGTCGATCGCGCGCGCGCCGGCGAGGGCGCGTCGCTCATCGGTGTTGACACGATGCGTATGCAGGGGCACGCGCAGCATGACGACGCCCGCTATGTGCCGAAGGCGCTGCTGGAGGAGTGGGCGAAGAAGGACCCGTTGATTCGGTTCCGCGCGACGCTCGTCGAGCGAGGCGCGGCGACGGAGAAGGATCTGCACGACGTCGACCAGATGTCGAAGAGCTACACGGCTGAGGAAGCGGACCTGGCGGAGCAGTCGCCGCCGCCGGATCCTGGGAGTGTCGCGCGCGGTGTCCATGCCGGCGACGAGTACGTGCAGCCGACGCTGGAGTTCGTTCGATCGCCGTTCGCATGACATGGCGGTCATCACCTATCTCGAGGCCATCCGGCAGGCGCTGTTCGACGAGATGGCGCGCGACGAGCGCGTATTCGTCATGGGCGAAGACGTCGGCGCGTACGGCGGCGCGTTCAAGGTGACCGAAGGCCTGATCGATCGCTACGGCGACGAGCGCGTGATCGACACACCGATCTCCGAAATCACGATCGTCGGCTCCGCGATCGGCGCGTCGTATATGGGCATGCGGCCGGTCTGCGAGATCCAGTTCATCGACTTCATCGGCTGCTGCTTCGACATGCTGACGAACTTCGCGGCGACGAGCCGCTATCGCAACGGCGCGGGCGTGCCGATCGTCGTGCGCGGGCCCTGCGGAGGAGGCGTCAGCGGCGGCCCGTTCCACTCGCTCAATCCGGAAGCGTACTTCCTCAACACACCCGGCCTGAAGATGGTGGAGCCCTCGACCGCGTACGATGCGAAGGGACTGCTGAAGGCGGCGATCCGCGACGACGATCCGGTGCTCTATTTCGAGCACAAGTACCTCTATCGCCGCATCAAGGACGAGGTACCCGACGACGATTACGTCGTGCCGCTGGGGAAGGCGGCCATCCGGCGCGAAGGCAGCGATCTTTCGATCGTCACGTTCGGCGCGATGGTTTACACGGCGCTCGACGCGGCGGCCATGCTGGCGTCGGACGGCATCGAGGTGGAGGTACTGGATCTGCGGAGCCTCGCGCCACTCGACCGCGAGGCGATCCTGGAGAGCGTCGCGAAGACGAGTCGCGTTGTCCTGCTGCACGAAGCGACGCGTACCGGCGGGATCGGCGGCGAGCTCGCTGCCATCATTGCGGAGGAGGCGTTCGAGTATCTCGACGCGCCGGTGGTGCGCGTCGCGTCGGTGGACGCGCCCGTACCCTACGCGCCGCCACTCGAGGCGGCGTTCCTGCCCACCGTCGACAAGGTTGTCGCGGCGGCCAGAAAACTGGTCAAATACTGAGGCGATATGGCAACGAACGTCGTGATGCCGCAGATGGGGGAGTCGATCGCCGAGGGGACGATCGTCCGGTGGATCAAGAAAGTGGGCGACTCGGTCGATCGCGACGAGCCGCTGTTCGAGATCTCGACCGACAAGGTCGATGCGGAGATTCCGTCGCCCGCCACTGGTGTCCTGCTGGACATCAAGGTGAAGGAAGGGGAGACGGTGCCGGTCAATAGCGTGGTGGCGCTGATCGGTGCGGCCGGCGAGCGTCCGAGTGGGCCGAGTGGTCCGAGTGAGGTGCCTCAGGCGGCCGTTGGGCAGCCGGAGACGCAGCCGCCCGCAGAGCCGATGCCGGCGGCTGCCGCCGCGGCGTCGGTCGAAGATCTTCGCCGGCAGAAATCGTCGCCGCTCGTGCGGCGCATTGCGCGCGAGCACAACGTCGACATCCGGCTGATCAAGGGCACCGGCATCAGCGGCCGCGTCACCAAGAACGACATCCTCGGATTCATCGAGTCAGGCGGCGCGGCAGAGCCGGCGGCAGCGGCGGCGCGGCCGATGCCGGCTCCGGGCCCGGCGTTCAAGCCTGGCGAGAACGTGCGGATAGAGCCGATGAGCGTGATGCGCAAGAAGATCGCCGAGCACATGGTGCTCAGCGCGCATACCTCGCCGCACGTGTACTCGGTCTACGAAGTGAACTTCGGCCGCGTCGCGTCGCTGCGCGATCAGAAAAAAGCGCAGTACGAAGCCGCGGGCGCAAAGCTCACCTACACGGCGTTCATCGCCAAGGTCATCGTCGACGCGCTGCGCGAGTTCCCGATCGTCAATGCCTCGATCGACGGTGACAACATCGTCTACAAGAAGGACATCAATCTCGGCATCGCCGTCGCGCTCGACAACGGCCTCATCGTTCCGGTGATCCGGAACGCCGACGAGAAGAACCTGCTCGGTTTGAGTCGCGCGATCAACGACATCGGTAACAGGGCACGCTCGAAGAAGCTCAATCCCGAAGAAGTGCAGGGTGGCACGTTCACGATCACGAACCCCGGCATCTTCGGCGCGCTCTACGGGCTGCCGCTGATCAACCAGCCGCAGGCTGCAATCCTCGGCGTCGGCGGCATCGAGAAGCGGCCGATCGTCATCGACGATGCGATTGCGATCAGGCCGGTGTGTCACCTGACGCTCGGATACGATCACCGGCTCATCGACGGCGCGGATGCGGGACGTTTCCTCGCCTACGTCAAAGAGCGGCTCGAGAAGTTCGACGAGAAGTGGATGTAGTCAGGGGGCCGGGGGGCCGGGGAGCCGGGGAGCCGGAGAGGCCGCTCGAAGTTCGCCGGCTTGGCGTCGTCCCGTACGGCGAGGCGCTGGAGCTTCAGAAGCGTCTCGTTGACGAACGGCGCGCCGGCGCCATCCCCGACCAGCTGCTTCTTCTTCAGCACCCGCCGGTCATCACGCTCGGGGTCAAGGCGCGCAACAGCCGCGCGAACGTGCTCGCAACCCCGCAGGCGCTCGCGGCCGCCGGTGTTGAGATGTTCGAGACCGGACGCGGCGGCGACGTCACGTATCACGGCCCTGGACAGCTCGTCGGTTATCCGATTGTCGATCTCAAGCCGGACCGCTGCGACGTGCACCGCTACGTGCGCGATATCGAGGAAGTGATGATTCGAATCGCAGCGCGCTTCGGCGTCACGGCCGGCCGCATCGAGGGCCTCACGGGCATCTGGGTTGGCCGCGAGAAGCTCGGCGCGATCGGCGTACGGATCGCTCGATGGGTCACCAGCCACGGCTTCGCGTTCAACGTGACCACCGACCTCGCGCACTTCGGGCTGATCGTCCCGTGCGGGATTACCGACAAGGGCGTGACGTCGCTCGAGCGGCTACTCGGACGGACTATCGACATGCGCGACGTGGAAGAGGCTGCGGTGCAGGCATTTGCGGAGGTTTTCCAGCGGCAGCCGGTCATATCGGCAGTGGAATAAGACCGGGGCCTCCGGTGTTTGGACAGTATCGGAGGCCCCGAAATGCGTCAGCCACAGGCCGAAGTCGACCTGATCGCCAGGATGCAGGCGGGGGAGAGCACGGCCGTTGCCGACCTGGCCTCGACGTACGGTCCGCGGATCCACCAGCTTGCACTCCGATATCTGAAGAACTGGGAAGACGCCGAGGAGGTCACGCAGGACGTCCTGCTGAAGGTGCATCGCAAGATAGGCGCCTTCCGCGGCGACTCCGCGCTGTCGTCCTGGATCTATCGCATCACCTTCAACGCCGCGATGTCGCGGTTGCGCACGGCGCGTTTCAGCCGGCCGGCGGAAGTGCCCGACACCGCGTTCATCGACGGCGTCGAGCTGCCGGAGCGCGAGCCGGCCGACTGGTCATCGCTCGCCGACGATCAGGTCATGCGCGCCGAGATGCGGCGGCGGCTCATCAGAGCGCTCACGCACCTGCCGACGGTCTATCGCATCCCCGTCATCCTGCGCGATATCAAGGGACTCTCGACGGAGGAGGCGAGCGCCGTTCTGCGCGTGAAGCCGCAGACACTCAAGTCACGTCTGCATCGCGGCCGGCTGGTTCTGCGGCAGCACCTGGGAGAGTTCGCGGCCGGGCTATCCCTTCACGATCGCGAGGTGAATTAGCGATCAGCGATCAGCGATCGGCGATCAGCGATCGCATTGTCCATCATCGTCCGCTCCTGCCGCGTGAGCGCGGGTTCCACGATGCGCGCGACGCCGCGCGTGCCGAGCTCCACCGGCATCGACGTCACCGCGCCGGGCCGAACGGCAACGAAGCACGAATAACGCCGTCGCGAGCCGGTGGCCAGTGCCTCGACGATGCGAGCTGCGGCGGATGCGAGCGCGTACGGTCCCGGCGGCCACAAGCCAGGGATCCGGCCGGACAGCGTGAGCAGTGAATGCGGCGGCAGCTCCGCTGAGATCGGCTGACCGTTCGCCGTGGCTTCTTCCCACGTGACGACCGCGGCGCGCGGAGGAATGCCGACCACACGCAGCGAGACCTCGACACCCGACCCGTCGATCAGGACTCCCGCAAGCGCCCGCAGCGCGGACTCCAGCGCATACGGCGCCGATCCGACGATGCGATGCGCCGGCATGCGGAGCTCGCCGGTCGCGCGCGCGATCAGCTCGCGTTGCGCCCCGCCGGCGCAGATGATCGGAGACGCTGCGTCGAGCGCGCCGAGCTGTCGCACGAGCGAAAGCCCCGCTTCGCCGCTGTGCTCGCCGGTCTCGACGCTGTCGGCGAGCACGATCACGTTGGCGCCGGCTGCCGCCTCGAGCGCATTCGTCCCGTTGACGCGCGTGTTGAAAGCTTCTATCGGACCGGCCTGCGTGACGTCGAGCGCCTTGCCCTCCGCTACGGTGCCTGCGGGATCGATCAGCCTCACCTCGCGCACGCGAGCCCGCGTCGCGAGCGTGTGCGCGAGCGCGCCGCCGATCGCGCCGGCTCCGATGATGGCAATGCGTGCCATGTGGGTAGACTATTGTAAATGGTGAACTCACACATCAGGCTGGATGGACGCTCCGCCGTGGTGACTGGCGGGTCGCGCGGAATCGGATACGCTATTGCCGAAGCGCTCGCCACCGCCGGCGCGTGCGTGGCCCTCACGGGACGCGAGCAGGCGCAGCTCGACGCGGCGGTCGCCGAGCTGTCGAAGTACGGCCCCGGCGTGCGCGGCATTCGCGCCGACGTCCGCGAGGCCGGCGACGCCGCGCGGGCAATCGAGGAAGCCGCACAGGCATTCGACGGGCTCGACATCCTGATCAACAACGCCGGCGTTGGCCTGTTCGCGCGCGTCTCCGACATGTCGCCCGATCAGTGGCGACAGGTGATCGAGACGAATCTCAGCGGCGTCTTCTATTGCTGCCACGCCGCGATTCCGCATCTGCGTAGCCGTGGCGGCGGCTGGATCATCAACATCAGCAGCCTCGCGGGAAAGAACCCGTTCATCGGCGGCGCGGCGTATTGCGCGTCGAAGTCCGGGCTGAACGCATTCAGCGAGGCGCTGATGCAGGAGGTCCGCTACGACAACATCCGCGTCAGCTACGTGATGCCCGGTTCGGTCTCGACGGCGTTCGGCGGCCGCGGCGACAGCGGCACGGCCGACTGGAAGCTGTCGGCCTCCGATGTCGCGCAGGTGGTGCTCGACCTGATCGCGCATCCGTCGCGCAGCCTGCCGAGCCGAGTCGAGCTGAGACCGTCGAAGCCGCAGAAGTAGGCTGATGGAATCCAGCGTCGCGCACTACAACCTGCTCGAGCAGATCGGCGAGGGCGGGCTGGGGCCCGTCTATCGGGCGCGCGACACGCGAACCGGCCGGACCGTCGCACTGAAGCTCGTTCCGTCCACGCTGCTCGCCGATGCCGTCACGCGCGCGCAGTTCTTCGCTGACGGCGCGGCGGCTTCGACGCTCTCGCACCCAAGCATTGCCACGTTGTTCGATGTCGGCGACCACGAGGGCGGCGCGTACCTCGCATATGAGTTCGTGCCAGGCGCAACGATCGCGGAGGAGATGGCCGGCCATCCGCTCGCGCCGAGACGGGCGCTCGAGATCGCGATCCAGATCGCCGACGCCCTGGCCGAAGGGCACGCCGTCGGCCATGTGCATGGCGACGTTCGTCCAGGCAACATCTTGATTACGCCGAAGGGCACCGCCAAGCTGCTCGAGTTCGGCATGTCGCGATGGACGAATTCCGGGAGAACTCGCACCCGAGCGTCGGCGGCCGTTCAACCTGTCGGTTCAGACGCCCTCTCGATCGTCGCCTACATGTCGCCGGAGCAGGCGCTCGGCAGCACCGCCGACGGGCGCAGCGACGTCTTCTCGCTCGCGATCGTCGTCTACGAGACGCTCACCGGACGCAATCCGTTCGCCGGCGCCGACACGGCAGCGACGGTGCTCAACGTGATTCAGGCGCCTGCCGCGCCGCCGTCAACGGTCAACCGTGAGCTGCCGGCTGCCGTCGACGCCGTCCTGGGGCGAGCGCTCTCGAAGGAGATTCACGGCCGGCCGGACGGCGCTGCCTCGTTTGCCGCGCAGTTGCGCAAGATGGTGGCGACGCTGGAGATGCGTGCGCGAGATGCGGGACCGCCTCCTGGCGTCACGATCGACGACGACACGAGCGGCGCGGGCACATGGATCGCCCTTGTCGTCGCGCTGGCGGCCGTCGCTCTCCTGATCTGGTACGCCGTGTCCTGAGCGCGGCTCAGAGCAGCGTCTTCAGCTTCTCCGGGTCGATGTTCGCGCCGGAAAGCACCACCGCGACGCTTCGTCCGCGCAGATCGAGCCGGCCGGACTTCACCGCCGCCACGCCGGTTGCCGCCGCGCCTTCGACGATCAGCCGCTCCTCCCGGACGATTCCCGCGATCGCACTCTTCAGCTCCGCTTCGCTGACGACGTCGATTCGATCCACACGTTCACGGACGATGTCGAAGGTGATGGTGTCGGGATCCATGTTGCCGGCGAGGCCGTCGGCAAGCGTGTCGCCCACGTCGATCTCGACGATCCGGCCGGCTGCGAGCGATCTGGTGAACGGCGAGGACGCCTCGACCTCCACGCCGATGACGACGATCTCCGGTCGGATGCTCTTGGCGGCAATCGCGATACCGCTGATGAGCCCGCCGCCGCCGATTGGGACGACGAACGTATCGATGTTCGACCGCTCGTCCAGGACGTCGAGCGCGATGGTGCCCGCTCCGGCGATGACGTCCGGGTGCGAGTACGGCGAGATGAACAGTGCGTCGCCCGTCGCGCCGTGCTCCTTCGCGCGCCGCTCCGCCTCGTCATAGTCGGCGCACGGCCGCAGCGTCGCGCCCGCAGCGCGAATCGCGTCGAGCTTGATGCGTGGAGCCGTCGCGGGCACGTACACGGTCAACGCCAGCCGGGCGTCACGCGCGGCGTGCGCCAGCGCGCGGCCGTGATTGCCCGCTGAAGCCGTGACGAGCGGCGGCGCCCCGGATCCATACGTCTCGATCAGCCGCAGGACGGCGTTCAGCGCGCCGCGATATTTGAACGAGAAGGTGTGCTGGAGGACTTCCAGCTCCAGGAACACGTCGGCGCCGGCCCCCTCAGACAGCCACGCCGATCGTCTGAGCGGCGTGCGAACGGCGAGGCGGTCGATCCGGCGGGCCGCCGCGCGAATGTCGTCGAGCGTGATCAGTGCCGCGACCCGGCGAGCAGAATCTCCGCGAGATTGCCCGCAAACGCCGACCGCGCCAGCACGTCGTCGATGCCTGCGCTGCGCGCGGCCTCGATCACTGCGGTGTGCACGTGCGACACGAACCCGATCGTCCTGATCGAGCGCAGCTCCGGATCTCGCTTCATCGTTGCGACCGTCTCGATGGGATCCGTCTTCGCGCTGTTCAGATCGAAGATCGCCATCGTCGGTTTTGACGCGCGCGCCTGGTCGATGATCTCCGACGGAGAGCGCGCAAAGACGATGCCGACGCCGGCCTGCTTCGCGACGGTGCGAATCTTCGAGCTGAAGAGCAGATCGTCAACGGCGACGAGGATCATGATGCGGGGATTGTACCTCTCTCGACCAAGGTTGAACGCCGAGTTCGCAGAGGTGCCGAGGCCGCAGAGAGATCTCGATGACTTGGAGGTACGAGCCCGTGGGCGCCGGCCTTCGGCCGGCGTAGTGGGATCGAGAGGAATCGCAAACGTAAGCACCACTGATACGCACCGGGCTTACGGTTGCGATTCCTCTCGATACCACTACGCCGGCCGAAGGCCGGCGCCCACGGGCGAGTACCGCCAAGTCATCGAGATCGCTCTGCGGCCTCGGCAC
>JBMDXB010000120.1:0-32846 GCA_048594885.1 Vicinamibacterales bacterium
GTGATTGGTGAGTGCTGCTGCGAACAGCGGACCGCGATCAGCGAACAGCGATCAGCGATCAGCGAACAGCGATCAGCGATCAGCGATCAGCGATCAGCGATCAGCGATCAGCGATCAGCGGATTCTACTGCCGGCGAAATGACTGGTAATTGTCGGGCGTAATGCGGATGTCGCGGACTTCGGCGGCGGCGCCGAGCTTGACGCCCGGCGCACCGTTGAGCGTGTACTCGAGGGCCTCGGCGTCGCCGATACGCGCGGCGATCTCGTTGTGCGCGACGAGCTGCACGCGCTCGTCAGGCTGCAGCACTCGGTAAACGACCTTCTCGCCGTCGGCTGTCGCCGCGACCCAGACCGCGCGCGTCGCGCGCAGATCCATCGTCAGCGTTGACGGCCGCTCGGGGGCGAGCGGCGGCGACGGTGGTGGGGGCTGCGGCGGCACGACTCCAGCCGTTCCGACCGGCTGGGCGTCGCTCACCGGCGCGCTGCGCGGCGTCTCGCCAATAGTGGTAAGCACTGCTATTACGAATCCCGCAATCACCACGAGCGGCCATGCCTTTCGCAGCGGCCAGGTGAACGGGATCGCCTGTGCAAGGTTTACATGTGGCCGAGGCGGCTGTTCGACGGGAGCCGGCGGCTCAGGTTCGAACTCGTCGAGGTAGGCACTGACGGTCTCTTCCGGATCCAGACCCACTTCATGCGCGTACGCCCGGAGGAACCCTCGGGCGAACAGTCCGCCGGGAACTCTGGTGTAGTCGCCGCGCTCGATGGCCTCGAGAATGGGAATCTTGATTTTCGTCCGCGCGCACAACTCGTCGAGCGACAGACCCGCCCGTTCACGTGCTCGCCTCAGCCGTTCCCCCAGGCTCATAGAGTGCAAAACAAGGAAAATCTGTACCAGGTAGAATCCCGCGCGGAGGTTCCTCGACTATGCGACTGGCCGCTGCCGTCATCCTGCTTGTGCTCTCGGCGTCCAGCGCTGCCGCGCAGGCGCCGTTCACCGTCGGGCCGGTAACCGCCGCGCCCGGCACGACCGTCGCCGGCACGCTCGACGTGGAGGCGCGCGCGGGCGACAGCGGCACGACGATTCCGATCACCGTCATCAACGGCGCGACGAAAGGCCCGGTGCTCGCCCTGATCGCCGGCACGCACGGCATGGAGTACGTGCCGATCGTCGGGCTCCAGCGGCTGCGGGCCGCCATCGACCCGAAGACGCTGCGCGGCACGATCGTCATGGTCCACGTCGCGAACATGCCGTCGTTTCTCGGCCGGACCATCTACTACTCGCCGATCGACGGCAAGAACCTGAACCGCGTGTATCCCGGCAAGGCCGGCGGCACGATCTCCGAGCGTATCGCCGACACGATCACGCGCGAGGTCATCGACCGCGCCACCCACGTCATCGATCTGCACTGCGGCGATGGCAACGAATCGTTGCGGCCGTATCAGTACTGGATCACGACCGGCGATCCGAGGGTCGCCGAGGCCGGCAAGCAGATGGCCCTCGCCTTCGGCCTCGATCACATCGTCGTCGACAACGAGCGGCCGGTGGACGCGAAGAACTCCGTCTACACGTCGAACACCGCGGTGACGCGCGGCAAGCCGGGCCTGACGACCGAGACGGGCGGGATGGCGGTCGTCGACGAGCCGTCGATTGCGCTGGTGGAGCGCGGCGTTGCGGGCGTCATGAAACACCTCGGGATGCGGCCCGACGGCCCGGCGCCGGCCGCCGCGCCGATCATGCTGAATCGGAACGAAGTACTGCGCGCCGGCGTCACCGGCATGTTCTACGCGGAAGTCGAGAAGGGACACACCGTCGCGAAGGGCACGCGCATCGGACGCATCACCGACTTCCACGGCAAGACGATCGAGGAAGTGCGCGCACCGTTCGACGGCGAGATCATGTACGTCGTGGGCACGCCTCCGATCACGAAGGGCGAACCGGTCGGGATGGTCGGAGCGCGGAGTCCATCCGAGTAATTGGCTGATTGGATGTGGAGTTTGACAGCCGTCTCGCCGTTGCCTACATTGTAGGCGTGAAATTCAACGCGCCGCTCGGCGAATTCGAAGTGATCGTGCTCCTCGCAGTTCTGCACCTTGGCGAGGGCGCATTTGGATCGGCAATCCGCGATGAGATTCAGCGGAGATCTCGCCGGCGGGTGTCGCGTGGCGCGGTCTACGCGACCCTCGACCGCCTCGAGGAGAAGGGGTTGCTCGGATCGAGGCTCGCTGGCGCCTCCGACAGCCGCGGAGGCAGGCCGAAGCGCTTTTTCTCGGTGACTGCAACGGGCCTCAAAGGTGTGAAACATTCGGTTCGGATGCTCGCGCGAATGCAGGAGGGGCTGGAGCCGCTTCTCGGCACATGATTGAGAGAATCCTCTGCCGCGTCCTGGAATGGTGGCTCCTGCGCCGCGTGCCGGCGACCGCAGCAGGCCCGGTCATTGGCGATCTGCTCGAGGAGCACGCCGCGAAGCGACTGCGCGCAGGGCCCATTCGCGCGACGCTCTGGCTGTGCGGTGAAAGCCTGTCAATTGCCGTCGCGTACCGGCCTCAAGTGCGGGCGGCGGCGAGGGAACGAAGGAGCGCCATGGACAAGCTGCGCTCGGACTTCCTGAATGTCGTGCGGATCGTGTCCACACGCCCAACCGCGACCGTCGCGACGGTCGTCGTCGTCGGCCTTGGGATCGGCCTCGT
Organism: Vicinamibacterales bacterium; assembly: GCA_048594885.1. Classification (GTDB taxonomy): domain Bacteria; phylum Acidobacteriota; class Vicinamibacteria; order Vicinamibacterales; family 2-12-FULL-66-21; genus JBMDXB01. The sequence continues at coordinate 2,692 of JBMDXB010000120.1, forward strand.
GTCGGCGGTGTTCGCACTGGCGGATCCGTTCGTGCTGCGCCCGTTGCCGTACGCCAGGCCACACGAGTTGGTCACGGTCAGCATGACCGTCAAGCACGGCGCGAGACGGCCCGTGCTTCCGACGCTCGCCGACTGGCAGGCACGGACCGATTTGTTCACGCACGTTGCAGCGTACGAGATCAACCAGCCGGTGCGGTTGACGTTGTCAGAAGGCAGCGTGGCGTTGCGGACCGCGTCAGTCTCTGGCGATTTCTTCGCGATGCTCGGAATTCCCGTGACTGTTCCACCCGAGTGGGCTCATGTGTCCGCTGGAACCGCAGATGTCCCGATGATCCTGACGCCGGCGGCGCCGCGGAGGATTCGGGACGATGGCGAGGGGTTTGGGCCGGCCCTTCGCCGCCAGGAGGGCGGCACGGTGCGGATCGCCGGCCGGCTACCTTCGTCATTCGTGTTCCCCGGGGCCGGTAACGTAGCCGCGATTGGTGGGCTGATCCCGCTCGGCAACCAGCCGTTGGTCGAGGTCCAGGAGTTTGCCGGCCGCGTGTCGTCCTCGCGGTCCCTCTCTCTTCTCGCTCGGCTCAGGCCGGGCGTGACGCCGCGCGCTGTCGGCGCGGCCCTGTCGTCACGTTCGGAAGATGGCAGCGGGATTACCGTGACGGCCGAATCGCTCCCCGTGCAGATGACCCGCCGCCTCAGACCGTTCGCATTCGGTGCGCTCGCGGCAGGCTTGCTGATCCTCATCGTCTGTGCCGCCAACGTCGGCAATCTTCTCGTCGCGCGCGTCGTTTACCGGACGAGAGAGTTCGCCACGCGCCAGGCGCTCGGCGCGACCGGGTGGGATGTCTCGAGACTGATTCTCATCGAGGTCGGGTTCCTCGCAGTTGTTGGTATCGTGCTGGGCCTGACGCTGACCGTATGGACACTCGCCACGTGCGAGACCATCCTGCCACGGGAATTCACCGCGCTCGGTGAGCCATCGCTGACCAAACGGGTTGTCCTCTTCGCCTGCCTTGCGGGCGGCGGCGTCATGGTGGCTGGCGCACTGCCGGCCTGGGTGGCGTGGCGCTCGACGCCAGTTGCGCTCTTCACTCGGATGGCCCGGGCCGATACGAAGACGGTCCGGGCGCTGCGCTGCACTCTGGCGAGCGTACAGAGTGCGCTGGCAGTGATCCTCCTGGTTGGCGCCACACTGCTCGGACGCTCCTACATGAACCTGCTTCTGCAGGATTCGGGGTTCAGCTCGAACAGCGTTGTCGTGTCCGTGTCGTACCCGTCGAATGCAGTCGGCGCGGTGCTGCAGGCACAGATCGAAGGGACGCTGCGGGAGTTGCAGCGCCTACCCGGTGTGCGAACGACGGCAGCTTCGATCGGGTCGATGATCGATGACATGCGCGCAGGCGGACTGGCGCGCTTCAACGGCGCGACCACGCTCGTTGCCCGGAAGGCCGTGACGTTCTCGTATTTCGACGCGATCGGCAGCCCTGTCATCGCCGGCCGGGCCTTCGCGGATGGTGATGGACCGTGGACGGCATGCATCGTGAACGAATCGTTCGTCCGCATCCACAACGCCGGCATCTCTCCGATAGGGCGTCCGGTGACCGTCGGCTCGCGGCCTGTGGAAATCGTAGGGGTCGTCCGCGACACATACGATCTCGCGCTCGACGAGCGGCCAACACCGACCATGTTCGTCCCACTCCGGGATCCAACGGTCGGCTTTCGCATCAGCTACGTGCTCGCGGGCATGACCGAACGACCGCCCACCGACGCCATTGACCGGTCCGTTGCGTCCGTCAATCCCGACGCCATTGTTCTCGATGGCAGCACCGTGCGTGAGCGTCTCATGCGATCCGTCCGAGACCGTTCCTTCGCGACGCTGATGGTCGGATTGTTCGCGCTGGCCGCGCTCGGCGTCTCCATTGCCGGCCTGATGGGAATCGTCATGTACACGGTCGCACGGCGTACGCGCGAGATCGCGATTCGTGTGGCAATTGGCGCCGGCAGCCCTGCGATCCGCTATCTGGTCATGCGCGAGGCAATCGCGACGGCGGGCTTTGGGGCGGCCACCGGGCTCGCCCTGAGCGTCTGGCTGTCTCGCTCACTCGAGAGTCTGTTGTACGGCATTCGTCCCGCGGACCCGTTGTCGATCGCAGTCACCGCGATCGCGGTGATGGCAATCGTTGGCCTCGCTGCGTGGCTGCCGGCACGCCGGGCGGTCCGCCTATCGCCGACCGCGGCGCTTCGGATCGACTGAGGCACCCATTACTTGCTGAAGTCGTCACGCGTGAGGCCGGAATTGACGACGATCTTGTGAAATCGCAACTCGCTCAGCGCCAACTCCTTTGCCGTGGTGGTGATTCGGTGCGGCAGCAGGACGCCAGCGACGGCACGGCGCTCGCCGAACGTGACGGTCACGTCGGCATCGGTGCCGGGTGGTGGTCCGGTAATGGGTTGCCCGGACGGCGGCGGGAAGCGGACGAAGGACCGATACGTCAGCCGCACCGGGATTCGCGTCGCCGCATCGAGCTCCAGCGTCGCGGCGAAGCCATCCGGCGCTTCGAACGCGATCGTGTGTCCTGAGGCCGAGACCGGCCGAAGTCCCTGCAACATGTCGGATCGGACGAGCGCCCCCAGGAGCAGTCTGGCGACCGTATTGCGCTCCGTCTTGATTTGCTCGGGGCCCCACGATCCGCTCACGTTGACGTCCGGCTTGAGCGGCTTGATCGCGTTCAGCACGGTCTGGCCGCTGAACCCCGAGCGCCGTTCCATCGATTCGGTCCGCTCAATGCGCACATAGTGATCCGGCATGAGGATCCTGATCTCCAGGAGGGTCGGAGGACTCATCTGCGAGTTCGCGAGGTTAAGGGCTCGAGACTCACCCTGCAGCAAGAGAGCCTTGACTGCGTCGACGTGTGTTCCCCCCAGCGCCTCCCGCGCAGACGCCACCGCCTCGGAAGCGGATTGAGGTCGCTGGGCGGCAGCCAGCACGGACGATGCGATCGAGATCGCGACAACCGGTTTCGACAATCGGTAGAGCGTGGACCCTCTGACCATCGGAGCCTCCCTGGTGACTGTCCGGCTTAGTAGCTTACATTGTAGACAACCACATTGCAAGGCATGGACAATCAGCACCGATTGACCCCGCAGCGTTCCTACTTCTCCGGGACGAGCGTGACGACGGTGTGGCGATCGAGCGGGAAGTACTTCTTGAACACCTCGTGCAGGTTTTCGCGCGTCATGGCGTCGATCCGCTTCTCGCGCTCCAGGATGAGCAGCGGATCGCGCCCCAGCATCTTCGCCGACTGCAGCCGCGAGAGCCAGTAGCCGTTCTCGCGGATGGCCGTCTCGTGCTCGCGGCGCGCCGCTTCCTTGGCGCGGTTCGTCAGGTCTTCCGACGGCCCCTCCTGCTGCAGCCGCTTCACTTCCTGGAGCGTCCGCTCGATCATCTTCTCGACCTTGTCGGGCGCGCCGCCGAAGTTGACGGAGATGCGGCCGGCGCCGCGCTGCGGCAGCGGTTGCGCCAGCCCGACGCTGACGTTGTAGGTCTCGCCCAGCTCCTCGCGCAGGATGTCGCGCATCGCGATCTCGAGCACTTCCGTCGCGGCGACGACGCGCGACTGCTCGTTTTCCTCGAGCGGCGGCTCCGCGTAGAAGCTGAGAGTCGTGAGCGACTTCGGCTCCGTGCCTTTCGCGACCGTCGCGCGCTCGGTCTTCTCGGGGAATTTCATCCCCATGTCCTTCCACTTGCTCGTGGGCTTTCCGTGCGACGGCAGGGTGCCGACGTACCGTCCGGCGAGCGGAATCGCGTCCTCCAGCTTGAAGGCGCCGACCATGAAGAACGTGAAGTCGGCGGCGTTCGCAAAGTGCTCGCGATACTGCGAGACCATCGCGCCGCGATCCAGCTTCTCGATGCGCTCGACGGTCAGCGGCTCCGACGTGTAGTGATTGCTCGTGTTCACCTGCGCCGCCTTCTCGCCCCACAGCATCGTCGGATTGCGCTCGCGGTTGCTGTAGATCGAGACGAGCTGCTTCTTCAGCAGAGCGAACGCGTTCGGGTCGTCGCCCGGCTGGGTGAACCGGACGTAGAGCAACTGCAGCGCCGTCTCGAGGTCCGCAGGCGTGCTCGATCCGCCAATCGACTGGCTCGAGTGCGACATCGACGGCAGCGCCATGACGACCTTGCCGGCCAGCAGCTTCTGCAGATCGGTCGCCGAATGCCCGCCGGCACCTGACAAGCCCACGTACGTGCTCGCCAGCGCCGCCTCCGGATACTGCGCCGGTGGCGCGAGTGACAGGCCGCCCGGCGCGACGAGCGAGAAGACGACCTGGTCGTTCTTGAAGTCGGTCGGCTTGAACCACGCCTCGACGCCGTTGGCGTACTGTACGACCGTGACGCCGAGCTCCCTGATCTCCCGCCGGTTCTTGACGACGCCAGGGTCAGGCGTCTTCTCGAGGATCGCTTTCGCAGCGGCAGCGTCCGCCCACGCCGTCACGGCCACCGTCTCCGCCTTCGTCAACGCGGCGCGGACCTGCTCCTCCGTCGGCACGGCGATGTCCGCCTTCTGCGGCGAGATCGCGGTCACGACCCGGCTGTCGTCCGCGAGCAGCCGTTTGGCGGCGGCAGTCACGGTCTCGACCGTGACGGTCGGCACGAACGCCTTCGCGAGCGCGTACTCGTACTCGATGCCGGGCGCCGGCTCGGCGACGAGGAAGTGGCGCACGTACTCGTCCGCGTAGGACGCGCTCTCCGTCTTGCTGCGCTCGTTGTAGGCGCGCTCGTAGAACGCGAGCAGCGACCGCTTCGCGCGATCGAGCTCCGCGGGGCCGAAGCCATGCTGCTTCACGCGATTGGCCTCGACGACCAGCGCCGCCAGGCCCGGCTCGAGCTTACCGTGCTGCACCGCGGCGCTGAGCGAGAACGTCTCGACGGCCGGCGTCAGCGAGCCGCCGCCGGCGCCGGCGTTGAGGAACGCGGCGTCCGGCTTGCGCGCCAGCTCGCTGAACCGCTCGTTGAACATGCGGTAGACGAGCTGCTCGACCAGCGACTGCTGGTAATCACCGACGGTGTCCTCGGATCCCTTCTTGCGCTTGCGCACGATCGACACGGACGAGTGCTGCGCCTCCGGATCGGTCGCGACCTTGACGAGCAACTCCTTGTGGATTGGCACGTCGTAGCTGCGCGGCGGAGCGGCCGACGCGGGCTTCTGCAGTGTGCCGAATTCCTTCTGGATGAGCGCGACCGTCTTCTCGACGTCGATGTCACCGACGGCAACCACCGCCATGCGATCCGGCCGGTACCACTTCGTGTAGAAGTCGCGAATGCGCTGTGGCGTGACCGCCTTGATGATTTCCGGCTTGCCGATCGGCAGGCGCTCGGCGTACCTCGACTTGTAGAACAGCACCGGCACCTGCTGCCGCATGAGCCGTTCGCCCGCGCCGAGCCGTCCCCGCCATTCCTCGACGACGACGCCGCGCTCCTTGTCGATTTCCTTCGGGTCGAGCGTGAGGCCGCCGGCGAAATCCGCCAGCGCCTGCAGCCCCTTTTCCACCAGCCCTTCACGATCGGTCTGCAACTGGAACATGTAGACCGTTTCGTCGAAGGCCGTGTAGGCATTGAGGTGCGGCCCCATGCGCGCGCCGGTGGACTCGAGCGTCGCGACGAGCTCACCGGGCTTGAACCGCTTGCTGCCGTTGAAGGCCATGTGCTCGAGGAAGTGCGCGACGCCCTGCTGGTCCTCTTCCTCGTCCACCGAGCCGGCCTTGACGGCCAGCTGCAGCATGACGCGCTTCTCCGGCTCCGTGTTCTTGCGCACGAAATAGCGCAGGCCGTTCGGCAGCGTGCCGGTCGTGACGGCGCGGTCGAACGGGATGCGCTCCGTGGGGGCAAAAGACGGCGCCTGCGCCTGCGGCAGGATCGGCGCGAGGAGAAGCAGCGCGGGGAGAATCCGCCGCAACATCTGGGTGCGTATCATCACACTAGCCTCCGAAAGCCATGACGTGCGCAGGCGTGCGGACGAACAGGCGTCCTTCGGAAATCGCCGGGGTGGCGAGCACCGGCGCGCCCATCTTGTTCGTCGCGAGCAGTTCGTAGACCGGCCCCGCCTTGACCACGTAGATGTCGCCGTCCTCGCTGGGAATGTAGATCCGTCCGTTGTTCGCGACCGGTGAGGCAGTGAACGCGCCGGCGGCGAGCCGCTGCTGGTAGGCGCGCTGGCCCGTCTTCGCGTTGAAGACGTTCAGGATGCCCTGGTGCCGGACGACATACAGGTAGTCGCCGTAGAGGAGCGGCGTCGAGAGATACGCCCCTTCGCGCGGCGCACTCCAGACGATGTGCTCGTTGCTCGTCGCGTCGCCCTGGAGCGAGATGTCACCCGTGGCCGTCGGCTTGATCGCGTAGACCGGCGAGCCGGGCCCGTGCGCGCTCGTGAGGAAGATCAGGCCGTGGCCGAAGATCGGCGTCGGCACCGGGATGTCACCCGTGCCGCGCAGCTTCCAGATCTCCTTGCCAGTGCGCAGATCGTAGCCGCCGATGTGCTTCCAGCCGTTCACGACGACCTGCTCGCGCCCGTTCACCTTGATCACGGCCGGCGTCCCCCACGTCGGCACGTCGGCACGCGGCGTGCGCCAGCGCTCCTTGCCCGTCTTCACGTCGAACGCCGCGAGGAACGAGTCCTTCTGCACGTCGGCCTGAATCAGCAGCATGCCGTCGTAGATCACGGGCGAGCTGCCGAATTCCCACTGCGCGTCCGGCGCCACGAAGAAGCCCGAGTCGAGCACGCCGAGATCCTTCTTCCACAGCAGCTTGCCCTTCAGGTCGTAGACGTAGAGCCCTTCGGAGCCGAACATGGCGGCCAAGTGCGTGCCGTCGGTCGCCAGCGTCGAGTTCGCGTGCGTCGATTTCGGGTGTCGCTTGACCTTCGGCACGCCTTTGTGGGCCGTCCGCTCCCAGCGCAGCGTGCCGTCCTTCTTGTTCAGGCAGATGACCTTCCACTCGTGCGCGGTGTCGTCCGTGACCGACGTGACGTTGCCGTAGAGGCCGACCTTCAGCCCGGCATCTTTCTCGCCGCTGATCGACGTCGAGACGCACAGCAGGTCGCCCCAGACGATCGGGCTCGAGAGGCCAAGGCCGGTGACGGGCGTCTTCCACGCGGCGGCGTCGGGCGAGAACGTGACGGGCGTTTGCCGCCCTTCGGACACGCCGCTGGCGTCGATGCCGCGGAACGCCGGCCAGTCGACGTTCGGGCGCGGCGCCACGCGGGCTGAAAGCGTGAGGACGGAAACGGCGATTACCGTGGCGAACAGTCGCCGGACGCGCATGCGGGAGACCTCCTCCGCGGGCACGCACAGCGTTGTAACACGGAGGCCACGGAGCGCACGGAGCCATGTCTTTAAAAGGAAGAAGAACAGCTGCCTCCGTGCCCTCCGTGTTGAAACGCTGGGGACACCGCCAATGGATTGTACCGCTATAATTGGGCGCTTTTTCCGGTGCCAGCCAAAACGGTTCTCGCGATCAGCGGCGCCCTCGGCTTCGTCGTCGTCGCCTTCGGCTATCCCGACTGGCAGGTCGCCGTCGAAACCGCGCAGGTGCTCGCGGGGATCGTCCACTATCCCGCCGGCAACCCGTTCTACATCTACCATCTGAAGCTCTGGACGATCCTCCACCAGGTGTGCGCGATCGCGCTTGCCGCCGGCATCGGCGAGATCGCGGTGTCGATCGCGCTGAGCGGCGTGCTCGGGATGGTGGCGTTCCAGGCGCTGGCGATGACGGTCTACGCGCTCAGCCGCGACGGCGTGCTCGCCGTGACGGCGGTCGTGGCAATTGTCGCGAGCAACACGGCCAACATCGGCGTGGGCTATCCGATCTATCTGCTCGGCTCGTCGCACACCTACGGCGCGCTCGGCCTCGCCGTCGTGGTGCTCGTCGCGGCACTGTTCGGATCGGGCGAGCATCGCCTGGCGGCGTTCCTGCTCGGCCTCGCGCCTGCGATTCATCCATCGCTCGGCATCTGGCTCGCGATCGTCGTCGGCTGCAGTCTGCTGATGGACCGTCCACATGCGCGGGCCATCGCCGGAACCTCGTGGCGCTTCTTCGCCGCTGGGTGTGCCGTGACCGCCGTGAGCCTCGCCGTCCACCTGCTCATGTCACGCGGCGTGCCCGCCGTGCCTTCCAGCGTCGCGTCGAGCTACCTGTCCGCGTTCACCGCGTTCTGGGACGGCCACCGGCAGCCCGTGCCCTTCGATCATCTCGGCGTGCGGCTGACGCTCGGGTCGCTCGCGCTCGCGTCGATCGCGCTGTACGTTCTCGGAAATGGGGACACTCACCGTTTCCGCTCGACTGCTCCGGAAACGGTGGGTGTCCCCAGTTCCGATGCGCGCTTCTTCCTGCGCTTCATCGCGATTTCGGCCGTCGTCGGCGTGCTTGCGGTCTGGGCGTCCTCGATTCCGCCATCACGACTGCCGCAACTGCTCGTCATCCTGATGCCCACACGGCTGCTGAACGTGACGTCGGCCACATTCGCGGCGCTCGTAATGGGCCTGCTGGGTTCCTACGGCCGCTGGTGGTGGGGACGTTGGGGCACCGTGCTGTTCGCGGTGCTACTCCTCGCCGGGCAACGCAGCATGCTGTGGGAGTGGGTGCGGGCTCGCGGCTGGGACGTGCAGCCCGCGCCGATTGGCTCGATCGCGGTTCTCATCATCTTTGCCGCCGCGCTTGTCGCCGGCGGAGTCCTCGTTCGAGTGCGGCATCGCGACACGGGCGAACCGGTCGCGGCGCCGTGTGCGGCCGCCGGCCTCGCGCAGCTCGCTACCGCGATGATCGTCGTCTGGATCGCGGCCGGGCCAGCCCTGGCCGAGGACGAACGTGCCACCGTCCTGCGCGACCGCACGAACGACGTGCTGTTGGGCGCCGCGGCGCACGGGCGCGGGCTGCTGCTCACCGGCGGCGATCTGCGCCTGATTCAACTGCGCACGCGGCGGCCCGTGCTGCTCGATGGCGGCAGTCTCGACGGCCTCGCCTATGCCGAGGACGCGGCGCCGGCGATGGATCGGATCCTCAGAGAGGTGTACGACATCAACCTGTTCGGGCCGCCCGATGAGGCGCGCAGGCGCGGCGCCGTGCCGCCCGAGTACAACCGCCGCCGCTGGCAGCAATATCCGTCGGAGCGCTGGGTGGAAATCAAGCGCAAGTACAATGTCACGCAGGTTCTGGTGCCGTCGGACTGGCAGCTCGCGCTTCCTATCGCCGCCCAGAGCCGCCGGTTTCTGCTCTACGACATTCCGTAGATGAGTGCGCGGGGCAAGCCCCGCGCCTACGTCGGACCGGCGCCTGTGTAGGGCCCGGGCTTGCCCGGGCCTCTCCCGGGCTTGCCCCGGTTGGATCGGCGCCTACGTAGGGCCCGGGCTTGCCCGGGCCGTGAAGATGATCATCAGCCGCACCCCGTTTCGTGTGTCGTTCTTCGGCGGAGGGACCGACTATCCCGACTGGTACCGGGAGCACGGCGGCGCCGTGCTTGCGACCACGATCGACAAGTACTGCTACATCAGCGTCCGTGAGCTGCCGCCGTTTTTCGAGCATCGCTACCGGCTGGTGTACTCGATCGTCGAGAACGTGACGGAGATCGGCGAGATCGCCCACCCGGCCGCGCGCGCGGTGCTCGAATCGATGGCCGTCGAGAAAGGGCTGGAGATCCATCACGACGGCGACCTGCCGGCGCGATCGGGCGTGGGCTCGAGCTCGGCGTTCACCGTCGGCCTGATCGCCGCGATCCACGCGCTCGAAGGGCGCCATGTGTCACACGAGACGCTGGCGAACGAGGCGATTCACCTCGAGCAGTGCGTCCTGCGGGAAGCGGTCGGCGTGCAGGACCAGATCTCCGCGGCGTTCGGCGGCTTCAACCACATCACCTTCCGCCAGGACGGCGTCTACGACGTTGACCCGGTGATTCTCCCGGCCATGCGGCTGCAGTCGCTGCAGCAGCATCTGATGCTGTTCTTCACGGGGATCTCGCGGACCGCCGCCGACTTCGCGCAATCGCAGCTCGACAACCTGAAGAACCGCGCGACGGAGCTGCGCGCGATGCAGCAGATGGTGGACGCCGCCATCGAGATGCTGTCGTCGCCGACGTCGGACATCGTCGAGTTCGGCAGGCTGCTCGGCGAGGCATGGAGGATCAAGCGGACGCTCTCAGAGCGCGTCACGAACCCGGCCGTCGATGCGTGCTACGACGCGGCGATACGGGCAGGCGCCGTCGGCGGCAAGCTGCTTGGCGCCGGCGGCGGCGGGTTCATGCTCCTCTTCGTCCGACCGGAGGACCAGCCGCGCGTCCGCGAGGCGCTGCGCGATCTGATCCAGGTGCCGTTCAAGTTCGACATGACGGGCAGCAGAATTGTCTTGTACCAGCCTGACGGTTGGTAGACGGGTGGGGACCAACGTGCAGTGCAGCAGCGCCTGCGGCCCGAGCGAGGCGCCGGAGGGCAGCGCCGCGGAGCGGCGCCGCCGAGCGAGAGGCGCGTGGGGGTGGGGCCCCACACGCATTGAGAGAAGATGACCATACGCTACGAATACAAAGGCCTCGGCGAACAGGGGTTCGAGCCCCATCACGGCGCCCGCACGCCGGAATTCCTCATCAGCCTGTTCTTCTCGATGCTGCGCATCCGGCGGATCGAAGAAGAGATCGAGCGGCGCTACCACGAGGATCAGATGAAGACGCCGATTCATCTGGTCATCGGCCAGGAGGCGACGTCGGTCGGCTGCTGCGCGGCACTGCGCGTCACGGATCTCGTCTACTCCAGTCACCGCACGCACGGGAACTATCTCGCCAAGGGCGGCGACCTGAAGGCGATGCTGTCAGAGATGCACTGCCGGGCCAACGGCTGCGCCGGGTCGCGCGGCGGCTCGATGCATCTCATCGACAAGGGCGTCGGCATGGCGGGGACGTCGGCCATCGTCGGCGGCGCTGTCCCGATTGCCACCGGCGCCGCGCTGGCCGCCCAGATGAAGAGCGAAGACCGCGTCGTCGTCGTGTTCATCGGCGACGCGACGACCGAGGAAGGCGTCACGTCCGAGAGCCTCAATTTCGCCGCGCTGAAGAAAGTGCCGATCGTTTTCTTCTGCGAGAACAACTTCTACTCGGTGCAGTCGCCGCTGGCGACGCGGCAGCCGCCGCGGGACATCCACAAGTGGGCCGAGACGTACCAGATGCCGTCGGTGGCCGTCGACGGCGTCAACGTGCTGGCGGTGTACGACGCGACGCTCACGGCCGTCGAGCGCGCGCGCTCCGGCGGCGGCCCGACGTTCATCGAGGCGCCCGTCTATCGTTTCCGCGCGCACGGCGGCGCCGGGGACGACAGCCACACGGGATACCGCGCGGTGACCGAACGCGAGGCATGGGAGCCCTACTGCCCCATCCGGCTGTTCGAGCGCTTCCTCCGCGCCAAGCGGATGTTGGACGATGCGGTGATTGCAGAGATGGAGCGGCGGATTGCAGAGGAGATCGCGCAAGCGTTCGAACACGCGCTGACCAGCGCGAACCCGACGGAGGAAGATCTCTATCGTCATGTGTATGCCGACTGAGGGGGCCCGCTGATGCCGTGGGATGAGGGGCTCGTCAACTCGCTCGTCTACGACAAGCCCGATCCGGCCGAAGGGCGCGTCGTCAGCTACGCGAAGGCGATCAACGAGGCGCTGGAGATCGCGCTCGAGAACGATCCTGCCGTCTTCGTGCTCGGCCAGGGCGTCGACGATCCGTCAGCGATGTTCGGCACCACCAGAGGCCTGCAGCCGCGGTTTGGCACCTCGCGCGTGTTCGACACGCCGCTGTCCGAAGAAGGGATGATGGGTGTCGCGACGGGCGCCGCGATGAACGGGATGCGGCCCGTCTACATGCACAACCGCCCCGATTTCGTCCTGCTCGCCTTCAACCAGCTCGTCACGCACGCCGCGAAGTTCCACTTCATGGACAACGGGCAGACGACAGTGCCGATGGTCGTGTGGGCGGCGATCGGCCGTGGCTGGGGATCGGGCGCGCAGCACTCGCAGGCGATTCAGGGCATGCTGCTCGGCGTGCCGGGATTGAAGATCGTCATGCCGAGTACGCCGTACGATGCCAAGGGTCTGCTGCTCTCCGCCATCCTCGACAACAATCCCGTCTGCCTCTTCGAGCACCGCTGGCTGATGAAGAAGGACGGCGTCGTCCCCGAGGGCTTCTACCGCGTGCCGATCGGACGCGGCGTCTACCGGCGCCGTGGAGACGACGTGACCATCGTCGGCGCGTCGCACGCCATCGAGCTCGGGATGCAGGCGGCGAACCTGCTCGCGGCCGACGGCATCAGCGCGGACGTGATCGATCTGCGCACGCTCAAGCCGATGGACGAAGCCATCATCCTCGAGTCGCTGCACAAGACCGGCCGCATCGTCGCCGTCGATACCGCGTGGATGAAGGGTGGCGTGTGCGCGGAGATCTGCTGCATTGCCGCGGAGAAGGGGTTCGGCGATTTGAAGGCGCCGGTCGCGCGCGTCGGACTGCCCGACATTCCCACGCCCGCCGGCTACACGCTCGAGCAGTTCTACTATCCGGATGCCGCGCGGATCGCGGCCGCCGCGCGCGGACTCTTCTGATGAGAAGCGTTGCCGATAGCCACGAATCAGGAGCGCCGTGGCGGGTCCTGTCCGCGAACAGCCCCACCGGCTCCTCGCGCCCAAAAGCGCTTGTCACGGCGGAGGGCGCTGCGGCGGCCGGCGGGGCGGCCCCGTTCGCGGCCACCCGCGAGAGGCGGTCCTGATTCAGTATGTTCTACGACCTTGCCAGCACCACCTGGGGCGACGAAGAGCTCCAGGCCATCCGCCGTGTCGTCGAGAGCGACCGCTACACGATGGGCGAGCACGTGCGGCGGTTCGAGGAGGCGTTCGCGGCGCGCTTCGGCCTGAAGCACGCCGTGATGGTCAACTCGGGATCGTCGGCGAACCTCGTCGCCGTGGCGGCGCTGTTCTACAAGCGCGAGCGTCCGCTGCAGCGCGGCGACGAAGTGCTCGTGCCGTCAATCTCCTGGGCCACGACCTACCATCCGCTGCAGCAGTACGGATTGAAGCTGCGGTTCCTCGACGTCGATCTGCACACGCTGAACATGGACGCGTCGCAGCTCGAGGCGGCGCTGACGCCGCGGACGCGGATGGTCGTCGCCGTCAGCGTGCTCGGCAACCCGGCGCCGCTCGACGTCATCCGCGCCTTCTGCGACCGTCACGGTCTCTACTTCTTCGAGGACAACTGCGAGTCGATGGGCGCGAGCCTCAATGGGCGGCCGACCGGCACGTTTGGCGACGTCAACACGTTCAGCACGTTCTACTCGCACCACATCTCGACGATGGAAGGCGGGTTGCTGGCGACGAACGATACGGAGATCGACCATCTCGCGCGCGCGATCCGCAATCACGGCTGGGCGCGGGACGTGCCGGCGGACTCGTGGCTCAATGTCGGCCGCGCCGACGATCCGTTCTTCGAGGCGTATCGCTTCGTCGTGCCCGGCTACAACGTGCGGCCGCTGGAGATCTGCGGCGCGATCGGCCTGGAACAGTTGCCGAAGCTGGATACGATGATCGAGACGCGGCGGAGGAATGCGGAACTATTCGTGAAGCTGTTTGCCGGCGACGAGCGGTTCATCATCCAGCGCGAGAACGGCCGCAGTTCCTGGTTCTCCTTCACCATCATCCTCAATCCCGCGCTGCGCATCGACCGCGCACGTCTGATGGATGCGCTTCGCGCGGCGGACATCGGCTTCCGCATGATCACCGGCGGCTGCTTCCTGCGGCACGAGGCGATCAAGTATTTCGACTACTCGACGGTTGGCGAGATCGTGAACGCCAACATCGCGCACGACCATGGGTTTTTCGTCGGGAACCACCCGCGGGACTTGACGAAGGAGATTACGCGCCTGCGCGAGGTGCTGGATGCCGCAGCGCGGGCGTGACGAGTGTCAGCGTCCTGTCGGCCTGATCGTTGTTAGCCGGCGTGGTCTGATCTGCTCGCTGCAAAGAACAGCCGCGTTCGGCGTGAAAGCAGCACGAGCAGTGGCACAGCGAACATCGTCGCTGCCGCCACGATTTGCCCGATGGAGGCGTCGGGCGCTCGAAGCGCGAGTAGCCCGACCACGTAGTACACCAGCCCGGAGCCGAAGAGGAGAATACCTGCGCGGCGCCCGCCCTCCCGAAACCTCCACAACTGAACGGCCGCCACTGGGCCTACGACTAGTGCGACCACCCAGCCAACGATCGTCAGGCCGCCGAGCAGGCCCGATTGGAGTAACGGACGCAGTCCCCCGGCTGCGGCAAAGACCGCCACAAACAAGAGCGTGCCGACGGTCGACACGGCCGCGAGAACCGCCACAATCCTGATCACGAATCGCACGTTCGATCAAAGGCACCCAAGCTGTCTTGGCGGATGCTCTCCGGCAGGACACCTCAGCCCGCGCGGAACTCGCCGTTAAACTCTTGGCGAGCCTCGATGGATCCGGCTAACCGCACGGCTAACGCGCGGGCGGCGCAGGACTGAAACTCCCATCCGAGTGAGCTCCGAATGCGCCGCCCGCTGGGTTCAGCTGGAGGTTAGAGGCCCTCGTAGTCGAGGATCATCTCGAGGCCCCGCTGCTTCAGCCACTGAACGTAGAGCTCCCTGCACTCTTCCTGCATGGTCGGCCCGATCTTCTGCAATTGCGATGGTTCGAATGTGACTTCGTAGATGTACTTGAAGGAGCGCGCCCCGCAGATCACGCGGGGGACCTTCGCTCGGAGCAAGGCATTCTCGCACATCGGGCAGGGCCAAAGCGTCGTGTAGACCGTGCAGTCGGGAAAGCTGTGCCGCCCCAGGCGCAGACCGCCTTCTCTGAGGACGAGTATCTCGGCATGAGCGGTGGGATCGTGGAGTTCCGCCTCGCGATTGCCCGCGCGGGCGACGATCTGACCGTCTTGAACGAGCAGCGCGCCCACGGCACACTCGCCCCGGTCGAGTGCGGCTCGCGCCTCGAGGAGTGCCTCACGCATGAGGGTCGCTGCATCCACCTGTAACCCCCTGTGCCTCTAACGTCCTGCCGCTCAGCCGCGAGCGGCCGAATCACGACTCGGCCTGGACCGAGCGCCGACATCGAATGACGCCGACGCGCCGCTCGTCGGCTGCACCGCCTGATAGTTGTTGGCCATCATCGCTCTCGTCGCGCAGCCAGGCAACGCGACCCCGAGCCTCGCGCTCCGCGATGTCCATTGTCGGAGCGAAGCACTCTGAGAATCGACCATCAGGAATCCAGCACATCTCCAGGGGCTCCTCGCTGAACCGAAGCGACTGGAAGCCGAAGGAGCCGTCGTCGCGGCGAAAGACCAGCAGCTTCCGCTTGCCGTCGGGCCCCACCAAACTCCTTGACGATCGTCATGTGCAACTTGTGTGGCTAAGGAATAGTCGAGAGAACTCGATATCGCGGTACGTCCGCGACAGTCGCAGTCTAGTGTCGCGGTTGAGCTGGGTCAAACGTGGCGCAAGTAACGCCGGTGCCGCCGCCTCCTTCACGGCACGCGCCACTCAAGTACAAGGCTCCGTGTTGTAACCTGCCGGGCAGATCTCCGTATCCTTTCTGGCGCTGATGCATCGGACAGCGTTTCACAATCTCTACGAAGCCCATTCAAGGGACGTCTACAGGTTCGCGCGCTTCCTGACGGGGAGCGATGACGACGCCGCCGAAATCACGTCCGAGACGTTCCTGCGGGCGTGGGTTGGCCGCGAACGAATCCGTGTGGCGACGGCGAAAGCCTATCTGTTGGCGATCGCCCGGAATCTCGCCCGTGACAGAGGACGGTTCGCCAGCCGTTGGCCGGATACACCGGTGCCAGAGCAATTCGTCGCGCCGAATGCGGAGGCCCGGATCGAGTTGCAGCGCACGCTCGACGCCATTCGCGCGCTTCCGATCGAGTACCGGGAGCCGCTGATGCTGGCGGCGATCGGCGTCGATTACGAGGATATCGGAGGGGTGCTGGGGATTACCGTCAGCACCGTGAAGATTCGCGTGCACCGGG
The DNA here is from genome assembly GCA_048594885.1 of Vicinamibacterales bacterium. Classification (GTDB taxonomy): domain Bacteria; phylum Acidobacteriota; class Vicinamibacteria; order Vicinamibacterales; family 2-12-FULL-66-21; genus JBMDXB01. The sequence continues at coordinate 18,740 of JBMDXB010000120.1, forward strand.
CGCGTCTCAAACTCACAGCGGTGGCGATGGAGTCGCCAGGGAGCCCACGATGAAGGTGACCGACGAGGTGATGAACGACTTGCTCACGCTCTACCTTGCGGGTGAAGCGTCCGCCGACACCAAGGCCCTGCTCGAAAGCCATGCGCGCCACAACGCCGCATTCGCGTCGAGGTTCGAGGCCGCCGCGGCGCTGTCGCCGATCCGGATGCCGCACAGCGGCCCCCCATGTGATCTCGAATTGAGGACGCTGACGGAAACGCGCAAGTTCATCTTCTTGCGAACCGTGTTCTGGGCGGGCGGGATCTTCTTCACCCTGCTCCCGTTGGTGTTCACGTTCGATGAGCATGGCGTCGAGTTCCTGGTGCTGGGACGTCACGCCGGACTGATGTGGTCGTTCTGGAGCATCGCCGTGGCCGCATGGATAGCCTGCTACGTGATGCACCGGCAGGTCAGACGGGTGGGTTTGTAGCGAAGGGCGACACGAGCCGCCATGCTGGCCGTTGTTTCTACGTCAGCCTGACATCGCCCTTGAAGATGAGGAACACCAACGCGATGTCCAGCACCGCGACATACGGCGTGAACAGCATTCCATCGAACACGAACCGCGATCCGGCGAAGCCGGCGAGCCAGAGCAGGAGGAACGTCGCGGTTCCTTTGGGTTGTAGTTCACCCAACACCCAGCCGAGGCCGACCAAGATCCAGAAGCCCCACAGGGCGACGGGCGCCAGCAGGTTCATCGCCGTCCGCCTAGTACTGCGCGGATGCGCGCTAAAGACCCGGCACAATCGGCGACGGGCCAGGTAAAGTCCGTCCGAAGGCCTGCTCGCCGGTGCAACACGCGACGTTGAAGCGCCGGCCTCATTCCTGACGTGAGGGTGTGGCGCTCAGCGCCGCCTCTATCGCGGCGCGATATTCGTCGAAATCGCGGCTGCCGCCGACTGCATCTCTGACCTGTCGCGTGCGGCCATCGATCACCAGAATCATTCCCGTCGCGCCTTCATACTCGTCATAGACCGTCTGCAGCCCGAGCCGCGCCGCCTCGGCCCGGCTCGCGTTCGTCTTCGCCCCGTTCGTGAAGTCGAGGACGACGAGGTTCACGCGGCCGGCATACGCTTTCTCGATCCGGCTCCACTCGTCCTTCGTCACCAGACAAACGGCGCACCACTGCGCGTGCAGCTTGACGACGTAGGGCTTGCTCGCGCTGGTCGCCTCGGCAGACGCGATCGGCGGTACGAACGGCGCCCGGTTGCCACGGTAGAGCGCGTATCCCGCAGCCACGAGCGCCACGAGGATCGCCACGACGCTCAAGAGCAGCTTCTTGAACATGGCCTCGTCACCGTTGGAAACGACCCCTCATATGAAGACTCCAACTGCCCGGCGACCGAGCGCACGCCTCCACACCGCGAGCTGGCCGGCATGATATGCGGTGTGCGCCACGACGAGCTGGAGCAGCGCATCCCCGAGGGTCGGCAGTATCGGCCTCGCCGCATCATCGGCCATCGGCTCGCCGAGACGTGCAGTATCACACGTCAACAGGACTCGCCGCAGGCGGTCGGCGCTGTCGTCCAGTGCACTCAGCAACGGGTCTCTGGCGGAGTACTTCGCCGCGACGCGCTCTGGAGACGTCGCGTAGGCAAACTGCGACTCCCAGTCCGCCGGAAGCCAGCCCGCGGCCCCAAGCTCGCAGGCAATCGCTTGCCAGCTGTGAATGAGATGTCCGAGCGTCCACGCCGCATGATTCGGCACGCCGGGCGGCTGCGCGGTCATCTCTTCGTCTGAGAGGTCCGCCACCTGATCGCGAACGAATGCGACCGTGCGCTCCAGGGATGCTGCGAGTTCGGCAATCATCCGACACCACCCTTCGATAGCTCCACGTCTGCGCCCGCCAGAGCGCCGAGGCGCTCTTCGACGAACGCGGCGACCGCATCGTGATGTATCGACCATGCACGCCATACGGCCGCACTCCAGGCCCGCACGGCGCTGATGTGCGCATCGAACTCGCCGGCCGACAGCGCGACGTCGAACGCCGTCATCGGCCAGTCCACCTGCGGCGGCGCGAAGTGCGGCCACTCCCGCGTCACCTTCGCGATCTGTTGGAGCAGCGGCGGCACGTACGGCGGACGAACGCCACGCACGAGCATCAGGTGCAGGCCGGCGAGGTGGATGTCGACGGACTTGTCCGGATGCGGGCCGCCGGCATGCTGGACCGCGTATGCGTCGACCGTCAGTTGATGCACCTGTCCGAAGATCACGGCGTTCGAGAACTCGGCGCCGAGCACTTCGGTGTAGATGCTCCAGCACTCCGGCGACGCGTTGTAGTAGCCGTGCGCGTCGAGCGACGGCCGCCGCGGCAGCCGCAGGCCGCAGCCGGGACAGGTCTGGTCCACCTCGTCACCCACGGTCTATCCGCCTGGCTTCCGCCGCGCCTCCGCTTCCGCCAGCCATCCGCGCCGCAACGTCTCGGCAGGAACGCTCGTGAGGTACGGCTTGATGTCGAGGATGGGCGTGCCGTCCAGCATGTCGACGCCGCGCACGTGCAGGCGGCCGCCCTCGCGGCGCAGCAGTTCGACGACGGTGAGGCCTATCGGGTTGGGGCGGTACGGCGAGCGCGTGGCGAAGACACCGTGCGGACGATCGTCGGTGGGCGGCGTCGAGACGAGCTCGCTGCCCTCCTCCGCGCGATCGAAGACCCAGACGACGAACAGGTGCGAGAAGCCGTCGATGTCCTGCAGCCCTGGCTCGAATGCGGGGAGGATCTCGAGCACGCCTTCCGCCTCGTGCTTCGCGCCAAGGCCTTTGGGGATCGCCGCCGTGTCCTGGAACGGCGCGCGAACGAAACCGATCGGCTGCATCGTGAATGTTGTGGATGAGCTTTGCATTCAGCTTGACCGTGCGGCCCCGCGGGGCCATAGATGAAGAATGCGAATCACTGTTCTCCTCATTGTCGCCGCAATCTTCGCCGTTGGCATCGATACCGATGCGCAGCGCCGCGGCCGCGGCGGCAACGTCACGCTCGCGATTGTCGCCAGCGATCAGGCCGGCGCCCCGCTCAGCAACGTCCAGGTCACCGTCACCGGCGCGGCGGAGCGGATGGCGCGCACCGAGCGGGGGCGCATCGCCTTCGAGGACCTGCCCGCCGGCAACTATCTGATTCGCTTCGAGCGCGAGGACCTCATTCCGTTCGAGCGCGAGCTCACCGCGCGCGGTGCCGCGCCGATCGACGTCAAGGTGACGCTCAAGCCGGCGCCGGTTGCCAAACCGGTGCCGTGCGAGCCGGTCACACCGCCGCCGCCGCCGCCGAGCAGCGCCGACCCGGTCACGCTCGACATCTCCGAGTTCCTCGAGAAGAACTTCATCGGCCGCGATCCCTCGAAGTCGTCGCCGGTGGCGTGCGCCACCGGCGGGACCGCGACGATCATCCAGCTCCGCCAGCCGCTCGAGAACCAGGCGCATGGCAACGCCGACGAATTCCTCTACGTCGCCGCAGGCGCCGGCACAGCCACGGTCGGCGGCAAGGAGCATGCGCTGCAGACCGGCACGTTCCTCATGATCCCGCGCACCGTGCGGCATTCGTTGGCCGCGCGCGGCCGCAACCCGATGGTGCTGCTGTCGGTTCGCGCTGGTGAGCCATGCAAGATCGCTGATCGCTGATCGCTGATCGCCGATCGCTGATCGCCGATTGCTGATCGCCGATTGCTGGTCGCTGATCGCTGATCGCCGATCGCCGATCGGCGGCTATCGCCGCCTGCCCGGCCGCGGTATGATCGGCCCTTTATGAACGTGCTCGTGACCGGCGGGGCCGGTTACCTCGGGTCGATCCTCGTTCCCGCACTCCTGGATCGCGGAATTGCCGTCACGGTCGTCGACAATTTCATGTACGGGCAGGACAGCCTGGCCGCCGTCTGCTATCACCCGAAGTTCTCCCTGGTCCGCGGCGACGTCCGGTCGATGACAACGATGGCGCCGCTGCTGAAGGAAGCCGACGTCATCATCCCGCTCGCCGCGCTGGTCGGCGCGCCGTTGTGCGATCGCGATCCGATCGCCGCAACAACGACCAACAAGGACGCGATCGTCGAGATGCTGTCGCACATCAGCCGGCAGCAGCGAGTCCTCCTCCCAATCACCAACAGCGGCTACGGCGTCGGCGAGGCCGGCAGGTACTGCACCGAGGAGACGCCAATCCGGCCGCTCTCGCTGTACGGGCGGGACAAAGTCGAGGTCGAGCGCATCCTCCTCGACCGTCATCCGGAGACGATCAGCTTCCGCCTGGCGACGGTGTTCGGCATGTCACCGCGCATGCGGCTCGACCTGCTCGTCAACGATTTCACGTATCGCGCCTTCTTCGATCGCTTCATCGTCATGTTCGAGAGCCACTTCAAGCGGAATTTCATCCACGTGCGCGACGTCGCGCGCGCGTTCCTGCATGGCATCGACCACTTCGACACCATGAAGGGCGGGCCCTACAACGTCGGCCTCTCCGACGCGAACCTCTCGAAGCGGGAGCTGTGCGAGCGCATCCAGCGCCACCTCCCGTCGTTCGTGTTCATCGAATCGGACATCAACAAGGACCCGGATCAGCGCGACTACATCGTCTCGAACGAGAAGATCGAGCGTACCGGCTACCGGCCGGCCTTCTCGCTCGACGACGGGATCGCGGAGCTGATCAAGGGATTCGCGATGATCCGCAACACGCGGTACTCGAACGTGTGATGGCGGATCCTCACTCCGTGGCAGCCCCGGCGGGTCTCGTGTCCGTTGTCTTCTCGTTCCGCAACGAGCGGGAGACCATCCCGGAGCTCGTGCGCCGGCTTCACACGGTCTTCGAGGCGGGAAACGTCGAATACGAGCTGATCTTCGTCAACGACGCGTCCACGGACGGTTCGCTCGAGACGCTGCTCGCCGAGCGGCAGCGCAACCCGCGGGTCAAGATCATCAACATGTCGCGGCGGTTCGGCGTCGCCGAATTCGCCCGCGCCGGGCTGGCCGCCGCCACCGGCGACGCCGTCGTCTACATGGACGCGGACCTTCAGGATCCGCCCGAAGTCATTCCGCGGCTGCTGGAAAAATGGCGCGGCGGCGCAGCGATCGTGCACACCGTGCGGACGCATCGCCACGGCGAAAGTCCGTTGAAGATGTGGCTCACGCGGCTTGCGTACCGATTGATTCAGTCGGGTTCGTCGATCCAGTTGCCGATCGACGCCGGCGACTTCAAGCTGCTGTCGCGCCCGGCCGTGAACCATCTGCTGGGGCTGCGCGAGACCGATCCCTACATCCGCGGCCTCGTCGTGTGGCTCGGGTTTACGCAGGCGTTCGTTCCCTACGAGCGCGACGCCCGGCACGCGGGCCGGACGCACTTCCCGTTCTTCAGCCGGAATCCATGGAAGACGTTCTTCATGGGGCTGACGTCGTTCTCGTTCATGCCGATCTACCTCCTTGGGATCGTCGCGATCGTCGGGCTCGCGGCAGCGGTGTTGCTGGCCGTCGTCGGGCTGATGGCTTCGTACGCCGATCCATTCGTGCCCACCTTCTACGCAATGTTCACGTTCTACTGGGCAACAACCCTGGCGGCGGTCGCCGCGGTCGGCCTCTACATCGTCCGGATCTACAAGGACGTCAGAGGACGTCCCCAGTACATCGTCGAGTCCACGATGGGATTTCCGTCAGGCGCGACGCCGACCCGGGACCAGTGACCAGGGACCAGGGACTAGGGACCAGGGACTAGGGACTAGGGACTAGGGACGACGATGCTCGATCTCGTTCTCGTGAACCCCGGCAGCCGGATGACGCTGTATCAGGCGCTCGGGAAGAAGCTGACCGCGGTCGAAAACCCCGTATGGGCCGGCCTCATCGCCACGTTCGTGCGGCGCAAGGGCTACGGCGTCGATATCGTCGACGCCGAAGCTGAGGACCTGGCGCCGCAGCAGACCGCGGAGCGGGCGCTCGCGCTCAATCCGCGGCTCGTCACCGTCGTCGTCTACGGCCATCAGCCGTCGGCATCGACGCAGAACATGACGGGCGCGTCGGCGATCGTCTCGGCGATCAAGGATCTGAGTCCCACGACGCCCGTCCTGATGCTCGGCGGCCACGTGGCGGCGCTGACACAACGCACGCTCGACGAGGAGCGCTGCGATTTCGTCACGCGCGACGAAGGCCTGTATGGCGTGACCGACCTGCTCGACGCGCTGCGGACATCTGACGACCCCGATCTCTCACGCGTGCGCGGCCTGGCATACCGCCGGAACGGCAGCGTCGTCGTGAATGCGGCGGCGCCGCTCGTGCGCGACCTCGAGCAGGAGATGCCGGGTATCGCCTGGGACCTGCTGCCCATGTCGCGCTACCGCGCGCACAACTGGCACTGCTTCGGCGACCTGCAGCGCGAGCCGTACGCGGCCATCTATACGACGCTCGGCTGCCCGTATCACTGCTCGTTCTGCTGCATCCAGGCGCCGTTCAAGGACGGTGAAAAGGCGCTCGGTCTGAAGGAATCCGTCAACAGCTACCGGTTCTGGAGTCCCGAGCGGGTCATCCAGGAGATCGATCTGCTGGTGACGAAGCACGGCGTGCGCAACATCAAGTTCGCCGACGAGATGTTCGTGCTGCACCCGCGCCACGTCACGGCCATCTGCGACGCGATTATCGATCGCGGCTACGAGCTGAATATCTGGGCCTACGCGCGCGTCGACACTGTCAAGGACGCGATGCTGGAGAAGCTGAAGCGCGCCGGCTTCAACTGGCTCGCCTTCGGCATCGAGGCGGCGAACGAAGGCGTGCTCACCGACGTCGACAAGCGCTATCGCGTCGACGAAGTCTACTCCGTCGTCGAGAAGGTGAAGAGCGCCGGCATCAACATCATCGGCAACTTCATCTTCGGCCTGCCGGAGGACACGGCCGAGACGATGCAGCAGACGCTCGATCTGGCGCGGGATCTGAACTGCGAGTTCGCGAATTTCTATTGCGCGATGGCGTATCCGGGGTCGCCGCTCTATCAGCAGGCGCTGGAGCGCGGATGGCAGTTGCCGGAGAAATGGAGCGGCTACTCACAGCATGCCGTCGACACGCTGCCGCTCCCCACGAAGCATCTCACCGCCGCGGACGTCCTCCGCTTCCGCGACGATGCGTTTCACGGCTATTTCACCGACGAGGGGTATCTCGAGATGGTGCGGCGGAAGTTCGGCGACGACACCGTCGCGCACATCCGCCAGATGACCTCGCACCGCCTCGAGCGAAGGCTGCTCGCGTAGACGCGCGAGGAAGCGTCAGCCCTTCTCGTCGATGTGCACGAGGTACGCCTCGACCATCAGCAGGTTTCGTTCGCCGGACTGCTTGATGACGCCGAGCAACCGCTCCATCTTGACCACCTCCTCGAGCTGCTCGTCGGCAAACCACTGGAGAAAGCTCTGCGCGAGATAGTCGTTGTCCTTCACGGCCCGGTCGGTGAGCGAGGTGATCTGGCGCGTCACTTCCAGCTCCCAGTCGAGCGCCGCCTGCACGGCTGCTTCGGCTGACGCAAACGCGGTCGGCGGCGCCGCAACCTGCGGAATCCTGAGATCGGCCTTCGTGTCCAGGAGGTAGCGCACGAACTTCATGGCGTGATCGCGCTCTTCGTCCGCCTGCTTGAAGAAGAGCTTCGCGAGCAGCACGAGATGCCGCTGCTGGAAGTATCCGGCAATGGCGAGGTACTGCATGCTGGCGCCGAATTCATGGCCAATCTGTTCGTTGAACGCGTTCGCGAGCTCCTTGCTGATCAGCACGATTTCCTCCTGCTAAGAATCACTCCAGAAACCTTGGCCGGTGTTCCGGCGCCGGCAGCGGGCATGCATCGTATTTGCCAAACGTCCGGTACCGGAACGCCGCGACGATGTCGTATCCCAGGTTGCGCAGCGGCGCCGGGATCGCCTTCAGGATCGCACCAAACACACGCCACGTGCGGGACAACCGTTGCAGCACGAAGGCGACGGCGGACGAGCGATCGAGCAGCCGCTCCCCAGGACCGCCGAGAGCGTCGACAACGATGACCGTCCCGAGCGCCGCGGGATTGCGGCCATGGCGCGTCAGCACCTCCCGCGCGAACTCGCCTTGCAGCGGCGCGAACCTGAAAATGCCGGAATGGTCGCGCGCCAGGATGAACCGCACCATCCAGTTGCAGAGCGCGCAGACGCCATCGTAAAGGAGGATCGGCCCTCCATCGCCGGCTGCCACTCTCGCAGCATACTCTGACTTACAATGACGGACGCTTCCGGGAAGGAGATCCGCATGTCTGTCAGCCGCCGTGACTTCCTGTACCTGTCGTCTGCCGGCCTCATCGTCCTGCGCGCGCGCAACCTGCTCGGCGCGCAGGCGCAGACAACGCCGCCGCAGACGAGCTTCGAGGCGCTGCGCCGCAACGTCGGCATCTTCAACGGCAAGGGGGGCACGATCGGATGGCTCTCCACGAAGGACGTGCTCGTCGTCATCGACTCGCAGTTTCCCGACACGGCGCAGATTTGCCTCGAAGGCCTGAAGCAGAAGGCGGGGCGCGGCGTCGATGTACTGATCAACACGCACCATCACGGCGATCACACCGCCGGCAACGGCGTGTTGAAGGGGGCGAAGATCATCGGCCACCGCAACGTTCCGGACCTGCAGCGGAAGGCGGCGCCGGCCGGCCAGGCCGACCAGCAGGTCGTGCCGACCCACCTGTTCGATACGGCGTGGTCCGAGGCGCTCTCGGACGAGCGCGTCACGTGCCGTCACTACGGACCGGGCCACACGGGCGGCGACGCCGTCGTGTTCTTCGAGAAAGCGAATGTCGTCCACATGGGCGACCTGCTGTTCAACGAGCGCCACCCCTTCATCGATCGCCCGGCGGGCGCATCGATCCAGAACTGGATCAAGTCGCTCGACACCGTGGCGAAGGAACATGCGCGCGACACGGTCTACATCGCGGGTCATGCGAAGACGGGCGTGCCGGTCACCGGCGATCGAACGCTGCTCCAGAAGCAGCGCGATTACCTCGACGCGGTGCTGGCGGCGGCGCGCAAAGGCATCAAGGAGAACAAGTCGCGCGAGGAGATCACGAAACTCGTCGCGTTGCCGGGGTTCGAAGGGCACATGGAGGCGCCGCCGCGGCTCACGCTGGCCGGAGCACTCGGCGTCGCGTACGACGAGCTGACGTCCAAGTAGGGGGCGCTGATGCGAGCACAGGCAGCCGCCGGACTCATCGCCATTGCGTTCACGATCGGCGCTGGCGCGCAGACGAAGCCGGCGGCAGGACCGGCGGACTGGGCACAGTGGGAGTCGATCTCGCCGCAGGGGCGCGGCGGTCTCTCGCCGGATGGCAAGTGGATCGCGTACGGCATCAACCGCTCGAATCGTGAGAACGAGCTTCGCGTCACGAACGTGGCGGACGGCACGACGAAGACCGCCGCGTTCGGCACACAACCGGCCTTCTCCGCCGATTCGAAGTGGCTCGCCCACGGCATCGGCTTCTCTGAAGCGCAGGAAGAGAAGCTCCGGCAGCAGAAGAAGCCCATCCAGCGGAAGCTCGGGCTCCTCAATCTCGCCAGCGGAGAAGCGACGACGGTTGACGCGGTGGAGTCGTTCGCGTTCAGCGCGGACGGTGCGCACCTGGCGATGCGCCGGTATCCTCCCGAGCGCCAGACGGCTGCGTCCTCGCCCGACAGCCGCGGCCCGGCGCCGGCCGACGAGCCTTCCACGCCAGGCGCGACGCTGATCGTGCGCGAGCTCGCCACCGGCCGCGATACTTCGTTCGGCACCGTGGCGGAGTACGCCTGGCAGGACAAGGGCCGGCTGCTCGCCTTCGCGATCAACGCGGACGACAAGACCGGCAACGGCGTGCACCTGTACGATCCCGCCTCAGGCTCGCTGCGCGTGCTCGACTCCTCCGCCGCCGTCTACACCGCGCTCGTGTGGCGCAAGGACGCCGACGATCTGGCCGTCCTGCGCGCGAAGAGCGATGACAGGCGCGACGGTTCTACGTTCGCCGTGCTCGCGTGGAAGGGTGTCAGCGCCGGCAGTACACCGCGCGTGCTGGACCCGACGTCCCAATCGGGATTCCCGGCCGGTATGCGCACGGTTCACTTCCGCCGGCCGTCGTGGTCGGAGGACGGGACGGTTGTGTTTTTCGGGATCGCGAAGTGGCCGGAGAAGACGCCGCAGGACACGCAGGACAAGGACAAGCAGGAAAGGAAGGAAGACGAAGAGGAACCTGCCGGCGTTGACGTGTGGCACAGCCGCGACGCCGACGTCATGCCGAAGCAGAAGGTCTCCGCGGCCAACGATCGGCGCCGCACCCTCCTCGCCGCATGGCACGTCACTGACGGCACCTTCGTGCAACTCGGGCAGACGTTCACCGAGCAGGTCACGCCGATCCGGCGCAGCGCGCTCGCATATGCGGCCGAATGGAAGGACTACGCGATGGATCGGTCCATCGGCCGTCCGTCTGCGGACCTGTACCTGGTCGATCTGAAGACGGGCGAACGCTCGCGCGTCAAGGATCGCGTGGAGGACGCCTACGTGCAGGCGAGTCCCGGCGGCCGCTACCTGCTCTTCTTCCAGGCGGATCACTACTGGACGATCGACACGAAGACGAAGGCGATCGCGAACATCACCAAGCCGCTTCCGGCAGTGTTCGTCAACCGCGAATCGGACGCCACGATCCGGCAGAAGCCGCCGTTCGGCGTTGCCGGCTGGACGAGCAACGACGAAGCGGTCGTGCTGTACGACAAGTTCGATCTCTGGCAGGTCTCCGCCAACGGTTCCGGCGGCGTCCGCGTGACGGACGGCGCTGCCGAACAGGTTCGGCACCGCTATCTGCGTCTCAATCCGGACGACGAATGGATCGACACGAGCAAGCCGATCGCCGTCAGCCTGTTCGGGGTGTGGTCGAAGAAGAGCGGATTCGGCCGGATTGCTCCCGGCGCGCGCCAGGCCGACCGCCTCGTCTGGATGGACAAGAGCGCCAGCAGCCTCGCGCGCGCAAAGGATGCCGACGTGTACGCGTACATCACGATGGCGTACGACGACTCGCCGGACCTCTTCGTGGGCGGCCCGGATCTGAAGGACGCGAAGCAGATCACGAAGACGAATGTGTTCCAGGACCGGTTTGCATGGGGCCGGAGCGAAATCGTCGAATACAAATCGGATCGCGGCGAGCGCCTGCAGGGAGCGCTCTACTACCCCGCCGGCTACGAGCCCGGGAAGAAGTATCCGCTCGTCGTCTACATGTACGAAAAGCTGTCGGACGGCGTCCATCGTTACAGCTCGCCGTCCGAGCGCGAGCCGTACAACACATCGGTGTTCACCAGCAGCGGCTACGCGGTGCTCCAGCCGGATATCGTCTTCAGGCCGCGCGAGCCGGGTCTGTCGGTGATGGAGTGCGTCGAGCCTGCCGTGCGCAGAGTAATTGCGATGGGCGTGGCGGACCCGGCGCGGGTGGCGTCGATCGGGCATTCATGGGGCGGGTTCGACTCGGCGTACCTGGCGACGCACAGCACGATGTTCGCGGCGTCAGTCGCCGGCGCGCCGATCACGAACCTGGTGAGCAACTACGGCAGCCATCATTTCAGCTCCGGCATCGCGGAGACGGACCACATCGAAACCGGTCAGCAGCGCATGGAGGTGCCGCTCTACGAGGATCTGCCGGCCTACATCCGGAACTCGGCGGTCTTCAACATCCAGAACATGAAGACACCGCTCATGATCATGTTCGGCGAGAACGACGGCACCGTCTTCTGGCACCAGGGCGTCGAGGTCTACAACATCGCCCGGCGCGCGAAGAAGGACATGGTGCTGCTCGTGTACGCCGGCGAGGATCACGGCCTGCGCAAGAAGGCGAACCAGATCGATTACCAGCGGCGCATCCTGCAGTGGTTCGGGCATTACCTGAAGAACGAGCCGGCCGCGCCGTGGATCACGAGTGGCGTGACCTTCCTCGACCGCGAAGCGGAGCTGAAGAAGCGCAAGAAGACGTAGATGGCTGCCGTCGCCCTGATCGTCACGATCGCGATCGCGCAGCAGCCGCCGGACTGCGCGCAGTTGCTGGCGTCGAATCCGCCGCCGCCGGTCGTTCAGGTGTGCAAGGCCGAAGAGGCGATGCGCAAGGCGGCGGATCTGCCGGCGGATGCGCAGGAGCGCGTGCAGCTCTGGCGTGAGGCCGGCGAGCTCTACGCGCGGGCGGCGCACCTGCTCCTCGATCCGGCCCACCGGATGTACGTCTTCGACATGCTCGCGAGTCTCTACGATCCGGCCTATCTGAACGATCCGTCCACGGTGGAGAACGCGCTGCGCCAGCTCGCGACGATTGCCGTCGACACACCGGCGCCAGTGCTGCGCCTCGCGGCGTTCCAGGAGCAGCACACCGGCGTTGACGCCGCCGAGAACACGCTGCTCGGCGCGCGGCAGCACCATCCCGAATCGGCCGACGTATTCACCGCGCTGTCCGCGTTCTACGGTCGGCGCGCCCAGGCGCTCGCGCGGCGCCAGGACAAGCCGTTCGGGGCGCAACCGGCCGGTGGCGCCGGCCGCGCGGAGCAGGGATACCGTCCGAACTGCCAGCCGTACTCGTTCGGCAATCTCGGATCGGGGCTCGCCGAAGCGTGCTCGGCCGAGGCCGAAGCGCGAAAGGCCGCGGCGGCGCCGGCCGGGTCTGCCGAACGCTCGCAGCTTTTGAGGGGCGCCGTCGATCTCTACGAGCGCGCGGCCGCGTCCTTCCGGACGACGCCGGAGAAGATCTACGCGTACGAGGCGATCGCGCGAATCTACGCGAACCAGTTGAGCAGCCCGGGCGAGGCGGAGCAGGCGCTGCGGCACATCATCGCGTTGTCTCCCGGATCCGCCGCGCCAATCCTCCGGCTCGCAAAAGCGCAGGAGGACCAGAAGTCGATCGATGCCGCCGAGGCGACGCTGCAGGCCGCGCGCCAGCAGTTTCCAGACAACGTCGAGCTGCTCACGGCGCTGTCCGCGTTCTACGGCAGGCTCGCACGACCGGCGTCGGGTGGGTCGTGATCCCGATCATCGAAGAGGCGGCGCTGCGAGCCGCGATCACACCAGCTGTTGCCGTCAACGTCATTCGCGAGGCGTTCCGTGCTGATGGTGAGGGCCGGACGCACGTACCGCCGGTGATCAACCTCGAAGTGCCGGCGGCGCGCGGTGAGTTCCACATCAAGACGGCGCACATCGAGGGCGTTCCCTACATCGCGGTGAAGATCGCGTCCGGCTTCTACGACAACCCGTCGCGCGGCCTGCCGAGCGGATCCGGGCTGATGGCGGTGTTCAGCGCGACGACCGGTATGCCCGCCGCGCTCCTGCTCGACAACGGATTTCTGACCGACATCCGCACCGGCGCGGCCGGCGCCGTCGCCGCCGATCTCCTCGCCCGGCGCGAAATCCGCACCGTTGGCGTCGCCGGATCCGGCGTGCAGGCGCGCGTTCAGGTGCGATGCCTCCACCAGGTGCGAACGTTCGCACGCATCGTGGCGTGGAGCCCGACGCCGGAGCACGCCGAGGCGTACTGCGCAGAGATGCGCAACGAGGGATACGACGCTCGCGCGTACGCCAGCGTCGAGGAGGTGTGCGCGAGTGCGGACCTGGTCATCACTGCCACGCCCTCACGCGCGCCGCTCGTGCGCGCCGAGTGGCTGCGTCCCGGCATGCACGTCACCGCCGTCGGCTCCGACACGCCGGGCAAACAGGAACTGGACGGCGCGTGCCTTCGGCGGGCCGATCTCGTCGTCGTCGATCGGAGGACGCAGTGCGCGGTCTTCGGCGAGTTGAAGCACGCCGAGGGTGTCGTGGCGTGCGAGATCGGCGAGGTCGTCGCCGGCCGCGCCGCAGGTCGAACGCGCGACGAACAGATTACGATCGCGGATCTGACGGGCGTCGGGTTCCAGGATACGGCGATCGCCGCGGCTGCGTTCGAGCGCGTACGCTGAGCCGCACCGCTCGCCAGGAAGAAACGCCGAGGGAACAGAGGGCGCCGAGAGCGCCGAGGGTTCTCGACGACTTGCGGCATCAGCGGCGGCCGCGCCGCGCTTCGCGCGGTGTGGATCGAGTGGGAGCTGCACACACAAACGCGCCAGATCGGTTCGCGCGCGTGTGTGTGCAGCTC
>JBMDXB010000121.1:0-77947 GCA_048594885.1 Vicinamibacterales bacterium
ACCCATGACCAGGGACCCAGGACCAGGGACCCAGGACCAGGGACCCAGGACCAGGGACCCAGGACCAGGGACCCAGGACCAGGGACCCATGACCAGGGACCCGGGACGAGGGACCGGCGTGCGCGCGCGATATACGCTGTACTCGCCATCCATACAGGCGTCCGTTATCGCGCGCGCACGCCGTATTTCCGCATCAGCGCGTGGAAATTCGGGCGCAGCATGCCCGTTTCGCGGGCGGCGCGGCTCACGTTCCAGCCGCTGCGGCACAACGCGTCGAGGACGAAGCGCCGCTCCAGTTCGCCACACAACTGCTGGTGCGTCGTCCGCTTCATGGCCTTCAGCTCCTCGTTCGTCCGCGGCACGGGCGCGGTTGGCTGCACGGCACGCGAGCGGATCTCCTCCGGCAGGTGGTGCTCGCGTATCGTGTCGTCGTCCACGGTCACGACCAGCCGTTGAACCAGGTTCTTCAGCTCGCGGACGTTGCCGGGCCAGCCGTATGCCACGAGCTTCTGTAGCGCCGGGGCCGAGAAGCGAACGGGGCCTCGGTTCGCCGCGGCGCGGAAGCGTCCGAGAAACGCGTGGAGCAGGGCCGGGATGTCCGCACCGCGTTCGCGCAGCGGCGGGAGGTGTATGGGGACGACGTTGAGGCGGTAGTAGAGATCTTCCCTGAACGTTCCCGCGGAGACCATCCGCGACAGGTCGCGATTCGTCGCGGCGATCAGACGGATGTCCACTCGGCGTGTGGACACGCCGCCGACCGGCTTGATCTCTCCCGATTCCAGCGCGCGTAGCAGCTTGCCCTGGGTCTCGAGCGACACGCTCGAGACTTCATCGAGAAACAGCGTCCCGTGGTCGGCCGTCTCGAACAGGCCGGGCTTCGAGACGATCGCGCCCGTGAACGAGCCCTTGACGTGCCCGAACATCTCGCTCTCGAGCAGGCCGGGCGCGAGCGTCGAGCAGTCCAGCGACACCATCGGCTTGTCGCGGCGCCGGCTGAGGGTGTGCAGCGCCGTAGCGAGCAGCTCCTTACCGGTGCCGCTCTCACCGACGATCAGCACCGTCGCGTCGCTTGGCGCGACGTGCTTCACCAGCGCGTGGACCTGCTGCATCGCAGGAGAATCACCGATCATCGCCGGCGCTGCGTTGCTGGCTGGCGGGACACTGCGCGCGCGTAGCCGCTCGAGCGCGGCCGTTGCGCACGTGCGGAGCTCGTCGGGCGTGAACGGCTTCGGCAGATAGTCGAAGGCGCCGAGTTTGACGGCTCTCACCGCCGAATCGACGCTGGAGTACGCGGTGATGACGACGAGCTCGAGATCGGCGCGCTGTTCGCGGATGGCGGCGACGAGATCGAGGCCGTCGGCATCGGGCAGCCGCCGGTCGACGAGCACGAGCTGATAGTCGCCGTGAATGGCGCGATCGCGCCCGGGCAGCCCGGCGCGCTCGACGTCCACACTGCAGCCGATCGTCTCGAGCGCGCGGCGGCACGATTCGAGGATGACGTCGTCGTCGTCGATGACGAGCACGCGAACGAGGCGGTCCTCGCGCATGGATCGGGCCCGGGTGCACGATCTGCAGACGCAAAGGAGGTGCCCGGTGGCGACCGTCCGGGGTGCCAAAAGTCGCGCCGAACCGGTCTGTTCGCGATCCAGGATTCCGAAATGCCGTCGTTCGGCAGGCGGATTCTCGGCGGCCGTGCGGGATTAAGATCGCCTTTGACGCATGCGCCCGAACGCAGCCTTCAGCTCACGGACTGCCTTCGATCCCCGGGCGACGACGCGCACGGCCACACGAACGGCGCCGCGCCGCCGTCGAGAGGATCTGCTTGATGGCGGCCAGGTGATCGAGAGCCCCCACACGCACGTGCGCTTCCGGATCGAGCGGAAGCTCGGGGAGGGTGGGTTCGCGCAGGTCTTCCTGGCCACGCGGCTCGGCCGCTCCCAAACGGTTCCGCGCGAGGTGTGTGTCAAGGTCTCGACCCACGTCGAGGCGTGGGTGCGCGAGGCGTACTTCGGACTGCTGCTCGACGATCATCCGCGCGCGATTCGCGTCTACGACCGGTTTCCGATGATGTCCGGCGCAGGCCTCGTCTACGCGCTCGTCATCGAGTGCGCGAAACACGGGGACCTGAGCGCGTTCCTGCGGCGAACGGACAAAGGATGGACCGAAGCGACGGCCCGGCGCGAGATCGCCGGAGTACTGGAGGTCCTGCGCAAGCTGCACCGCGGACAGCTGCTGCATCGGGACCTCACGCCGATGAACGTCTTCGTCTGCGACGACAGGCGATTGAAGCTCGGCGATTTCGGCATCGTCAGCCAGCAGAGCGACAGCCGCGGCGTCACGGCGCGCACGATGAACCTCATGACCGCGCCCAGTGAGTTGATCGACCGCGCCGCGCCGAAGTGGCAGGCGCGCGACGACGTGTACCAGGTCGGGCAGCTGCTGGCGATGCTCGTCAAGGGAGACGCGCGCGCGCGGATCGGCACCGGCGACGTCCGCCATCTGCGATGCAGCGATCACCTGAAAGAGATCATCTACCGCTGCATCGGCGAGCGGCGGAAGCGCTACGAGAGCGCGGACGAGATGATCGACGCGCTGCGTACGCCGCCTCCACGGTTGAAGTCCGGCGTGCTTCGAACGCTGAAGAGGGTCCACCTTGCGTTCACCGGAATCCTGAGCAGGCCAAGGCGCGACGCAATCCGTGCCGCCCGCCGCGCCGGCGCGATCATCCACGGCGGACCGTCGGCCAGGACAACCGTCGTGGTGCGCGGGCGTCCCAATCCGCTGCAGGCGGCTGGGAAGGACGGCGGCTTGAAGCTGATGGAGATCAAGCGGCTGCGCGCGAAAGGGCACCGGATCACGCTGCTGAACGACGCGCAGTTCTGGAAGCTGGCGAATCTCCGTGCGAAGCCGTTGCAGAAGTCCCGCCGGTTGTGAAGAATCATGGCGTGGACACGTCAATCCTGATTATCACCGGCGACGCCGGTGAGAGCTACGAATGCCTGTATGCGCGGCATCGCCTGCTGGAGGCGGGGCTCGCGCCGGTTATCGCCGCGCCAAGCCGGCGACGGCTGCACCTGGTGATGCACGATTTCGAGGAAGGATGGGATACCTACGTCGAGCGGCAGGGCTACGGCGCGGAGGCGGACGTCGCCCTAGACGAGGTGCGCGTCGAGGACTACCAGGCCGTGTTGATCCTCGGCGGCCGCGCGCCGGAGTATCTGCGCCACGACCCGCGCGTCCAGGATCTCGTACGCGCGTTCGATCGGCAGCAGAAGTGGATCTTCAGCATCTGCCACGGCATCCAGATCCTCGCGGCGGTCGGGTTGCTGCAGGGCAAGCGCGTCACCGCCTATGCACACTGCCGCTGTGAGATCGAGGCGGCCGGCGGATGCTACATCGCCGGCGATCAGGCGGTGCGAGACGGCCGCCTGGTGACCGCGCAAACCTGGCAATCGCATCCCGAGTTCTATCGACTCGTGTTCGACTGCCTCGGCCGCTGAAGACGTCCGTTGGCGCGATGTCATCGGACACACGGACGCAGTGCGGTTTTGTCGAGATTGGAACGGCGCGGCTGTACGCTGAGGCTTGGGGTTCGCCAGGGGCTCCGGCGCTGCTCTGCCTCCACGGGCTCGGTGGCGGCACGCATTTCTTCGGCGCGCTCGGCGCACACCTCGCGGGTCAATGCCGGACGATCGCGATCGACCTACCCGGTTCCGGGCTGAGCCCGCGGTTCGCCGGGCCGCTGCCCGCCTTTTCGTTCGACACCGTGGCCGATCTCCTCATCGACTTCGCCCGCACCGAGCTCGCGCGCGCACCGGCCGTGTGTGTGCTCGGCCACTCGATGGGCGCGATCCTCGCCCTCGAAATGGTCCGGCGAGCTCAGGAGCTTGCCGCCGGTCTCATCGTCGTCGGCGGACTGCCCGAAGCACCACCGTCGGCTCGCAGCCGCATCCGCGATCGAATGGCGCACATCGCCGAGAGAGGGATCGCGGCGGTGAGCGCCGACGCCGCGGCGGCGAACTTCTCGAATCGATCGCAAATGGAACGTCCAGAGCTGACGGCGTGCTTCGCGAAGCTGTTTGCCGGCCAGGATGCCGCCTCCTATACGGACACGGCCACGGCGCTCGTGGCGTGGACCGCACGCGAGCTGCCGTCGCTCGATCGCGTGTCGTGCCTCGTCGTCACGGGCGAAGAGGATCGCTATGCGCCGCCCGATGCGATCCGGGCGTTCGCCCGGACGCTTCCGGCCGGGACCCGAGTCGAGATCATGCGCGACTGCGGCCACCTGCCGTTTCTCGAGCGGCCCGCCGCGTTCGGCGCGATTGTTTCCGCGTTCCTTCGCGAGTCCCGAGGAACCTGAGCACCGGCTCCGTCGTCTCTCCTGGACAGGTTAGGAGAGCGGCGACGAGCGCAATCACGAGGTCAATCAGGATCGTCTCGTTTCATCCCGACGCCCCTGAGCGCCGCGCGGCCGATCTTCAACAGGATGCCGACCGCAACCACCACGAGAAGCCACCCGCCCATCGCCACACCAAGGCATCCAGCGGAGTCCGGGTCAGTACCGACTGTCTCGCACATGAACCTGGCGAGATTGCCCCGATGGTAGCCGGGCTTCGTGTCGGGAATTCGGCTTAGGACGAAGATCAGGAATGCCAGGAGCGCCGCGGCGCCAAGCGCCTGCGCCCCCAGGGAGGCCTGCTTGCGGCTGGGGCGATGCCGCGGCTTCTGGTGCTCCCCGTCAGGAGTCCATTCCCACAGCACGAGTTTGTTCCTGCGCCGCTTCATCGGGATGCGACGGTAACACAATCCGGCGTTTCATCGCGTTCAGGATTGGCGTGAGCGATCTGGCCTAGAATCGCCGCGGATGCACGTCACGCGGCCGCCAGCTTCGAGCGGCTTCGGCCCTATACACGAACGCTATCTGCGCCTGCACGGATTCGACGAGCGGCCGGCCGGCCTCTCCGGCCTGCGCGCCCTCGTGGATCGCCATCTGTGCCGCGTGCCCTTCGAGAACGTGTCGAAGCTTCTGCTCGTCGCGCGCGAGGGCCGCGGCCGCGTCACGGCGTTGGAGGAGTTCCTCGACGGGATCGAGCGTTTCGATCTCGGCGGGACGTGCTACACGAGCAACCCGTTCTTCGCGGAGCTGCTCCGTGCGCTCGGCTACGATGCGGCGCTGTACGCCGCCGACATGGACGAGCCAGACGTGCACACGTCCATCCGCGTCCGGCTCGACGGGCGCGACTGGCACGTCGACGTCGGCTACGCCGGCCCGTTTCGGCAGCCCATGCCCCTCGACGCGCTGCCGCACGAGATTGCCTGGGGGAACGATCGGTACCACCTCGACGCGCGCACCGGCGGACACACCATGACCGTCTTCACGAACGGTGCGCGCCGGCACGGGTACTTCGTCCACCCGCCCGCGCGTGACGCGTCGTTCTTCGGCGCGACCATCCTCCGATCGTTCGAGCCCGGCCGCACGTTCATGCGGTGCCTGCGCATCACGCGCTACTTCGAGGATCGTTCGATCGAGCTCCGCAACCGCCGGCTCTTACGGGTCGGTCCTGGCGGCGTGCGCGAAAGCACCGTCGATTCGATGTCAGAGCTGCGGCGCGCGATCGACGAGGAGTTCGAGCTGCCGCGATGTCCGATCGAGGAGGCCGTCGAGTCGCTCGAGCGCATCAATGCGAAGCCGCTATTCGGAACGGCGCCGTGGCACGATGCTACGGATTGACAGGAGGCCATATGACTCTTCTCGTGACATTGGTGATGGTGTTGCTGGCGGCATCCGCCGCCGAAATAGCGTCGGCCGTCGTTCAGGCTCCGGGATCACCCGTGCAGGTCGGCCGCGCCAAGGTCTTCAACCTCGTAGCGGACGAACCCGCCGTCCTGTTCTATGCGGCCACGAATCTCACCGATCAGGATCTCGAGGAGTTCACCATCGTCGCCTTCATCTTCGACGAGAACGGCACGCTGAAGGCGAGACAGACGGCTCCTGGCCGTCGCGAGCTCGAGAGACGTAGCACGAAATTCTCGACCATGGTGCTCGATGGATTCCCCGTGACCGCGACGAGCCGCATCGTATTCGGCGTGAACCAGGCGCTGCCCGCCGGCTCGGACAAGTGGTGGCACACCGAGCTGGAAGAAGCGGCCAAGGCGGCGGTGAAGGGATTGAAGCAGCCGTGATCGGGTCGCCCGAAGCGCGCCGCGGCGATCAATACAGCTTCAGCAGCTCGATGCCCGAGTAGTACTTCTTCAGGATCTCGTCGTGCGTCGCGCCCGCCAGCGCCATCCCGTATGCGCCCACCTGGCACATCCCGACGCCGTGCCCCCAGCCGCGTCCGAAGAACGTCGCGCCGATGACCGCGCCGCCAGCGTTGCGCTCGATGTCGTAGGAGAAGAGGCTGTCGCGCAGGGAGAGCAGCGTGCGCAGTCGCAATGCCGGAACCGCGCGGCGGCCCGATGTGCCGACGATCTCGGTATTCAGGAGCCGTTCGGATGCGCCGCGCTGGAGCACGCGCATGTCGGCGAACTCGCCGATCGCCAGCGGCCGGAACGCCGCGTCGAGCTCCGCTTTGGTCTTGTGCACCTGCCAGAGGGCGAGGCGCGAATAGCGGTCTGCGGCGGGATTGGCGAAGTTGATGCGGTAGACGAGCATCGGGATGGTGTCCGCTTCCGCGCGGAAGTCCACGAGCTCGCCGCCGATCCACGATCCTTTTCGCAGCGGCAGCCGGCTGTCCCCGACGCGGTGGTAGATGAGCGCGCCTGGAGCGAGCGTGAACTCCTTCAACTGCCCGCCGACGAGCAGCCGCATCTTGCCGGCGTCGAATGATACGAGTACTCCCTGCTGCCACTCGAAGGCGGATTTCTTGTCGATCAGGCGGAAGAGCAGCTCCCTCCTCGCCGTCACTTCACCGGCGGTCAGCAGTCCCTGCTCCCGCACGAACGACAGGTCCGACGCGGTTCGCACCTCGGGGTAAAAGGTCCGCCGGATGAACGCCGCCAGCGCCGCCGCGCTCGCGGCTTTCGGTTCGCCGCGCACCGGAAGTCCCATGAAACGCGCGGCGTCGCTATAGGTCTTCACGCGCGCCACCGCCAACACCCCGTCCTTCCAGTTCGGGATCATCCGCGACGTCGCGAACGGCAGCGGCGGGTGCTTGTACTCGCACGTCGTGGAGACGAGGTACGGCACCTTCTCGTTGAAGATCTGCCCGGCGTCCTCGGTGCGTCCGCCGCAGGTGGAGCTGTAGAGAGCGTTAATCGGTTTCCCGCCGTAGGCGGCGACCACGCCGCGCGTTTCCACGATCGCCTGCGTCGCGAGCGGGTGTTCCGTGAGCGTTCCGAAGTAGACCTGGCAGGCGTCGGTCGCGCAGATGTCGTAGCCCTCCTTCTCGTACTGCCCCCGGTTGCGAACGATGTAAGTGCGCGCCGCCACTGCCTGCGCCTTGAGCGCCTCGAGCTGGCCGAACGCGGTGGGGTTGAGCTCGTTTGGAACGACGCCGCGCAGGTAGGTTTCGAGCGGCAGTTCGTTGACGACGGTGAGGGTGCGGCGGCTGTTGGCGAAGATCTCGAGGGCGCCTCGATACGCGCGCGTGTCGATCTCGAGCGGTGCGGCTGGCGGCTCGATGCGCACACGCGCCCCGGCCGGCATTACGACGACCGCGCCGTCGTCAAGGGTCACGGTGATACGGTGCTGCAGGTCAGACGTCGCGACCGGACCGCTCCTGTTGGGATCGACGGCCAGCGCGGACGCGAACGCGGCAGATCGTGTCGTGCGCCCCGCTACGGGGAACGTTTCGGCCGACCGCACGGTGATGGAGGCGGTGTCCTGCGTGAGGCCGATCCGGACAGCGGGCTCGCCGGCGGGTTGCTGTGCAACGGGGACCAGCAGCAGGACGCTGAGGAGGAACCAGCGCATACCGTATCGTACTCGACAGCTCCATCGGCCGGTGCGCGTGTCAGCGCGTCCGTGGCGGTAGAGAAGCCATCTGAGCCGCGGGTCTCGTGCGGCGGCGGGCTCGCTTCCAGGCGGCGAACGCCGTTGCCGCCAGCAACAACATCACGGTCTCGCCCGGTTCGGGCACAGTCTTGGTCTCGCGTGGATCGTCCGGGTCCGGCAATGGCATTGCCGGAGGCGGGATGACGACCGTCCCGGTGGGGCCGAACACGTCGACGGGAGGAATCGCAACGGGCGGTACAGGGGACGGAGGCGTCCCAACGTCTCCGAGCACGCCACCGACGTCGATTGGGCGCCGGAGCGGAAACAGCGGCAGGGCGGTGATCGGCGTGTCCATCACGCCTGGCGCGGGTTCCAGCTCCGATGTCTGTCCTGGCGTGTCAGCGATCCGGTTTCCGCACCTCGCTCGCGCGACCTGGACGCCATCGGTTATCACCAGCTCACCTGCGGCGAGCCGCACCGGCTTGCGTGTCCAGAACACGTCGTCTTTCACGCGATACGACACGAAGGCGAGTGTCGGCTGCCCGAGCGGCACGAGCTGAGCGCGTTCGACGTCGAAATCGACATAGTGCGCGGCGACGACGCGATCGGACGCTACCGCATGTTCGAGGTCGTCCCTGGAATGGACTCCGCCCTTGACGACGGAAAACGGATAGACGAGGCGGCCTGGCCGCTCCCGTGCGCTTGCGTCTGCCTCGGTCCGGACGACTCGGGTAACCGATCGATGTTCCAGGGATGGAGTGGCGGGGCTGAGGTCATCCTGCGTGACGAACGTGGCGGCGGCGATCGCAAGCGCGGCGAGCCACAGGGCGACCGCGACGGCGCCCCAGCGGCGCTTTCGTCTCCGGCGGCGTCTCCACGCCCGGCGACTGCGTGGAGCGCCATGCACTCGGCCCTCGAGGAACGCAGGTGTCATGACGTTGGCTGCTGACCCGTATCACGCAAGAGTCGGACCGGGCAGAAAGCATGAAATTCGGGCTCTTCGCGAACAGATGTCTGGCTGACGGCGACCTTTTGTCTGCCGCTGCTCTGACAGTGCGGACTGCGAACCGGTCGGTACGAGCGCCGCATTCACCGTTCGTTGGCGTGTCGCAGTTGAGGGAATTGCGTCGAGGGCGGGCGGGATGTCGAATCGAATCGCGCGGTGTGATGAAAGGCGGGCGCCTACGTTTCGTACTTTCCGACCTGCCACCGCACGTCAGCGGGAAAGTCCGCGACTGAAGGTGGTGCCGGCTTCGGTGGCGACGGGGGTGGCGGCGTTCGTTTGACGTCCATCTCGTACTCCGCACCTACCGATCGCAATGAGCGTGCCTGCCGCAACAGGCGCACGTGCGGTCGCAACTCCAGATCGCCGAGCGACTTCCGTGTGTTCGGTGTTTTTGCGGCTCGGCTTGGGCGCGTCGCCGACGGCAACGCCTTGACCACAGTTGCATACCCACTCGCCCTCGGTCCATTGCGGCTAACATGCTTTCATGCGCCTGCAGCCAGGACAGCGACTCGGGTCATACGAGATCCTGGCGCCGCTCGGATCGGGCGGCATGGGCGAGGTCTATCGCGCGCGTGACCTCAATCTCGATCGCGAGGTCGCCATCAAAGTACTCGCCGCGTCGTTCGCGCGCGATTCCGGCATGCTGACGCGCTTCGAGCGGGAGGCGAAAGCGCTCGCCTCGCTGTCTCACCCCAATGTGCTCGGCGTCTTCGACTACGGCCGTCACGGCGAGGATCCTTACGTCGTGACCGAGCTGCTCGAGGGTGACACGCTGCGCGATCGACTGGAAAAAGCGGCGGCGGATCATGCGCGTGGCGGCCGCGTCCCTCTCGGCCGGGCGCTCGAGTGGGGCGTGGCGATCGCGCACGGGCTCGCCGCGGCGCACGCAAAAGGTCTGATCCATCGCGACCTCAAGCCGGAAAACGTTTTCGTGACGAGCGACGGGATCGTGAAGATTCTCGACTTCGGCCTCGCGCGGCTGACTGCGGCCGACGACTTCGGCGCCACCACCCGCACGCCGGTCAGCGCCGCGGGTCTCGTCGTCGGCAGCGCCCCCTACATGTCGCCCGAGCAGGCGCAGGGTTCGCCGATCGATCAGCGGTCCGACATCTTCTCCTGCGGTGTGCTGCTTCACGAGCTGCTGACCGGCCACAATCCATTCCGCTCCGCATCGCCGCTGCAGACGATGCAGCGGATCATCGAGATGGAGGTTGCACCGCTGTCGGCCGTTGTGCCGGGGCTGCCGCCGGCGCTCGAATGGATCGTGAGCAAAGCGCTCGCGAAAGACCCCGCCGAGCGCTATCAGTCCAGCGCCGACGTCGTCGTGGACCTGCAGCGCGTGCGGAAGCAGGTGGACTCCGGGATCGCAAGCCAGGCGTCGTCGGCCGCGGTGACGGGACAAGCCGCGGTCCCGCGGCGGCCTCGCCGATGGCTGGTGCCCCTGCTGGCCGGTCTGGTCGTGCTCGTCGCGGCCGCCGCTGCCTGGTACCTGCGTGGCAGGCTCCTCCAGCGGGACGATCGCGCGCCGATCTCCATCCGTCCCCTCACGTCGAGTGGGAACGTGATCGACGCGGCGATCTCACCCGACGGCAAGTACCTCGCGTACGTGGATTCGTTCGAAGGCAAGTTGAGTCTCTGGCTGAAGCAGATAGCGTCCGGCAGCACGATCCAGCTCGTGCCGCCGGCCAACGCCGGGTACTGGGGCATCACGTTCTCGCCCGATGGATCGTCGATCTGGTACCCCATCAAGTCGGCTGGAACCGAAGGAGAGGCCGGCGCGCTCTATGTGATTCCGGCGCTCGGCGGCGCGGCGCGCCGCACCGTCACGGGCATCGACAGCGTCATCACGTTTTCTCCCGACGGCTCACGATTCTCGTACTTGCGAGTGGATCATCCCGAACCGGGAGCGAGCGCGCTGATGGTGGCGCGGGCGGACGGGACGGACGAGCGCGCGCTCGCCGTCAGACGGGCGCCCGAATCGTTCGCCCCAGGGTTCTTCATCTCGAGCGCCTGGTCGCGCGACGGCCGGCTGCTGTACGCCCCCGTGCGGAACGCCGGCAGCCTGTCGATGCGCATCGCGGCCATCAACAGTACGACCGGAGCCGATGAACCGCTGGCCTTTCCGCCAGAAGCGTTCCGCGTGATCGGGGCGATCCGCGTGCTGCCGGACGGCGCCCTCGCATTTGTCGGATCGCTGAAGGAGGGACCAGGCGATCGGCTCGGCTCAGGCCACGAGCAAATATGGCTCCTGCCCCGCGGTTCGGATGAGCCTCGGCCCATCACCAATGACCTGTCAGCATACCGGGCGCTTCACGCGACGGAGGACGGCCGCGTGCTGACCGCCGTCTCCGCCACGATGTCCATGTCGCTGTGGGAGGCCGACGTCACGGGAAAAGACTTGCGCCGGATTTCTTCGAGCCGCGGCGACGCGATGAGCGGCATGAGCGTGTCGCGCAGCGGCCGTTTCGTTTATCGATCCGTCGAGGGAGGCAAGGCGGATATCTGGAGCATGGCGGCGGACGGCAGCGACAAGCGGCAGCTGACCACGGAAGCGCTGAACGCCTGGCCAGCCGTATCGCCCGACGAGCGAACGATCGTTTACGTCTCATCCCGCGGGACGGGCGTCAATCTCTGGCGGATGGACAGCGACGGCGCCAACCCGCGGCAGCTCGAGACCATCGGCGCTGCATCGGCACCGGCCATCTCGCCGGATGGCCGCTCGGTGGTGTTCTCCTCGGGCACCGGCGCGGCCGAGAGGCTCTGGCGCGTGCCGATCGATGGCGGCACGCCCGTCCAGTTGACGACGGCGTCGTGCAGCAAGCCGGCGCTGTCGCCCGATGGGCGGTGGATCGCCGCGCTGTGTCGCCCGGGCGGCGGTGCTGCGCCCGCGCTCGCGATCCTGTCGATCGACGGCGGCGCGCCCGTGACGATGTTCAAAGTCAGTCCGCCGGCCATCGCGATGCTGCGTTGGACGCCAGACAGCCGGACGGTGCTTCACACGGCGGGCGGCAGCCGTCAGACGCTCTACGCGCAGCCGATCGACGGCGGCCCGATGCGGCCGGTCGTCAGCTATCCGGAGGAGCAGATTTTTGCCTTCGACGTCGGGCCGAACGGCCACATCTTCATCGGCCGCGGATTGTTGGCGCGCGACGCGGTGTTGATCCGCGATTACCGCTGACGACGGGTTTGCCGGAGGCAGGAATCGCCCCACGTTTATCCCACCGGGGGTAGCGGAACGCTTGTGTTGCCCGGTCGAGCTCACCTAAGATGAGCCCGGCCGCGCGCGGCACGCGAACAGCCGCCGCGACTCCCCCTCGCGCACAACTCATTCAGGTCCCGCTCCCCAGCGTCAACCGGAGGTGCGGGCATGTCTGCACGGCGGAATCATTCTCTCGGGTGCATCGTTCTGGTCGTGTCGGGCGCGCTGGTCGTCGCGGCTGCGGGGCGCGTCCACGCGCAGCGCCGCCAGACGGTCATCGCCATCGAGCTCGAAGACGTCGTCAACACCGTCAGGCCGAGCGCCGGGACGGTCGCGCGTCAGGACATGCAGGGGTTCGGCGGGGGATGGAGCGGCGCGCAACTGTTCTGGGCGGCCGCGCCGCCCGTGGACCGGCCGATACGGAACTGGCCGCATCTCAGCTTCTCGATCGACATACCGTCGGAAGGCGGGTACGAAGTGGTGCTGCGTCATACCGCCGCGCCCGACTTCGGCACGTTCCGCGTGTTTCTCGATGGCGAGCCGGTCGGCGACGTGGATGGCTACTCGCCGGTCGTCGCGCCGCGCTCACAGAATTTCGGCCGGCGTCAGCTCGCGCGTGGCGCTCACCAGGTCACCGTGACGGTGTTCGGCAAGGCACGCGGTTCGACGAACTTCTTCGTCGGTCTGGATCGGTTCGAGCTGCGGGCGCTGGAGACGACCGACGTTCTGCGCGATCGCCGAACGCCGGACGTCACCACCGGCCGCCGGGCCCCCGACGTCATCCCGGATCGCGCGGCAAGACAGCCGGCCGATCCGAAGAAGGCATCGCCGGAGAAAGGCGCCAGCGCGGTGTCGATCGATCCGGCGCTGCTCTCGCGCGCGCTCTGTCTGTCCAGCCCGGAGACCTGCTGTCCGGAGGGCAAGTATTCGACCGACGGGTGCCGGATGGTCACCGAGGCGCTGCTCGACATCCGCATCCGGAGCTATGTGCCGCCGCGCTTCACCACCATGGGACTGCACGACCCCTGGGACACCAACGTCCACCACGCGAACATCGTGTCCGACGTGAACGTGAGCGGACCCTACAAGGTCTGGCCTGGCTGCCGTTTCAACGTCAGGGAGGCGACCCACGCCATCGAAGACAGCAAGAACATTCTCCAGAAGGCCGGCGAGCTCTTCGAGGCCTGGCTGGCGCAATGGTCGGGAGGTGTGGAAGCGGCGAAGACCTGGGTGAGCAAGGGGATTGCCGACGAGGTGTGCGGCGTCGTCGACAACTCAGAGAGCTGCCGCACCAAGCTGGCGTCGCTCGTGAAGACCGGTATCAACGTCGGGATCGCGGCGCTCGGCATCCCGCCCGAGATCCCGGACGTCCAGCAGCTCCGCCAGCACGGCATCCGCTATCTGGCCGGACAGGCGGCCTCGTACGCGCTCGGCGATCCCGGACTGCTCGAGAAGCTGCCTGTCGATGAGGCGGCGCGAATCGCGATCTACAAGACGGCGTACGACAAGGGGCTCGACGTGCTCACGAAGGAACTGAACAAGGTGGTGCCGTCTCCCAGTTTCAGCTCAGAGAATCCTGCGACGTGGGGACACCTCGAGCCGGCATACGCGCCGCACAACGCCCACCTGTACATCGAGGTGCGGGTGAAGCCGCAGGCGTACGCAAAGTACCTGCACCTGCTGGCGGTCAAGCCGACGCACAAGTGGCAGCCGGTCTACCTGCACGACGGCAGTCAAATCTATGCGAGCTCCGGTGCGATCGCGGTTCCGGCGTTCATCCCCCCGGAGGGCGTGATCCTGCCGATCGAGCTCAAACCGTTCGACGAGCCCTCCTCCAAGGCGGACACGGCCTTCACGCAGATTCCGGGAGTAAAGATCTCGAACGCCTGGCTGAAGGAGAAGTTCGGCATCAAGGCGGCCGACGGTCTGGTGAAGGCGCAGCGGAACTGGCTGCCGCGGATTCACGCGACCTACTACTACTCGGATTGGGATCTGTTCTACGAGGCGTACGGGAAATCGCGCTTCCGGCTGTTGATGGCCATCGGCAAAGGGGTGCTCGATCTGGAGAAGGACTGGGAGGCGGCGGTCGGGACGGTCCGCGACGCGGATATCGACTCGAAGGCAATCCTCGTGCTGACGAACACGCAGCAGTTGCAGAACTACTACGGTCGGATCGATCCGGCTCCCCGGTGCGATGGGAAGCCGAACGTGGTCGCCTTCAAGGAGTGATCGGCACCACCGTTCGAGCTATTTCTGCGCCCGTGGCCTAGTTAGAGAGGGGAGCTGACGCTGTCAAAGACCAACCGCCGAGGACCAAAGGCCAACGATCTGTGCTTGGTTCTTTGGTCTTTGGGAGTTGGTCGTTGCAGGCCGGCATTTTTCAGCGGCCGCTATCGACCCGGGTGCGTGAAGAGATCGCCGGGACAGCGACAGGACCGGGCGAACCGCTCGGTCTCGGCGAGATCCACGGTGCGTGCGAGCGCGAGCCTGAACGTGATTGGTTCTGCCGTCGCGGCGGAGACGTTTTGCGTAGCCGCCGCGAAGCCGGAGTCCGAAGCGGTAACTGGCCACGCGTCCTTCACCGGTAGCCGAACCGCGAAACGCCCTCGAGCGTCCGCGTACGCCACCTCGGCATACCGTCCGCCGATTTCAAGCCGCGCGTGGGGAAGCGGCCGACCCCGTTCGTCGAGCACGTCGCCCTGCCGTTCGCGCAACCGCTCTTCGCGGATGCGCGTCACGCAGTCGCATATGGCGCTGATGTGCAGCGACACATCGGCCCGTGGAGGCGCGTCCGAGCTGACACGAACGTGGTTCCGGCGTGCGAGGTCGAACCCATGGACGTCGAAGTCCACGCGGTACGTTCCATCGACCAGGTTGTCGGTGCGGTAGGTCCCGTCCCGGCCGGTCTCGGTGCGCGCGGCATTACCACCGGCTTCCGGCAGGATCGTCACAACGACGCCGGAGAGCGGCTGATCGAGCGAATCGGAGACACGGCCCACGATAGTGCCGGTCCAAGCCTCCGCGCCGCCCGTCTTGGTCGACGCGAGTACGAACACGAGGGCGCTAACCAGCGCGAGCGCGACAGCTGCGTGGAGGAATGCTCGCAGGTGCATAGGGTCGCGGCGATTTGCCGACCGCTAATTAGTGCCGGAGGTGGGAATCGAACCCACACGGGCGGTAAAGCCCACGGGATTTTGAGTCCCGCGCGTCTGCCAGTTTCACCACTCCGGCCCCGAGAGAGTACTAAGTGTACGCGATACGCGCTCGTCGTAGAATGGCCGCGTTCCCTGGCGCTCCCCCTCATTGGCTTCAGCTGGGAGGCATCCATGAACAGACGATCGCTCGCGACGATCGCAGCGGCGGCGCTCGTGGCGCTGGCGCTTGCCGGCGGCGGCGCGGCAGTCCAGGGAAAGGCGGCGGCAACCGCGATTCAGCCGGGCGCGAAATCGCAGCCGGTGGGGGTCCTCGTCATCGACGAGCTCGGCGGCGCGCCGACCGCGATCCAGGGATTCGGGTTCGAGATGACGAATCCGGCCAGCTCTGGAGGCAGCGGCGGCGGTGCGGGCAAGGCCACGTTGTCCGACGTCACGATCACGCGGGCGGCTGACTCGCTGTCGCCCCAGTTGTTTCGCGCGGGCGTGATGGGCACGCATCTTCCCAGCGTCCGCATCACGCTCTATGGATCCGGGAACGCTCCAGAGGCGGCCTACCTCCTGAACGACGTGATCGTCTCCGGCTTCAGCAGCGCTGACGGTTCGGAGCGGGTCTCTTTCGCCTTCAAACAGATCGACATCACCATCGGCGGCTCGCACACCTGTTTCGACCTCGCGACCTACGCCGCCTGTTGAGCGCAGACGAGGATCCGTGAGCCCCGGGGCGCGTCACTGCCGGAAATCCGGCAGTGACGGCCTTGATGCCCAATTCTCCGCACGATTAGGACGGCATTGCATTTGCCCTCCCCGGGGGACATGCAGACATCCGATCTTCTGATAGGCATGGCCGGCGCCGGCGGTGACGGCATCATCTCGGCCGGGGAGTCGCTCATCACGGCCGCGGCGCTCGAGGGCTACCACGCGCTGCTGACGAAAAGCTTCGGCCCGCAGATCCGCGGCGGTGAGTCCTCGTTCCGCCTGCGCGTGTCGGCCGGCGAGGTGTTCACGGTGGGCGGCACGCTGGACGTGGCCGTCGCGCTCAACTGGGACGATTTCCTCCGCTTCGGCGCGGAACTGCCGGTCGGCCCCGACACCATCGTCATCTACGACGAGCAATATCAGCTCGGACCCGAAGGCGTGCCGCTCGCCGGCGTGCGGCCGGCCGAGGTCGTGGCCGCGCCGATCGCGAAGCTCGCGAAGGACATCGCCGGCACCGACAAGGCAAAGAACACCGTCGTGCTCGGCTTGATGGCCGGCTGGTTCGGCATCGCTCCGGAGGCGCTGCTGCGCGGCATCCGCCGCAAGTTCGCGAAGAAGGGAGAGGACGTCCTCCAGCGCAACGAGCGAGCGTTTGCCGCCGGGCAGGAGTACGCCGCGAACCATCCGCTCCGCACCGCGCGTGTGCTGACCCCGGTGGACAAGAAAGAGGCGAAGCTGCTGACCGACGGCAACGAGATGTGCGGCGCGGCCGCGATCTTCGCCGGCTGCACGTTTTTCGGCGGCTATCCGATCACGCCGTCGACCGAGGTCATGCAGTACCTCAACCGCGAAATATGGAAGTACGGCGGCGTCGTGTTCCAGGCCGAGGACGAGATCGCCGGCGTCGGCGCGGTCGTCGGCGCGTCGTTCGCGGGGCACAAGGCGCTGACCGCGACGTCGGGCCCCGGCATGTCGCTCAAGACCGAGATGCTCGGCCTGGCGACGATCGCCGAGCTGCCGCTCGTCTGCGTCAACGTGCAGCGCGGCGGCCCATCGACCGGCATCCCGACCAAGAGCGAGCAGTCGGACCTGTTCGCCGCAGTCTTTTCGGCCCACGGCGATGTGGTCCGCCCGGTGCTCGCGCCGACCAGCGTCGCCGACACGTTCCACACCATCGTCGAGGCGTTCAACATCGCCGAGGAATACCAGACGCCGGTCATCGTGCTCTCCGACGGCGACATCGGCCAGCGCAAGGAAGTCGTCGATCCGATCGACACGTCGAAGGTCAAGCTGGTCGAGCGGCGCCGGCCGACGCCGCCGGAGCTGGAGAAATACCAGCGCTTCGCCATCTCGGAGTCCGGCATCAGCCCGATCAGCGAGCCGGGCGTCGAAGGCGGCAACTACCTCGCGTCGGGCATCGAGCACAACGAGGCAGGGGCGCCGACGGCGAGCGGTGCCATCCATGCCCGCATGAACGAGAAGCGCATCCGCAAGTTTGCGTCGCTGCGCGGACGCCGGGATCTGTTCGACGTGTATGGCGATCGGCATGCGCCCGTCGGCATCGTGAGCTGGGGCAGCGTCGCCGGCGTCGCGCGCGAAGCGCTCGTCAGAGCGGAGCGCAGCGGCGTCCGGGCGAAGCTGCTGGTGCCGCGGCTGCTGTATCCGGTCGTGCAGCAGGTCTACGAGGAGTTCTTCGCGTCGGTCCGCGCCGGGTTCGTCCTGGAGCAGTCGCACCAGGGACAACTCTACCGGCTGCTGCGCATGTTCACCGACGTGCCGCGCGGTGTCGACTCGTTCGCCCGCAGCGGCTCCAACCCGTTCACGCCGGCCGAAGTCGTGGATCGACTTCGTGACCGCGCCGTCGCCGTCCAGCGGCTGCGGGTGCCGGAACTGGAAGCCCATCTGGATTGAGACGTGTGGTCAATGCTGAATGCTGAATGCCAAATGCTGAATTGGGGTGCTACTTCGCCCATTCCGACATTGCGGCATTTTCAGCATTTGGCATTCAGCATTCAGCATTCGAGGAACGAGACGTTATGAGCTGCGCGACCTTCCAAGCCAAAGACTACAAGAGCGATCTGAAGCCGATCTGGTGCCCCGGATGCGGCGACTTCGGCGTGCTGCAGGCGATCTACCGCGCGCTGGCGGCCGTCGGCCGTCCGCCGCACGAGATCGCGTTTGTCTCGGGCATCGGCTGCTCGAGCCGCATTCCCGGCTACACGACGGCCTACGGCTTCAACAGCGTGCACGGACGCGCGCTGCCGATCGCCCAGGGCATCAAGCTGGCGAATCCGGAACTGCTCGTCCTGGCGGCGGGCGGCGATGGCGACGGGTTCTCGATCGGCGGCGGCCATCTGCCGCACGCAATCCGCAGGAACGCCGACATCACCTACATCGTGATGGACAACCAGATCTACGGGCTGACGAAGGGGCAGTTGTCGCCGACCTCGCCGCGCGGCCTGACCACGGTGTCGTCCACGTATGGCAGCCTCGAGGACCCGGTCAACCCGCTACTCTACGTCCTCGGGTACGGCGCGCGGTTCGTGGCCCAGGGGACGCCGGCGGACATGGCGGGGCTCGGGACCATCATCGAGGAAGCGATCCGCTTCCCGGGATTCGCGTTCGTCAACGTGCAGTCACCGTGCATCACCTTCGGCCAGCCGGACCAGCAGTTGAAGGCGCACAAGGCGGGGATGGTGACGCTCGACTCGATCGGCCACGACGCCGCCGATCGAATCGCCGCGATGCGCCTGGCGCAGGAGTACGGCCGATCGCTTCACACCGGCGTCTTCTATCGCGATCCGGATCCGGGACCGACCTATGAGGCGGCAGTCGCCGCGCGCCATCAGGCGCAGGCGGCCAGTGCCGTGCCCCGGGAACGCGTGCTCGACGCGTTTATTCCGCGGTAGCAGTCAATGCTGAATGCTGAATGCTGAATGCTGAAAATGTGGAATGCCGAATGTATTCAACATTCCGGCATTTTCAGCATTCAGCATTCGCCATTCAGCATTTCAAGGCGCAGCCGGAAGATCGCTGCTCCAGATCGCGTGCTCGAACAGCCACTTGCCGTTGAGCAGCCGCGAGACGAACAGGTATTTGCCGCGATCGCGCACCGGCGCCGCGCCGGACCGCTCGATCGTCAGGATGTACGTGCCGCTCTGATAGGCCATGGGACCGTGGCCTCGGACATCCTGCGGCTCGAACCGCAGCGTCACTCCCTGCGCGAAACGCTTGGTGAAGTAGGTGCGGATGGCGTCCTTGCCCCGCAGCAGCGGAGCGTTGGGCGGCATGAACACCGCCTCCGGCGAATACAGATCGATCGCGGCATCGACGTTCTTCGCGCCGTACGCCGCCGCCAGATCTGCGGCCGTCTTCTTGATCACGTCGACGTCCGCGCGCGTGAATCCCGGTTCCTGCTGTGCGCCGCCGCACGCGCTCACGGCAACCGTGAGTGCCAGCGCCGCGGTGATGGCTGCCCTTCGCATCCTCGTCTACCCTCGGTGGAATGATGAAAGCTCGATTATAATCGCGCCGTGCCGTGAGCAAGCTCAAAGTCGTCGTCATTTACGATCGCTGGGAAGACCCGGAGGACGCCGGCGCCAGCACCGAGAAGGCACCGCTGATTCGCTCGCTCGACAAGAAGGAGGTCGAGGACGAAGTCGCCGAGACGCTCGGCAAGCTCGGACACGAGGCGGCGCTGCACGAATTGGACGGCTCGGTCAAATCGCTCCACGCGCTCGCGCGCATGGACTGCGATCTCGTCTTCAACCTCGCCGAGTCGTTCGCCGGCAACGACACCGCCGACCACTGCATCGCCGCCTATCTGGAACTGATCGGCAAGCGCTTCACCGGTTCCGGCTCGCACGGCCTGCTCTACGCGCAGGACAAGGGCGTCGCCAAGAAGATCCTCGAGTTCCACGGCATCCACACGCCGGTCTTCGCGCGCTCCTACCGCGGCCGCCTCGATTTCTCGCACGATCTCGAATTCCCCGTCATCGTCAAGCCGGCGCGGGAGGACGGGTCGATCGGCATCGAGTTCAACGCCGTCGTCTCGTCGATCCGCGAGCTGATGGAGCGGATCGACTGGCTGCACGCCCACTTCGACTCGCCGGTGCTCATCGAGGAGTACGTCGAAGGGCGGGAGATGTACGTCGGCGTCATCGGCAACGACAACCCCGCTCCGCTGCCGGTCGTGGAGCTGGATCTCTCCAAGCTTCCGGAAGGCCGGCCGCGGATTGCGGGAGCCGAGGTGAAGTGGGGAAAAGGAACGCGCGCGTATCGGGACACGAAGTCGGCGATCGCCGAGGACCTGCCCGAAGAGACGGCGGCGCTCCTGCACCAGACCGCGGTTGCCGTGTACCAGGCGCTCGAGCTGCGGGATTACGCGCGCATCGACATGAGGCTGCGGCCGGACGGCCGCGTCGCCGTGATCGAAGCCAATCCGAACCCCTGGCTCGCCTCGAAAGCGGAATTCGCGATGGCCGCGCGGAAGGCCGGACGGAATTACACGCAGCTCATCGGCGAGATCTTGGAGCTGGCGATGGGCCGCTACGCGTGACTCCCCTCAGCTCGGGCATTCAGCCGTAAATCGCTGTAAAATTGACGCTTATGTGACCAGAAGAGGTGTCCTTCGCAGGCGCCCTCCTGGACGCCGCGGCGTGAAAGTGTGAAAAAGTGCCCATTTTCCGCGGGTTTTCCGTTGCCTGCCCCAATCGCTTCCGCTATACTTAGAGAACTGCTCATCGCGTGCACACCTAGCCTACTCACCTTACTCAGTGGGGGACATGTGACATTCCAGGTTGGTGACAAGGTCATTTACCCAAACCACGGACTCGGCGTCGTTCAGGGAATCGAAACCAAAACCATCCTCGGTACCACATGCGGCTTCTACCATCTGCGGATGGTGGCCAACGAAACCACGGTGCTGGTGCCCGTCGACAATGTCGACGGCGTCGGTCTCCGGCGCGCTATCGAGGATCAGGAGATCGAGCGGCTGTTCACCCTCCTCGGCGACGGCAAGATCGACAACCACCAGAACTGGAAAGGACGCTTCAAGGACAACTCGGACCGGATGCGGACCGGGTCGATCTACGACGTCGTCGAGGTGCTGAAGAGCCTCACGTTCCTCGCCCGGTCGAAGAACCTGTCGTTCCGCGAGAAGCGGATGCTCGACCGCGCCAAGTTCCTCGTCATCTCGGAGATCTCCGAGGTGTCGCGCGAGCACACGGCGCTGGTCGAGGAGAAGGTGGATCGGGCGCTCGAGCGCTGCTTCACGATGAAGAACCGCTCGATCGCGCGGGCGAAGGCCGCCAAGGCCGCCCCGACGACGCGCGTCTCGGCCCGCCGCACCGCGCGCGCGTCCTAGCGCGTCAATGTGATCGCCGCGGTCCGGTCGCTGGCCACGTACGTCGCCGTCGCGATCTACGTGCTCGTGGCCGGACCGCCGGTGCTCCTGCTCGCGTTCCTCTTTCACAGCAGCACGCTTCTTTACCGCGCCGGCCACCTCGGCGTCCGCATGGGGCTGTTCCTGAGCGGCCTGAAATGCCGCGTCCACGGCGCGGCGCACATCCAGCGCGCGCGCGCTGCCGTCTACGCCGTCAACCACGCCAGCAACGTCGAGCCGCCGATCATCTTCGACGCCCTCCACGAGCTGTTTCCGCGCCTCCGCGTGCTGTACAAGGCGGAGCTGCGCAAGCTGCCGGTGCTCGTTCGCGCGTTCGACCTTGCCGGGTTCGTGCCGCTCGAACGCGGCAACCGCGCGCAGAGCCTGCCGGCCATCGACGCCGCGGCTGCAGCGCTCCGCGACGGCAACTCGTTCCTGATCTTCCCGGAAGGGACGCGCAGCCGCACCGGGGAGCTGCTCCCGTTCAAGAAGGGCGGGTTCATCCTCGCCATCAAGGCCCAGGCGCCGATCGTCCCGATCGCGATCGCCGGTGCGCGCGCGGCGATGCGCAAGGGCAGTCTGGTCATCCGTCCAGTGACGATCGACGTCAGGTTTTCCGATCCTATCGAGACCGTGGGTCTAACGGTCGACGACCGCGACCGGCTCATCGAGCAGGTCCGTGGCCGGATTCAGGCGCTGCTGGCGGTAAAATAGCGACGTGGAATTACTTACGGGCTTCGGACGAACGCTCGGGTTTTCCTTCGCCGCGGGGATCAACCTCTACGCGACCGTCGCGATCCTCGGCCTGGCGAGCCGCTACCAGTGGGTCACGCTGCCCGAGCAGTTCCGCGTCTTCGACAACGACATTGTGATCGGTGCCGCGATCGTCCTCTACGTCGTCGAGTTCATCGCCGACAAGATCCCGTGGGTGGACTCGATCTGGGACGCCGTTCACACGGTCGTCCGCCCGATCGGCGGCGCGCTCATCGCCGTCGCGACGCTCGGCGACGCATCTCCCACGGTCGAGGGGCTCGTAGCGCTGCTCGGCGGCACGCTCGCCGCCACGACGCACTTCAGCAAGGCCGGCACGCGCGCCATCGTCAACACCAGCCCGGAGCCATTCTCGAACTGGATCCTGAGCCTGACCGAAGACGCGTTCGTCATCGGTCTCGCCATTCTGGCGCTGAAGTACCCCGCGACCGCCGCGCTCGTTGTACTCGCCTGCGTCGTCCTGATGATCGTGTTCGCCTCGTGGATCATCAGGGCGGTGAGGCGCCGGTGGGCGGCGCGGACTGCGTCCGCGTAACAATTCCCAAAGACCAAATGGCCAAGGGCCAAAGTGGTCAACTTCCAAAGACCAACTCCCAAAGACCAACTCCCAAGGACCAACTCCCAAAGACCAACTCCCAACCACCAAGGACCCGCGCTTGGAAGTTGGTCCTTGGTCCTTGGTCCTTGGGAGTTGATCTGCTTGGCCTTTGGCCGCTTGGTCTTTGGTCTTTTCAGCCGCCGGTCGTGAATGTCAGCGACCAAGGCTGCAATGGCTGACCGTCGGTCGCGGTGATGCCTTCGAGCAGTTCCACCTTCACCACCTGAAAACGTTCCAGTGGCTGCTTGAACTTGATCACCAGGGCGCGCAGGCCGGGATCGTACGCGGCCGCGAAGTCGGGGAGCTGCAGCGCGGGATCTTTGGCATACGCGAGACGGACGCGGTCGCGGAACGACTTCGGATCCATGTCGCGCGAGAACTGCAGGCGGATCGGCGTGCCGCGCTCGACCTCGGTGTCATCAGGAATCGGTGCGCTGAAAATGACGCGCGGCGGCGCTTCCTTGGGCGGCGGCGGCGCGAGTTCGGTGGGCGTCGTATCGTCCTGCGCGGCCGCGGCGCGCACTTCGGTGCCTTCCACCCAGACCTGCGGGCCGTCGCGTCTGACCGTCCCTTTCACCTCCAGCCATCGGCCGGTATCGACACGCGCGGTCGGATCCAGATCGAGGTCCTTCCCCCGCGGGCGGATGCCGGTCACCCACACGGCGGCGTCCGCAGATTGCAGGACGAAGTCCCACTTGCTCTTCGCCGGCGCCTGGGGCAGATCGCCGTACAGGTTGCGCCCCTTGAACCGGCCGACGAGCGTCACGCCACGGCCCTCGAACGGGTCGGGAGCGAGCGCGACCGCGCGGATGCTCGCCGCCTGCGCCGGCGGCGATTCGACGATGCTGGCGGCGGAGATGAGGAACATCTGATCGCGCGCCGGCCAGCGCCCCTGGTTCTCGGCGTCGAGCAGCGACCTGAAATCCACGGTGGACAGCCGCGAGTCCCCTTCCTGGACGCGGCCGATATCCCAGAAGTCGCCGCGGATCTCGCCTTCGGTGCGCGAAGGCCGTCCCTGCCACACGACGAACACCGGCTTCGCGGTGCCTTCGAGCTTCGTGATGTCGCCTGATGTCGTCGTGAACGCGTGGCGGATCGCGACCTGCTTGCCGTGAAAGAACAGCGGAAAGCTCGTCAGCGCCGCTGCCGTCGTCGCGACGCGCGTCGCCCGCTGTGCGGCGCCATGTGGCGCCGCGAGGGTGAGCGCGGCGAATACGACAGCGGCACGTGTGAGCTTACGCAAGCTTTCTCTGGCCGACCCTCGAGAGGATGACGCCGAGCGCGAAGAACAACAGCCCGCCGAGCACGAGGCCGGCGGTGCCGTCGTGGATCGCGGGGATCAGTCCGGCGGCGCCCTCGGCATCGCCGATGATGCCGTTGCCGAACAGGATCGCATAGAGAATGCCGGCGAGCGAACCGCCCGCGATCAATCCCGAGCTGAACAGCGTGCCGGACCCGACCTCTGACTCTTCGACCAGGCCCGTCTTCTTCTCGACGTAATGCCGCACGAGGCCGCCGGCAAAGATCGGCGCCGTGGTGGCGATGGGCAGATACGAGCCGACCGCGAACGACAGCGAGTGGATGCCGCACAGCTCCAGCGTGATCGAAATGAACACGCCGACGAGCACGAGGCCCCACGGCAGGTTCTGGCTGAGAAGACCCTTGATGATCGTCGCCATCAGCGTGGCCTGCGGCGCCGGTAGCGCATCGGAGCCGATGGCCATGACGTTGTTCAGATACAGCGTCGTGTAGCCGATGATGAGCGATGACACGAGGACGCCGATGATCAGGCCGTACTGCTGGTAGATCGGCGTGCCGCCGACGATGAAGCCGGTCTTGAGGTCCTGCGACGTGGCGCCGGCGTTCGCCGCGGCGATACAGACGACCGCGCCCACGCACAGCGCGATTGGCGAGTACCAGTCACCCGTCCATCCCAGCATCACGAAGATCGTACAGGTCAGGATCAACGTCGCGATAGTCATGCCGGACACCGGGTTCGACGACGAGCCGATCAGCCCGACAATGCGCGACGAGACGGTGACGAAGAAGAAGCCGAAGATCACCACGAGGATGGAGGCAACGACGTTGCCCTGCGTCGGCATGCCAGGCGCGACGGCGAGGAAGATCGCCAGCAGTACGGAACCGGCCAGGACGATCGTCATCGGCATGTCGCGCTCGGTGCGCGTCCGCGCGGCGCCGCCTTTCGCGCTGAAATCCTTCATGCTGTCGCGGAACGACGTCACGATCGTCGGAATCGTCCGCGCGAGCGTGATGATGCCGGCGGCGAGCACCGCGCCGGCGCCCGTGTAGCGGATGTAGGCGCTCCACAGTTGTCCCGGCGACATCTGGTCGATGCGCAGGCCGCTCGCCGGCACCGGCGGGAGCGGCACCGTCATGTAGTTGCCGAGGATGGTCAGCAGGGGCAGCAGCACCAGCCATGACAGCACGCCGCCGGCGAACATGACGCCGGCGATTCGGGGGCCGATCACGTAGCCGACGCCCATGTATTCGGGCGAAATGTCCACGTTCAGCGTCGCGTTCGGGAAGAAGCTGGTGCGCGACATCGACCGTCCGATGGCGGTCGGGAACAGCTGGATGATCCACGACAGCGCCTTCCAGAGCGCGCCGACGCCGAGCCCCATGAAGACCGTCTTCGCCAGCGCGCCGCCGCGTTCGCCGGCAACGAGCACGTCGGCGCACGCCGTGCCTTCGGGGTAGGGCAGCACGCCGTGCTCCTTGACGATCAGCGCGCGCCGCAGCGGCACCATCAGCAGCACGCCGAGGATGCCGCCCGCGAAGGCCAGCATCGTGATCTGGAAATAGTTGAAGAACTCGGGGCCTCGCGGCGTGAGGAAGATGAGCGCCGGCACCGTGAACACGACGCCGGCCGCGACCGACTCGCCGGCGGAGCCAATCGTCTGGACGATGTTGTTCTCGAGGATCGTCGAGCCGCCCAGCCGCTTCAGCACCGAGATCGCGAGCACGGCGATCGGGATGGAGGCGCTGACCGTCAGCCCCGCTCGCAGGCCGAGATACACCGTCGATGCGCCGAAGATGAGGCCGAAGATGGCGCCGAGCGTGATCGCCTTGATCGTGAATTCCGCAGGCGACTGCGTCGCCGGCACGTACGGTTTGAAGTCTGCCATAAACGCGCATCATACATCGGCCCGTATACAATGAACGCACGGTGAAGCGGGAAAAGGGACGTCCCACTGACACGGCGGAGCCTGTCTCGGAGCTGACCACGAATCGCCTTTCCGTGTATCTGCGGTGCCTCAACGTGCTGGATGCCGCCGGCGTGGGGACGGTGTCGTCGCAGGCGCTGGCGGAGCAGTTTCATCTCAACGCGGCGCTGATCCGGAAGGACCTGGCGTACTTCGGCGAGTTCGGCGTGCGCGGCGTCGGCTACTACGTCAAGGAGCTGCGGCGCCACCTGCGGCAGATCCTCGGCGTCGACGCGCACATTCCCGTGGCGATCGTCGGCGCCGGCAACCTTGGGCTTGCGCTGGCCGATTATCCGGGCTTCCGGCAGGACGGCTTCGAGATCGCCGCGCTGTTCGACGCGTCGAGCGAGAAGATCGGCCGGCAGTCGCGCAGCGGCGTTCCCATCCACGACATCCGAAATCTGCGCACCATCGTCCGGCGCTCACGCGTGCGCATCGCCGTGATCGCGGTCCCGGCCGCGACGGCGCAGGCTGTCGTCAACGCCGTCGTCGACGCCGGCGTGAAGGCGATCTTGAATTTCTCGCCCGGCACGCTCAAGGTGCCGGCCGAGGTGAAGCTGAAGAGCGTGGACCTGACAGTGTCGCTCGAGAGCCTGTCGTTTTTCCTGGCGCAGGGTGAGAACAATGGGCAGTGACACCAGGCTGCCGGCGCGAAGGCCGCGTCGCGCAGCGACGCGGCAAGCGCGAAGCGCGCCCGCGCCGAAGGCGCGTACGGCGCCTGGGGGTGGGGCCCCAGGCGCACTGAGAAAAGCTGACAGTGCGCCCGAACTCAGCCATGTCGACGAAACCGGCGCCGTGCGCATGGTCGACGTCAGCGACAAGGCGGTCACGGCGCGCGAGGCGGTCGCGCGCGGCCGCATCACGATGTCGGCCGACGCGGTGCGCCAGGTGCGCACGGGCGCGATCAAGAAGGGCGATCCGCTGCAGGCGGCGCGGCTGGCCGGGATCATGGCCGCCAAGCGCACCTCCGAGCTGATTCCGCTCTGCCATCCGCTCGCGCTGACGCACGCCGACGTCATCCTGCACGACATGCCAGACGGGTACGAGATCGAGGCGCGCGTGCGCACGTCGGCGCAGACCGGCGTCGAGATGGAAGCGCTGACCGCCGTATCCGTCGCCGCGCTGACGATCTACGACATGGTCAAGGCCATCGACAAGGCGATGGTCATCTCCGATATTCGGCTGACTGAAAAGCGGGGTGGCAAGTCGGACTATCATCGCAACCCGGTGAGACGTGACTGAATCCAACCACGCTGAAGAAACAACCGTTCACACGATCGCCGAGCTCCCGTTCCACGTGCTCGGGCGGTTTCCGAAGCCGGTGACGGTCGGCCGCGCCCGCGAAGGGCGGATCGACGGGCTGTCGAACAAGGAGTTCTTCGAGCAGGTTCGCGATCTGTCGCTCGGGCTGTCGGCGCTCGGCATGCGCGCCGGCGATCGCGTCGCGATTCTCTCGGAGAGCCGTCCCGAATGGCTGGCGACGGACCTGGCCGTCGTCACAGCCGGCGCCGTGACGGTGCCGATTTATCCGACGCTCTCGGCCCCACAGGTGCGTTACATCCTGCAGGACTGCGGCGCCAGGCTGATCGTGCTCTCCACCCGCGCGCAGCTCGAGAAGGTCCGGGCGATCCGCCACGAGGTGCCGGCGCTCGAGGCTGTCATTGCGATCGAGCCGGACGGCGCGCCGGTCATGTCTGGCCCGGCCAAGGCCGGGCCCTACGCGCTGAACGACACGGTCGGGCCCCACGCGCTGAGCGACGTGATCGCGCGCGGCCACGCGCGCATGACCGGCGAGTGGGGCCCGGCGCGGGAGTTTCGCGACGCCGCGCGCGCGATTCAGCCCGACCAGCTCGCGACGATCATCTACACGTCGGGCACGACCGGCGAGCCGAAGGGCGTCATGCTGACG
The DNA here is from genome assembly GCA_048594885.1 of Vicinamibacterales bacterium. Classification (GTDB taxonomy): domain Bacteria; phylum Acidobacteriota; class Vicinamibacteria; order Vicinamibacterales; family 2-12-FULL-66-21; genus JBMDXB01. The sequence continues at coordinate 27,878 of JBMDXB010000121.1, forward strand.
CATGGCAACCTGGCGTCGAACATGCGCGGCGGCGCCGATGTGCTCGCGGTGAATCAGGAGGACGTGGCGCTGTCCTTTCTTCCGCTGAGCCACTCGTTCGAGCGGACCGTTTCGTACATCTATCTGTACGCGGGCGTCACGCTGGTGTTCGCCGAGTCGATCGAGACCGTCGGCCGCGACATTCCGGCGGTCCGGCCGACGGTGATGACCGGCGTGCCGCGCGCGTTCGAGAAGCTGCAGTCGCGCATCATTGAGAAGGGGCAGGCGGGTTCGGCCGCCCAGGCAGCGATCTTCCGCTGGGCGATTGGCGTCGCCCGCGCTCGTGGCGCCGCCATGTTGCGCGGCCGTCAGGTTCCGCCGCTCGTCGCGCTCCAGGCGGCGGTGGCCGATCGTCTCGTGTTCTCCAAGATCCGCGACGGGCTCGGCAGCCGTATCCGCTACGTCGTCTCCGGCAGCGCGCCGCTCGGCAGCGACACGGCGGAGTTCTTTCAGGGCGTCGGCCTCCCCGTGATCGAAGGATACGGCCTGACGGAGACGGCGCCCATTCTCACGGTGAACCCGCCGGCGGCGCCGCGTGTCGGCACGGTGGGCAAGGCGCTGCCCGGCGTCGAGCTGCGCATCGCCGCCGACGGCGAGATCCTCGCGCGTGGCCCCAACGTGATGCCGGGCTACTACAACAAGCCGCAGGCCACCGCCGACGCGATCCGCGACGGCTGGTTCCACACCGGCGACATCGGCTCGATCGACGAGGACGGCTATCTCCGGATCACGGATCGCAAGAAGGACCTGCTCGTCACCTCGGGTGGCAAGAAGATCGCCCCCCAACCCATCGAGGCCGTCCTCAAGCGCAACCCGCTCGTCGGCGAGGCGCTCCTGCTGGGCGACCGCCGGAAGTTCGCCGTGGCGCTGATCGTTCCGGATTTCGCCGCCCTCGAACGCCGGCTGAAGGATCTCGGCCGGCCGCCCGGCGAGCGCGACGAGCTCGTGCGCCGCGCCGACGTGCTCGCCCTGTATCAGGAGATCGTCGATGCCCTCAACCGCGACCTGTCGCAGTTCGAGAAGATCAAGAAGATCGCCCTGCTGCCGACCGAGTTCAGCATCGAGAAGGGCGAGCTCACGCCGACAATGAAAGTGAAGCGCAAAGTGATTGAAGAGCGCTGGCGCGACACGATCGAACAGCTCTACGCCGGTAATCTGTCGTGATCTAGATTTCGTCGGGCGGTGGCTCGATATGAATCACCGCGTCGCGGATCTGCGGGTACTTTTCCAACAGACGATCCTTCACAACATGTGAGAGCCGGTGCGCTTCGTGCAGCGTCGTGGTGCCGTGAAACCAGACGTGGAGATCGAGGAACGTGTGGTCGGCGGAGCCGCGCGTACGGATCTGATGGCAGCCGACCACTTCCGGCACGCCCATCACCACTCGGCGGATGTCGTCCTCCGCAATGACGATGCGGTCGGCAAGCACCTGCGAGGTCTCCTGGCCGATGCGATAGCCGGTGCGGGCGATGAACACCGCGATGATCAGTCCGCCGATCGGGTCGAGGATCGGGTAGCCCGCCCACGCCGCCGCCAGTGAAACCAGCACGCCGCAGGAGGTGAACACGTCGCTGCGCGTGTGCATGGCGTCGGCCTGCAGCAGCTCGCTGTTGAGCGCGCGGCTGCGGCCCGACTCGTATTTCACGACGAGCAGGTTCACCGCGAGCGTCACGATCATCACGACGAAGCTGAGGGCGGTGACCTCCGGCGTGCCTCCGGAACGCAGGCGCACGACTGCCGTCCGCACGACTTCGAGGACGACGAAGGCGAGCAGGAACATGATGCCGCCGGCGGCGAGCGTCTCGAACTTGCGATGGCCGTAGGGATGGTCGGCGTCCGGAGGCTTGCGCGCCACGCGCAGGCCGGCGAGCGCCATCACGTTCGATGCGGAATCCGTGACCGAGTGGAAGCCGTCCGAGATCATGCTGACGGCGCCGGTCGCATAGCCCAACACGAGCTTTGCCCCGGCGACCGCCAGGTTCAGAAGGAGCACGCGAACGAGGACGCGGAAGACCGCGCTGTAGCGATCGATAGGATTAGAACAGGCGCGCGTGGGGGACCGGCCACCACCGCAGTTGCACCTTGCCGATGATGTACTTCTTCGGCACGAACCCCCAATGCCGGCTGTCGGAGCTGTTGTTCCGGTGGTCGCCCATCACGAAGTAGTAGCCCTCCGGCACCACTTCGGGGCCCCAGTCGTCGTGGCTGCGGTACTCGGGCGGCACGAAGGAGTCGTCCATGAGCTGATCGTTCACGTAGACCTTGCCGGCGACGATCCGGACCGTGTCCCCTTCCTCCGCGATCACACGCTTGACGAACGACTTTTCCGGCTTGTTCGGGTAGTACAACATGACGATGTCGCCGACCTGCGGCTCGCCGATCCACGACATGTACGCCGCTTTGTTCACGATCAGGCGGTCCTGATCCGCAAGTGTCGGCGCCATGCTCTGGCCTTCGACACGGGCGACCTGAAAGCCGAAGGTGACGATGAGCGTCGCGTAGACGGCGGCCGATGCCAGCGTCTTCAGCCACGCGACGAACTCGTCGGCCAGCCGGCCGAAGCTGAACGAGCCGGCGTCGAGGCCGGCCTCGGCCGGCGCGGCGGCGGCGACCGCACCAAGAGCTGCGCCGGCAGCCAGCGCGGGCGGGAGTGCGTCGGCTGCGGACATCGCAGCCTCGGGCACGCTCTCGGCGGGCGGCAACACCTCGCCGTACTGTGCCGGCGGCGGATCGAACTGCCGCTGGTCGGGCACTTCGTACGCCTCCGGCCGCGGTGGGGGCGTGCTGAACGGGTCGTAGGTCGTGTCGTCGCTCATAGCCTCAAATATTCACGCAGCCGTTTGGTCTGCGACCGGCTCACGGGGATTTCGGAGCCCTTGGCATCCTTCATCTTCAGGATGTAATTTCTGCTGAACCAGGGGACGATCTCCTTGATGCGGTTGATGTTGACCAGATGCGACCGGTGCACACGCCAGAATACCGCGGGATCCAGCCTTGCCTGCAACTCGTCCAGTGTCCGATAGTTAGACGTTCCCGACAAGCTGTTCGTTACAACCGTGATCACGTCGTCCTCGACCGAGGCGTGGACGACCTCATCCGTCCGGATGAGGAGGAACCGATCGCCCACTTTGACCGCCAATTGCTCGCGGCGGTCGTCGCGGCGCTCGTCGCGTCCGGAGAGCAGTTGCAACAGTTTCTCCAGCTCCGGGGCCGACGGGCGGGCGGCGGTTCGATCCGCCTGCACGCGCCGTCTGGCACGCTCGATCGCGGTCTCGAGCCGCTCGGGCGCGACCGGCTTGAGCAGGTAGTCGACTGCATTGACGTCGAACGCCTGGATCGCGTGCTGGTCGTAGGCGGTCACGAACACGAACTGGCACTCGATCCCGGCCTCGAGCACGCGCCGTGCGACCTCGAAGCCCGTCAGCCCCGGCATCTGGACGTCGAGCATGACGATGTCGGGCTCGTGTTCCTCGACGACGCGAAGCGCCTCGACGCCGTTGCCAGCCTGCGCGACGATTTCCACCCCGTCGAGCTGCCCGAGCAGATAGCACAGCTCGTCGCGCGCAAGCTGCTCATCGTCGACGACCACGACGCGCAGGGCCTCGGCGGCAGCGTCTCCGTCCTGCCTCATGCCGTGATCCGTGCAGGAACGACGAGCTCCGGAATGACAACGCGGGCGCAGGTGCCTTCGCCGGGAACGCTGTCGAGTTGAAGCTGGTAATTGGCGCCGTAGATGACCCGCAGCCGTTCGTTGACGTTCCGCAGGCCGATGCCGCCGGTGCGGATGCGTTCTGGCGCCTCGTGGCGCACGCCCACGCCGTCGTCGATCACGTCGATGATCGCATGGCCGTTCTGCCGGCTGCTTCGGATCGTAATGCGGCCCTCGCCGATCTTCGGCTCCAGACCGTGCTTGATCGAATTCTCGATGAGCGGCTGCAGCAGCATGCTCGGCACCACGACGTCGAGACTGTCGGGATCGATGTCCTTCTCGACGCGCAGCTTGGGACCGAACCGGATGCTCTCGATATCGAGGTATTCGTCGATGGCTTCGAGCTCCTCACGTAGCGTGACGAAATGCTCCTGGCTGCGGAGCAGCCGGCGCAGCAGCCCTGAAAGCCGGACGATCAGCGTCCGCGCGGTCTCGGGCTGCGAGCGGATCAGCGACGAGATCGACGTCAGCGTGTTGAACAGAAAGTGAGGGTTGATCTGGCTCGCGAGCGCTTCGACGCGCGCGGCCATCAGCAGCTTCTCCTGTTCCTGGAGGCGATGCTCGATGCGCGCGCTGTTCCAGATCTTGATCGGTATCGCGACGCACAGCACCGTGGCCAGGACGACGAGCGCGATCATCCACCACCGGCCGTCCGGCGCGGGAAGGAAGAAAATGCGCGGCGGATCGGCGAAGCGATGGCCGAGCGTCTGCCTGAGGATCTCGAGGCCCACCGGCGCGGCGAGCAGGATCACGACCCAGTCGATCTTGAACCGCCGTACGAGCTGCCACACGTTGCGGTGCAGGTCGGTGAAGAAGAGCGGCGAGAAATGCCAGATCGCTTCCTTCGGACAGATTTCACGCAGGCCGCCGCCGGCGAAGCCGCAGCCAATCGCGAAGGGCAGCGCGATCCACTCGCCGACGAAGAGCGGCGGAATGCCGACCATCGTGCCGACGATCGCGCCCGCGTAGGGGCCCGCCAGCAGGCCGGCCAGAAACGATCCGGCGAGCGTCAAGTCGGCGGCGTTGTAGTTCAGGAGCATCCGGGCGAGGATTCCCGCCGTCAGTGGAACGCCCAGGCTCGCGGCGAACACCAGCCGCTCCGGCCAGTCGCGCCGCTCGGTCAGCAGGATGCGACGGAACCACGGAAACCGCACCAGCATCGTCGACAGGATCGCCATCACGGCCAGTTTGAAGACCAGCGTCGTCAGCAGCAGCTGGTGATCCGTGAGGGTCTGGTGAGGCATTCGGGAAACCGAAGGGCCCGGCCTTGGCCGGGCCGAACGTCGGCCGTAAGTATAGCACCCTCAGCGATTTGTACAGCGCCGGCGGCGCGGCCGCGCGGCTGCGCGAAGGAGTTTTGCTATGATCGGCGGATGATTCGTCCCTTCCTGGTCGGCTTCGCGACCACGCTCAAGCACATTTTCAAGAAACCCATCACCGTCAATTACCCGGACCAGAAAGTGCCCGTCTTTCCGAAATGGCGTGGCAAGCAGGTCCTGATGCGGGACGAAAACGGGCTGGAGAAGTGCGTGGCCTGCGGCCTGTGCGCGGTTGCATGCCCGTCGGACGCCATCTACCTCGAGCCGGCGCAGAACGACGGCACCGTGCAGGCCGGCCCGCGCTACGCGAAGATCTATCAAATCCACAAGACGCGCTGCATCTTTTGCGGTTACTGCGAAGAGGCCTGCCCGGTTTCGGCGATCTTCATGGGCAAGGACTACGAGCTCTCGGTCTACAGCAGCAAGGACTTCATCTGGGACAAGCTCGATCTGTTGGTCCCCGCGGCGCCTTCGCCCGCCGCAGCTGCGGGGCAGCAAGGGTAAGGAGCAAAGGGTAAAGGGTAAAGGGTAAAGGGTAAAGGGTGAAGAGTAGCGACCCTTACCCTTTTCTCTTTTGCCTTTACCCTTTACTCATGGTTTTTGGCGCGCTCGGCGACATCCACGGAGAGTTCGAGGCAGCGCGCCGCATCATGCGGCGCCATCCGGAAGTGCCGTTCTGGGTGTGCGTCGGCGATCTCGCCGACGACGCGGGCCGCTACGAGGCGGTCGATCGTCCGCTTTACTGGATCAAGGGCAACAACGAGAACTTCGATCTGATCGCGGCGGGGGAGTTTCCCGAGCACCTGCACGTCATCCCGAACGGCGTGGTGATCGAGGTCTCCGGCGTCCGCATCGCCGGGCTCGGTGGCACGTTTGCGCCGACGTGGTACGACATGGCGGCGGCGGATCTACCGCATCCGAAGAAGGGCAGCGCCAAAGCGACCGAACTGGCCGACAAGCGCCGGCATTTCGTTCGTGAGGAAGTCGAGGCCTGCCGCGAGATGCGCGACGTCGATCTGTTGCTCACGCACGAGGCGCCGCGGCCGTTTCGGATCGGGAGGATGGACGCCGGCAAGACGCCGGTCAACGAGGTGCTCGCGGCGATGAAGCCCCGGTTGCACCTGTTCGGCCATCATCACCGGTTCAGCGAGCAGGAGCGCGAAGGCGTCCGCTCGGTCTGCATGGACCTGGTGGCGAAGTCGTATCTGCTGATCGACGCGACGTCGCTCGCGTACGAGCACGTGAGCGGCGTCCTCCAGTAAGTTCTACAATCGTAGGGCCCGGCCTTGGCCGGGCCTCGAACATTTTCATGACCAGGCCCACATTTCTCCAGGAACTCGAGCGGCGCGTGCTGGTCTGCGACGGCGCGATGGGGACGATGCTGTACGCGAAGGGCGTGTTCCTGAACCGCTGCTTCGACGAGCTGAATCTGAAGCAGCCGGATCTCGTCGCCGAAGTGCATCAGGCATACGTCCGCGCCGGCGCCGACGTGCTCGAGACGAACACGTTCGGCGCCAACCGCATCAAGCTCGGCGCGTTCGCCCTTGCGGACAAAGTGCACGCGATCAACGTGCAGGGTGCCCGGATTGCGCGTCACGCCGCGCGCGAGCAGGCGTTCGTCGCCGGTGCCGTCGGCCCACTCGGCATCCGCATCGAGCCGTGGGGCAAGACGGGCGTGGACGAGGCCGAGGACTACTTTCGCGAGCAGGCGCGCGCGCTGGTCGAAGGCGGCGTCGACCTCTTCATCCTCGAGACGTTCCGCGACGTGAACGAGATCGGCGCCGCGATCCGCGCCGTCCGCAGCGTCTGCGATCTGCCGGTCGTCGCGCAGATGACGACGGAGGAGGACGGCAACAGCCTCGACGGAGCGGCCCCGGAAACCTTCGTGCCCGATCTCGAGCGGCTCGGCGCAGACGTCGTCGGGCTCAACTGCAGCGTCGGCCCGGCGGCCATGCTGGAAGCGATCGAGCGCATCGGCCGCATCGCGACGGTGAAGCTCTCGGCGCAGCCGAACGCCGGGCGGCCGCGCGAAATCGAGGGACGCAACATCTATCTCTGCTCGCCCGAGTACATGGCGTCGTACGCGCGGCGCTTCATCAACAACGGCGTGCGGCTCGTCGGCGGCTGCTGCGGGACGACGCCGGAGCACGTGCGGCACATCAAGATGGCCGTGCGCGCGCTGGTCGCGCCGAAGCTCAGCGCGCACGCCCGCAGCGAGGCGCGCGGCGAGGCCGCCGCCGTGCCGGCGCCTCCGCCGGTCGCGCGCGGCGACAAGTCGCGCATGGCCAACAATCTGGCGCGCGGCGCATTCGTCGTGAGCGTCGAGCTGACGCCGCCGCGAGGGTTCCGCGCCGACGACCTCGTCGAGCAGGCCCGCCACCTGCGCATCCACGGCGTCGATCTCGTCAACATCCCGGACGGCCCGCGCGCCAGCGCGCGCATGAGCGCGCTCGCCGCCGCCATCCTCGTGCAGCAGCAGGCCGGCATCGAGACGATCCTCCACTACGCCTGCCGCGATCGAAACCTGCTCAGCATGCAGTCGGATCTGCTCGGGGCGCACTCGATGGGCGTGCGCAACGTGCTGATCGTCACGGGCGATCCGCCGCAGATGGGCGACTATCCGGACGCGACGGCGGTGTTCGACGTCGATTCGATCGGTCTCGTCAACGTCGTCTCGCGCCTCAACCGCGGGTTCGACATCGGCGCGCAGGCGATCGGACATCCGACGGCGTTTCACATCGGCGTCGCCGCCAATCCCGGCGCGATCGATCTCGACGAGGAGGTCCGCCGTTTCCACTACAAGGTGGAGGCCGGCGCGGAGTTCGCCATCACGCAGCCGGTGTTCGACGTCGCCGGCCTGACGGCGTTTCTCGAGCGCGTCGAGGACGTGCGCATCCCGGTCCTCGCGGGAATCACGCCGCTCGAGAGCCTGCGGCACACCGAGTTCATGGCCAACGAGGTTCCCGGCGTCCGCGTGCCGGACGCCGTCGTCGAGCGGATGCGGAGGGCGGACGCGGCCGGCCGCGCCGCGGACGAGGGGCTCGCGATCGCGCGCGAGATCGCCTCCGAAGTGCGGGCCATGGTGCAGGGGATTCAGATCACGACGGCGGGCGCGCCGCTCGCCGGCGCGCTCGCCGTCATCGAGGCGGTCAGCGCGTGAGGAGCCGGTGGCTGCCGAGCGAAGCTGCTCATCTGCTTGCCCTGCCAGTGCTGAAGCGATATAGTCCCGAGGTTGCCTTGTTGCGTACCGGCGCGACCGCGGTACTGTGCTTCCACGGATAACCTCTGATGGCCTTATTCGATCGTAAAAACGAGCCGGACCACGAGCTCGTCTCCGGTGCGGACGCTGCCACGCGCGCGCTCTCAGTGGCGGCGGTGGAGAACTCGTTCGTCGAGGGGGTCTACCACAAGCTCTCGAAGGTCTACGACCTCATCTTCGGGCCGACGCTCCATCCCGGCCGCCTGCGCGCTCTCCAGCGCATGAACATTCAGCCGGGCGAGCGGGTGCTCGAGGTCGGCGTCGGCACCGGCATCAACCTCTCGTTGTATCCGAAAGACTGCTCGGTGACCGGCATCGATTTTTCGGACTCGATGCTCGAGAAGGCGCGCGAGCGTGTGGCGCGAAAACCGAACCGCAACGTCCGCCTCCTCCAGATGGACGCCGCCGATCTCAAGTTCGCGGACGACACCTTCGGCATCGTCTACGCACCGTATCTGATCAGCGTGGTGCCGGACCCGGTGAAAGTCGCGCAGGAGATGCGCCGTGTGTGCCGGCCGGGCGGGCGGATCGTGATCCTGAACCACTTCCTCAGCCCGAACCCGATTCTCTCTCGCCTCGAGCGGTGGATCTCGCCCTTCACCATTCACATCGGCTTCAAGTCCGATCTCGACCTGCCCGCGTTTCTCGCGCAGGCGGAGCTGCAGCCGGAGTCGATCGAGAAGGTCAACTTCCCGCGCATCTGGTCGCTCGTCACCGCAGCGAAGTAGCGATCATCCGCGCCACGACATCGGCGCCGTTGGTGGCCAGGCGCTCCGGCGGCGGATCCTGTCGAACGAGCGCCTCGAGCGCCTCCCTCCATCGTCCCGCGAACAGGTCCTCCTGCGAGATGAACCCGCATCGCAGGTAACGCGGCATCTCGCGCACGAAGACGTCGTACTCCACGAAGCGTCCGCGCGACGTGTAGAGCAGCGCGGTCTCGTTGGCAATGCACTCGGAGACGATGCCGTAGCCTGGCTTCGAGACCACGACGTCGACGGCGCCGACGACGTCCTGGTAGGCCAATGACGCTGCGCGCAACTGCGCGTAGCTGACGCCATGCGCGCCGGCCGGCAGGTCGCGCAGCTCGTCCTGCGATCCGACGAGCACGATGCGCCAGTCATCAGAGACGTCGAGCCGATCGAGCGGGAGGTCGTTGACGCCGAACCCGCCGAACGACAAGAGCGCCAGCCGTCGATCCAGTGGCAACGCGAGATCCCGTCGGACATCCTCGTCGGACCGATCCGGCCGGCGGTGCCGCGCGACCAGTGGCACATCGACGAGGTTCGCGAACGTTTCGAAGCCACCGTGCATCGGCAGCCGCCATGCCGCCTGCGCCTTGCGATACGCCTCCTGGATGCGCGCGACCAGATCGGGCGCGAGCCTCTCGGTCAGGTCGTAACCGGCGTAGATCCAGTCCCACGTGAAGTTCGAGCACACCACGGATGGGATCCCAGCGGCGGCCGCCGCGGCGCAGCCGAGCGGCGGCGCGTCGACGACGGCGAATCGGGCGTCGTGGCGGCGCAGGAGCACCGCTTCATCCATCGCCCTGGGAATCAGCGTTCGATGAAAGGCGTCGGCTTCGAGGATGGTCGCGCGCTCGTCGAGTCGGATGCTGTCGATCTGCTTCACGCCCGTGTCGACGATCCCCTCGACCAGCAGGAAAGGGACACAGACGGTCCGCTCGAGCAGATCGCGCGACGCGGCCGTGCGGAGGACGATCGTCGTGTCGGGGCCGGCCAGCGCACCGAAGGCGTTGACGATCTCGACCTGACGCGACGCGTGTCCGAACCCGTGGCCTGAGATGTAGAAGAAGACAGAAGGCACGCGTCAGGCGGGCGGGGCCGGCGGCGACGCGACGGCGCTCTCGCCGCCCGCGCTGCCCGCGACATCTCCGGGCGCCGCCGCGAGCGCGTCGGGCAGCGTGATCCGCAGCGCCTCTTCCAGTGTCCGCACCGGGACGAACTTCATCTCGCGCCGCACTTCTTCCGGCAGCTCGGCGAGATCCTGCTCGTTCATCTGCGGCAGGACGAACGTGCGGATCCCATAACGGCGCGCGGCGAGCGCTTTCTCGCGGATGCCGCCAACCGGCAGGACGAGGCCGGAGAGGGTGATCTCGCCGGTCATCGCGACGTCGTGCCGAACCGGCACGCCGCGCGCCGCGGAAACCATCGCGGTGGCCATCGTGACGCCGGCCGACGGACCGTCCTTCGGGATCGCGCCGGCTGGCACGTGGACGTGCAGGTCATGCTTGCTCAGGAATTCCGGCGAGACGCCGAGCGACGCCGCCTGCTGCCGCACGTGGCTCAACGCCGCGCGCGCCGACTCCTGCATGACGGCGCCGAGCTGGCCGGTTAACGTCACCTGTCCGTTTCCGCCCGGCAGCAGCACCGCCTCGATGAAGAGCACGTCGCCGCCCGTCTCCGTCCACGCCACGCCCGTCGCCACCCCGGGCCGCGACGTCCTGAACGCCGCTTCCGACCTGAATCGCGCCGGCCCGAGATATCCGACCACATCGTCGGCTTCGACGCGGGCGGTGTAGTTCGGATCGGTGGCAACGCGCGCAGCCACCTTGCGCGAAATCGTGCCGATCTGCCGCTCCAGCGTGCGCACGCCGGCTTCCCGCGTGTAGTCCGCGATGACGCGCCGCAGCGCGGCGTCGGTGATCGTGATCTGTTCCGGCTTCAGCCCGTGCTCGTCGCGTTGCCGCGGCACCAGGTAGATCTTCGCGATGTGGACCTTCTCGTCCTCCGTGTAGCCGCTGAGCGAGATCATCTCCATGCGATCGAGCAGCGCCGGATGCACCGTCCCGAGCTGGTTCGCGGTCGCGATGAAGAGCACGTGTGAGAGGTCGAGCGGAATCTCGAGGTAGTGATCGCGGAACGTGTGGTTCTGCGCCGGATCGAGAACTTCGAGCAGCGCCGCCGCGGGATCGCCCTGAATGCCGACGCTGATCTTGTCGATCTCGTCGAGCATCAGCACGGGGTTCGAGGAACCGGCGGACTTGAGCGCCTGCACCAACCGCCCCGGCATCGATCCGATGTAGGTCCGGCGATGGCCGCGGATCTCCGCCTCGTCGCGCACGCCGCCGAGCGAGATGCGCACGAACTTCCGGTTCATCGCTCTGGCGATCGACTGGCCGAGCGACGTCTTGCCGACGCCAGGGGGGCCGACGAAGCAGAGAATCGGCCCCTTCATGTCTCCCTTGAGCTTGCGGACCGCGAGGTATTCGACGATGCGGTCCTTGACCTTGTCGAGGTCGTAGTGATCTTCGTCGAGCACGCGACGCGCTTCGACCGGGTCGATCCTGTCTTCCGTCGGTTTGTCCCAGGGAACGTCGAGGACCCAGTCGAGATAGGTCCGAATCATCTGATACTCGGGAGACGCGGGCGTCATCCGCTCCAGTCGGTCGACTTCGCGGTCGGCGACGGCGGCGACCGATTCGGGCAGTCCGGCTTCGGCGACGCGCCGCCGGATCTCCTGCACCTCGCTGTCGCCCTCGCCCAGCTCCGACTGGATCGCCTTCATCTGCTGGCGCAGCAGGTACTGCCGCTGCGCGTCGGTCATTTCTTTCTCCGCCTTGGACTCGATCTTCCCCTTCAGCTCGAGGACCTCGATCTCGCGCGACAGCACCATCGCCACCGCGTTGAGCTTCACGGTCAGGCTCTCTTCCTCGAGCAGCTTCTGCTTGTCCTCCGCCTCCATGTTGAGCAGGCTGGCGAGCAGGTAGGCGATGCGCAGCGGATCGTCAAGGCTCGAAATCAGCGCGCGAACGTCGGGGGAGAGTCCGGTCGCCAGCGAGAGAGCACGGTCGACGAGCTCCTGAAGGTGGCGGACGTGTGCGTCGATCTCGATCGATCGCTCCGATGGCTCCGGCAGCGGCTTGACCAGCGCCCGCATGAAGCCGCGGTCGGTTGACAGGAACTCCGCGCGCGCGCGCGTGACGCCTTCGACGAGCACGCGCATGCCGGTTGGCGCCTTGGCCATCTGACGCACGACGCCGATGGTCCCCACGCGGTGGAGATCGTCCGGTCCGGGTTCCTCGGCGTCGTTCTTTTGCAGGAGCAGCAGCACCATGCGGTCGCCCGCGAGCGCGCGGTTGATGGCCTCGATCGACATGCCGCGGCCGACGCCGAGCGGCGCGACGGTCGTTGGCAGCACAACCGCACCCCGCAGCGGGACAACGGGAAGCTCGGAGGGAAGCGTCGGCGTCTGGGCGGCTTCTGCCACAAGCGGATCGTACGCCTTGCAGGGGCCGGCGTGCAAACGGGTGCACGGTGCAGGGTGCACGGTGCGCCGTGTATCTCAGTAAACTCCCGGCAGCATGCGCCAGCGAACGCGCCGCTGGTACTCGCGATACTGGGCGCCGAAGGCCTCGACCAGCGTTCGCTCCTCCCACGGAATGGCGATGGCCAGATACGCGGTGCTGATGATGGCGAAGATCAGACGAGTCGCCGTCATGGTCGGTGTGCCGAAGACGAACAACGCCCATCCCAGGTAGATGGGATGGCGCACCAGCCGGTAGGCGCCCGACGTCTTCAATGGCGCAGGCGAAGTCGTTGCAGGCGGGCGGCCAGCGTGGAGTTGCCTGATGCCCGCGAGGTCGAACACGTCGAGCGCGCTCGATCCGAGGTAGGTGAACAGAATACCTGCGCTCTGGACCGCCGCCCCCAGCCACCACCACAGACCTTCCATCCGATAGACGACGCCCGGTACGGGCCTCCACAGCCAGCACACGACGACGAACAGCACGCTGGCGACCCACGTGTAGGAGGAGCGTTCGAGTCGCGGTGGAATCGCGCGGCGAATCGCGTCGCGAATCGCCGTCCGCGCGAACAGGCTGTGATGGAACGCGAACGCGGAGAACAGGAGCAGGTCGAAGGCCGCAGGCGCGATCCATGCGCCGCCCGCAGCGGGCCTGCCGAACGTGACGAGATACGAATACAGGTAAAACAGCAGCGAGGCCACGAAGATCGTGGCCCCCGTCCAGGCGAACGCGCTGCTCAGCAGAATCGGCACGTCGTGCGCGCGGCCTATTATAGAGGGATGGGTCGAAGGCGCGGCGATCGCGTCGCCATCACGGGCATCGGCGTCGTCTCGCCGTACGGCGTCGGACGCGATCGGTTCTGGCAGCACGTTCGCTCCGGCTGCAGCGCCACACGCGCGATCACCGCGTTCGATGCGTCGCCTTTCCCCTGCACCGTCGCGGCGCCAGTACCGCCGGTCTCCATCGACGACGCGGTGGAGATTGCTGATCGGGCGCCGAATGGAGGGGATTTAGCGGGCAGGCCGGATCCGCGCCGCTACTCGCGCGCGTCGCTCGTCGCCGTCATCGCGGCGCTCGAAGCGTGGCAGGACGCCGGCCTGCGCTTGAACGAGCCCGGCGCCGGCGTACTGGTCGGCAGCGGAGCGGGCGGCATCGACGTGGCCGAGCGGCAGTACGCGGAGTTCTTCGGCGACGGCTGGAAGCGCGTGACGCCCTATGCCATCCCCGTTTCCATCGTCGGTATGATCTCGAGCGAGATCTCGATCGCCTTGGCGCTGCATGGCATCAGCCACGTCGTCTCGACGGGCTGCACGAGCTCGACGGATGCCGTGGGCTATGCAGCGTCGCTGATTCGATCGGGAGAAGCCGACGTCGTACTGTCGGGTGGCGCCGACGCGTGCGTCACGCCCGGCATGATCTTCGGGTTCTCGAAGATGCGGGCGGTGGCGACCAAGTACAACGACGCGCCGGCGGAGGCGTCTCGGCCGTTCGATCGAGGGCGGGACGGCTTCGTACTCGGCGAGGGAGCGTGGATGCTGGTGCTCGAGCGCGAGGAGCGCGCGCGTGCGCGCGGCGCACCGATTTACGCGTTCGTCGAGGGCTACGGCTCGACCTGCGACGCCTACCATCGCGTGCAGATGGATCCGGACGGAGAGCAGATCGTCCGCGCCATGCAGTTGGCGATCGATCGCTCCGGACGCGCCCTCGAAGAAATCGGCTACGTCAATTACCACGGCACGTCGACCGTGTTGAATGACGCCGTGGAGGCGCGCTGCGTGCGGCAGTTGTTCGGGCCGCTCGCGGATCGCGTGCCCGGCTCGTCGACCAAGTCGATGATCGGCCACCCGCAGGGCGCGAGCGGCGCCGCCGGAATCGTCACCGCCGCGCTGGCGCTGCGCGACGCGTATCTTCCGCCGACGATCAACCAGTTCGAGCCGGATCCCGCTTGCGACGTTGACGTGATTCCGAACAAAGGACGCCAGGTGGACATCGGAGCCGCGCTCTGCAACTGTCTGGGGTTCGGATCGAAAAACAGCGCTATCGTCCTCGGACTCGGGACGCGGGACTGAGGACTCGGGCCGCGGGACGCGGGACGCGGGACCAGGGACCAGGGACGAGGGACGGCTGATGCAGGACGTTATTGTCGTCGGGGGCGGGCCGGCGGGAAGCGTTGCCGCGATCGTGCTGGCGCGCGCAGGCGCTCGCGTCCGCCTCCTCGAGCGCTCGCGGATCCCTCGCGACAAGCTGTGTGGCGACACGGTCAATCCTGGTGCGGCCGCCATTCTGCGGCGCCTTGCACTCTCGCGCGTTCTCGACGGCAGCCTGCCGCTCGACGGCATGATCGTGACCGGCGCGAGCGGCGTTCGCGTAGAAGCGCGGTACGGCAGCGGCGTGCAGGGACGCGCCATCCTCCGCCGCGAGCTCGATCGACGGCTCGTGGACGCCGCCTCGGCGGCCGGCGCGCAGGTCGACGACGACGTGTTCGTGACCGGCGCATCTATCGATACGTCACGAGACGTGGACACCGTGAACGGCGTCACCGTCAGAAGCGGGGACGGACGACCGCGGCGGATTGCTGCGCCGATCGTGATCGCGGCCGACGGCAGTCATTCGCGCCTTGCGCGCGAGCTGCGTCTGTCGCGATTCGCCGATCGGCCGCGACGATGGGCGGTCGGCGCGTATTTCCAGTACGTCAAGGGGCTGGCGACATGCGGCGAAATGCACGTGCGAGGCGATCGCTACATCGGCGTCGCCCCCTTGCCCGGCGCCCTTGCCAACGTCTGCGTCGTCACCGCCGATCGCGCGCTGCTGCGCCATCCGCACGCGCTCTTGCACGAGACCATCCACACCGACCGTCAGCTTGCGGGACGATTTACGGTCGCGACGCTGGTGGGCACGCCGCGGTGCCTTGGGCCGATGGCTGTCGAGTGCGAGCAGCCGGGGATGGAGGGCCTGCTGCTCGCAGGTGACGCTGCCGGCTTCATCGATCCCATGACCGGCGACGGACTGCGGTTCGCGTTCCGCGGCGCCGAGCTCGCCGCCCATGCCGCGTTGCAGGCGCTCGAACATGGCTGGGACGCGGCGCATCTGCGGCTGGCGGAGGCGCGCCGGCGCGAGTTCCTGCCGAAATGGCGATTCAACCGCACGCTGCGCTCGCTCGTGGCGTCTCCCGGAGCCGTGCGCGTCGCCAATCGCGGCGCCGCGGTCGCACCGGTGGTCATCCGCTCGCTCATCAGGTACGCCGCGGACCTGCGCGTGGCATGATGCTGGCGAGCTTTCTGCTGGCGCTCGCCTTCGGTCCGATGCTGATCGAAGCGCGGCTGTCGGCCCGCAACGAGCGGCGTCTTCGCGCCGCCGGAGCGATCGAGCCGGCCGGGGACGTGTACCGCGTCATGCAGGTGGCGTATCCCGGGGCGTTTCTCGCGATGATTGCGGAAGGCGTGGTGCGCGGCGGGGCAACGGGTCCGCTGTTGGTCCTCGGCGTAACGGTATTCGCCGCCGGCAAGGCGCTGAAGTACTGGGCCATCGCGACGCTCGGCCCGCGGTGGACGTTTCGCGTGCTCGTGCCGCGCGGCTCCCCGCGCATCTTCGCAGGACCCTACCGGTTCCTCCGTCATCCCAATTACTTCGGCGTGGCGGGCGAGCTGGCGGGCATCGCGCTGATGGCCGGTGCGCTGGTAGCCGGCACGCTCTGCACCGTCGCATTCGCGTGGCTGATGCTGCTGCGGGTGCGGGTCGAGGAACGCGCCTGGACGGCGGGCGGCCGGTGAGAGCCCAGGCCGCCAAAGACCAAAGACCAAAGGCCGAAGACCAAAGGCCAAAGGCCAAAGGCCAACGATCAAGAGCAGCGGCCTGTTAGAATCCCGCCACGGTGACTTCGCGCAAGCTCATTTTCGCTGCCGATGTCGCTACCGGGTTGTGCACGGCGGCGACGATCGCGCTGGCGATCTTCGGCGCCTTCCGCGCATACCTCTTCGGCGTTCTCGTGTCGGTGCGATGGACGCACGCGCTGTTCGCGACGGTTGCTCTTGCCGCGGTGCGGCATGCGCTCGCGCCACGACCGACCGGGCTGGACGCCGCGCGGCGCGCGTTCGACTCTGTTCGGGCGCGGCCGGCGCTCGCTGACGCCGTACTCGCGTTCACGCTGACACGGCCGACGGTCCTGCTTGCCGGTCTTCTCGCCGTCAGCGCGATCGGCGCTCCGCCATCAGCGGCGGGCAGCATCGGCCGCGACCCGCTCGCGACACTGCCGGACCGCTTCGACGCCGGTTGGTACGCGGGCATTGCCGACGACGGCTACGAGTGGCAATACCGGTTCGATCGGCAGCAGAACCTCGCGTTCTTTCCGGCGTACCCGCTGCTGATGCGCGCGGCAGGCGCGGCGATCGGCGCGAGCGATCGCACGCTCAATCGCGACACGCGACTGCTGCGCTACCAGTGGGCGGGCCTCTTCATCTCGCTCGCGGCGTTCTTCTGGGCGGCCTGGTATCTGTCGCGCATCGCGCGTGACCTTCTCGGCGACGAGCGCGCGACGACGGCGGTGCTGCTGCTGGCCGCGTATCCGTTCGCGATTTTCTACAGCGCCGCGTACACCGAATCGCTGTTCCTGCTGGCGGCAGTGGGCGCGTGGTACCACTTTCGTCGCACCGAGTGGATGCGTGCCGCACTGTGGGGACTCGTCGCGGGATTATCGCGACCGAACGGGTTCATGCTGAGCGTTCCGCTGGGGCTGCTAGCGTTGGGTGTATCGGACGCCACGCCTTCGAGCGTAGTGCAGGCCTTCAGGCCTGCCCAACGGGCGGCGGGCAGCCCTGAAGGGCTGCACTACGATCGAAACACCGCCATCCAGCTTGCTGTTGCCGCGATGCCCGTCATCGGCATGCTCATGTTCACCGTCTACGTGTTCCAGCGGACAGATATCTGGTTCGCGTGGGCGCGGATGCACGGCGCGTGGGGACGCAGCTTCAGCGGCGTGACGCTGACGCCGGTCGGCAGCGCTGCGGGACTGCTGCAGCTCGCCATGGCGTACCCGTTTCAGGCGCTGAACACGATCGGCCTGAGCTTTGCTTTGGCGATGGCATGGCCGGTGTGGCGGAAACTCGGGGCCGCGTGGGCGGCATTCATCCTGGTGAACATCCTGCCGCCGTTGCTTTCCGGTGGTGTGCTGTCGATGGGGCGCCTGACGTCGACGTTGTTTCCGATTTTCCTGGCGCTGGCGGCGATCGTGTCGCCGCGTACCGGCATCGCGGTCGCCGCCGGCTTCGGCGTCATCCAGGGGCTTGCGGCCGCACTGTTCTTCACGTGGCGCGAATTGTTTTAGAACCGGCCGCGGCCGTCGTGTCCAATCTCACGTCTGAAAGGGCAGCAGATCTGCGTGGCCTATAATCTGAACAGGTACATGCGTCGGTCCTGCACGCACCGCCGGCTCCCGGTGCCGATGCGGCCCCTGGTCGTCATCCTTCTTTATGTGTGCGTGGCGCTGACGCTGCCGCCGTCCCACGCGCGGCAGACGGCCACGGAATCGTTTCCCCGGTCTGCGTGGACGGCGATCGCGCACGGTCGCGCTTCCGAAGCTGAAGCGCTCGCGCGCGCGCAGCCTGCGGACGATCCCGATGCCGTTGCCGTCCTCGCCCATCTGGCGATCCAGAAGGGCAAGAACGACGAAGCGCTCGCCATGCTCGAGCCGGCGGTGGCGCGCGCGCCGCTCGGCGACGCGGCGCTCGAGCTCGGCCTGCTGCTGCAGCGCCTCGGGCGATCGCAGGCCGCCGCGACCCATCTTACCCGGCTGTTCCGTCAGGCAACCGCGGGCGCCGGAGATCTCGAAGCGCTGATTCGCGGCGGCCGCGCGGCGCACGCGCTCGGGCGCGTACACGATGCGAACGCGCTGTTCCGATCCGCAGCCGCGTCGCGCACGCATCCGGCGCTCGAGACCGCGTATGGCGAACTGTTCCTCGACGTCTTCCAGCATGGCGATGCCGGCAAGGCGTTTCAGCAGGCGCTGAAGCTGGACCCCCGCTGGGCGCCGGCGTTGGCTGGCCTCGCGCGCACGCTGGCCGAGCAGGATCCGCCCGCCGCAGCGGCGACGGCGATGAAGGCGCTCGAGATCGATCCGAATCTGGCCTCCGCGCACCTGCTGCTGGCGCAGCTCGAGCTGGACAACACGCGCGAGGACGCGGCGCGCGAGCGCATCGGCAAGGTACTCGCGGAAAATGCCGTGCACCTCGACGCGCACGCGATGCTCGCGGCCATGGCCTATGCCAACGATGATCGCGCCGGGTTCGACGCGGGCGTCAAGAAGGTGCTGTCGATCAATCCCGCCTACAGCGAGGTCTATCGGATGGCGTCGGACCTCACGGCGCGGCGCTACCGGTTCACCGAAGCGGTGGCGCTCGCGCGCGAAGCGGTCAAGCTCGATCCGGCGAACCACCGTGCGCATGCGTCGCTCGGCATGCACCTGTCGCGCACCGGCGACGAGGCGGACGCGCGCCAGGCGCTCTCGCGCGCGCACGACGCGTTCCCCCACGATCAGGTCACGCTGAACCTGCTCAATCTCCTCGACTCGATCGACAAGTTCGAAGAGGTCAAGGACGGCGATCTGGTCGTGAAGCTGCATCCGGAGGAAGCGCCGGTCCTTCGCGAGTACGCGCTGCCGCTGGCGAAGGAAGCGCTCGCCACGCTCAGCAAACGATACGAGTTCACGCCGACGGGACCGATCCTCATCGAGGTCTTTCCGATCCATGACCAGTTCGCCGTGCGCACGCTCGGTCTGCCCGGCATGATCGGCGCGCTCGGCGCCTGCTTCGGCCGCGTGGTCACGCTCGATTCGCCGAAGGCGCGCCCCCCTGGCTCCTTCTCGTGGCAGGCGACGCTCTGGCACGAACTGGCGCACGTCATCACGCTGCAGATGTCGAAGCAGCGTGTGCCGCGCTGGCTGACCGAGGGCATTTCGGTCTACGAGGAGACACTCGCGCGTCCGGAATGGGGACGCGACATGGAAGTGCCGTTTGCGGTGGCGCTCGAGCGCGGCGAGGCGCTGAAACTGCGCGATCTGAATGCCGGCTTCACGAGCCCGGAGACGATCGCGCTGGCGTATTACGAGGCCGCGCTGCTCGTCGAGCACATCATCAAGACACGCGGCGAGCCGGCGCTTCGCGCGCTCGTGCGCTCGTACGGCGACGGTCTCGCCCCCGAAGCGGCGCTTTCGAAATCCCTTGGCGTGACGATCGACCAGCTCCAGGCGACCTTCGACAAGGCGCTCGACGAGCGGTTCGGATCGGTTCGTACCGCGCTTCGCGATTCGGTCAGGCCCCGCGGCCGCGGTCAGGCTGTCGTCGCCGCGATACCACGGCGCGAATCGTCGATCGACGAACTACGCGCGGCGGCTGCGGCGCAGCCGGGAAGCTACTCGGCGCAGTTGGCGTTGGGTCAGGCGCTCGCCGCAGCAAGCGATCGCGCCGCGTTCGACCCGCTCGAGAAGGCCGCGGCGCTGGTACCGATGGCGACTGGCGACGACAGTCCGCATGCCATCATGGCGCGGCTCGCCGAGCAGCTCGGCGACGAAGCGCGCGCCACGAAGGAATACCTGGCGCTGCTCGCGCACGACCACACCGCGCTCGAGCCGGCGCGCCGCCTGGCGACGCTCGCCACCAAGCTGAAAGACGATGCCGCGGCGTTGAAGGCCTACGACCGGGTCGTGGAGCTCGATCCGTTCGACGCGCAGGCGCACACCGGCTACGGCCGGCTGCTGCTGAAGCGTGAGGAGGCGGCGAAGGCGGACTTGGCGAAGGCGGAGCGCGAGTTCAAGGCAGCGTTGGCCGCCGGCGCGCCGGACAAGGCGGAGGCACACTGCGATCTCGGTGAGGCGTATCTCAAGCTCGGACGCGCGGCGGATGCGAAGCGTGAAGCGCTCGCCGCGCTCGAAATCGCACCGATGTTCGAGCGCGCGCAGGAGCTGCTGCTGAAGTCCATCAAACCCGGCACGCAGAGCGGTGGCCAGCGATGAACACCCGTCCCCGTGTTGCCGCGCTCGCGCTCGCCGCGGCGGCGGCGCTCCTTCTGTGGGGCGCCACGTCGATGGTGCCGCGCGCCGACGCGCAGAACCCCCTCGAGCCTGATGCGCGCTTCGCCGGCCTGCAGTGGACGTTCGCGCGCATCAAATACGAGGCGTGGACGCTGCCGCGCGGCCCCTGGGTCAGCGTCGAAGACGAGCCGTGGTTCATCGACGCGCCGGCCGCGGAGCAGAACCTCTCCCGCCGTCTCAAGAGCGTCACCGCGATCGAAGTCAACGATCCCGTCGTCATCACCCTCGAGGACCCGAACCTCTGGTCCTATCCCTGGATCTACATCGTTGAACCCG
This sequence comes from Vicinamibacterales bacterium, assembly GCA_048594885.1. Classification (GTDB taxonomy): domain Bacteria; phylum Acidobacteriota; class Vicinamibacteria; order Vicinamibacterales; family 2-12-FULL-66-21; genus JBMDXB01. Next base: position 48,824 of record JBMDXB010000121.1, read on the forward strand.
GCAACCTCCGTCTCAAGGAGAGCGAGGTGCCGATCCTGCGCGAGTTCCTGCTGCGTGGCGGCACGCTCACCTTCGACGATTTCCATGGCCCGATTGAGTTCGCGAACATGGAAAAGGAGATGAAGCGCGTCTTTCCGGACCGCAGGATCGTCGACCTGCCGCCGAGTCATCCGATCTTTCATTGCTTCTACGAGATCGACGCCTACCCGCAAACGCCCGGGCTGGGCTCGTTCTTGCAAGGGCGGACGTGGGAGAAGGGAGGCTACACGGCGCAATTGAAGGCGATCGCGGACGACACCGGGCGCGCCATGGTCCTGATCAACTGGAACACCGACATGGGCGACGGGTGGGAGTGGTCGAACGCCGCCGAATATCCGGGCTACGTGAAGTTCACGGCGCAGGCGTACCGGATGCAGATCAACGAAATCATCTATTCACTGACGCACTGAGATGGACATGACGACGACGGCGGATGTTGCGGCGATGGCCGAGCGCATCGCGCTTGGACGCGAGCGGATTCTCGCGGAGATCCGCAAGGTCATCGTCGGTCAGGAGGAAGTGATCGATCAGGTGCTGATGGCGCTGTTCACCGGCGGCCACTGCCTGATCACCGGCGTCCCCGGCCTCGCGAAGACCCTGCTCATCAAGACCGTGGCGCAGATCCTCGACCTGTCGTTCAAGCGCATTCAGTTCACGCCGGACCTGATGCCCGCCGACATCACCGGCACCGAGATTCTCGACGAAGCGGGCGGACATCGCTCGTTGCGGTTCGTCAAAGGGCCGATCTTCGCGCAGATCATCCTCGCCGACGAGATCAACCGCACGCCGCCGAAGACGCAGGCGGCGCTGCTCGAGGCGATGCAGGAATATCACGTCACCGCCGCGGGCCGGACGTATCCGCTCGAGCGGCCGTTCTTCGTGCTCGCGACGCAGAACCCGATCGAGCTCGAAGGCACGTATCCGCTGCCCGAAGCGCAGCTCGATCGCTTCATGTTCAACATCGTCATGAGCTACCTCTCGGAGGACGAAGAGGTGCGGGTCGTGACGTCGACGACCGGCATCGAGCGGCAGGCGCCGACGCGCGTCTTCACGGGCGCCGACATCCTCGAGATCGAACAGCTCGTGCGGCAGGTGGTCGTGGCTGAGGACGTCGCGCGCTACGCCGTGCGGCTGGTCGACGCGTCGCGGCCGGGACGCCAGAGCAACCACCAGTTCGTGCGCGACTGGGTGAAGTGGGGCGCGGGCCTGCGCGCATCGCAATCGCTGATCCTCGCAGGCAAGGCGCGCGCGCTGCTGAACGGGCGGTACCACGTGTCGGTCGCCGACATCCAGGCGCTCGCGCATCCCGTCCTGCGGCACCGCATGATCCCGAACTTCTACGCGGAGTCGGAGCACATCTCGGCCGACAACCTGATCGATCGCCTGCTCGAGGCCGTGCCCACGCCGCGCAGCGGACTCTAACCATGCCGGCCGTCTCACCCAGGCGCGACCTGCGGTTCATCGATCCCGCCATCATCGCGCGGCTGGGGACGATGGAATTGAAGGCGCGGACGGTGGTCGAGGGGTTTCTGTCGGGCCTGCACCGAAGTCCCTACAAAGGCTTCAGCGTCGAATTCGCCGAGTACCGCCAGTACCTGCCGGGCGACGATCTCTCGACGCTCGACTGGAAGGTCTACGCGCGCAGCGATCGCCACTACGTCAAGAAGTTCGAGGAGGAGACCAACGTCGAGTGCCACCTGCTGCTCGACGTGAGCGCGTCGATGGCGTATCGCGGCGGCGCCGCGATGAGCAAGCTGGAATACGGATCGGTGCTCGCCGCGTCGCTGGCGTTCCTCATGAACCGGCAGCGGGACGCGACGGGTCTGATCGCATTCGACGAGCGCATCCTGTTCCGGCTGCCGGCGAGCGCGCGCCGGGGCCACCTGCACGCGCTGCTGCTGGCGCTCGAGAAACTGCAGCCAGGCACGCGCTCCGACGTGGCGCGGCCGCTGCACCAGCTCTCCGAGGCGCTGACCAAGCGCAGTCTCGTCGTGCTCATCTCGGATCTGCTCGACGAGCCCGAGGCTGCGATCAAGGGACTGAAGCACCTGCGATTCCGCGGAACGGACGTCGTCGTGTTCCAGGTGCTCGACCCGACCGAGCTGACGTTCCCGTTCCGGAACGCGGCGCGGTTTCGCGACGTGGAGAGCGCGGATGAAATCACGACCGATCCCGCGAAGGTGCGCAAGGCATACCTGCGCGAGCTGGCGAAACTGACGCTGGAGTACGACCGCGCGCTGCGCGGGGCGGGCATCGATTACGTCCAGCTCGACACGTCGCAGCCGCTCGATTTCGCGCTCGTCGCGTACCTGTCGGCGCGCTCAAAACGAAAGTAAGGCGGACGTCGGATCCGCCAGACGAGCATGAACTTCCTCTACCCGGCGTTCCTGATCGGCGCAGCACTCATCGCGATTCCCATCGTGCTGCACCTCCTGCGCCGCGACACCGCGCCGCCGATTCCGTTCACCGCCGTGCGGCTGCTGCGCAAGTCGCCGCTGGAGCGCTCGCGCCGCCGGCGGCTCCGCGACCTGATTCTGCTCGCGGCGCGGGTGACGGCCCTGCTGCTCCTCGCCGCCGCGTTCGCGCGGCCGTATTTCGCGAGCGGCTCGGGCGCGGGCTCTCTGCGCATCGTCGCGATCGATCGGTCCTTCAGCATGGGGGCGCCGGGGCAGTTCGCGCAGGCCGTCGAACTGGCGCGGGCGGCCATCGACGAGGCCTCAGCGGGCGAGCGCGTGGCGCTCATCGCGTTCGACGATCGCGCCGACGTCGTCGCGGCGCCCGGCTCCGCGTCCGACGCGCGCGCGGCGCTCGGCGAGCTGAAGCCCGGCTTTGGCGGGACAAAGTATGGCGCCGTGCTCGTGAAGGCCAACGAGCTCGCCGACGGAGCCAATGGCCGACTCGTGCTCGTCACCGATCTGCAGCGCACCGGTTGGGAAGAGCAGGCCAAAGGTGTGCTCGCGCCCGGCTTCGACCTCGATGTGCGTGACGTTGGCGCCGTCGCGTCGAACCTGACGATCGTCGCGGCGCGCGCAGAGCCGGACCGGATGATGGCCGCGGTCCGCAACGCCGGTTCCGAGGCGCGTGCCGGCGAAGTGCGTGTCGTCCGCGACGGCAAGGTCGCAGCCGCGGCTCGCTTCTCGGCCGGGCCCGACGCCGTCGTCGACGTGCCGCTCCCCATCCGGGTGCCGGCGAACGGATCCGTGTCGCTGACGCTGGAGGACGCGGCGGGATTCGAGGCGGACAACACGCGCTACCTGCTGCTCGATCCGGTGCCACCGCCCGCCGTGCTGATCGTGAGCGGCGGAGAAGGCCGATCCGGGTTCTACCTGGCGCGTGCGCTCGAGGCGGCAGCAGAGGATGCGGACGTCATCGAGCCGCGCATCGTGACCGGCGCACAGCTTGGTGGCATCGCGCCGACCGATCTCGCACGACACCGCGCCATCGTGTTGCTCTCGACGCGCGGGATCGATCGCAAGGCGCGCGGCCCGATCGGCGAGTTCGTGCGAGCGGGAGGCGGTGTGCTGGTTGCCGCGTCGCCCAACGTCGATCCGTCCGTCCTCTCGATGATGCTCGACTGGCAGCCGGCGCTCGGCGCCGCGGAGCAGCCGGCGAACGTGTCGCTGTCGGCGACCGACCTGCGTCACCCGATCTTCAGGCCGTTCGGCGCGCTAGCCGCGAATCTCGGCCAGGTGCGGTTCGAGCGCGCCTGGCGGCTCAGGGCGGACGGCTGGCAGGTCGCGGCGCGGTTCACCGACGGCTCGCCGGCGCTGCTCGAGCGTCCGGAGGAGCGGGGGCGGGTCGTACTGTTCGCGTCGGACATCGACCGGCGCTGGAACGATTTCCCGCTACACCCGTCGTTCGTGCCGTTTGTCGTCGAGACCTTGCGCTACATCGGCGGCGCCCGTGACGAACCGCGTGACTACGTCGTCGCGCGCGCTCCTGAATCCGTTCCCGCCCATCCCGGCGTGCATCGACTGGCGCACCGCGTCGTAACGGTCAACGTCGATCCGCGCGAGGGCGCGGTGGCGCGCCTGACGATGGACGAGTTCCGAGAGATGGTGGAGGAGCGGGCGGCGCCCTCCGCGGGAGCTCGGGATCTCGCGGCGCAACAGACGGAGTCACGTCAGAACTACTGGCGTTACGCACTGATGCTGATGCTCGCGGTGCTCGTCGTGGAGTCGGTGGTGGGGAAGGCGTGAAGGGGTAAGGGGTAAAGGGTAAAGGGTAAAGGGTAATGGAAGACCGTCTCCGCGATCTGCTCGGCCGCGTACGGCGACGCTGGTTCAAGCTGGTCGCGCTCCGCGCGTTGAGCCGCGCGGCGGTTGCCGCGGCGATTCCGATCGCGCTGGCGCTCGCCGTCGATCTGCTGATCGCGCCGCAGGGCTGGGCGCTGATCCTGCTCGCCGCTGCCTGCGTCGTGATGTCGATCGGCGCGATCGGCTTCGTGCTGCTACGGATGCAGCGGCTGCCGTCCGACCGGCTCGTCGCGCGGTACGTCGAGGAACGTTCGGCGGTGCTGCGCTACGACACGCCGCTGAACGACGAGATCGTGAGCGCGGTGGATGTCGCCGAGGGACGCGACCGCGGCGCGGGCGTGCCGTTCAAACCGCTGATTCTCGCGGCCGCGGTCGAACGGCTGGAGCGGATCGAACCTGCGGACATCGTCGAGCCGGATGCGCTGCGGAGGGCGGGCATCGAGGTCGCGATCGCCGCGCTGATTCTGGCGTCCGTCCTCGTCGGCGGCGCGCCGTCGCTCAGACGGGCGGCGGAGACCGCCTGGATTGCGGCGTTCCCGGAGACGATCGAACTGGCGGTCGTGCCGGGCAATATTCGGGTGATCGCCGGGCAGCCGATCGCGATCCGCGCGAGCGTCCGCGGGTCGTCCGGTCTGGCCGCGCGGCTGGCGCCGTCGGTGGCGATTGCCGCGGGCGATGAGCGGCGGAGCGTGCCGATGGTGCGCGAGGGCGACGACTATCGGCTCCATCTCACGTCGGTCGATGGCTCGTTCCGTTATCGCGTCACCGCGGGCATCGCCGTCTCGTCCGAGTACACCGTCACGGCGGTGTTTCCCGCCCGAGTCGAACGGATAGACCTCCATTATCAGTACCCGGCGTTCACCGGGCTCGCCGCGCGCGATGAGCCGGACGGCGGTGATATTTACGCGCCGGCGGGGACTCGTGTCCGGCTCCGCATCCACACCGACAAGACCGTTGCGGCTGGCGACCTGGCGCTCGGCAGCGTGTCGAAGGTGTCGCTGCAGCGCGCCGGCGACAGGCTCCTCGAGGGCGTGCTGACGCTCGCGAGGGACGACTCGTATCGCGTCAACCTCGCGGATGCCGATGGCCTGCGCGCCGCCGGCGACACCGAATATTTCATCCGGCTGATGGACGATCGCCCGCCGGACGTCCGGATCATCCGGCCGTCGCGCGATCAGCAGATCACGCCGCTCGAAGAAGTCGCGATCGAGGCGCGCGCGGATGACGACTACGGTGTCGCGAAGCTCGATCTGGTGTACTCGGTCTCCGGGGGAGCCGAGAAGGCGATCCCGTTCACGCGGCTGACCGGGACGGACGTGCAGAAGACGGGTGCGTACACGCTGGCGGCCGAAGAGCTCGGGGTGCAGCCGGGCGACGTCATCACCTACTACGCGCGCGCTCGCGACGTCGGGAGGGGACGGCAGTCGACCGAAGCGAAGAGCGACATGTTCTTCCTCGAGGTGAAGCCGTTCGGCGAGGAGTTCGTCGCCGCGCAGAGCCAGGGCGGGGGCGCGGGCGCCGGCGGCAGCCAGATCGAGAGTCTGATCGCCGCGCAGAAAGAAATCATCAACGCCACCTGGAATCTGGAGCGCCGATCGGGCGGCGGACGATCAGAGGCGGACATCAAGGCCGTCGCTCAGGCGCAGGCCGAACTCCGGACGCGCGTCGAGCAGATGGCGCGCGGCGGCCGCGGCGGACCGCGCGGTCAGTTCCCACAGCGTATCGCAGAGCAGCCGGCGCCACAGCGCGCCGGCGATCCGCTTGCCGGCGCGCTCGCCGCGATGACCGACGCGCAGCAGCAGCTCGAGTCACAGCGCACGCGTGAGGCGATTCCGCACGAGATGGCGGCACTCAACGCGCTGCTCAAGGCGCAGGCCGAGGTCCGCAGGCGTCAGGTGATGCAGCAGCGCGCCAGCGCGGGCGGCGGTGGAGGATCGAATCGATCGGGCGAGGATCTGTCGGCGCTGTTCGACAAGGAGCTGCAGCGGCAGCAGCGCACCAACTTCGAAACGCGGTCCCAGGTCGAGCAGCGCCCGGACAAGCCGAACGAGAACGAGAGCGCGCTCGACCGCATCCGCGACCTGGCGCGCCGCCAGGAGGAGCTGGCGCGGCAGCAGCGCGAGCTGGCAGGGTTGCCGCCCGAGGAACAGAAGCGGCGCCTCGAGAAACTCACGCGCGAGCAGACGGAGCTGCGCGAAGAAGCCGAGAAGCTGTCGCGGCAGATGAATCAGCAGGGACAGGGCGGCATGCGCGACGCCTCCGAGCAGATGCGCGGCGCGACAAGCGATCTCCGCCGCGAAAACGCCGCCGGCGCCGCGGACAAAGGACAACGTGCGGCGGAGCAACTGCGCCGGCTCGAAGAACGGATGCGCGGCTCCGGCGGAGGCCAGCAGGGTTCCGGCGAGCTCCAGATGGAGGCGCAGCAGATCGCCGGCGAGCAGCGCCGCATCGCGACAGAAGCGGAGCGCCTCGATCGCGAGGGCTCGGCGGCGAGCGGGGACGCGCGGCGCCGGCTCGCCGACGAAAAGGAACGGCTCGCGTCGCGCGTTGACGAACTGCAGCGACGCGCGCGTCGTGCGGCACAGGGTGGCGCGAAAGGCGCAGAGGCCACGGCGGCCGCCGAAGCCGCGCGTGAGCTCGAGCGGCAACAGGTTGGCCAGCGTATGCGCGACACCGCGGGACAGCTGCGCAAGGGCGAGAAGTCCGGAGCGGGCGAACAGCAGATCTCGCGCGCGCTGGACCGCGTCGCCGACGCGCTCGGTGCGGGCAATGACACCGAGGCGCGCCGGCTGTCGGACCAGCTACAGCAGACGCGCGACATACGAGACCGGTTGAACCGCCTCGAGCGGCAGCTTCGCGATGCGGAGGCGGGGCAGTCGCCAGGCGCGCAGCGCGGGCAGCGTTCCGGCGAGGGACGCTCGGGCCGGCAGGGCACATCGCCGGGGTCGGGCCAGGGCGGCGAGATCCAGAAGCTTCGCGAGGAATATCAGCGCGAGCTGCAGCGCGCGCGGGAGACGCTGGGGCGCCTTCAGCAGCAGAGCGGCGCAGGCTCGACGCCGGAGGAGCACGAGTTCAGCCGGTCGGCGCCCGGCACCGAGCAGTTCAAGCAGGATCGATCCCGCTGGGAATCGCTGCGCAGGGACGTCGACCTCGCCCTCGAACGCTATGAGGCCGGCGTCTCCGCGCGTTTGGCGAAGAAGTCCGACGATCGCCTCAGCGCCGGCGGCAGCGATCGCGTGCCGGACAAGTATCGCGAGCGCGTCGCGAAGTACTTCGAGTCGCTGGCGGCAGGAAAGCGGAAGCAGCCGTGACCTTCGCCAATCCGTTACCGTGGTGGCTTCTCGTGCCGCTCGTCGCCGGCGCCGCGGTTCTCGGCTGGCTCGCCTACCGCCACCTCACCGGGTCGATCGCGCAGCGCTACGCGTTGATCTCGCTCCGCTTCGTCACGCTCCTCCTGCTCATCGTCCTGCTGATGCGCCCGGTCGCTCGCATCAACGCCGAGAACACGCGCGACGCCATCGTCCCGATCCTCGTCGACGGGTCCCGCAGCATGAGCATCGACGATGCTGACGGACGGCGACGGATCGATTACGCGCGTGATGTCGTCGAGCGCGACCTGATGCCGGCGCTCGGACCGAAGTTCAAGGTGGAGGTGTTCCGGTTCGGAGACGAGCTGGCGGCGGCGCCCGCCGCGGAGCTGAGCGCGACGGCACGGCGCAGCGATCTGTCGGGCGCGCTCGCGGCCGTGCACGAGCGCTTCCGCGGACAGCCGATTGCCGGCGTCGTGCTGCTGTCTGATGGCGGCGATACGAGCGGCGGGCTCGATCAGGTCCTCGCCGGCGGTGCCATGGCGCCGGTGTTTGCGATCGGTGTGGGCTCGCAGACCGTCGGCCGGGATCGCGAAGTGCTCGGCGTAACGGCGGCGGACGCCGTGCTGGACGACTCGCGTGTCGATCTCGCCGTCTCCGCCGTGAGCCACGGCCATGGCACGGCACCCCTCGAGCTGAGACTCCTCGAGAACGGCCGTCCGATCGAGATCCGCCGTGCGGCCCCGGCGATCGAAGGAGCCCCGGTTCGAGAGGTGTTCCACGTGACGCCCCAGCGCGGCGCGCCGACCATCTACACCGTCGAGATTCCCGCGGCGGCCGGCGAACTGGTACCGGAGAACAACATGCGCAGCGTGCTCGTGCAGACGCCTGCGCGCCCGCGGCGCGTGCTCGTCCTCGAGGGCGCGCCCGGTTTCGAGCACAGCTTCCTCAAGCGCGCGCTCGCCGCCGATCCGGGCATGGAGGTCGACTCGATTGTCCGCAAGGGCAAGAACGATCAGGGACAGGACACGTTCTACATCCAGGCGTCGCGCTCCCGGAGCGCGGCGCTGCAGAACGGATTCCCTGACAAGCGCGACGCGGTCTTTGTGTACGACGCCATCATCCTCGCCAACGTCGATCCCGCGCAGTTGAGCCGTGCGCAGCTCGAGACGATTCGCGACTTCGTGGCGGTGCGGGGTGGCGGTGTGCTGCTGCTCGGCGCGCGCTCGTTCGCAACGGAGCGCCTGCTCGATTCGGCGATCGAAGAGGTCGTGCCGCTCGACGTCAACGATCGGACCGGCGGCGTGGTCGCGGCGTCCGCGGTGAACGGGCTCAATCGCGTCGGCCTCACGGCATCGGGCGAGGTGCATCCCGTCATGCAGCTCGGAGCCACCGCGGAGGAAACGCGCCGCCGATGGGAGGAGATTCCCGCGCTGGCGGCGGCCGCGGCGCTCGGCGGCCCACGTGCCGGCGCCACCGTTCTCGCGACGACGACCGGGCAGGGCGGCGCGCCGAGGGCGCTCGTCGCGGTGCAGCGGTTCGGCGAGGGACGTGCGATGGTCTTCACCGGCGAGGCCGCCTGGCGGTGGCGCATGATGCTGCCTGCCGCCGATCGTTCGTACGATCGCTTCTGGCGTCAGGCGATCCGCTGGCTGTCGCTTCCCGCCACCGATCCGGTGCACGTCCTCGTGCCCGCCGGTAGCGCGCCGGGCGAGACGCTCGCGCTGCGCGTGGCGGCGAGAAACGGCACGTTCGTCACCGAACGTGACGCCGCGGTCGACGTTCGCGTGACCGAGCCAGGCGGACGGCTGGAGACCGTGCGCGCCGCCGCTCCGCAGGGCGGCGACGCCGCTGCACCTTTCACCGCCGCGTTCAGGCCGGAGCAGCCCGGCGTCTACAAGGTGACCGCCGAGGCGCGCCGTGGATCGGCCGTGCTCGGCTCCGCCAGCGCGTCGCTGCTCGTCGGCGGCGCCGATCTCGAGATGACCGATCCGCGCTTGAACCTGCAGGTGCTCCAGCGGATCGCGTCCGCAACGTCCGGCCGGATCGTCGCCGCGGACGAGACGGCGGCGCTCACCGACGCATTGCGCGCGCGCCTGCCCGCCGCCGTCCTCTCCGTGCGGCGCGATCTGTGGCACAACGGCTGGTCGTTTGCCGCGATTGCGTTGCTCCTTGGTGCGGAGTGGGTGCTGCGTCGACGCTGGGGGCTGCGATGAGCTCATCTCAGCCGCTCGCGCAGCGTTCCAACACGGAGACCACGGAGATCACGGAGTCAAAAAAAATTTGCTCCGTGTCCTCCGGGTCCTCCGTGTTGAGACGCTGTCGCCTGCTTCGGCGTGTCGCGATCGCCGTGCTGCTGGTCGGCATCGCGATTCCCGCGGCCGCCGAGAATCGTTACGCCCTCGTCGTCGCCGGCGCGAACGGCGGGCAGGAATACGCCCAGCAGTACGCCCGTTGGAGCGACGAGCTCGCGAAAGTGCTGACGTCACGCCTGAAGTTGCCGGCCGAGAACGTGACCGTGCTCGTCGACTCCGGGAAACAGGAAGCCGCATCGACGGCCGCCAACGTCCGCCGCGCGCTGCAATCGCTGCGCGCGAAGGCGGGCAAAGACGACGTGGCGTTCATCCTACTGATCGGCCACGGCACGTTCGACGGGGTGGACGCGAAGTTCAACCTTGTCGGGCCCGACATCGAAGCCGCCGAGTGGGCCTCGCTTGTCGCCGGCCTTCAGAGCCGCGTGGTCTTCGTGAATTCCACGTCGGCGAGCTTTCCGTTCATCGAGAAGCTCTCCGGTCCGCGCCGCGTGATCATCACGGCGACCGACTCCCCGGCGCAGCGATTCGATACCGTGTTTCCCGAGCACTTCATCAAGGCCTTCCAGGACGAGGCCGCGGACATCGACAAGAACGGCCGCATTTCGATCTGGGAGGCCTTCACGTCGGCGACTGCCGGGGTGCGGCGCCACTACCAGCAACGGGGACAGCTCGCGACCGAGCGCGCGCTGCTCGATGACACGGGCGATGGCGTCGGCAAGGAAGCCACCGAGCCGGGCGAGGAGGGCTCGCTCGCGAGCCGCACGTATCTCGACGAGCCGGCGCCGGGCGCCGCGCCGACCGACGAGGCGCTGATCAAGCTGCTGCAGAAGCGGAAAGCGCTCGAAGGGCAGGTGGAGGAGCTGCGCATCCGGCGCAGCTTCATGCCGCCCGCCGAGTACGCCAAGGAGTTCGAGCGACTGATGGTCGAGCTCGCGCAGGTTTCGCGCGAGCTGCGCGAGCGCAACGCGAAATCCTGAGCGCCCGTTTACGACCAGTACACCAGCCGCCCCCGCGCGAGAACCCGTGTCGCGGTACCGACCGTGAGGCCGGCGAGGAAGCCGACGACGTGCGCCCAGACGGCAACGCCGCCTTCAGTGCGGACGCCGAGCGAGGCGGCGCCGCTGAACAACTGCATCAGGAACCATACGCCCAGGAAGAAGATCGCGTGGATTTCGACGAGATCCACGTAGACGAGCAGGACGACGGCCGTCAGCACGCGCGATCGCGGGTAGAGCACGAAGTACGCGCCCAGCACGGCCGACACAGCGCCACTCGCGCCGATCATCGGCACGAACGAATGGGGATTGAAGGCGATGTGACCGACGGCGGCGGCAGCGCCGGCCGCGATGTAGAAGAGCAGGAAGCGGCCGTGGCCGAGCGTGTCCTCGACGGTGTCGCCGAAGATCCAGAGATAGAGCATGTTGCCGATGACGTGCACCCAGCCGGCATGCAGGAACATGCTGGTGACGAGCGCAGGCGGCGAGAAGGCGGCTGGAACGAGTCCGACTGCGGCGATGAACTGCGGCAGCCGATCGCCGAGCAGCAGCTCGGCCAGGAACACGCTCGTGTTGAGGGCAATCAACCCGATCGTGATGTACGGCGTCGTCCGCGAAGGGATGACGTCGCTCACCGGGAACATCCCGGGCAGTATAGCTGCCTTGACCGTACCGGGCGGGGCCGGTAATCTCAGGTGATGCTCCGGTCGCCGGTCTTCCGCGGAGTCGCGCGTCTCGTCGCGATGCTGCTGCTGCTGTCAGGCCCCTCAGGCCTGCAGCACGTGGGCAGCGACGACTACGGCTGCATGCTCCCGCCGGAATCCGGCGGCGGTCCCGCGCTGTCGGCCGCGCCCTCGCACACGCCCGAGCACTGTCCCGTCTGCCACTGGACGCGATCCCTACGTTCGCCATTCGCATCGGCGGCGTACGTCGCGTATGCTGCTGGCGCGGCGGGCGAAGTGAGCGTCGCGCGACCGACCTCCCATCGGGCCCCCGCACTCGACCGTATTCCTGCCCGCGCTCCTCCTGCGTCGTTCTGACGGACGGCTCACAGTCAGATCGGTAGGTTCCCGCCCCGGCGTGTCGCCGGCCGGGATGCAGTTCATTCTGGAGGAGCTTCGATGATGCTCGGGTATTTGGCGCGGCGCGCGGTCACAGCCACCGCTCTCCTGCTGGCGCCCGCCGCGATCGCGGCGGCACAACAGCCCGTTCCGCCGTTGCCCGCGACCCCTGCGGCGACAGCGACCGTTACCGGCCAGGTCCGGCATGCCACGACGATGAAGCCGATGCGAGAGGTCGCGGTCACGATCGAGGGCACGTCGCTCGTCGCCGTGACCGACGCGCAGGGGCGGTTCTCGATCGCCGACGTCCCCTCAGGCACGCATCACGTCGTCATTTCGCAGCCCGGGTTCGTCCCGATTCGCGCCGACCTGACTGTCGGCACCGTGCCGCCACCGCCGCTGGACGTGCTGCTCGCGCCCGGCGTGCACTACACCGAAATCGTTTCCGTCAGCCCTGATGCGCGCGACCCGTTCGAGTCGTACCAGCCCACGTCCGTCCTCGCCGGCGCCGATCTCGCGAGGCAGCTGCAGGCGACGCTCGGCGCGACGCTCGAGGCGCAGCCGGGCGTGGCCGAGCGATCGTTCGGCCCAGGCCCGTCACGCCCGGTCATTCGTGGACTCGACGGCGACCGCGTGCTGATTCTGGAGGACGGCCAGCGCGTCGGCGATTTGTCCAGCCAGTCGGGCGATCACGGCGTCACGGTCAACCCTGCCTCGTCGAGCCGCATCGAGGTCGTGCGCGGTCCCGCGACGCTGCTCTACGGCGCGAGCGCGATCGGCGGCCTGGTCAACGTCATCAGCGAGAACATTCCGACGAAGAAGGTCGAAGGGTTCCATGGCGGGTTCACCGCCGATTTCGGATCGGCGGCGACTGACGTCGGTACCGCCACGGATATGTCCGCCGGCAATGGGCGATGGGCGCTCAGCGTCGGCGCCAGCGGCCGCCGATCGGAGGACGTGTATACGCCGGAGCGCACGCTCGAGAACACGCAGTCGCGCGGCGGCTTCGCGAACGTCGGGGTCTCACGGACGTGGGAGAAGGGCTTTGCCGGCGCGATCTACGGCTACGACGACACGAAGTACGGCGTGCCGTTCGTGGAGGAAGGGACCATTCAACTGACGCCGAGGCGGCACATGGTCGGCGTCAAGGCGGCGGCCAACGATCTGGGCGGCTTCGTCGACGGCTTCCGCGTCAGCCTCGCCTCGCGGCGATATCGCCACTCGGAGCTCGAAGGCGACGAGGTCGGCACGCGTTTCCGCAACGACACGGACGAATTCGACGTGCACGTGAAGCATCGCGCGGCGGGCCGGCTGTCCGGCACGATTGGCGCGTGGTTCCTGAACAGACGCTTCGAGGCGATCGGCGAGGAGGCGTTGTCTCCGCCGGTCAAGGAGCGCGGCGGCGCAGCCTTTCTCTACGAGGAGCTCGAGTGGCCGCACGCCACCCTGCAGTTCGGCGCCAGGGTCAACCACGCCTCGTTCGATCCCGAGGGTGGGCTTCCGTCGCGCCGCTTCACCGACGTCTCCGGTTCCGTCGGCCTGCTGTTGCGGCCGGCGGCGGCCAACGACCGATTGACGCTTGCCTTGAGCCTGGCGCGCGCGGCGCGCAATCCCGCGCTCGAGGAGCTGTACTTCTTCGGCCCGCACATCGGCAACTTCTCGTTCGAGGTGGGCAACAGCCGCTTGAACTCGGAAAAGGCGCTCGGCTTCGACGCCTCCGTCCGCTGGCGCGCGCCGCGCGCGCACGGCGAAGTCACCTACTTCCGCAACAGCATCGACGACTACATCTTCCGCAACCCCATCTCGGAGGAAGAGTTCGATCTGAAGTACGGCCACGACGTCCACGCGGACGAAGAGGGGCATGGCGAGGAGCTGCCGATCGTCGAGTTCGTCGCCGCCGACAGCATGCTGCAGGGCGTCGAGGCGCACGCCGATTTCGAGATCGCGCACGGCTTCGGCGTCGAGCTCGGGTTCGACCACGTGCACGGGACGCTGCGCAGCCTGGACCAGCCGTTGCCGCGGATCCCGCCGACGCGTTTCCGCGCCGGCCTCAACTACCAGCGTGCCGCCTTCAGCTCCGGCGTGCAGGTGACCGCCGTGGCGAAACAGGATCGCGTCTTCGGCGAGGAGAAGCCGACCGACGGCTACAACCTGCTCAAGCTGTTCGCGTCGTACTCGTTCGGCTCGGAGCAGGTCGTTCACACGATGACCGCGCGGCTCGACAACGCGACCAACGAGCTCTATCGGAATCACCTGTCGCTGATCAAGGAGTTCGTGCCGGAGATGGGCAGGAACTTCAAGGTCATTTACGCCTTGAAGTTCTGAGGCGGGCTGTTCGGCGTGATTGGGTCTATCATCGTTGCGGAGCACGCCGATGGGCCATACGCGCCTGGCACTTTCGCTCACGGTCGCCTTCATCTCATTCCGAAGCGTTGTCGCGTCTCCTGTCCAGGACCGGCAGTCGCCCCGCACTCCACCGCCGGAACCCGTTGGTACCGGCCGTATCACGGGACAGGTCGTCGCGGCTGACAACGGCGCGCCGGTGAAGCGCGCCGTCGTCTCGCTCGCCGGCCGTCCGGTAGTCGTCCCGGGAGGAGGACGAAGCGGAGCGCCGCCGTCGACAGGCGTGCGAATCGGGATCAGCAACTCCGGATTTCCGTCCAGCAGCCAGCCGGCCGAGACAACCGATGAAGCGGGCCGCTTCGAGTTCGTCGATCTCGCTGCCGGACAATATTCGTTGATGGTTGCGGCGCAAAGCGGCTTCGTCCGGCTGCAGCGGGGTCACGTTGTCGCGGTCAAAGAGGGCGCCACCGCCACCGTCACGATCCGCCTGGAGCGGACGGGCGCGATCACGGGCCGGGTGCTCGACGAAAGCGGCGATCCACTACCGCGCGCACGCGTCACCGCCCTGCGCCGCCAGGCCATCGGCCAGACGCCGCGGCTGATGGCCGCTGGTCCAGCGGTGATGACCGACGATCTCGGCCAGTTCCGGCTGTTCGACTTGGAGCCGGGCGCCTATTACGTGAGCGCTGCTCAAATCGACGCGCGCATGGGGGGACCCGGGACCCCCACCGTCGGCTATGCACCGACGTACTTTCCTGGCGTAGCGACTGCGGCGGTGGCGAAGACCGTAACCGTAGGCTCCGGTCAGGACACGCCGGGCATTGATTTCTCGCTCGGGCGCGTCTCCATGGGCCGGATCTCTGGTACCGTCCGTGATTCGACCGGATATGCCGTGTCGGGCAACGCACGCGTGAACGTCACGCCCATACGCGATGACACAGGCCTGTTCAACCGCGGCAGCGCTGTCCATTCGGACGGTTCGTACACGATCTACGGCATCCCTCCCGGTGAGTACCACCTATCGGCGTCGCTCTATCGGAATACGCCGAACGGCAGCAACAACGAGGGCGTCTACGTGGCCGTGACGGTCAGCGGAGACGAGCAACAGGTCCATCTGCAACTCAACCAGGGCGCGACGCTCGCCGGGCGCGTCGTCATCGAAGGGACGCCGCCGGTGATACCGCCTGAAATTGCGGCGCGAATGCCGCGGGAAGGGCCGAGGACTTCCATTTCGGCGCGCCCGATCATGTTCTCGGCGCCCTCGGGTGTGATGACTGTGGGACGTCCCGCGACGGTTGATGACAATGGGGCCTTCGAGCTGACCAACCTGCGTGGCGCGTTCGTGCTCAACGCGCTCGGCTATCGTGCGGCATTGAAGTCCATAACCATTGGCGGGCGGGACTACGCGGCGCGGCCCATCGAGTTGAAGGGGACCGAGCAGCTGCGCGACGTCACGATCGTGCTGACCACGGAAGTGGGATCCATCGTCGGCGTCGCGACCACCGATCGCGGCGAGCCGGCGCCGGAGGCGTTCGTCATCGCGTTTCCCGAAGATGCGGAACGCTGGTACCCCGGCTCACCGTTCATCCACTCGTCACGCGCGCTTTCAGTTCTCGTCGCCTCAGTGATGCCCGTTCCGGTGCAGAGGCCAGGGATGCCTCCGCCGCCTCCCCGCGTACCAGGCGGGTTTTCCCTGCTGCAACTGGTTCCCGGCCGCTACCTGGTCGTCGCCATCGAGTCGGCGATGGGGACGCCGCCACCGCCGACGGATCGCGACACGCTGGAGAAGCTCAAAGGACGCGCGACCCTCGTCATGGTCGAAGCCGGTCAGTCCGCGACGCTGCAGCTTCGGACGGTCAGGGCTTTCTGATACGCTCGTTCGATGCAGTGCAGAAACTGCGGGACCGAGATTGCCGACAAGGCGATTGTCTGTTTCCGCTGCGGCGCCGCGACGACGGATCCGGTGCGGAAGGCCGTGCCGGTGCGTCCACGGCGGCGCCTGCCGTCGCTGCTGGGTGTCGCGATCCTCCTGATCGCCGCGCTCTACATGGGGCAGGCGTCGCGAACCGCGGCCGATCCCGAGCGCTGGCAGTTGATCGCCGGCGTCCTCGTCGGCGCGGCCGCCCTCGTCATCATCCTGCGCCTGATCAGACGCCGCTGATCGCGGCCCATGTTCTGAATTACACTCTACTGCCATGCCGGATGCCCGACTGGAAGTGACCGATGCCCTCGGCCGGCGCATCGTCCCCATCGCCAAAGGCATGTTCGAGATCGGCCGGCGCGAGACCAACGATCTGCGTCTCGCCGGCAGCGAGGTCTCGCGCGATCACGCGGCGATCGCCAACGAACACAACAAGTTCGTCCTCCGCGACCGGAACTCGCGCTATGGCACCTACGTGAACGGCGAGCAGGTGACCGAGCACACGCTCGCGCACGGCGACCGCATCCGCCTGGGGCGAAGCGGCGGCGCCGAAATGGTGTTCCTCCTCGCGGATTCGCCTCCACACCAGGAACGGTCGACGACGACGGCGATCGGCGACCTGCGGCAGATCGCCGCGCTGCTCGAGGGGCTCCGCGCGCTCGGCTCGGGGCGCGTGCTCGACGACGTGCTGTCGATGGTGCTGGATTCGGCGATCGAGGTGAGCGGGGCGGAGCGCGGCTTCATCATGCTCGCCGTCCCCGGGACGACCGAGCTCGAATTCAAGATGGCGCGTTCGCGCGGCCGCGTGACGCTGCCCGGCGGCAGCTTCGCCACCAGCCGCAAGATTCCGGAGGAGGTCTTCCGCACGGGCGAACCGCGCATCGTCGCCGATCTGCTCGACGGCGAGCTGGCCAACGTCCACATGGGAACGGTGCGGCTCGGCATCCGCAACGTGCTGTGCGTGCCGCTGAAGCTGGTTCGCTACGTCG
This sequence comes from Vicinamibacterales bacterium, assembly GCA_048594885.1. Lineage (GTDB taxonomy): Bacteria > Acidobacteriota > Vicinamibacteria > Vicinamibacterales > 2-12-FULL-66-21 > JBMDXB01. The sequence goes on from JBMDXB010000121.1 coordinate 66,051, forward strand.
ATCGCGCGGAAGCGCTCGGCGAAGAGCGGCGCATCGGCGTGCTGTATCTCGACAGCCGTGAGAAAGGCACGCTGCTGTCCAGTTCGACGCGGGCGGCGCTCGAGACGCTCGCCACCGAGGCGGCGGTCGCCATCGAGAACGCCCGGCTCTATCGCGAGACGATGGAGAAGGCGCGGATGGAGCAGGAGATGCGGATTGCCGCCGAGATCCAGCAGGCGCTGCTCCCGAAGATGGGCCGGGTCGGCCATTACTTCCGCGCGGCGGCGGCTTCGCTGCCGTGCCGCTCGATCGGCGGCGATTTCTACGACTACGTCGAGCTGCCGGACGGCGCTCTCGGCTTCGCCCTCGGCGACGTGGCGGGCAAAGGGCCTCCCGCCGCGCTCCTGAGCGCGATGATGCAAGGGATTTTCGCGGCGCAGGCGGCGACGACCGATTCGCCAGCGCAGACGATCGCGCGGGTCAACCTGGCGCTCTACCGCCGCGGTATCGAATCGCGTTTCGTCACGTTGATGTATGGCACGCTGCACGAAGACGGACGGCTGACGTACTGTAACGCCGGCCACAACCCGCCGCTCGTCTTCAATCCGTCACGCGGGGCGGCGAGCATCCGGCGGCTCGAGCGCGGCGGCCCGATCGTCGGCCTGTTCGAGGGCGCGAGCTTCGAAGAGGAGACCGTCACGCTCGAGCCCGGCGACTGGCTCGTAGTCTTCAGCGACGGAGTCTCCGAGGCGCTGTCGGCGGCGGGCGAGGAGTACGGCGAGGAGCGCATCATCAACGTCGTCGAGCAGAACCCGACGGCGGAGCCGCCGCAGTTGCTCGAGGCGCTGTTCTCCAACGTGCGCGACTTCGCCAAGGGGGCGGCGCAGAGCGACGACATCACGGCGATGGTGCTGCGCTTCGCGCCGTAATGGCGAGGCGAACGGAGCGGAGCGAGCAGCGAAGTGCGAGCGTAGCGCAGTGAGCCCAAGCGAGCAGCCGGAGGGAACCGGCGCGCAGCGCCGGCGGCGAGCGCCAATGACCGATCCCGCGCGGCGCGCACGCGTGGCGGCTGTCTGGTGGATCGTCATCGCGCTCGTCGCGTGGAACGTCGTCTACGATCTGATCGTCAGTCGCGGAATCAAGGAATACCTGCGGCGGCATGCGATGTGGGAGGCCGGCCGCGGCCCGCTCGTCTCGATTGCGGACGTGCTCGACCCGGCGATCTACGACGCCGTCTGGAAGGCGACGCTGTGTGCGTCGCTCATTCTGCTGGCGGGCCTGCTGACCATTCGCTACATCGGGCGACCCTGACGTATGCATTCCCTCATCCACGATTGGAACCGCACGGACACGGCGCTGCCGCGCGGCGTGCAGCTCGACGACGAGACGCTGCGTGACGGGCTGCAGTCGCCGTCGGTGACGTGTCCGACGATCGACGAGAAGATCCGCATCCTGCATCTCATCGACAGCCTCGGCATCGACACCGCGGACATCGGGCTTCCGGGCGCCGGGCCGCACGTCGTCCATGACGTCGAGCGGCTGGCGAAGGAGATCGTCGACCAGCGGCTGAAGGTGAAGCCGAACTGCGCGGCGCGGACCGTCATCGCCGACATCAGGCCGATCGCGGAGATTTCCCAGCGCGCCGGCCTGCCGATCGAGTGCTGCATGTTCATCGGGTCCAGCCCGCTGCGGCAGTACGCGGAAGGATGGACGCTCGATCAACTCCTCAAGCTGACAGAGGAGGCGATCGCCTTCGCGGTGAAGGAGAACCTGCCGGCGATGTACGTGACCGAAGACACGACGCGGGCGAGCCCGGAGAACATCCGCGCGCTGTATTCGGCGGCGATTCGCGCGGGGGCCGGGCGCGTGTGCATCGCGGACACGGTCGGCCACGCGACGCCGTCAGGCGCTGCCGCCGTCACGCGCTTCGTCGCCTCCGTCGTCGAGGAGTGCGGCGGGGGAGTGGGGATCGACTGGCACGGGCATCGTGACCGGGACTTGGCCGTCATCAACACGCTAGCGGCGATGCAGGCGGGCGCGACGCGTCTGCATGGTACCGCGATCGGCATCGGCGAGCGGGTCGGCAACACGCCGATGGACATGCTGCTCGTCAATCTGGTGTTGATGGGGGTCCTCGAGCGCGATCTGTCGCGTCTGCTCGAGTACTGCGAATTCGTGTCGAAGGTCACGGGTGTGCCGATCCCGGCAAACTACCCGGTCGTGGGTCGCGACGCGTTCAGGACCGCGACCGGCGTGCACGCCGCCGCTGTGATGAAGGCCTTCAGGAAGAACGACGGCGAGCTCGTGGACTCGGTCTATTCCGGGATCCCAGCCAGCCTGGTCGGGCGTCAGCAGGAGATAGAAGTCGGTCCCTTGTCCGGCAAATCCAACGTGGTGTTCTGGCTCGAGACGCGTGGGCTGCCGGCCACGGAAGAGATCGTCGATCGCATCTTCGCCAAGGCGAAGCGATCGAGCTGCGTCCTCACGGAAGAGGAGATCCGCGCGGAGTTGGGGGGCTAGGGGCTGGGGAGCTGGCGGGCTGGGCTATTTCAGCTTTCGCTCGATGTCCGGCAGCGCTGCGAGCAGCACATCGCCGACGACCTGTAGCGACCGCGCCGACACTTTGTCGATCGTGTCCTCTGCGGTGTGCCAGTAGCGCATGTCCGCCACATCCGGATAGCTGAAATCGATCAAATCGACGGCGGGGACGCCTGCGCGCAGGAACTCGACGTGGTCGTCCTCGATCGGAAATTCATCGTCGACGAACTCCGGGCGCTCGAGGCGCTTCGCCGCCGCCCAGATGATGTCGGTCAACCACCGGGTCGACTGCGGCTCGCGCAGGATGCGCAGGTTCTTGTCGCCGATCATGTCGACGAGGATCATGGCGCGGATGTCCTTCAGCGTGCCGCTCGTGCGCGCGGCATTGACGTAGTGGCGGCTGCCGTAGGTGTGATCGTTGTTCACCCACTCGATGACCGACTCTTCGCCGTCGAGGAAGAGCAGCTCGATCGGCAGCGCGTTCTGACGGGACTTCAAGGCACGTCCGAGCTCGATGAGGAATGCGGTGCTGGAGCCGGCGTCGTTCGCCCCGACGAAGGCGAACTCCTTGAACAGCTTCGTGTCGTAGTGGCCGGCGACGATGATGCGGCCGCGTGACGTGTCGGCGCCGGAGACGACGGCCCGGAGGTTCACCATGCGGACGATGCCGATCGGTGTTCGAGCGTCGAACGCCTGCTCCTCCACCGTCAGGCCCGCAGCCGAGAGCTGCTGCCTGATATATTCGCGGGCCTTCTGAGCGCCGGGCGAGCCGGCCGGCCGCGGACCGATGGCGACGATCTTCTTCAGATCCTCGAATGCGCGGGCAGAGTCGAATGCAGGCACGGAGGGCTTGGGCTGGGCGGAGAGGCACGCGCAGGCGAGGATGGCGATGAACGCGGCGCCTGCGACGCGGCGCACGCTACCTCCGCTTGTCACGCGCCACATAGTCGCGCCGCGCGGAGCCGACGTAGATCTGCCGCGGCCGCGCAATCTTCTGTTCGGTGTCGAGCAGCATCTCCTCCCACTGCGCGATCCAGCCGGCCGTCCGCGGGATCGCGAACAGCACGGGGAACATGTCGACCGGGAATCCCATCGCCTGGTAGATCAGTCCCGAGTAGAAATCGACGTTCGGATACAGCTTGCGCGTGACGAAGTAGTCGTCCTGCAGCGCGATGCGCTCGAGCTCGAGCGCCATTTCGAGCAGCGGGTTCTTGCCGGTGACCTCGAACACGAGGTCCGCCATGCGCTTGATGATCTTCGCGCGAGGATCGTAGGACTTGTAGACGCGGTGGCCGAATCCCATCAGCCGTCCTTCGCCCGCCTTGACGCGCTTGATGAACGCCGGGATGTTCGGCTTCGAGCCGATCTCGTTGAGCATCCGCAGCACCGCTTCGTTCGCGCCGCCGTGCAGCGGACCGTAGAGCGCGGCGGCGGCGCCGGCCAGCGCGGAATACGGGTCGACGTGCGAGCTGCCGATGTTGCGCATCGCGCTCGTGCTGCAGTTCTGCTCGTGATCGGCGTGCAGGATGAAGAGCACGTCGAGCGCGCGCTCGAGCACCGGATGCGGCTTGTACTTCGGCTCGGTCATCTTGAACAGCATGTTCAGGAAGTTGCCCGAGAACGACAGCTCGTTGTCCGGCAGCACGAACGGCCGGCCGATGTTGTGGCGATAGACGTAGGCGGCGATGCCCGGCACCTTGGCGATGAGGCGCACCATCTGCAGCCGGCGCGACTCGGCGTTGAAGATGTTCTTCGCGTCCGGATAGAACGTCGACAGCGCGCCGACGGCGCTGAGGAACATGCCCATCGGGTGCGCGTCGTAGCGGAAGCCCTCCAGGAACTTCTTGATGTTCTCGTGCAGCATCGTGTGGAGCATGACGTCGCGCGTCCAGCGCTCCAGCTCCACCGCCCCCGGCAGCTCGCCGAACAGAATCAGGTAGGTCGTTTCGAGAAAGTCGCTGTGTTCCGCCAGCTGCTCGATGGGATAGCCCCGGTAGAGCAGAACGCCCTTGTCGCCGTCGATGAACGTGATCGAGCTGCGGCATGACGCCGTGTTCATGAACGCCGGGTCGTAGGTCATCATTCCGAAATCGTCTGGCGCAACCTTGATCTGCCGCAAATCCATCGCCCGGATCGTGCCGTCCTGGACGGGAATCTCGTACTGCTTGCCGGTGCGGTTGTCGGTGATCGTCAGCGTATCGGGCATGGTCGCTCTCTATCCGCCCTCGCGTTCATTCATCCGTGCGATGGCTCGTCCTCTGTGGGTGGTATCTGCCCGGGCTCTCCCGGCACGCGATAGCCGCCCGAGAGCCACTGCCCGAGGTCGGCGAGCTTGCAGCGCTCGCAGCAGAACGGACGCCACGCGGGATCGACGGGCCGGCGGCGGCAGTACGCGCACAGTGGTTCAGGAGGCATTCCGGAATGCACCCAAACCTTTCTATTCTAGCTGCAAACTCGCGAGGCTCCGCGTTGACGAGCGAGAGGCTCCGCCTCGCGAGTCGGCAAGCCTGAAAACGCCGCGCTGACGCGCGGCTAGCCTGCGGTCGTCGCGGGCGTGGGCGTGGTTGACTCGGCTTCGGCGAGAAACGCCGCGATCTGCCGGCGGAGCTCGTCCTGGATCACCTCGACCTTGCGCCGCGCGTCGAGTACACGGAAGCCGTACTCGTCGGCCATCGACGCGTACTCGCGCAGCAGCGATCGCTGATACGCGCGGAAGCTCTCGTAGATGTCGTCCCCCAGCTTCATGTCCATCCCGGATTCCCAGTACTCCATGCCGCGGGACTGCAGGACACGCCGGATCAGGGTCTTCTCGTCGATCTTCAGATAGAACACGAGGTGCGGAGCGATGGCGAAGCCGTACAGGCTGCGAATCCACGCGCGATCGACGCCGCGCACGCCGGCGCGGGCGAGCGCGGTGAAGATGTAACGGTCCGACAAGACGATGAACCCCGCTTTCAGCGCGGGAATGATCTCCTTCTCGAGACGATCCGCGAAGTCGGTCGCATACAGGAGCACGAAGGTCAGCTTGTTGAGCGTGTTGCTCTGCTTGGCGAGATCGATCGTCGGCTGCATCAACTGCGAGCGCGTCCAACCGGTCTCGACCACCCCGTAGCCCTGCACCTCCAGCCACTCGCGCAGCAGCCGGATCTGCGTCGAGCGGCCGACGCCGTCGGTCCCCTCGATCGCGATGATCTTGCCGGGATAGCCCTCGATCGGCAGGTAGGGGATGCCGTAGCCGTAGTAGTTGCCGGGCCGGACGGCCTGTCGCGGCTCCTCAGGCAAGCTCGTCGAGCTGTTCATCGGTCTCCTCGATCTGCAGGTGTTGCGAGACGAGCCGGCGGAACGTGCGCTGCTGCTCGGTGATGCTCCCCGACGCGTTGACGACGCTCAAGCCGAACTCTTCCACCAGCCGGTCGTACTCGTCGAGCACTTTCCCCTGGAAGATGCGGAAGCTCTCGACGACGTGGGGGCTCCACCCCATGTCCATGCCGGCTTCGTAGAACTTCAACTTGACGCGGCGCGCGAGCAGGCGGTCGGTGGAGACGTCAATCGGCACGCGGAAATACACCGCGAGGTCCGGCTTGACGGCGAAGCTGTACAGCTCGCGCACCCAGCGGCGAGCGACGCCGCGCGCGGCGTCGCGCGCGAAGGCGGTGTAGGTGTACCGATCCGCGAGCACGATCATTCCCGCCTTGAGCGGCGGGATGATGTTGTAGAGCAGCCGGTCCGCGAAGTCCGTGGCGTGCAGCAGGCTGAAGGTCATCGGCGTCAGCGCGTTCTTCTTTTTGCCCGTCTTCGTCGCGGCTTTGACGAGCGCCGACGAGTTCCACTCGGTGACGAAGACCGGCCGGCCGGCGGAGCTAAGCCACTTTGCCAGCAGTCCGAGCTGCGTCGTTTTTCCGGACCCGTCGATGCCTTCGACCACGAACAGTTTTCCGGGATAGGTGTGAGGCGTCGTCAGGTTGTTCGGCATGGGACGGTCGTTCCTTGTCGTGGCTGTCGTAGTCGGGGGTGGCCACCTCGAAGCGCAGCGGCTTACCGAGCAGGTTTTCGAGCGGGGCGACGTGGCGGTGCGCGGCCCACAGCTCGAGTTCCGCGTCGCCGGTGGCGCGCAGCCGCGCCAGGTAATCGTCGCCGCGCGGATAGAGATCGATACCGGCGACCGTCTGTGCGTGGCTGCGATCGAGTCCCTCGGCCAGCCTGAGAATCGCGGCGAGCGTTCTGACCGTGCGGCGCAGCCGCCCACTGAGCTCGCCGAAGCCTTCGTGCGATTTCTTGGGCGTCGCCTGACGGTGATACCGCGCGACGAGCGCAATCACCTCGATCTCGCGCGGATCGAATCCCCGCAGATCTCCATTCTTGATCAGGTAATACGAATGCCGGTGGTGACGCTCGTAGCTGATGTGAATGCCGACATCGTGCAGCAGCGCGGCATATTCGAGCCATTCACGCTCGGTGTCGCCCAGTTTATGGACGCCGCGTGTCTGGTCGAAGATGCTGAGCGCCAGCTTCGCGATCTGCTGCGCGTGCTCGCTCCAGTAGCCGCACCGTTCCCCGAGCTCCACGACGCTGCGGCGACGGACGTCGGGGTAACGTTCAATCTTGCGGATGCGCGAGCTGTTGCGCTTGATGTAGTCGAGAATCAGCCCTTCGCGCAGCGCCAGGTCGCAGAGCGTCAATTCGTCCGCGCCGAGCCGTCGCAGCAGCGTATCGAGCAGAATCCCGCCGGCGACGCTGAGATCCGCGCGGCGGGGATCCATGCCTGGAAGCGCCAGCCGCTCTTCGAGATCGGTCTCGACGAGCTGTTTCCGCAGCCGGTGCAGCGCCTTGGCGCCGACGCGCAGGTTGCGGAGCTCCTCGATGCGTCCCCCTGCCGTGCGGCTGGCCGCGAGCGCTCCGAGGCTCAGGATCGTGCCCGACGTCCCGATGACGCGGGTGAACCCGTGCGAGGCTACGTCGTCGAGATACGCGCCGGTGACCTTGTTGATGTGTTTCACGAGCCGCCGCTCGTCGTGGCCCGAGAGGGGATCGGTGCGCACGAAGCGTTCGGTCAGGCGAATCACGCCGACTTTGAAGGACCGCCCGAGCGTCAAGTGCGTGGCGGTCCCCAGCGTGACCTCCACGCTGCCACCGCCGATGTCGACCACGACCGCGGGGGAGTTGCCGACGTTGACACCATAAACGGCCGCCTGGTGGATGAGCCGGGCTTCCTCGGTTCCGGAGATGATCCGGATCTTGATGCCGGTGCGCCGGTCGACCTCGGCGATAAAGTCGCCGCCGTTCTCGGCCTCCCGGGTCGCGCTGGTGGCCGCGGCGATGATCTCGTCGGCCTTGTTGGATTCGGCCAGACGCCTGAACTTGGCCAGCGTCTGAAGAGCAGCCGTTATGGCCGCGGGGGTGAGCTGCTTGCCGTCGAGGCCGCCGGCGCCGAGCCGGACCATCTCCTTCTCCCGGTCGATGACCTCGAAGGACAGGTCCTCGCGAACCTGCACGACAATCATGTGGATAGAGTTGGTGCCGATGTCGATCGCTGCAACGCGCATGAGGCAGGAGCTCAACCGGCCCGGCTCTTGCAACTTCCGTGACCGCGATATACTGGCGGGCCTGCCGGCGAGCCGGCGGCCATCCTACCATGAAGCGTCCGGAGCCCCACGCCACGTCCCAGTTGCTGCAGCGGCAGTCCAGAGCCCTCAAACGGCACCTTCCGTCGGCCGTGAAGGGTGATGACAAGGCGGTTCACCGCGCCCGCGTTGCGTCCCGGCGGCTGCGGGAATCGGTGCTGGTGCTCGCCACCGGCCTGAAAGGCTCCCGAGCCAACAAGGCGCGGCGCAAGATCCGTCGGCTCACACGGGCGCTCGGCATGGTCCGCGAACTCGACGTCGCCCTGAGGGCAGTTGATGAACTTGGCAGTGGTAACGAGATACCACGGTCGGCAACGGACGAGCTGCGAGCGCACATCCTTACCGAGCGGCAGCGCCGCCGCGATGAGATGCTGGAGGCGCTCGATGCGGTCGATGCCGCCAAGCTCGGCCGCAGGCTGGCATCGGTGGCCGCAGCCATCGACGCAGCCGAGTCACTCGAATGGCGCCAGAGTCTCAGCAAGCGCCTGTTGAAACGCTCGAAGCGGCTGAAGGCGGTCATCGACGAAGCGGGACAGCTCTATGCTCCCGATCGTCTCCATCAGGTGCGCATTGCCGTCAAGAAGCTCCGTTACGGGCTGGAACTCGCCGCGGAGAGCGGCGCGCAGGCGGCGGGTCCTCTGACTCGCACGCTGCGCCGCGCTCAGGATCTCCTCGGGCGCATCCAGGATCTGCAGGTCGTTCGCAGCCACGTCGAGGCGGTGCAGGCCGCCAGTGCGCGCGCACCCCGCAAGGGCCTCGCGACGATCGCCCGGCGCATCGACGACGAATCGCGCCGGCTGCACGGGCGGTACGTGGCGATGGCGCAGCCGCTCAGCGAGATTGCGCTCGACGTGCGCCGTCTGGTGGTCCCGCAGATCGTGCATCCCGCACGCTCGCGTCAGTTGAAGATGCCGCTCCGCCGCTCCGCGGCGGCGCCGCGTCAGTCCGCACGACGCTGAAAGTCACGCATGGCGATGCTCGAGCTCTACCTGATACGACACGGAATCGCGGCCGAACGCGGGGACGACTATCCGGACGACTCGAAGCGGCCGCTGACATCGAACGGCATCGCGCGGTTGCGGCGGGAGGTCGCCGCGCTCAACGAGCTGGGCGTCAGCCTCGATCTGATCATCTCGAGTCCGTTGACGCGCACGAAGCAGACCGCCGACATCCTGGCGGAAGGTCTCAAGTCGAAGCCGCAGGTGATCACCGTCGACGCGCTGACGCCGGCGGGCACACCCTCCGCGGTCATCCAGGAACTCGCCAAGCATGCGCGCAAGGCGCGCATCGCGCTCGTCGGCCACGAGCCGAACATCGGCGAGCTCGCGGCGCGGCTGATCGGCGCCCGGGTGCCTCTTGCGTTCAAGAAGGGCGCGATCTGCCGGATCGACTTCGACGTCCTGCCGCCGAAGGGCACCGGCCATCTCGCCTGGTTCGCCACGCCGAAGATGCTGCGCAAGCTCGGTGGATGATCCCGCCGGTTACGCGATCCCTCTGAGCTCCTGCTTGATCCTCGTTCCGGCCATCTGTGCCGCTTCGGTGTCGAAGCCGAGCGCATCGGAACGTCCCGCGCCGATTCTGCGATAGAGATCCCGGATGGCTGCCTCCGTTCGCACGTCCGGATGCGAGGCGATTTCGACCGCATGCTGAAGCTCGTGCCCCAGCAGCGCCACGAGATCGTCGAGCGGCACGTGCGCGATGATCTGAATGCGAACGTAGCGGACAGCGCTCTGGGCTTTCGTCAGCAGCATCGTCCTGCCGCGTACTGTCGAGGGCAGCCGGTCGACCGACTGGATATGGACGATGACGTCCGAGCGATCGAGCGTGCGGACAAGCTGCGCGAAGGTGGGGGACCGCCGCAGGCCGTCGGCGAGCGCGGTGAACACACGCTTGTCGGCCGCGCGGACGTGCCGGTGCGGCGATCTGAGCGCCTCGTCGATCGCCGCAGGTCGTGCATCCAAGGCGGCGTGTGGCGTGATACTGAGCGCCAGCGCGATGAGCAACGACATGGAGCCTCCTGTGATTGAGGCCCCTCATTCCGGTGTTTCGCCCGTGGCTCGCGGTCGCTCAGGGCAGGTGCGCCAGCCTCCACCGGCGTCCTGGTGCGTTAGACGAGATAACGTCCGAACGGTTTACTTCTGTGCGCCTGCGGGAATCGAGAGACGGGCGGAACAGTTCGAACACTCACGCGGTCACGCCCGCCCGCACGGCCGCGCCCTTGGGCACGACGATGATGCCGTTGCGGATGTAGTAGCCGTCGCCGTCGGCCTCCTCGACGTTGTTGTCGTTGACCAGACGCACACCATCGGCGATGCGGGCATTCTTGTCGACGATGACGCGGTCGAGCACGACGTCGCGTCCGATGCCGAGTGGCGGCCCGAGGTTCGCGGGGCTGTCTTCGTAGAAGTCCGCGCCGAGCAGGACCGAGCGTGAGATCTGCGCGCCGGCGCCGATCTTCGTGCGGATGCCGACGACCGAGTCGTGGATCTCGCAGTGTTCGAGGTAGCAGCCCTCGGCGACGATCGACGCGTCGATGCGGCAGTCGAAGGCGCGCGTCGCCGGCAGAAACCGCGGGTGCGTGTAGATCGGCCAGCGCGGATGGAAGAAGTTGAACGGCGCGCCGCGCTGCGTCAACTGGATGTTCGCGTCGTAGAACGCGTCGATCGTGCCGACGTCGGCCCAGTAGCCGGCGAAGATGTAGGGGTGGACGCGGTGGGTCGACAGCGACGCCGGGATGATCTCCTTCCCGAAGTCTATCCCCGGCTGCTGCAGGATCTCGAGCAGTACGTCGCGGGAGAAGACGTAGATGCCCATGGACGCGACGAACGGCCTGTCGCCGGTCACGCCGCCGACCGTGGACCCGGCCGGCACGCTACTGCGCATCTCCCCGAGCCGCTTCGCGTTCGGCTTCTCCTCGAATCCGGTGATCTGACCTTCCGTGTCGAACAGGAAGATCCCCATCTGCGTCGCATCGGCGCGGTTCACCGGCTGCGCGGCGAGCGTGATGTCGGCGCGGTGCTCGACGTGAGAGGCGATCATCTCGCGGAAGTCCATTCGATACAGGTGATCGCCGGCGAGGATCAGGTAGTGATCGGCGTTGAGGCCGGCGAAGTGCCGCATCGCCTGACGCACGGCATCCGCCGTTCCCTGGTACCAATCGGGGCTGTCGGGTGTCTGCTCTGCGGCGAGGATCTCGACAAAGCCGTGCGAGAAGACGTCGAGGCGGTAGGTCTGCGCGATGTGATGGTTGAGCGACGCAGAGTTGAACTGCGTCAGCACGAAGATGCGCTCGAGGTCGGCGTTCAGACAGTTGCTGATCGGGATGTCGATCAACCGGTACTTTCCGCCGATGGGGACCGCCGGCTTCGACCGCATGTGCGTCAGCGGAAAGAGCCTCGTTCCGCGGCCGCCGCCCAAAATCAGCGTCAGCACATCGTCCATCGGATCATCTTACGCTCGCCCTTGGCGGTGGGTAAACCTCGTCTGATTGCGGATTGCCGATCGTCGATTGCGGATTGACGGGATTGTCGATTTCGGATTGGGATTGCTGGATTGCGGATTGAATTGCGGATTGCGGATTGACGATTGATTGCGGAGTGCGGATTGACGATTGGTTGCAGAGTGCGGATTGACGATTGGTTGCGGAGTGCGGATTGACGATTGGTTGCGGAGTGTGGATTGAGTGCGGATTAGCGAATCGCCAATCGGCAATCTGAATCCCCAATCACCAATCGACAATCCAATCCCCAATCACCAATC
>JBMDXB010000122.1:0-4204 GCA_048594885.1 Vicinamibacterales bacterium
AGGAGCGTGCGCCGATATCTCCGAGGAAGGCTGCGTTGCTCCTCGTGTGGCGCAGGCATAGAATGCCGGCCGGGCCTCCCCGTGTATCAGCCATCGGGAGGTTCTATGCGGATCGGCAAGCACCTATCGTTCGCGTTCGTCCTCGCCCTGATCTCCACGGCGTCGGTGGTGGCCGCGCAGGACCCGCCGGCCGCCTCACCCACCACGCGTCTCATTCCGGTGTCGGGCACGTTGACAGATGCGGCGGGGACGCCGCTCGCCGGTGCGCAGACGGTCACGTTCGCGTTGTTCGACGAGGTGGAGGAGGGCACGCTGCTGTGGAGCGAGACGCAGCCGGTCACGGCGGATGAGCGCGGCCGCTATGTCGCGTATCTCGGGACACGCGTGCCCATACCGCTGGAGGCGTTCCGTGCCGAACAGGCGCGCTGGCTGCAGGTGTCGGTGGCGGGCCGCGATCTGCCGCGCGTGATGCTAGTGGCGGTGCCGTATGCGCTGAAGGCGGCCGACGCCGAGACGGTGGGCGGGAAGCCGGCCTCGGCGTTCGTGCTCGCCGGCGAGCCGACAGTGGGCGCGAAAGGGACCATCAGTGCGGTCTCGTCGGTCATCGATCCGCTGGTCACGGCCGGCACTCCGGGCCGGCTGGCGGTGTTCACCACGGCGACGGACCTGGGCGACTCGGTCGTGTTCCAGACGGGAACGAACATCGGCGTCGGGACGGGCGCGCCGGCGGCGCCGTTCCATGTGGCCGCATCCGAGACGCCGGGGGCGTTCATCGATGTCTACAACAACGCGTTGGGCGCGCTGCCGCTGGTGTCGCGCGCGGCCCGCGGCACGGTGTTCGCGCCGTTGCCGGTGCAGGCCAACGACATCCTGGGCGGGCTGGCGGTGCGCGGCTACGCGCCGTCGGGGTTCACGGGGGGCAAGGGGCAGATCATGTTCCGCGCGGCGGAGAACTGGACGGACACGGCCAACGGGACGTTGCTGCAGTTCATGACGACCCCGAATGGCTCGACGACGTTTGCGGAGCGCATGCGGATTGATTCCACCGGCCGGGTTGGGATAGGTACCGACGTCGTATCTGCTGCGCAACTGCGGGTCGTGGCAGCATCCGGGTCGGCTTGGGATGGCATCTCTGGTGAAACGTCCATGCCCGCTGGCTATGGCGTGCGAGGTTACTCGGACAGCGGGATTGCCGTCCGCGCCCAGTCGACCTCGGGCCTGGCTCTGTACGCCGCGTCGGAGGGCAGCATCGTCGCCGCGTTCACGGGACCTGGTAATGTCGGGATCGGCACCTCCGGTCCGGATGACAAGCTCCACGTCGCGGGCGACATCCGCGTTGGCACGGGCCTCGTAGGCTGCGTGAAAGACGCGAACGGCAGCGTGATTGCCGGCGTGTGTGCCTCGGACCGGCGGTTGAAGCAGGGCGTCACGCCGTTTACGCGTAGTCTCGAGGCGGTCGCGCGCCTGCAGCCGGTGTCGTTCAACTGGCGCGCCGACGAGTTTTCCGAGCGCCACTTCGGCTCCACGCGGTCGTTTGGACTCATCGCGCAAGACGTGGAAGCGGTGCTGCCGGAGCTCGTGACGACCGATGCCGAGGGCTACAAGGCGGTCAAATACAACCAGCTGCCGTTTTACATGCTTCAGGCCATCAAGGATCTCAAGGCGGAAAAGGATGCGTTGAAGCAACAACTCGCAGTCCAGGAGGCACGCCTGCGGCGATTGGAGCAACTCGCGCTCAAGTAAGATACGACCGCACCGGCTGTTGTCGGTCCCTCTGGCGCCGGCGCATTGCCTACAGCTTTCACGTGCATAACCATAAGCGGGGGTTCATCATGCGAATCGTTCGGTGGCTATCATTTGCGTGTGTCGTCACACTGATCGCGACCACGTCAGTCCTCATCGCCCAGGATACCCAGTCCGCCTCGGCGTCGTCGCCTACCACGCGGCTCATGCCGGTGTCCGGCACGCTCACGGATGCGGCGGGCACGCCGCTCGCGGGTACGCAGATGGTCAGGTTCGCGTTGTTCGACGAGGCGGAGGGCGGCACGCTGCTGTGGAACGAGACGCAGACCGTCACGGCGGACGACCGGGGTCGATATGTGGCGTATCTCGGGGCGGCGGCCGCGTTGCCGCTGGACATCTTCCGGAGCGAACAGGCGCGCTGGTTAGCCGTGTCGGTCGCCGGCCACGACTTGCCGCGCGTGATGCTGGTGGCGGTGCCGTATGCGCTGAAGGCCGCGGATGCCGAGACGGTCGGCGGCAAACCGGCCTCGGCGTTCGTGCGCGCCGGCGAGCCGACGGCGGGCGCGAAAGGGACGATCAGCACGGCATCGTCGGCCATCGACCCGCTGGTCACGGCCGGCACGCCGGGCCGACTGGCGGTGTTTACCACGGCGACGGACTTGGGCGACTCGGTCGTGTTCCAGGCAGGTACGAACATCGGGGTGGGGACGGGCGCGCCGGCGGCGCCGTTCCATTTGGCGGCATCCGAGACGCCGGGGGCATTCTTCGACGTGTACAGCGACGCGTTGGGCGCGCTGCCGCTGGTGTCGCGCGCGGCCCGCGGCACGGTCTTCGCGCCTTTGCCGGTGCAGACCAACGACATCCTCGGAGGCCTGGCGGTGCGAGGCTACGCGCCGTCGGGGTTTACCGGAGGCAAGGGGCAGGTCATGTTCCGCGCGGCGGAGAACTGGACGGACACGGCCAACGGGACGTATCTGCAGTTCACGACGACCCCGATCGGGTCGACGGCGTTTGCAGAGCGCATGCGGATTCACCCCGACGGGAAGGTCAATATCGGAACAACGGATGTGTGGCCGCTCACGTACCAACTCGACGTGTTCAGCAGCACAGGCAACGCCCTCTGGGGCCGCACGAGCGCCTCGGGCTACTACGCGGTGGTGGGCGATGCCGCCAACATCGGCGGCGGCGGGAACGGTGTGATCGGACAGAGCGGATCGGGCATCGGCGTCACGGCGAACTCGAACACTGGAACCGCTCTCTCCGCCTCCAGCGGCGGTGAGGTGATTGCCACGTTTTCCGGCGTCGGCAAAGTCGGCATCGGGACATTTTCGCCTTTCGACAAGCTGGATGTCAGGGGCGACATCCGCGTCGGCACGGGCAGCACCGGCTGCGTAAAGGACGGCGACGGCAGCGTGATTGCCGGCGTGTGTGCCTCCGACCGGCGGTTCAAGCAGGGCGTGACGCCGTTTGCGCGCAGTCTCGAGACCGTCGCACGCCTCGAACCGGTCTATTTCACCTGGCGCGCCGAGCAATTTCCCGATCGCCATTTCGGTTCCACGCGCTCATTTGGACTCATCGCGCAAGAGGTCGAAGCAGTTTTGCCGGACCTCGTGACGACCGACGCCCAGGGGTACAAAGCGGTCAAGTACAACCAACTCCCGTTCTACATGCTGCAGGCGATCAGGGATCTGAAAGCGGAAAACGACGCACTGAAGTCGGAAACCGACCTCTTGAAGCAGCAACTGCAGATGCAGGACGAGCGGCTGCGGCAATTGGAACAGGCTCTCCGTCGATAAGCGTGCGCCGGCATCTCCGACGCGCGCCTGGATTGCTGGTCGTGTGCACAGTGTAGAATGCCGGCGGGCCTCCCCGTGTCTCAGCCATCGGGAGGTTCTATGCGGATCGGCCAGTACCTATCGTTCGCGTTCATCGTCGCGGTGACCTCCAGTGCGTCGGTCGTCGTCGCGCAGGACCCGCCGGCCGCTTCACCCACCACGCGTCTGATTCCGGTGTCGGGCATCCTGACCGATGCCGCGGGCACGGCGCTCTCCGGGACGCAGACGGTCACCTTCGCGTTGTTCGACGAGGCGGAGGGGGGCACGCTGTTGTGGAGCGAGACGCAGACAATCACGGCGGATGAGCGCGGCCGCTATGTCGCGTATCTCGGGACAAGCGTGTCCATGCCGCTGGAGATCTTCCGCGCCGAACAAGCGCGCTGGCTGCAGGTCTCGGTGGCGAGCCGCGACCTGCCCCGCGTGATGCTGGTGGCGGTGCCGTATGCGCTGAAGGCGGCCGATGCGGAGACGGTCGGCGGCAAACCCGCGTCAGCCTTTGTGCTCGCCAGCGATCCGCCGGCGGGAGCGAAAGGGACCCTCAGCGCGGCATCGTCGACCATCGACCCGCTGGTCACGTCCGGCACGCCGGGCCGGCTGGCGGTGTTCACCACGGCGACGGACCTGGG